>CAJUEC010000032.1 GCA_910585155.1 uncultured Oscillospiraceae bacterium
TCTGATTCTGGCGGTATCTCTTTCTCGTCTGGCTGATTAAATGGGATAACCACATAAAAAAATTGTGTGTTGGACGCCTTCGTACAACATATTCGTTCCTGCAAGCTTGTGTGCGGGCCTGAAAAGCTTTGCTTCCTTCTGTTCCATCTCTCCCTCTCAGCTCCCAAGTGAGTACATGTTACGTTCCATGCCTAGAGGAGGGGACGCTGCCCGCTCGATTCATAGCTGGGAGGCGCTGAGCAATTGAACAGAAAAAGAAGGCAAGGGAAGATACTTGTCAGAACAATGGGGCCGGAGAGGCGGTCCCCCGGCACGAAAAAATCCCCCAGTGGGATGGAGACCCCAGTGGGATGGAGACCCCGGCGGGGGAGCTGACAGGCCGGCTCAATGAGTGCGGGCTGGAGCGGGCGGCGGAGCCCTAGCGCACAATGGCTCGGCGCTATGAACCTTGTAAACTGAATACAGACTGACGGAAAAACAAATGCCGCCTAGGGCTTGTTTGAAAAATGGCAATGTGCCCAGCGGTGAGGGATTTTTTCGTCAGGCAAGGCGATTTGGCGCAGAAATACTTTGTGCATTTCAAGTCAAATCAACGCCGTATGCCGGAAAAAGACCCGTCGATTGGGTATGTTGACATTTTTCAAACAAGCCCTAAACAGGCGGGAAGAAAGTTGTGCTGGAAGGAATGAGGCAGAAAAACTTTTTTGAAAAACCTCTTGACAGGGGTACATACCCCAAAAGGAGGAAAAAACAGATGGAAACCGAAACAGAAAGACAGGATACCCGTAAGGCTATGGCGTTTGATTTATTTGCCATCATCGACAAGGACCCGGCTAAGGAGAAGTATACCAAGGAAGAGATGAAAAGGCTAATCTTTGGGTACGTCACCACTATTGCCAAAAGCGAATAACGAAAATTCCTGTCCAGTGATGGGCGGAAATTTTTATAAAGCTTGTAGCTATCATGTTGGAGGGATGACCTATGATCACCAACAACGACATCGCCGACGCCATCGCAGCGCTGGTGGAGAAGGCATTTCCCGGGGAAAAGCTGTACCGGGATTTTACGCCCAGCGGCTTTGAGCGGCCCAGCAATCTGCTGGAGATCTCCGGCGGCAAGTTCTATCCCAACGCCGCCTGCGGAGCGGTGGAGCTGCGGCCCCAATTCACCCTGACCACCTTCGTGGAGGTGGATCCCTACCACCAGCAGGACGACCAGGAACTGACCCGGCGGCAGATGACCCTGCTGGGGCTGTTCCTGCCGGGGTATGTCAAGGTTAGGGACCGGGCCCCGCGTGCTGGACGAGGGGGAGATGGAAAACGGGCTGGACTTCGCCGCCGTCACCGTCACGCTCAGCTATACGCTGGACCGCCGCGAATTTATGGACATCCAGCAGACGCCCGATATGGGCAGGCTGCACATCAGACAGGCCGTCAAGGTGTGGATCTGGAAGGCCATCCGCACGCCCCGCTGCCGCTATGAGATCTACACCTGGGCCTATGGCTCGGAGTTCGAGAGCCTGGTGGGCCAGGCCTACAGCGACTGCGTCAAAACCGCCGAGGCCCCCCGCTATCTGCGGGAATGCCTGCTGGTGAATCCCTACATCACGGCGGTGAAGGACATCACCGTCAGCTTCCAGGCCGCCAAGCTGACGGTGCGGGGGAAGGCGGTCACCATTTACGGGGAGGTGAGCTTTGATGCCGCTGTTTGACAGCCTGACGCCGGAGACCATTCTGGAGCGCATTCTGAGCCGGATGGACACCGAGCTTCAGACCCGGGAGGGCTCCTATGCCTATGACCAGGCCGCGCCCGTCGCCTTTGAGATCTGGCGGGCGCTGATGACGCTGGGAGAGCTCATCGACGCTTTCTACGTCAACGAGCACAGCGGGCATTATCTGGACGAGCATGCCCGGCTGTTCACCCTGAGCCGCCGGGAGGGGGCCCGGGCGGAGGCCACGTTGACCGCCTTTGGCCGGGACGGGGTGACGGTGCCCGCCGGCACGGCGTTTTTCGCCGGGGGATTAGAGTTCCGGCTGGAGGCGGAGCTCACCATCCGGGACGGCAGGGGGGAGGGCCTGCTCCGGGCGGCGCAGCCGGGCCAGCGGTACAACCTGACGGAGGGGATGGCGTTCCAGCTGCTGCGCGCCGTCCCGGGGCTGGAGCGCGTTGAGGCGGGCCCCGCCCAGGGCGGTGCGGACCCGGAGAGCGACAAGGCCCTGTTTGAGCGGCTGGACGAGAAGCGAAAGCGCCCTTCCACCAGCGGGAACGTGGGGCACTACCGGGAGTGGGTGCTGAGCGTGGACGGGGTGGGGGCGGTCCGAGTCACCCCGCTGTGGAAGGGCCCGGGCACCGTCCGGGTGCTCATCGCGGGCTATGACCGCCGCCCGGTGGACAAGGCGGTGGCGGAGACGCTGCTGGGCGTGTCGGTGAAGGTGGTAGAGATCTTCGGGGAGTACCGGGTGGAGCTGGAGGTGGACTCCGGCGGAAAGCTGCCCGCCGGGGTGGAGGCGCTGAAGCGGCGGCTGGGGGAGATCATGCCCGCCCATCTGGGCTGGGGGCTGGTGATCCCCGTGCTGGCGCGGGTTCCCATCCTGGGTGCGCTGGGCCCGCGGGTGGGGCGGGGCGCGCCGCCCGCGTTCCGGCCCCGGCTGCCCGCGGAGAGTTCCCACGCCGCCACCCTGCTGGGGACGCGGCGCAGCACCATTACGCTGCCCGTGGCGGCGGCAGAGGAGGTATAAAACGATGGGCTATTGCGTTTACATGACAAAGGCCGGGTTCGAGTTCCAGGCCAAGCTGTTCGCCCAGGGCGGCGAGCTGGAGATCACCCGGGTGGAGGTGGGCTCCGGGGTGCTGCCGGAGGAGGCGGACCGGCGGACGCTGGCGGGGCTGGTGAACTCCCGGACCAGGGCCGCGTCCACCGTACCGGTGCGGCAGGGCTGCGCGGTGAGCCTGGAAATCGAGTACCGCTCCGATTTGGAGGGCGCGCCGGAGGAGCCCTTCCAGATCAACGAGTTCGGCGTGTTCGCCATCGGCGCGGAGGGGGCGGAGGCGCTGATCCTCTACGGGGATTTGAGCGACTGCCCGGACACGGCGGTGCCGCTGCAATACGGCGGGTGCGTGCAGCGCTACCCGGTGGTGATGGAGATCGGGCCGGAGGCCGGGGCAAAGCTGGACTACCCGGCGGGGGCCTGGGTCACCCACCAGGAGCTGGCCGGGGCCGTTCAGGACCACGACGGGGACCCCAAGGCCCACCCCTGCCTGCTGGGGCTGAACGCGGGGCTGGACGCCCGGCTGGCGCTGCTGGAGCTGATGTACAACACGGAGGTGTCGGGCAACCCGTACACGGCGACCTTCGAGAGCCTGACGGGGCTGGCGGTCACCGGCGTGTGGAACGCGGCCTATGCCCGGCTAGAATTTTGATGAGGGGAGGGATTCGGTATGGCAAGTGTGAACTTGGGGAGCAAGGCGGTGGGGAGTGTTGTTAAGCTCAACGAAAACGGCTCGCCTGTGGAGTTCTATGTGGCCAAGCATGACTATGAAAGTGTGCTGAACGGGGCGGGGCGGACGCTGCTGGTTCGCAAGGGGGGCTATGCTAAAGGCCAATGGAAATCCAAGGTAGGCGAAAATGTTGTCAACACCTACAACAACAGCTTTGTTGATAGCTGCCTCAACGGAACTTATAAGAATATGCTGGATGACGATATCCAGTTAGCCATGGGTACAACCAGATTTTATTTTACCCCTGGCAACGGAAATGACAGCCTTTCTACCCTAGAACGATCCATATTTCTGCTGTCTGCCACGGAGCTGAGCCATGTCCATGCTAATCTAAACATTGAGGGTACAAATCTTTCAATTGCAAGCACGCTCAAAATATGCCACATGAATGGCGCTGCTGTGGCTCAATGGACCCGATCTCCGCTTAAAGGTAATACTGGCTGTGTGTTCGTCGCCAATACCAAAGGCAATTTCACTTATATCCAATCAAGCCAAACAGATTATTGTTATCGCTCTGCCTTTACTCTTCCCGCTAACCTCTCCGTCAACGATGACGGCACGATCACCACCAACACCGCCCCGGCTGTGCCCTCCTCCATCACCGTGCCCGCGCAGATCAACGGCGGGTCCACCGTCACCATCTCCTGGGGGACCGCCACCGACGGGGAGAACAACCTGGAGGGCTACAAGGTGGAGCGGTCCACCGACGGCGGCTCCACCTGGGCCCAGATCTACCAGGGCGGCGGGACCAGCACCGCCAACATCGTGCCCTTCGGAACCCAGAGCGTGATGTACCGGGTCAAGGCCTACGATGCCGAGGGGCTGGAATCCGCCTACCGGACCAGCGGGCAGGTGGCCGTCACCAACAACACCGCCCCCACCGTCCCCGGGGGCATCACCGTGCCGGAGGCGGTCCAGGGGGGCCAGCCGCTCACCGTCTCCTGGGGCGCGTCCTCCGACGGGGAGAACAACCTGGCCGGGTACAGCCTGGAGCGGCAGGTGGGCGGCGGAGACTGGGCGGTGGTCTACAGCGGGGACCAGCTGAGCTTCGCCGACGCGATTGTCAAGGGCTGGCTGTCGGTGGCCTACCGGGTGCGGGCCTTCGACACCGCCAACGCCTACAGCGGGTTCGCCGTCTCCGAGACCCGGCAGGTCAACAACAACACGCCCCCGGCCATCTCCTGCCAGTACCCCGCCAACACCGATCTGGGCACCAGGAGCGAGGGCTTTGAGCTGATCTACTCCGTCACCGACCAGGAGGGGGACGAGGTGACCATCACCGAGTTGGTGGACGGCGGAACCCTGCGGACTTTTGCGGCCCAGCTTGGGAAGGAGGAGCGCTTTACACTGGGCGGCCTGGACTTTATGGGGCTGCTCAACGGCAGGCACACCCTGTCCATCTCCGCCTCCGACGGCGCCTCTGCCGCTGTGCACAGCCTGTCCTTCACCAAGCGGGTGACCGCCGCCTCCGTCACCCTGGAGCAGTCCATGGAGGCCGACGGGCCCATCGCCGTGTGTGTGCTGGCGGTGTCCGGGTCCATTCCGGCGGATGCGGACTTCAAGGTGGAGGTGTCCAACAGCGCCAACGACGAGACCCCGGTGTGGGAGGACTGCACCGCCGCCGTGCGCGCCGGCATGAACCACGTCTTTGAGAACGAGACCGCCGCCAACGGCTTTGCCTTCAACTTCCGCCTGGAGGTGGAGCGCGGCTCCAGCGGCCTGGGCGGCTACATCACATCGGTACAGGGAGGGTTCCAGTAATGGGTTTGAACATCATCCGCAGGGACAGCGTGCGGGAGCTGCGCATGAAGGAGACGGGCGTCACGCCGCCCCGGGACTGGGGAGACGTGGAGCAGGTGCGGGAGGCCAAGCGCCAGGAGATCGGCGCGGCCTGCTCCGCCGCCATCTACGCCGGGGTGGACGTGGGCGGCGGGCACTACAGCCTGACGGAGCACGACCAGACGGAGATCATGGCGCAGTACGCCACCGTGAAAGAGGGAGCGGCGGCGGTGCCCTACCACGCCGACGGCGAGCTGTGCCGGATGTATCCGGCGGCGGAGTTCGCCGCCCTGGCCCAGGCGGCCACGGCCCACGTGTTCTACCACCGCACCTACTGCAACCACGTCAACGCCTGGATCATGCGGGCGGTGCTGGAGGAGCTGGCGGGCATCGTGTACGGCGCGGCCCTGCCGGAGGATCTGGCGCGGCGCATGGCGGGAATTCTGAGCGCGGCGGGAGGCGGAGATGATGTGTAACTGGCAGGGGCATCTTGTGCGCTGGCTGTGCGGCGGGGTGCTGTACGGGGTGCTGGAGGTGGTCTGGCGGGGGCATACCCACTGGACCATGATGGTGCTGGCGGCGGCGCTGTGCGTGCCGCTGGACCTGGCCAATGAGAGGTTTCCCTGGGCGTTGCCCCTGTGGGTGCAATCGGCGCTGGGCGGACTGGTGATCACTGCGGGGGAACTGCTGGCGGGACTGGTGCTCAACGTTTGGCTGGGGCTGGGCATCTGGGACTACTCCGGGCAGTGGGGCAACGTGCTGGGGCAGATCTGCCCGCTGTACACGGCGCTGTGGTGCCTGCTGGCGGGGCCGGTGATCGTGGGCTTCGACTGGTTGGATCACCTGCTGTGCAGCGGAGAGCGGCCCAGGTATCGGGTGATCTGACCGCGGGAGGGCAGCAAAACGCCGCCCCGGAGGGCGGCAGAGTTTGACAATGCGCGGCGTCACTGGAATACTGTGGCTTAGAAGGACGCTGTTACATAAAGGCGGTTAGCCACTTCCTCATATGGGCCTCCGCAAAGCCGGCCTATGGCTTTGTGGGGAGAACGAGTGGGCGCAGCTTGTGCCGAGGAGGTGATTGCGGATGGGAAACGGACGCGGGGCGGAAGCTCTGCGGATCGTGGTATGGTTTATCGTCGCGCTTGCGCTGATGATTTACATAGCCCCAAAAGTGTGTTAGCCGCCCGGTGGCACCCGGACGGCTAACATAGTTTAACTGTTTGTTAAGGGGCTGACCGCCGTAGCAACGCCCCTCTATTGTCATTATAGCAATGTGCGTCCGCCTTGTCAATGTGACATGGCGGATTTTTTATGTAGAGGAGGGTTGATTTATTGGAGCTTCTGGGCCAAAGCGGCAAACTGCTCCAGCCCCAGGCGCTCCCCCCGAACGGTCTCCGACAGCCCGCAGTCCAAAAGCAGCTGCCGCAGCTGCTCTTTGGAGAACCGGCTTCCATAGGCCGCAGAGAGGGCGTTGAGCAGGGTCTTGCGCCGCTGGGCAAAGGCGGCCTTCACCACAGCGAAAATGGCGTCCCGGTCCCCTTCCACAGGAGGGGCGGCGTGGGGGGTGAGCTGGACCACAGCGGAGGTGACCTTGGGGGCGGGGAGGAAGCAGTCGGGGGGCACCTCGAAGAGAAGCTCGCACCGGGCATGGTACTGGCAGAACAGGGAGAAGGCCCCGCATTCGGAATCGCCGGGAGCGGCGCAGATTCTCTGGGCCACCTCCCGCTGGATCATGACGGTGATGGACTGGAAACAGCCGCTCTCAAGCAGTCTGCTCAGCACCGGGGTGGTGATGTTATAGGGGAGATTGGCACAGGCTTTTACGGAAAAGCCGGAGAACCGGTCGGCCAGGAGAGAGGGCAGCTCCAGCTTCATGATGTCGCCGGGGATGACCTCCACGTTGGAAAACTGGGCCAGGGTCTCCGACAGGATGGGGAGCAAGGCGCTGTCCAGTTCCACTGCGACCACCCGGCCCGCCCGAGGGGCCAGCTGCTGGGTGAGGGGGCCGATGCCCGGGCCGATCTCCAGCACGGCGCAGCGCTCGTCCAGTCCGGCGGCGTCCGCGATTTGCCGGGGGACCCAGTCGACGATGAGGAAATTCTGCCCCATAGATTTGGAGAACCGAAAGCCATGGCGGGCCAACAGGGCTTTGACGTCGCGGATGTCGGTGAGGTCCAATGAAAGCTCCTCCCATCACAAGGCGTTACTTGACGAAACGGAGATAAAAACAGCCGCTGTGCCGTTGGTGAGCGGCCAGCCGGAGCCGCGCCGCCTGGGCAAGGCGGATGAAGCGGTCGGCATCCTGGAAGGCGTCTTCCTGGATGATTCCATAACAGGTGCGGAGGGGCTGACCGGCGGCGTCAAGGTCCAGCTCCACCAGGAAGGGGTCTGGGAAGGCGGAGTCGATGTCCGTGTCCCATATGTGAAGGCAGCCGCCGGGACACAGCACCCGGGCGGCCTCGGCGAAAACCTGGCCCTGAATGTCCGAGGGCATGTACATCAGGGAAAAAAACGCGGTGACGTGGGAGAACTCGCCGGGGGCAAAGGCCAGGGCGGAGGCGTCCATCAGGAGCTTTTTGGGGCCGTCTGGAGCCTCATCCAGCTCCTCCTGCCGGTTGTCGATGGCCACCGCCTGCTGGCCGTAGATGCGCCCGATGACGCCCTCTCCACCGCCACCCAGGTCGAGAATGGGGCCAATCAGGTCCTTTTTGAGGGATAGCTTGGCGTGCATCATGGCAGCTCTCCCATTAATAAGCGGCGATCACGCCGCCGCTGTTGGCATAGTAGGAGCTGAGCCCCCGAGTGGCGGTGATGACGACCCGGTCAAATTGGCAGGCCTTTTTTGCCAGCTCCCAGAGCTGCTGGGCGCGGTCGGGGCAGAGGCACTGGGCGATATACAGCGTTTTCCCCTTGTGCCGCTGGTCCAGGGCCATGAGCTCCACCAGCTTGGTCAGAGCCTGCTTGATGGACAGCGCCTGCCCATGCTTGCAGATCTCACCCTCGGGGGTGGAGCCCATGAGCAGCTTGATGCGCAGAGCGCCGGTGAGCATGGCCTGCACCCGGGTGAGCCGGCCGTTTTTTCTCAAATTGTCCAGGTTTTCCAGGACAAAGAGGGTATTTGTCTCCGATATGGTCTGCTGCGCCCGGGAGACGACCTGGGCAAAGGGCAGACCGGACTGGGCCAGCTGGTAGAGCCGCTGGGCCAGCAGGACCTCACCGGCAGAGGCGGAGCAGGAGTTGAACACGTGGATATTCCGCTCCGGCTGCTCCTCAAGAAACAGCTGTCTGGCCTGCCAGGCGCTGTTGTGGGAGCCGCTGAGCAGGGCGGAGAGGGTGACCACATAGATGTCCCCCTCGGCCTGCCGGTAGGCGTCCAGATAATCGCCGGGGGAGGGGCAGGAGGAAGAGGACGCCTCGGGGCTCTGATCCATGGCGTAGATGAGCAGACTGGTGTCCAGGGTCTGGTCATCCACATAGTCCTTTCCGCCCACGTGGATGGTCAGCGGAATGGAACGGAACACCGGGTCGGCCCGCATTTCAGGGGTCAGGTCACAGCAGCTGTCGACGATGATGGAAAAACTCATAAAACAACCCTCTCATCTAATAATCTAAACCAGATTATATCATGCCACCAAGGATTGTCAAGGGGAAGGGAGCGGTTCATAAAACCTTTACAAAAGTTTCAGCCGCTTTTCATAGGCCACCCGCCGGGGGTCGTGGGGAGGCGCCGCGTCCACCAGCACGTTTCCCCGGTACTGGAAGCCGGATTTGCGTAGCAGGCCCAGCATGGCCTTGTTCTTCTTGTGGGTGTCGATCCGCAGCCAGCTCAGCCCCATGCCCCGGGCCAGAGCCTCCCAGGCGGCGGCCATCTCCCCAGACAGGCCCGAGCCCATCCAGCGGGCCGCCACAGCGCAGCGGTGAACAGAGGCGTAGGGCTCCTCACCCCCGGCCCATTTGCCGTCGGTGATGGCGGCGTAGCCGGCCTCCGGGCGGGTGTACAGGGTGAACACCGCCCCCACGGCCCCGCCGCAGGTGAGCACATAGCACTCCCCCCGGGACATGTCGTTCCAGTAGTCCTCCGCCACGGGGTAGTCCTCCGTCCACTGGTCGATGCCGTTGGCGTCCATCCAGGCCCGGGCCTGGGCAATGATGGACTGGATGGCGGGGATGTCCCCCTCCTCCGCCGGGCGGCACGCCACCGGCCGGGGCAGGGGAGGGCGGGACTGCTCCCGCTCCAGCTCCGCCAGCAGCTTCTGATCTGATTTGGAGGACAGGTCCAGTGCTTCGTACAGGTCGGGCCGCCGTTGCCGGGTGCGCAGAAGGCTTTGCTTCCGGCGCCACCGCGCCACCTTGGCGTGGTCGCCGGTGAGCAGCTCCGGGGGAACCGATCTTCCGTGCCACACCTCGGGCCGGGAGTACTGGGGATACTCCAGCAGGCCGTCCCAGTGGCTCTCGTTTTCGTAGCAGGACCGATCGGACAGTACTCCGGGCACCAGGCGGCACACCGCGTCTGCCACCGCCATAGCGGCGATCTCTCCGCCGGTGAGCACGAAGTCCCCCAGGGAGATCTCCTCGTCCACGCACGCGTCAATGAAGCGCTGGTCAATGCCCTCATAGTGGCCGCACACCAAAATCAGGTGGTCATGTTCCCAGGCCAGCCGCTTGGCGTCCGCCTGGGTAAAGGTCTTTCCGCAGGGGGAGAGGTAGATGGTGTGGGACTGCGTGTCATACCGGCTACGGATGTGCTCCCAGCACTGGTACAGGGGGTCGGCCTGCATCACCGCCCCCCGGCCCCCGCCGTAGGGGTAATCGTCCACCTGCTTCTGTTTATTTAAGGTATAGTCCCGGATCTGGTGGGCGTCGATGCGCAGGATGTCCCGCTCCTGAGCCCGGCCCAGGATGGACTCGGACAGCACATCCCCCACCGTGTCGGGGAACAGGGTCATAATGTCGATGCGGTACATAGGGCGTGCCTCCTTTGTGTAGGGGCGTACTGTGTGCGTCTTTAGAAGCTGTACCAATAGACCCCAGCACACATCCTTGCGGCCCAAATTGCCGCCAGACTGCGTTAAAAAATCTTGAAATACACAAAGTATTCCTGCGATTTTTTGCCTTGTCGGCGGCAATTTTTCCTTGCAAGTCTGCGTACTTCGGCTATTGGTACAGCTTCTTACATTCCCTCGATCAGGCGCACTTTTATATACCCGCCTTCAATATTGGTCTCCAAAACAAACTCGGGCACGGCGGGGACCATGATCTCCCGCTCGCCGGCCACCACGTAGACCTGCTGGCGGGAGGGGGAGAGCACCTCCTTCAGCATGCCCAGCTTCAGGCCGTTCTCATCCACCACGTCCAGGCCGATGATATCCGCCAAAAAGAAGGCGCCCTGGGGCAGCTTGGCGTCAGAGCGCCGGAGCTGGACGGTTTTGCCCTTGAGGGCCATGGCCTCCTCCACCGTGTCCACCCCGGCGAAGCGGACGATGACGCTGCCCTTGTGCACCCGGCAGGAGACCGCCTGCCTGGGGGAGCCGTCTACATAGAGGGTGGAGAACTGGCGCAGAAATTCCGGGCTGTCCGCCCAGGGGACGATGCGGACCTCGCCGTGGATGCTGTGGGTGTTGACGATCTGGCCGCAGTCCAGAAACTCGTTCATAGGAATACCTCCAAAAAACAGGCGGGGCGCGGCCCCGCCTGTTTCTCTAGGCGCTGTTTGAAAATTGGAACCATGCCCAGCAGGGAAAAAGAGCCTCCGTTTGGGCGTGTTGACAATGTTCAAACAAGCCCTAGTCAACGATATCGACCGAGAGCTTTTTGCCCTGGCGCTGGGCCACCGAGCGCATCAGCGCCCGGATCTCCTTGGCGATGCGGCCCTGGCGGCCGATCACCTTGCCCATGTCGCTGGGGGCGACCCGTAGCTCCAGCACCGTCTCGGCGGGCGTCTCGTACTCCGAGACGGAAACCGCGTCGGGCTCGTCCACCAGGCTGCGGGCGATATAAGTGAGCAATTCCTTCATGTGGGCCTCCCGCCGCCCTTACAGGCCGGCTTTTTTCAGCAGGTCGCGCACGGTATCAGTGGGCTGGGCGCCGGTCTTGATCCAGGCCTGAGCCCGCTCCACATCGATGTTGACAGCGGCAGGGTTCTGCCGGGGGTCATAGGTACCCAGCTCCTCGATGAAACGGCCGTCCCGGGGATAGCGGGAGTCGGCGACCACCACGCGGTAGAAGGGGGCCTTCTTGGCGCCCATGCGGCGCAGTCTGATTTTAACCATCGTATATTCACCTCCAAAATAATTCGTAATTTATGGTAAATGTCCGAAAAGGGACGTAAACCAACGGGATCAATCGGCGTTTCGCCTGAATACCAGCACAAGTCCGGCGATGCTGGCGGCCGCGGCAATCACGGGATACATCACCCGGCCCACATCGCCAATCATGGGAATCCAGGGATCAATCATGCAGACCAGTGTAAACAGGATGCCGATCAGGATCAGGGCAATGCCTTGCAGCTGCTGTCTCATGCCACATACCTCCTCTTTTAAAACGGCATCCCCATGCCCTTGAACTTTCCAAACAGGCCCTTGGCCTTCTTGGGGCTGGCAAACTGCCGGGTGAACTGCTGAATCATGTCGAACTGCTTCAGCAACCGGTTCACGTCCACCACCTGGGTGCCGGAGCCGGCGGCGATGCGCTTTTTCCGGCTGGAGTTGAGGACGCTGGGGTTTTCCCGCTCAAAGGGGGTCATGGACTGGATGATGGCCTCAATGCGCTTGAGATTGCCCTCGTCCACCGTGAGGTCCAGCTTTTTGCCCCCCATGCCGGGGAGCATCCCCATGATGTCCTCCATGGAGCCCATGCTCTTGAGCTGGACCAGCTGGTCGTAGAAGTCGGCCAGGGTGAACTTGTTCTTCCGCAGCCGTTCCATCTGTTCGGCGGCCTTTTTGGCGTCCAGGCTCTGCTCCGCTTTCTCGATGAGGGAGAGCACGTCGCCCATGCCCAGGATGCGGCTGGCCATGCGGTCGGGGTGGAACACCTCCACTGCGTCCAGCTTCTCGCCGGTGCCGGCGAATTTGATGGGCTTGCCGGTGACCGCCCGGATGGACAATGCCGCGCCGCCCCGGGCGTCGCCGTCCAGCTTGGTGAGCATAACGCCGTTGATATCCAGCGCGTCGTCAAAGGTCTTGGCGGCGTTGACCGCGTCCTGGCCGATCATGGCGTCCACCACTAACAGAATCTCGGTGGGGGAGACCGCCGCCTTGATCCGCCGCAGCTCGTCCATCAGCTCCTCGTCTACGTGGAGCCGGCCGGCGGTGTCCAGGAACACCATGTCGCTGCCGTGCTTTTTGGCGTGCTCCACGGCGGCGCGGGCGATGTCCACCGGGTCGATCTGACCCATCTGGAACACGGGAATATCCAGCTGCTGGCCCACCACTTCCAATTGCTTGATAGCGGCGGGACGGTACACGTCACAGGCGGCCAGGAGGGGCCGCTTGCCCTGCTTTTTCATCAAGCCCGCCAGCTTAGCGCCGTTGGTGGTCTTGCCCGCGCCCTGAAGGCCCACCAGCATGACTACGGTGGGCGGGGCGGGGGAGATGGCCAGCTTGGTCTCGCCCCCCCCCATTAGGGTGGTGAGCTCCTCGTTGACGATCTTCACGATCATCTGGGCGGGGGTGAGGGATTCCATCACGTCCTGGCCCACGGCCCGCTGGGTGACCTGGGCCACAAAGCTCTTAACTACCTTGAAGTTGACGTCTGCCTCCAGAAGGGCCATTTTGATCTCCTTCATGGCCTCCTTGACGTCGGCCTCGGACAGACGTCCCTTGCCCCGCAGTCGCTTAAAAACGGCGGAAAGCTTGTCGGTGAGACTTTCAAATGCCATAGTGGTTACTCCTGCTCCAATTTGGCGACGTTGGTTTTGATGGTGTGGGCCAGCTCATCCAGCATGGCGTCGCTGTAGCTGCGGCGGTTGACGGCCTGGAGCAGCTGGTCCGCCGCGGCGTCAATGGCGGCGATGGCGCCTCGGGACTGCTGAAAGCGGCGGATGATGTGGGTCTTGTCCTCAATCTCCGTCATGGCCGCCTCCGCCCGGACGATGACGTCCCGCACGCCCTGGCGGGAGATGCCGTAATTCTCGGCAATTTCGGCCAGGGAGAGGTCTTCATTATAATAGAGGTCGTAAAATTCCCGCTGCCGGTCTGTGAGCAGATCGCCGTAAAAATCAAAGAGCATGGCCATGCGGTATGCCTGATTTTTCATGGAATTCCGCCTCCACAAGATGTTGTGTAAAGCGTGTGGACTTTACAATGCCATACTATACCATAGGGCGGCTGAAAAGTCAAGGAGAAATCTTCAAATTTCCGGGGAAAACCAGGGCAGGCGGGGGGAAGCCTGCGCTGAAAGTCCGCACCGGCCGCCGGCGGCGAAGGAACAGAATACGGAGCCTGGGCGGGGCGCGGCATTGACAAAACGGGGAGAGGGACTTATAATTGGGGGACCAATTCCATACACTGGCAGTACAACGGCGGCTGACGATGGAGCAGGCCGTCGGGGACGGGAGGAGACAAGATGAGCCGAATTTTCACATCTGCCGATCAGCTGATCGGCCATACGCCGCTGCTGGAGCTCACGCGCCTGGAGCGGTCCGAGCAGACGGGGGCCTGGGTGTTGGCAAAGCTGGAGTTTTTTAACCCGGCGGGCAGCGTAAAAGATCGGGTGGCCAAGGCCATGCTGGACGACGCGGAGGCCGGGGGACGGCTGGGGCCGGACTCGGTGATCATCGAGCCCACCTCCGGCAATACCGGCATCGGCCTGGCCGCGGTGGCCGCCGCCCGGGGCTACCGGGTCATCATTGTGATGCCCGAGACCATGAGCGTGGAGCGCCGCCAGCTGATGAGGGCCTACGGCGCGGAGCTGGTGCTCACCGAGGGGGCCGGGGGAATGGCGGGGGCGATTGCCAGGGCCGAGGAGCTGGCCCGGGAGATTCCCCACAGCTTTGTGCCCGGCCAGTTTGTCAATCCGGCCAACCCTGCCGCCCACCGGGCGTCCACCGGCCCGGAGATCTGGGAGGATACCGGCGGACAGGTGGATATCTTCGTGGCCGGCGTGGGAACCGGCGGCACCATCACCGGGGTGGGCCAGTACCTGAAGGGGCGCAGGCCCGAGGTAAAGGTGGTGGCGGTGGAGCCTGCCTCCTCCCCGGTGCTGAGCGGTGGGTCCGCCGGAAAGCACGGGATCCAGGGCATCGGCGCGGGTTTTGTGCCCCAGGTGCTGGATCCTGCCGTTTACGACGAGATCATCGCCGTGAGGGATGAGGACGCCTTTGCCATGGGCAAGAAGATGGGGCAGCAGGAGGGGGTGCTGGTGGGAATCTCCTCCGGCGCCGCGGTCTGGGCCGCTGTCCAGCTGGCAAAACGGCTGGAGAACGCGGGCAAAACCATTGTGACGCTGCTGCCGGACACCGGGGAACGCTACCTCTCCACCCCCATGTTTGCACAGTGACCCAAGGAGGTCCCCGCCGCCGGCGGGGGCCTCCTTTCAAAAAAATTAACCAGTTCAGGAAAAATTATAGGTGTCAAACGGCGGCTGATGATGTATAATACTGATTTATAACCGATAACTCAGTCAGGAGGAGTGTTATGCAAGAGTATTGGAGACGGCTGGCGGACGGGGTGGAGCTGTCGGTCAACCAGACCGGCAAGTTCAAAACCGGCCTGCTGGGCGTGACGCTGACCATCCCCCTCAGCGCCGGTACTGCCACCGCCGGGGCGCTCATCCCGGAGGTGCTCAGCCGGGGCAGCCGGAACCACCCCAGCATGGAGCAGCTGTCCGCCGCCACCGACGCGCTGTACGGCGCGTCTCTGGGTCCCGTGGTGCGCCAGCGGGGGGAGAGCCAATGCGTCAGCTTTTTGTGCAGCCTGATAGATGACCGGTACGCCCTGGACGGCTCCGCCGTGCTGGAGCCCGCCGCCGCGCTGATGGGGGAGGTGCTGCTGGACCCGGTGAAGGAGGACGGCGCGTTCCGCCGGGAGTACGTGGCGTCGGAGGGGGCGAACCTGGCCGACCGCATCCACGCCCGGGTGAACGACAAGCGCAGCTGGGCCCTGTTCCGGCTCATTCAGGAGATGTGCGCCGGAGAGCCCTACGCGGTGGACAAGCTGGGTGACGCGGAAGAGGCCCGGTCCATGGGGCCAGAGAAGCTGTGGGCTGGCTACCAGGCCTTGTTGGCGGGGGCAAAGGTGAATTTCTACTACGGCGGGACCGCCCAGCCGGAGCGGGTGGAGGACGCCGTCCGGCGGAGCTTCGGGCCGCTGCTCACCGGGCGGACGGCCCCGGTCCATTGCTGGGTGGAGGACCGGCCCCGGGGCCCGGTGCGAACGGTGACCGACGCCATGGACGTGACCCAGGGCAAGCTGGCGATGGGCTTTCGCACCGGCGGAATCACCATGGCCAGCGGCAGCTATCCCGCCCTGCTGGTGCTGAACGCCCTGTACGGCGGAAGCGCCAATTCCAGGCTGTTTGTCAACGTGCGGGAGAAGATGAGCCTGTGCTACTACGCCTCGTCCATACTGGACAAGATCAAGGGCCTGATGGTGGTGTCCTCCGGCGTGGAGTTTGCCCAGTTCGACCGGGCCCAGGAGGCCATTCTGGCCCAGCTGGAGGCGGTGAGGCGGGGAGAGTTCACCAGGGAGGAGCTCACCGCCGCCGCGCTCACGGTGGGCGGGAGCCTGCGGGGGAGGCTGGACAGCCAGGGCCAGCTGGAGGACGACCGGCTCACCCGCCTGCTGTTCCACAGCGCCAGCGAGGGCGTGGAGCTGATCCAGGCGGTGGAGTCGGTGACGGCGGACCAGGTGGTGGAGGCGGCCCAGCGGCTGGAGCTGGACACCGTTTACCGCCTGACGGGAAAGGAGGGCGGCTGAGATGGACCGGCTGGAATACACCGCTTTTGGGCAGACCATCCACCGCTGTGTGCTGCCCAACGGGCTGACCATCTACGTGGATGTGCGCCCGGAATACGCCAGGCAGTTTGCCTTTTTTGCCACCCGCTACGGCGGGATGGACCTCCGCTTCCGGGATGGGGACGGGGAATGGCTGGACACGCCTGCGGGGGTGGCCCACTTCCTGGAGCACAAGACCTTTGACACCCAGGACGGCAACGCCCTCCAGATCATGGCGGCCAACGGCACCGACCCCAACGCCTTCACCTCCTGGGCCATGACCGGGTACTTCTTTGACGGGGTGAGGGGGTTTGAGGAGAACCTGCGCACCCTGCTGTCCTTTGTGTCGGTGCCCTGGTTTACCCCCGAGAGCGTGGACAAGGAGCAGGGCATCATCGCCCAGGAAATTCGAATGTATGAGGACGACCCCGCCGACGAGGCGTACAGCCGCCTGCTGGAGGCCATGTATGTCCATCACCCCATCCGCACCAAGGTGGCGGGGACGGTGGAATCCATCTCCCAGATCACGGCGGACACCCTGTATCAGTGCCACCGGGCCTTTTACCGGCCGGGCAACATGGTGCTGTGCGCGGCGGGGAACATCGACCCCCGGCGGGTGGCGGACATCGCCCGGGAGGTGCTGCCCGACGCCCCCTCCTCGGCGGTGACGTCAGACCGGGGCCAGCCGGAGCCCGCTGAGGTGGGGGAGCGGTACACCCGGCGGATTATGCCGGTGTCCATCCCGCTGTTCGCCCTGGGCTTCAAGGGAACGCCCGCCCCGGCGGGGGAGGGCCTGCGGCAGCGGCTGGTAGGGGAGCTGGTGTGCGACGTGCTGTTCAGCACCTCCGCGCCCCTGTATAACCGGCTGTATGAGCAGGGGCTGCTCAACAGCTCCCTGGGCAGCTATTACAGCGCCGTCCCCGGCTGCGCCTGGATCATGGCGGAGGGGGAGAGCCGGGACCCGGAGCGGGTGCGGGACGAGGTGCTGAAGGAAGCCGCCCGGCTGGCGGCGGAGGGCATTGACCCCGCGCTGTGGGACCGGCTGAAGAACGCGGCCTACGGCGCCATGGTGCGCCACCTGAACTCCATGGAAGACACCTGTATGGAGCTGGCCGAGGCCCACTTCAAGGGCGAGGACTACCTCAGCTTCCCCCAGGTGTTCCAGAGCATTGAGCGGGCCGACGGTGAGGCGCTGCTGCGCACGTGGTGTACGGAGGAGCGGATGTCCCTGTCCGTGATCGCTCCGGAGGAATGACGACAGATAAAAAAGAGGAATGACCATGACAAATACCGTTTTTTTCCCCGGCCTCGGGCTGGAGTTTGAGCTGAACCGGGTGGCGTTCACCGTGTTCGGCCACAGCATCTACTGGTATGGCGTCATCATCGCCGCAGGCTTTCTGCTGGCGGTGGCCTATGGGCTTCACATCGCCCCCAAATTCGGCATGGATTCGGAGAAGATCACCGACGCCATTTTTATCGTGGTGCCCATGGCCATCATCGGCGCCCGGGTCTACTATGTGATTTTCAACCCCTCGGTGTGCTTCGGCGCGGATGGCTCCTTCAGCCTGCTGCGGGCCGTGGCCTTCTGGGACGGAGGGCTCGCCATCTACGGCGGGGTTGTCGCCACAGTGGTGACCGCCCTCATCTACTGCAAGGTCCGGGACGTGGACTTCTGGAGCGGCATGGACGTCACCGTCTACGGCCTGCTCATCGGCCAGCTGGTGGGCCGCTGGGGGAACTTTGTCAATGTGGAGGCCTATGGCGGCGTCACCGACCTGCCTTGGCGGATGTGCTCGGAGTCCATCGCCAACGAGCTCTGGTGGGGCGGGCTGCTGGAGTCGAAGCTGGCCTATGAGAGCGTTCTTGACGGCACCCTGGGCGTCCACCCCACATTTTTGTATGAGTCGCTGTGGAATCTGCTGGGCCTCATCATTTTGATTCTGCTGATGAAAAAGGGCCGGAAATTCAACGGCCAGATGTTCCTCAGCTATGTGATCTGGTATGGCCTGGGCCGGGCGGCCATCGAGGGGCTGCGCACCGACAGCCTGTACTTCTTCGGCACGCCCATCCGCTCGTCCCAGATGCTGGGCATCGTGTCGGCGCTGGCCGCCATCGGGCTGTACGTGTACCGCAGGAGGACAGCCGGGCCGGCGTCGGAGCCCTTCCGGCCGGCCGTGGTTCCGGCGGCGACGGCTACTGAGCCGGAGGAGAGCCACCCCACAGAGGAGAACAGTCCCGCACAGGAAAATGGTCCTGCGGGAGAAGAGCAGGAGGCCGCCCCCACAGAGGAGGCCCAATCGGAAAAGGAGGAGCAGCGTGGCGACACGGATTGATGGAACGGCCCTGGCGGCCAAGGTGAAGCAGACGGTGCGGGCGGAGGCGGAGGCCCTGGCCCGCCGGCCCGGTCTGGCGGTGATTTTGGTGGGGGACGACCCGGCCTCCCGGGTCTATGTGACCAGCAAGCGCCGGGACTGTGAGGAGTGCGGATTTTACAGCGAGGAGTACGCCCTCCCGGAGGAGACCACCCAGGGGGAGCTGCTGGCTCTGGTGCGGGAGCTCAACGGCAGGGAAGATATCGACGGCATCCTGGTCCAGCTGCCCCTGCCCTGGGGGCTGGACGAGAAGGAGGTGCTGCTGGCCATCGACCCGGCCAAGGATGTGGACTGCTTCCACCCCTTCAACGTGGGGAAGCTGACCATCGGCGAGCCGGTGTTCCAGCCCTGCACCCCCGGGGGCGTGATGGAGATGCTGCGGAAATACGGCATCGACCCGGCGGGGAAGCGGTGCGTGGTGCTGGGCCGGTCCAATATCGTGGGCAAGCCCATGGCCATGCTCCTGCTCCACGCCGACGGCACCGTGGTCATGTGCCACTCCAAAACGCCGGACCTGAAGGAGCTGGCCGCCTCCGCAGACATCCTGGTGTCCGCCGTGGGCAAGACGGGGCTGGTCACCGCCGACATGGTGAAGGAGGGGGCGGTGGTCATCGACGTGGCCATGAACCGCAACGACGCGGGCAAGCTGTGCGGCGACGTGTGCTTTGAGGAGGCATCTGAAAAGGCGTCGTACATTACACCGGTTCCCGGCGGTGTGGGGCCCATGACCCGGGCCATGCTGATGAAAAACACCCTGACGGCGGCCAAGCTGCACCAGGACGTGAACTGAAAGAAGCTCCCGGTCGGAATTCCGGCCGGGAGCTTCTTTTTAAAGGGGCGGGGGAGTCTGCCTGCCCGATTCGGCTTTGGCGTATTTGCACCAGGGGGCGAGGGTGCAGTTCCCGCACATGGCCTTTCGGGCGGTGCACACCGCCCGGCCGTGGAGCACCATCCGGTGGCAGAAGTTGTTTGATTCCTCCGGCGGCAGGACCTTGCGTAGCTGCTGCTCCACCTTGGCCGGGTCCTTTGTGCCGTCGGTGAGGCCCAGCCGGCCGGTGATGCGGATGCAGTGGGTGTCCGCCACCACCACGCCGGGGGTGCTGTGCACGTCCCCCAGAATCAGGTTGGCCGTCTTGCGGCCCACTCCGGGCAGGCGCAGCAGATCCTCCATGGTGTCGGGCACCCTGCCGCCGTACTCGCTGAGCAGCATCTGGGCGCACAGCACCATGTCACGGCTTTTCGCCCGGAAAAAGCCGCAGGAGTGGATGTACTGGCCCACCTCGTCAATGTCCGCCTGGGCAAAGCTCTCCAGGGTGGGGAACCGCGCGTACAGGGCGGGGGTGACCTGGTTCACCCGCTCGTCGGTGCACTGGGCGGACAGGCGCACGGCGAACAGCAGCTCATAGTCCTTCTCATATTGCAGGGAGCAGAGGGAATCGGGGTACAGCTCCTTCAGCGCGTCCACAATGGCCCGCACGTCGGATTTTGTCGTCATTTGTCTCACCTCATTGGTAAGGATAACACAAACTTTCGAAAAAAGCGACCCTGATTTTTTCTTCCAGCCAGTTGTGTTTTTGGGGAAAACGGGATATAATGGGTGGACCAAACATTAGAAAGGCGGAGACAGACATGGTTTTGGAGTATATGGATTTTGTGTCTCGGTACGACCCCGAGGTGGGCGCGGCTATCCGGGCGGAGTATCAGCGGCAGTGTGACAACATCGAGCTCATCGCATCGGAGAACATTGTGTCCGAGGCGGTGCTGGCCGCCATGGGCAGCGTGCTCACCAACAAGTACGCCGAGGGCTACCCCTGCAAGCGGTACTACGGCGGCTGCCAGTGCGTGGACGTGGCGGAGAACCTGGCCATTGAGCGGGCGTGCAGGCTGTTTGGCGCCAAGTTTGCCAACGTCCAGCCCCACTCCGGCGCCCAGGCCAACTATGCCGTCTATATGGCCCTGTGCCAGCCCGGTGACACCGTGCTGGGGATGAACCTGGACCACGGCGGGCACCTCACCCACGGCAGCCCGGTGAATTTCTCCGGCAGGTATTTTAAGATGGCGTCCTACGGCGTGAACGAGGAGACCGGCGTCATCGACTACGACGAGGTGGAGCGGATTGCCAAGGAATGCAAACCCAAAATGATCATCGCGGGCGCCTCCGCCTATCCCCGGGTGATCGACTTTGCCCGGTTCCGCGCCATCGCGGACGAGGTGGGGGCCTACCTCTGGGTGGATATGGCCCACATCGCCGGTCTGGTGGCGGCGGGGCTCCATCCCTCCCCCGTGCCCCACGCCCACGTCACCTCCACCACCACCCACAAGACCCTCCGGGGCCCCCGGGGCGGCCTGCTGCTCACCAATGACGAGGAGCTGGCCAAAAAGCTGAACTCTGCCATCTTCCCCGGCTCCCAGGGCGGCCCGCTGATGCACGTCATCGCCGCCAAGGCGGTGGCCCTGGGCGAGGCGCTGACCCCCGAGTTCAAGACCTATCAGCAGCAGATTGTGAAAAACTCCGCCGCTCTGGCCCAGGGGCTGATGAAGCGGGGGATGAAGCTGGTGTCCGGCGGCACCGACAACCACCTGTCCCTCATCGACCTGCGGGACCTGGGCGAGCTCACCGGCAAGGAGCTGGAGCGCCGTCTGGACGAGGTGCGCATCACCGCCAATAAGAACAAGGTTCCCGGCGACCCCCGCTCCCCCTTCCAGACCAGCGGCCTGCGGGTGGGCAGCCCCGCCGTCACCAGCCGCGGCTTTGTGGAGGCGGATATGGACCAGGTGGCGGAGTATATCGCCCTGGCGGCCACCGACTTTGAGGCCAAGGCGGATCACATCCGCGCCGGCGTGGCGGCGCTGACGTCGAAGTATCCCATCTACCGCTGAGCCGGGAAGGGGATGGCTTGAAATGAGGCTGAATTTCAAGCAGCGGTTTTTCTCATGGCTGGACAGCTACGATGTCTACGACGAAGAGGGCAATACCGTATTCACCGTGGAGGGTCAGCTGAGCTGGGGGCACTGCCTCCATGTCAACGACGCATACGGGAACCACATCGGCACACTTCAGGAGAAGATACTCACCTTTCTGCCCCAATTTGAAATCTACGTCTATGACCGCTATGTGGGCTGCATCAAGAAGGAATTCACGCTGTTCAAGCCCCAGTTCACCATTGACTTTAACGGCTGGCAGGTGGACGGGGAGTGGATGGAGTGGGACTACGCCATCTGGGATGGGCGCCGGCAGGTGGCCGCCATCTCCAAGGAGCTGTTTCGCCTGACCGACACCTATGTCATCGACGTGCCCGATCCCGGGGATGCCCTGGGGGCGCTGCTGGTGGTGCTGGCCATCGACGCGGAGAAGTGCTCCCGGGGGTAGCGGATGGGTGATTTGTGCCAGATCCCCGGTGTGGGGAAAAATATGACCGCCCACCTGAACGCTTTGGGCATTGAGCGGGTGGACGACCTGAGAGGCAGGGACCCGGAGGCCCTTTATGCCCAGGAGTGCGCCATGCAGGGCTGCACCGTGGACCGCTGTGTGCTGTATGTGTACCGGCTGGCGGTGGCCTGGGCCGAGGGCCGGATTGAGGACTCGGAACAGCTCAAGTGGTGGAATTGGAAGGATTGAATCAGTGCTTCCTTAAAGGTCTGCATTCAGAACCGAAGCGGTTGTGGACACAGTTTGTGAATGCCAGCGCCCCGGCAGGCCATGCCGGGGCGCTGTGTTTTAGGTGGGGCGGAAGGGGGGAGCATATGACCAAGGAATATGTTGCGGGATATCCCCGCCCGGGAGCGTTTTCAGCCGGCGGCCTGACGGCCGTTGATGTACACCGCCGCCACCTTGGTGTCGCTCACCATGGGGTCCCCTTGGGTGAGCACCAGGTCCGCGTCCTTGCCCGCCTCCAGTGAGCCCACCCGGTCCGCCACACCCAGGTGCCTGGCGGGGTTGATGGTGATGGCCTGGAGCGCGGCAAAGGGGTCCATCCCGGCCTTCACCGCCAGTCCGGCGCACAGGGACAGGTACTGCTGGGGGATGACCGACGAGTCGGTGATGATGCTCACCTGACAGCCCGCCCGGGCCAGCACGCCGGGGGTGTCAAAGCTCTTGTTGGCCAGCTCCAGCTTGCTGGCGTGGGTGAGGGTGGGGCCCACCGCCACCGGGCAGCCGGAGCGGGCCACGATGTCGGCGATCAGGTGGCCCTCGGTGCAGTGCTCCAGGGTCATCTTTACGCCGAACTCCCGGGCGATGCGGATGGCGGTGCAGATGTCGTCCGCTCGGTGGGCATGGGCCTTCAGGGGGATCTCCCCCTTGAGCACTGGGATGAGGGCCTCCATCTTCAGGTCGAATTTGGGCCGCTTCTGGACGTCGTCCCCGGCTGCCTCTTTCCGCTCCAGGTAATCCCGGGCGGCGAACAGGGCTTCCCGCAGCTTGGCGGCGGTGGACATGCGGGCGGAGTTGCCCTTGTCCCGGTAGCAGCGCTTGGGGTTTTCACCGAAGGCGCATTTCATGGCCACCGGGTCCCGGAGGACCATGTCGTCCACGCAGCTGCCGAAGGTTTTGACGGCGAAGAAGGTTCCGCCCAGCACGTTGGCGCTGCCCGGGCCCACCCCCACGGTGGTGACGCCGCCCCTCCGGGCCATTTCAATGGAGCGGTCCTGGGGGTTGAAGCTGTCGATGCCCCGCAGCTGGGGGGAGACGATGTCCCCCATCTCGTTGTAATCGATGCTGTCGTAGCCCATGCCGTAGCCGTCCAGGGCCAGGTGGCTGTGGGCGTCCACAAAGCCGGGGTAGACCCGCAGGTCGGAGGCGTCCACCACCTCCTCGCCGGGGGCGGGGGAGAGGCCGGGGGCGATGGCCTTGATCCTGCCGTTTTCGATGGAGACATCCGCCCGGAGGGGATCGGGGGTTACGGCGGTGTACACGGTTCCGTTTTGAATGAGCATAGCGATTCCTCCTATATGGTTGTTGGAGGAATTATACACCATTGCCGGGAAAAAGAAAAGCCCCGCTTGCAGTACCCGGCGGGGTGTGGTACAATAATGCGATCAAAGGGAAGGGGGAGCCGGTATGTACCAGCCACTGGCGGACCGAATCCGCCCCCAGAGCCTGGACGAGGTGCTGGGGCAGAGCCATATTCTGGGCCGGGACGGCCTGCTGCGCCGGGTGATTGAGAGCGGGAAGATCCCCAATATGGTGTTCTACGGCCCCTCCGGCACCGGCAAGACCACCGTGGCCAACATCATCGCCCAGCGCTCGGGCCGGGCCCTGCGCCGGCTCAACGCCACCACCGCGTCCTTGGCGGACGTCCGGGAGGTGATGGACCAGGTGGGCACCCTGCTGGCCCCCAACGGGGTGCTGCTCTACCTGGACGAGATCCAGTACTTCAACAAAAAGCAGCAGCAGTCCCTGCTGGAGTTCATCGAGAACGGCAAGATCACCCTGGTGGCCTCCACCACAGAGAATCCCTATTTCACCATTTTTAACGCCATCCTGTCCCGTTCCACTGTGTTTGAGTTCAAAATGCTCACGGCGGAGGACATCCTTCCCGCCGTGGACCGGGGCATCGCCCTACAGGCCCGGGAGCTGGGGGTGGAGGCGGAATGCGAGAGCGGTGTGCGGGAGCATCTGGCCGCCGCCTGTGGGGGCGACGTGCGCAAGGCCCTCAACGCGGTGGAGCTGCTGATGACCGCCAGCCGGGTCCGGGAGGATGTGCTCACCGTTACCCTGGAGGACGCCCGGCTGGTGGCCCAGCGGTCCGCCATGCGATACGACCGGGACGGAGACGAGCATTTCGACACCGCCTCCGCCCTGATGAAGTCCATGCGGGGCTCCGACCCCAACGCCGCCCTCCACTACCTGGCCCGGCTGCTGGAGGCGGGGGACATGCTCACCGCCATCCGCCGCATCCTGTGCTCCGCCAGCGAGGACGTGGGCATGGCCTACCCCCAGGCCGCAGCCATTGTCAAGGCCTGCGTGGACAGCGCCCTCCAGCTGGGCCTGCCCGAGGCCCGTCTGCCGCTGGCCCAGGCGGTGATTCTGCTGGCCACCGCCCCCAAGTCCAACAGCGTGCTCAACGCCATCGACGCGGCCCTGGGGGACGTGCGGGCGGGCCGCACCGGCGGCTACCCCCGGCACCTGCAAAACGTCCACGCCGACGGCGCGGGGTTTGAGCGGGAGCAGGGCTATCTCTACCCCCACCAGTTCCCCGGCCACTGGGTGGAGCAGCAGTACCTGCCCGACGCCATTCGGGACCGCGTTTACTACGAATTCGGCCCCAACAAGACGGAGCAGGCCGCCAGGGCGTATTGGGAAAAAATCAAAAATCCGACGAAAGAGGGCGGCTGAAATGCCCATGGACATTCGCACCGGCGACATTCTGGAGCTGAAAAAAGCCCACCCCTGCGGCAGCAGGGAGTGGAAGGTGCTCCGGGTGGGGATGGACTTCAAGCTGAGGTGCCTGGGCTGCGGCCACGAGGTGATGAGCCCCCGGGCCAAGGCGGAAAAGTCCATCAAAAAAGTGAAGCGGGAGGAGACGGCCCCATGAATCGATTTTGGAGCAGGCGCATTCAAAGCATTGTCCCCTATACGCCGGGGGAGCAGCCTAAGGACCGCAAATTCATCAAGCTGAACACCAATGAGTGCCCTGAGCCGCCCTCGGCGCAGGTGCTGGAGGCGGTGCGCGCGGCGGCGGCGGAGCTGCCCCGGTACCCGGACCCGGAGTGCGGGTCGCTGCGGGCCGCCATCGCGGGGCGGGAGGGGCTGGACGTGGACCAGGTATTCTGCGGCAACGGGTCGGACGAGGTGCTGGCCTTCGCCTTCCAGGCCTTTTTTGACCCGGACCGGGAGGTGGTGTTCCCCAGGATCACCTACAGCTTTTATCCGGTATACGCCAGCTTTTTTGGCTTAAAGTATCGGGAAATCCCCATGAATTCGGATTTCTCCATCCCGGTGGAGCAGCTGTGCGGAGGAAACGGCGGGGTGGTTCTGGCCAACCCCAACGCCCCCACCGGCATTGCCCTGGACCTGGGGCAGGTGGAGCGGATTGTGGCGGCCAACCCGGAGGCCGTGGTCATCGTGGACGAGGCCTATGTGGACTTTGGGGCCCAATCCGCCGTGGGGCTGATTGGCCGCTATCCCAACCTGCTGGTGGTGCAGACCGCCTCCAAGTCCTGGGCGCTGGCGGGCCTGCGGGTGGGCTGGGCCATGGGTGACCCGGGGCTCATCGGCGGACTGCGCTGTGTGCGGGACTCCATCAACTCCTACACGGTGGACCGGCTGGCCCAGGCCGCGGCCACGGCGGCGATTGGCGACGAGGCGTGGTTCCAGGCCGTCCGCGCCCGGGTGATGGAGACCAGGGAGCGGGCCGCAAAGAGGTTAAAGGAGATTGGCTTTACTGTGCTTCCCTCCCAAGGGAATTTCCTGTTTGTCAGCCGTCCGGGCCGTCCGGGCCGGGAGCTGGCGGAGGGTCTGCGCCAGCGGGGCATTCTGGTGCGCCGCTGGGACCAGCCGGGAATTGAGGACTGGCTGAGGATCAGCGTGGGCACCGGGGAGGACATGGACGCGCTGGCGGCGGCGCTGGAGGAACTGGTCTAAGGGACTGGACACGGGCCGCGAAAGGCTGTATAATATGAAGTAAGAAAGGGGGTAATGGTATGCCTACAGACAGGGAATCCAACGAAATCAAAAAATCTATGGCATATGATCTGATCGACATCATCGAATCCGCGTCGGATAAGGAGCACTACACCCCGGAGGAGATCAAAGCGCTGATCAAGGCGTACATTGTTGGAATGTCGCAGAAATAAAAAGTCCCCCGGCTATGGCCGGGGGATTTTTTCGCCGCCCCGGCGGAAATTCCCGCACAGCGCCCAGGCCCTCCCGCCGCAGGCGGGGGGCCTTCTTTTCGCCGCCCCGGCGGAAATTCCCGCACAGCGCCCAGGCCCTCCCGCCGCAGGCGGGGGGGCCTTCTTTTAACTGCCTCGGCAGAAATTCCCGACAGGGGCGGTCAAAAATTTTGGGAAATGCTGTTGCCAACCACTGGATTGTGTGTTATACTCCAAGCGTAGGTTTGCTGTAACCAAGGGTGCATACAATGGAAATTGCGGGGGTGATCTGCTAAGCTGCGACCGTCCTTAGGGTGAGGACGGCCAGACCTAGCGAAAATGTTTGTAAGGGGGAAACCTAACCACTATGAAGAAGAGAATTTTGCCTGTTCTGCTGGCCCTGGCTCTGCTCCTGAGCCTGGTGCCCATGGTTTTTGCCACTGGGGAGAACGGTGAGAGTGGCTCTGGCGGTGATGGCACGAGTACCGAGCAGCCCAGCGAGAGCCCCAGCACCACTCCCGATCCCAGCGAGAGCCCCAGCACCACTCCCGATCCCAGCGAGAGTCCCAGCACCACTCCCGATCCTAGTGAGAGTCCCAGCACCACTCCCGATCCCAGCGAGAGTCCCAGCACCAGCCCCGAGCCCGGCGAGAGCGAGAATCCCGACGAGTCCGAGGAGCCCAGTGCCCCTGTGTGCACCGGCGAGGCCAACTGCCCTGCGGCTGAGCACACTGAGAATGCGTGCAAGAGCCAGTGCACCATGAGCGCCGGCTGCACCAACACTGCTACTCATCACAAGACCAACTGCGTGGCCGCCTGCACCTTCGTGAAGGGTGATGCTGAGCACACTGGTGCCGACTGCCCCAACACCTCCGGCGACCCCAGCGTCCACAAGGCCGGTTGTGTGAAGGCCACCGTGTCCGACAGCGTGGTGCTGGATCCCAGTCAGGCTCCCGCCGAGAGCGAGAAGCCTGATGAGAGCGAGAAGCCCGGCGAGATCAACAAGGCTGAGGACTTCAGCGACGTCAACGCCGGCGACTGGTTTGCCGCTGAGCTGACCACCGTCATCGAGAAGGGCTGGGTCAAGGGC
>CAJUEC010000033.1 GCA_910585155.1 uncultured Oscillospiraceae bacterium
TGGTCGCGGTCTCCCCTGCCTTTGCCATTGTCAGCGGCATCATTTCTTCGCCTCCCTCTGCAATGAGGTTAGCAATAACTAACCTCGAATCGGTCTTAGTTTACCGCTGCTAACCAACCTTGTCAAGGCCCTTTTCAGAAAAATCTGCATTTCGAATTAGGATCTGCTGACCCCACGCAAAAACGACCTGCGCAGGGGGGGCTTTTTGTAAAGCTCCGCGAATCCGCCGGGGGCGAATCTAAACGGTCCGGCGGCGAAGGGGCGGTCCCGCGTTATGCTGATACGGCCAGTTTTTCGATGGGCGTTCCCTGCTCGTACAGGTTCACGTAGGTATGGATACATCTGCGGTAAGAGGCGAAGCGCGCCTCCACTTCCGCCGGATCGCTGTATGATTTCCAGAATCCGCAGCAGGTGAAATTCCGTCCCCGGTTCTCGATAAAGCCGATGACATCCCGGAGCGGGTATCCCAGGAATACACCGATCTCATGAGGGAATTCCGGCTGGGTTTGCAAACGTTCCTTTGCAAAATATGTTTGTTAGCATACGCTAACTCCTGTGCCCAGAGAGGCCCCAGGGACGGAGCCCTGGGGGAGGAAAAGCGGTCGCTATGCCCGCAGTTAGCTAGTGCTAATCACGGGCATACAATACCACAGCGGGGCGGCTTTGTCAAGAGAAGTCCGCCGGCGCGAATGATTTTCTTTCGTTCCTTTGTGTTCAACGCACCATAGGGCTGCCTGCCGAGGGGAGCGCGCCGACGCTTTCGCCGGCGCGCTCCCTCTGTGCTCAATCCGCAAACATCGGTGTGGACAGGTAGCGGTCGCCGGCGTCCGGAAAAAGGACCACGATGGTCTTTCCGCTGTTTTCAGGCCGCTTGGCCAGACGGACCGCAGCATGGAGCGCGGCACCGGAGGAGATGCCCACCAGAACGCCCTCCCTGCGCCCCATCAGCCGTCCGGCGGCAAAGGCGTCCTCGTTGGACACGGGGATGATCTCGTCGTAAACGGCGGTGTCCAGAACCTCCGGCACAAAGCCTGCGCCGATGCCCTGTATTTTGTGGGCTCCGAAGCGTCCCCCGCTGAGGACAGGGGAGTCCTCGGGCTCCACCGCCACCACTTTCACCGCCGGGTTTTGCTCTTTCAAGTACTGCCCCACGCCGGTGATGGTGCCGCCGGTACCCACGCCTGCCACGAAGATGTCCACCTGCCGGTCGGTATCTGCCCAGATCTCCGGGCCGGTAGTGGAGCGGTGGGCGGCGGGATTGGCCGGGTTGACAAACTGGCCGGGGATGAAGCTGTTGGGAATCTCCTGTGCCAGCTCCTCTGCCTTGGCGATGGCCCCTTTCATCCCCTTAGCCCCTTCGGTAAGAACCAGCTCCGCGCCGTAGGCTTTCATCAACTGGCGGCGCTCCACGCTCATGGTCTCCGGCATGGTGAGGATGATGCGGTAGCCCCTTGCTGCCGCCACGGAAGCTAACCCAATTCCCGCGTTGCCGGAGGTAGGCTCGATGATGGTGGAGCCGGGTTTCAGTTTTCCACTGGCCTCCGCCTCGTCGATCATCGCCTTGGCAATGCGGTCTTTTACCGACCCGGCGGGATTGAAATACTCCAGCTTTGCCAGGAGGCGGGCCGGCAGCCCCGCTTCCCTCTCGATATGGGTCAGCTCCAGCAAGGGCGTTTTGCCGATCAGCTGGTCGGCAGATGTGTAGATGTTGGACATAACGGATTCCTCCTCTTATTTCTGCGCGGCGGCGAACCCTTTTTCCAGATCAGCGGTGATGTCGTCGATATGTTCAGTGCCGATGGACAGCCGGATAGTATTGGGCCTGATGCCCTGATCCAGCAGCTCCTCGGGGGAAAGCTGTGAGTGGGTGGTGGTGGCCGGGTGGATGACAAGGGACTTTACGTCCGCCACGTTAGCCAACAGGGAGAAAATCTCCAGATTGTCGATAAACTTGTGGGCCGACCCCTGCCCGCCCTTGATCTCAAAGGTAAAGATGGATGCGCCGCCGTTGGGGAAATACTTCTCATACAGGGCGTGGTCAGGATGCTCAGGCAGGCTGGGGTGGTTGACCTTCTCCACCTGGGGATGGTTGACCAGATACTCCACCACCTTTTTGGTGTTTTCAGCGTGACGTTCCAGACGCAAAGACAGGGTTTCTACGCCTTGAAGCAGCAGAAACGCATTGAACGGAGAGAGTGTGGCCCCGGTGTCCCGCAGGAGGATGGCCCGGATGTAGGTGACAAAGGCGGCGGGGCCGGCGGCGTCCACAAAGCTGACGCCGTGGTAGCTGGGGTTGGGCGCGGCGATGGGGGCGTACTTGCCGGATGCTTTCCAGTCAAATTTGCCGCTGTCCACGATGATGCCGCCCAAAGTGGTGCCGTGACCGCCGATGAACTTGGTGGCGGAATGGACTACAATGTCCGCGCCATGCTCAATGGGGCGAATCAAATAGGGTGTCCCAAACGTGTTGTCAATGACCAGAGGCAGGCCATGGGCGTGGGCGATCTCAGCGATGGCGTCAATGTCGGGGATGTCGCTGTTAGGATTGCCCAAGGTCTCCAGGTAAATGGCTTTGGTGTTGGGCTGGATGGCGGCGGTAACGGCGTTCAGGTCATGAACGTCCACAAAGGAAGCCTGAATACCGTATTGGGGCAGGGTGTGGGCCAGCAGGTTATAGCTGCCGCCGTAGATGGTCTTTTGGGCCACGATATGCTCTCCTGCCTGAGCCAGGGCCTGGATGACGTAAGTGATGGCCGCGGCGCCGGAGGCGGTGGCCAGCGCCGCCGCACCCCCCTCCAGGGCGGCCAGCCGTCTCTCCAATACATCCTGGGTGGAGTTGGTCAGCCGACCGTAGATGTTGCCGGCGTCCGCCAGACCGAACCGGGCGGCGGCGTGGGCGGCGTTTCGGAACACATAGGAGGTGGTCTGATAGATGGGCACCGCCCGGGCGTCGGTGGCGGGGTCGGGCAGCTCCTGGCCCACATGGAGCTGCAAGGTCTCAAATTTATAACTCATGGGAAGCTCCCCCTCTCTTTGGATTGATGCCATTATATACCTATAAACCTACTTTGTCAATTGGTATATTGACGTGGATTGAATTCCTATCGACCTTGTGGTATGATAGGAAAAACAAGGAGGGATCTTTATGATGATTTCCACAAAAGGCCGCTACGCGCTGCGGTTCCTGGTGGATGTGGCGGAGCATCAGGGGGACGGCTACGTGCCGCTGAAAGATGTGGCCGCCCGGCAGGAAATTTCAGAGAAATATCTGGAGATTGTGGTAAAGGAGCTGGTAAAGGGCGGCCTGCTTGCCGCCGCGCGGGGAAAGGGCGGCGGCTACCGCCTGGACCGCCCCCCGGAGGAGTACAGGATAAAGCCGATACTTGAGCTGATGGAGGGACCGCTGGTCCCCGTTGCCTGCCTGGAGCCGGGGCGGAATACCTGTCCCCGAAGCGGCCGCTGCCGGACGCTTTCCCTGTGGCGCGGGCTTGAGCAGGTCATCTCCGATTATTTGGCGCAGTTTACCTTGGCGGCGCTGTGTGGCGGTAGCTCGGAAACAGCGCGTTGAATCCGCCCGGTCAAGGGCCGGCCAGTTCCGGCGGCGGACCCCTTTTGCATATGGCTTCTCCGTGCCCGGTCACTCCACCGTGACGCTTTTCGCCAGATTCCTGGGCTTATCCACGTCCAATCCTCGGGCCACGCTGGTGTAATACCCCAGCAGCTGGAGGGGGACTATCGCCAGCAGTCCGGTGAAGCAAGGGGCCGTTTTAGGGATGTAGACGGTGAAGTCCGCCGTGTCCTCTATGCTGTAGTGCCCATAACAGGTCAGTCCCATAAGGTACGCCCCCCGGGCCTTACACTCCGCCATATTGCTGATGGTTTTCTCGTACAGTTCGCTCTGGGTAAGCACGCCGATCACCAGGGTGTTGTCCTCCACCAGGCTGATGGTGCCGTGCTTCAGCTCCCCTGCGGCGTAGGCCTCGCTGTGGATATAGCTGATCTCCTTCATTTTCAGGCTGCCCTCCAGGCTGGCGGCGTAGTCCGCCCCCCGGCCCAGGAAGAAGATGTCCCGGGCGTTGGCAAACTTGGCGGCAAACCACTGGATGCGGCCCTTGTCCTCCAGCACGCGGGCGATCTTGTCCGGCAGGGCGGCCAGCTCCTCAATGTATCCCGCATACTCGTCCTCCGCAAGTTTCCCCCGCACCTGGGCTAGCTGCACCGCCAGGGCGTACATGGCCATGAGCTGGGCACTGTAGGCCTTGGTGGTGGCCACGGCGATCTCCGGCCCCGCCAGGGTGTAGAGCACGCTGTCCGCCTCCCGGGCGATGGTGGAGCCCACCACGTTCACCACCGCCAGCGTCCGCGCCCCCCGCCGCTTCGCCTCCCGCAGGGCGGCCAACGTGTCCGCTGTCTCCCCGGACTGGGAGATGACGATGACTAAGGCGCTCTCGTCCAGCAGCAGTCTGCGGTAGCGAAACTCGGAGGCCAGCTCCACCCGGACGGGGACCTCCGCCAGCTCCTCCAGGACGTACTGGGCCGCCACCCCCACATGCCAGGCGGAGCCGCAGGCCGCGATATGGATGGACAAGATGGACTGGAGGACCTCCTCCGTCAGCCCCGCCCCGGACAGGTCGATCCGTCCGTCCTTCAGCAGACTGTTCAGGGTGTCCCGCACGGCGGCGGGCTGCTCATGGATCTCTTTGAGCATGAAGTGCTGGTATCCGCCCTTTTCCGCCGCCTGGGCGTCCCAGGTGATCTCGGTCAGGGGAAGCTCCACCTCGTCTCCATTGAGGTCGTAAAAATGGATCTCCCCTGGGCTGAGTTTTGCCGCCTGCTGATTGCCGATGTAGTATACATTTCGCGTGTCGTTCAGGATGGCGGGCACATCAGAGGCCAGATAGGTCTCCCCCTCCGCCACGCCGAGGATCATGGGTGAGTCCTTCCGCGCGGCGAAGATCTCGCCGGGATAGTCCTGAAACATCAGCGCCAGGGCATAGGACCCTTGTATGCGCACCATGGCCCGGGTGAGGGCGTCCACAGGGCCCAGCTTGTATTTTTTGTAGTAGTAGTCCACCAGCTTCACCGCCGTTTCGGTGTCGGTGTCTGAATAGAAGGTGTAGCCGTGGCGTTCCAGCTTGGCTTTCAGCTCGGAGCAGTTCTCGATGATCCCGTTGTGGACCCCCACCACCTGAGACTCCACCGCGTCGGAGCCGGAGCTTACGCCGCTGCCGCTGACGTGGGGGTGAGCGTTGATGAGGCTGGGAGCGCCGTGGGTGGCCCAGCGGGTGTGTCCAATGCCGCAGCAGCCGGCAAGGGCCGCGCCGCCGTCTGTTTTCTCAGCCAGATTGCGCAGCTTGCCCACGGCCTTCACCACCTGGGCCGGCTCCTCACCGTCCCGGACGGCCAGGCCCGCCGAGTCATAGCCCCGGTATTCCAGCTTGGCCAGCCCGTCCAGCAAAATGGGGGCGGCCTGCCGCCGCCCGGTAAAGCCTACGATTCCGCACATGATATGCACTCCCCCCGTCGGATCTGTTGTGTTCCATTATATTCCCATCGCGTTCCGCTGTCAATTGGTTACCCTCAAAATTGCAAGCGCAGAATATTAAACTTGCATATAAAGGGGGTGCTGTTGTGCCGCGTCCTTGTAATATGCAATAAAATACATTTATATTGCAAATATTGTCTTGACTTTCCTGCTTCTACCGGCTATACTGGCCGTAGTTCAGGCGTGAACAACGGCGTTCCGACCCGGAAGGGGGAGGAGCGCCGATTTCTATTTCGCGGGGAAACAGAAAGGGGATCTCATTTATGGGCTACAGCAGAGAGGATATCATTCGAATGGTGAAAGAGGAGGATGTAAAATTCATCCGAATGCAGTTCACCGACATCTTTGGCCAGCTGAAAAACGTGGCCATCACCGCCTCCCAGATCGAGAAGGCCGTGGACAACCAGATCATGATCGACGGCTCCTCCATCGAGGGGTTTGTCCGCATCAACGAGTCGGACCAGTACCTCCACCCCGACCTGGACAGCTTTGTCATCTTCCCCTGGCGGCCCCAGCACGGCAAGGTGGCCCGGCTCATCTGCGACGTGTACAACCCGGACGGCACTCCCTTTGTGGGCGACCCCCGGGGGGTGCTGGAGCGGGTGCTGGAGAAAGCGAAGGCCATGGGCTACGACACCTTCAACGTGGGCCCCGAGGCGGAGTTCTTCCTGTTCCAGACCGATGAGGAGGGCAAGCCCACCACCCGCACCAACGATGAGGCGGGCTATTTCGACCTGGGCCCCCTGGATCACGGGGAGTCCACCCGGCGGGAGATCTGCCTGGCGCTGGAGGAGATGGGCTATGAGATCGAGGCCAGCCACCACGAGGTGGCTCAGGGCCAGCACGAGATCGACTTCAAGTACGCCCCCGCCCTCCAGTGCGCCGACAAGATCATGACCTTCAAGCTGACGGTGAAGACCCTGGCTCAGAAAAACGGACTCCACGCCACCTTCATGCCCAAGCCCATCTTCGGCATCAACGGCTCGGGAATGCACACCAACATGTCCCTGTTCCGGGACGGGAAAAACGTGTTCTTCGATGAGAACGGTCCCAAGGGCCTGTCCAGGGAAGCGTATGCTTTCATCGCGGGGATACTGGCCCACATGAAGGGCATGGCCGCCGTCACCAACCCCCTGGTCAACTCCTACAAACGGCTGGTCCCCGGCTACGAGGCTCCCTGCTATCTGGCCTGGTCCGCCTCCAACCGTTCCGCCCTCATCCGCATCCCCGCCGCCCGGGGACAGGCTACCCGGGTGGAGCTGCGCTGCCCCGACCCGGCCTGCAACCCCTACCTGTCTTTGGCCGTCTGCCTGGCGGCGGGGCTGGACGGCATCGAGAAGGGGATGACCCCGCCGGAGGAGGTCACCGAGAATATCTTCGCCATGTCCCCGGCCGTTCGGAAACGCCACGGTATCGAGGCCCTGCCCGGCTCCCTGGAGGAGGCCCTCCTCGCCATGAAGAAGGACAAGCTGGTGATGGACACCCTGGGCCAGCACGTTTCCAGCCAGTACATCGCCGGCAAGGAGGCCGAGTGGGACGAGTACCGCACCCGCGTTTCCAGCTGGGAGCGGGACAAATACATGATGAACTACTGAATTTCCCGGAAGCGAGGTGAGGGCCATGCGGCAGATCGTGGTGGCCTTTGAGCGCCAGTCCAACTGCGACCGGCTCCGGGAGGCGCTGGAGAGCACCGGAGAATTTTCCTGCCTCACCTGCCGCAGCGCCGCCCAGGTGAAGCGGACGGTGGCCAAGCTGCGGCTGGACCTGGTGGTGTGCGGCTTCAAGCTGACGGACGAAAGCTGTGAGACGCTGTATTTCGACCTGCCCCAGCGGTGCGCCATGCTGATGGTGGCCCCCCAGGCCCAACTGGAGCTGTGCGCCGCGCCGGGGATATTCAAGCTGCCTGCCCCGGTGGGCCGGAAGTCGCTGCTGGCCTCGGTGCGGATGCTGGCCCAGCTGGCCCAGACCGATCAGGCCCCCGCCCGGCGCAGCCAGGAGGAAAAGGAGTTGGTGGCGCGGGCCAAAGCATTGCTGATGGAACAGGACGGCATGACGGAAGCGGAGGCTCACCGGTGGCTCCAAAAGCGGAGCATGGACCACGGCGCGCGGCTGGCGGACACCGCCCGGCAGGTGCTGGAGAAATTTTGACCGGGCAGAGACGCCTGACAGAACGGGACGGCGCTCATTGGGCGGCCGTCCCGTTGACTTCATATGACCCCGAAAAGAGGTTTTCGCTATGAGACAAAAGGAAACGCGGCCCATGGCCCCCCTGTACGACCCCCGGTTCGAGCACGACGCCTGCGGCATTGGGGCCGTTGTGGACATCAAGGGCAGAAAGACCCATCAGACGGTGGACGACGCGCTGAAGATCGTGGAAAAGCTGGAGCACCGGGCGGGAAAGGACGCCGCGGGCGAGACCGGCGACGGCGTGGGTATTTTGCTGCAGATCTCCCACGGCTTCTTCTCCAAAGCGGCGGCGGAGCTGGGCTTTGAGCTGGGGGGCGAACGGGACTACGGGGTGGGGATGTTCTTCTTCCCCCAGGACGACCTGCGCCGGAATCAGGCCATGAAGATGTTCCAGCTCATCGCAGAGCGGGAGGGGATGGAGTTCATCGGCTGGCGGGAGGCGCCGGTATGCCCCCAGGTGCTGGGGCGGAAGGCGCGGGATAAAATGCCCCGGATCGTCCAGGGCTTCGTCCGCCGCCCGGAACGGCTGGCAAAGGGGCTGGAATTCGACCGCCGCCTCTATATCGCCCGGCGGGAGTTTGAGCAGTCCAGCGGCGACACCTATGTGGCCTCCCTGTCCAGCAGGACCATCGTGTATAAGGGGATGTTCCTGGTGGGCCAGCTGCGGCAGTTCTACCTGGATCTGCAGGATGAGGACTATACCTCCGCCATCGCCCTGGTCCATTCCCGGTTCTCCACCAACACCGATCCCTCCTGGGAGCGGGCCCACCCCAACCGGCTCATCGCCCACAATGGGGAGATCAACACCATTCGGGGCAATGCGGACCGGATGCTGGCCCGGGAGGAGACCATGTCCTCCCCGGTGTGGGAGGGGGAGCTGGACAAGGTGTTCCCAGTGGTGGACGCCAGGGGCTCGGACTCCGCCATGCTGGACAACACTCTGGAATTTCTGGTGATGAGCGGCATGGAGCTGCCCTTGGCGGTGATGGTGTGCGTTCCGGAGCCCTGGATGAACGACCCTAATCTCTCCCGTGCCCGCCGGGACCTGTACCAATACTACGCCGCCATGATGGAGCCCTGGGACGGCCCCGCCGCCATCCTGTTCTCCGACGGCGACCAGGTGGGCGCGGTGCTGGACCGCAACGGCCTGCGCCCCGCCCGGTATTACCTCACCGACGACGGCCGGCTCATTCTGTCCTCCGAGGTTGGGGTGCTGGACATCGACCCTGCCCATATCCTGAGGAGATCCCGGCTGGAGCCGGGGAAAATGCTGCTGGCGGACACGGTCCAGGGCCGCGTCATCGGTGACGAGGAGCTCAAGGAGGGCTGCGCCGCCCGCAGCCCCTACGGCGAATGGCTGGACCGGGAGCTGCTCCAGCTGAAGGACCTGGCCATTCCCAACCACCGGGTGGAGACCTGCCCGCCGGAACGGCTGGCACAGGTGCAGAAGGCGTTCGGCTACACCTGGGAGGATGTCAAGGACGCCATCCTGCCCATGGCCCGAACGGGGGCGGAACCCACCGCCGCCATGGGGGCGGATATTCCCCTGGCGGTGCTGGACCGCCGGGACCGGCCGCTGTTTGACTATTTCCGCCAGCGCTTCGCCCAGGTGACCAACCCGCCCATCGACGCCATCCGGGAGGAGATCGTCACCGACACCGCGGTGTATGTGGGGGATGACGGCAATCTGCTGGAGGAGCAGGCCGAAAACTGCCGGGTGCTCCAGATCCACAACCCCATCCTCACCTCGGTGGATATGCTGAAGATCAAACACATGGACCGGCCCGGCTTCCGCGTGGAGACAGTGTCCCTGCTGTATTTCAAAAATATGCCCCTGAAGCGGGCGCTGGACCAGATGAAGCTGTCCGCCGACCGGGCCTATCGCGGCGGGGCCAATATCATCATCCTGTCCGACCGGGGGGTGGACGAAAACCACGCGGCCATCCCCTCTCTGCTGGCGGTGTCCGCCCTGGAGCAGCATCTGGTGCGCACCCGAAAGCGCACGGCGGTATCCGTCATCCTGGAGTCCGGCGAGCCCCGGGACGTGCATCACTTTGCCGCCCTGCTGGGCTACGGGGCCCGGGCGGTCAACCCCTATCTGGCCCAGGAGACCATCGGCCGGCTCATCGACGAGGGGGTGCTGGACAAGGACTTCGGGGCGGCGGTGGACGATTACAACAAAGCCATCCTGAGAGGTATCGTGAAGATCGCCTCCAAAATGGGCGTGTCTACCCTCCAGTCCTACCAGTCCGCCCAGCTCTTCGAGGCGGTGGGCATCGCCAAAGACGTGGTGGACGAATACTTTACCAACACCGTCTCCCGCATTGGCGGCATCGGCCTGAAGGAGATCGAGGCCATGGTGGACCGAAACCACAGCCGGGCCTTCGACCCCTTGGGGCTTGATGTGGACCTTACTTTGGACTCGGCGGGGACCCACAAGGCCCGCTCGGGACAGGAGGACCATATGTACAGCCCCCAGGCCATCCACCTGCTCCAGCAGGCCGCCCGCACCGGGGACTATGGCCTGTTCAAGCAGTACAGCGCCCTGGTGGACGATGAGAACTCCCCCCACACCCTCCGAGGGCTGATGGAGATGAAATACGCGGACACCCCTATCCCATTGGACGAGGTGGAGAGCGTGGAGTCCATCGTCAAGCGGTTCAAGACCGGGGCCATGAGCTACGGCTCCATCTCCCAGGAGGCCCACGAGTGTCTGGCCCAGGCCATGAACCTGCTGGGGGGCAGGTCCAACTCCGGCGAGGGGGGCGAGCTGCCCGAGCGGCTGCGAAACAGTCGCCGCTGCTCCGCCATCAAGCAGGTGGCGTCGGGCCGGTTCGGGGTCACCAGCGAGTACCTGGTGAGCGCCCAGGAGCTCCAGATCAAAATGGCCCAGGGGGCCAAGCCCGGCGAGGGCGGCCACCTGCCTGGAAAGAAGGTGTACCCCTGGATCGCCAAGACCCGCTGCTCCACCCCCGGCGTGCCGCTGATCTCCCCGCCGCCCCACCATGACATCTACTCCATCGAGGACCTGGCTCAGCTCATCTACGACCTGAAAAACGCCAACCGTAGCGCCCGTATTTCCGTCAAGCTGGTGAGCGAGGCGGGCGTGGGCACCGTGGCGGCGGGGGTGGCCAAGGCCGGGGCCCAGGTGGTGCTCATCTCCGGCTGGGACGGGGGCACCGGGGCCGCACCCCGGACCTCCATCCACCACGCGGGCCTGCCCTGGGAGCTGGGGCTGGCGGAGACCCACCAGACCCTCATCCAAAACGGGCTCCGCTCCCGGGTGGTGCTGGAGACTGACGGAAAGCTGATGACGGGCCGGGACACAGCCATCGCCTGTATGCTGGGGGCGGAGGAGTTCGGGTTTGCCACCGCGCCGCTGGTGACCCTGGGCTGCGTCATGATGCGGGTGTGCAATCTGGACACCTGCCCCGTGGGGGTGGCGACCCAGAACCCCGAGCTGCGGAAACGGTTCAAGGGAAAGCCGGAATATGTGGTCAATTTCATGCGTTTCATCGCCCAGGAGCTGCGGGAGCACATGGCGAAGCTGGGTGTGCGCACCGTGGAGGAGCTGGTGGGCCGCACCGACCTGCTGAAACAGCGGGAAAGCGCGGTAAACGGCCGGGCCGCCGCGGTGGACCTGTCCGCCGTCCTGGACAGCCCTTACATCGGGGAGGGATATAAAACCCATTTCGACCCCGCTGACAGGTATGATTTCAAGCTGGAAGAGACGGTGGACCAGTCTGTGCTGCTGGCCAAGCTGGGAAGCGCGCTGAAAAAGGGCCGGAAAAGCCAGATCTCCCTGCCCGTCACCTCCACCCACCGGGCGGTGGGAACCCTGTTCGGCGCGGAAATCACCCGCCTCCACGGCGGCGGGCTGGAGGAGGACACCGTCACGGTCCGCTGTACCGGCGGCGGGGGCCAGTCCTTCGGCGCGTTCATTCCCAGGGGGCTGACCCTGGCGCTGGAAGGGGACGCCAACGACTATTTCGGCAAGGGGCTGTCCGGCGGCAAGCTGGCGGTGTACCCGCCCAAGACAGCGGCATTCAAGGCGGATGAGAACATCATCATCGGCAATGTGGCCCTGTATGGCGCAACCTCTGGAAAAGCCTTTATCGCGGGCCGGGCCGGAGAGCGGTTCTGTGTGCGCAATTCCGGAGCGGCGGCTGTGGTGGAGGGCGTGGGCGACCACGGCTGCGAATACATGACCGGGGGCCGGGTGGTGGTGCTGGGGGAGACGGGCAAAAATTTTGCCGCGGGCATGAGCGGCGGCGTGGCCTACGTCTGGGACCCCCGGCGGGACCTGTACCTGCGCTTGAACAAGGAGCTGGTATCCCTGGAGCCGGTGGCGGAAACCCGGGACCTGGAGGAGCTGCGGGACCTGATCGCCGAGCATGTTCAGGCCACCGGCTCGGAGAGGGGCCGGGCCATTCTGGCGGATTTTGAACACAGTGCGGCAAATTTCAAAAAGATATTACCACGGGATTATGCCAAAATGCTCCAGGCCATTGCCCAACGGGAGGGGCGGGGCATGGGCCGGGACGAGGCGGAGCTGGAGGCGTTCTACGCCGTGACGGGAGGCGCGCGATAATGGGAAAGCCCACAGGATTTTTAGAATACAGCCGTCAGGGTAACCCCGGCCAGCCGCCTTTGGAGCGCATCCGCCACTGGGACGAGTTCCACGCCGTGCTCCCGGAGGAGGAGCGCCGCCGTCAGGCGGCCCGGTGTATGGAGTGCGGCGTGCCCTTCTGCCAGTCCGGGGTGGAGCTGGGGGGCATGGTCATCGGGTGCCCTCTCCACAACCTGGCGCCGGAGTGGAACGATCTGATCTATATCGGAAACCTGGACCAGGCCTTGGCCCGGCTCACCAAGACCAACAGCTTCCCTGAGTTTACCGGGAGGGTGTGCCCCGCCCTGTGCGAGGCGGCGTGCACCTGCGGCCTCAACGGCGACCCGGTGACGGTGAAAGAAAACGAGCTGGCCATCATCGAGGCGGGCTTTGCCTCGAGGGCCATAATGCCCCGGCCGCCCAAGGTCCGCACGGGAAAACGGGTGGCGGTGGTGGGGTCCGGCCCCGCCGGCCTTGCCGCCGCCCAGCAGCTGAACCGCCGGGGCCACGCAGTCACGATCTTCGAGCGGGAGGACCGGGCGGGAGGCCTGCTGATGTACGGCATCCCCAACATGAAGCTGGAAAAGCGGATCGTTCAGCGCCGGGTGGCGCTGATGGCGGCGGAGGGGGTGGAGTTCCGTACAGGCTGTGACGTGGGCCGGGACCTCCCCGCCCAGGCGCTTTTGGATGAGTACGACGCGGTCGTCCTGTGCTGCGGGGCGAAAAACCCCCGCCCCCTGCCTCCGTCAAAGGGAATCCCGGGCGCGTATTTCGCCGTGGACTACCTCACCGCCGCCACAAAGGCCCTGCTGGACGGCAGCGCCTCCATCGACGCCGCTGGCAAAAATGTGGTCGTCGTAGGGGGCGGCGATACCGGCAATGACTGTGTGGGCGCCGCCATCCGCCAAGGGTGCCGGTCCGTCATCCAGCTGGAGATGATGCCCCAGCTCCCGGCGGCGCGGGCCGGGGATAACCCCTGGCCCCAGCGGCCCCGGGTGTGCAAGACCGATTACGGCCAGGAGGAGGCCGCCGCCCTGTTCGGGGCCGACCCCCGGCGATATCAGACCACGGTGAAGGAGTGCCGGACCGATGAGGCCGGGGCGCTGTCCGCCGTCGTCACCGTCCGCCTGGAGCCGAAGGAGGAGGACGGGCGGCGCTTCATGGCCCAGGTCCCCGGCTCGGAGGAGGAGCTGCCCTGCCAGCTTTTGCTCATCGCGGCGGGCTTCCTGGGCCCCGAGGACTACACTGCCGACGCCTTCGGCCTGAGCCGGGACGGACGGTCCAATGTGTCCACCGCCCTGAACAGCCACGCCACTGGAGCGCCCAAGGTGTTTGCCGCCGGGGATATGCGACGGGGGCAGTCCTTGGTAGTGTGGGCCATCGCCGAGGGCCGGGCCGCCGCGCGGGAGGCGGACGAGTACCTGATGGGCTACAGCAATTTGAACTGAGCGCCCAAAAAATTCGCAGGACAAACCGCTTATATTTTCGTTTTGCAGGTAAAAACATTTGTGATTCCCGCCAAAAACGAATTTTGTTAGTTGACATCTTGCAAAAATGGAGCTATACTCCCCCCATCAGGCAAAGGCGCCGGAGAGCTTCAACGCTCCCGGCGCCTTTCCTGTTTCACGGGAGAGGCCATGCCTGAAAAACACAGCGGGCGGGGCCTGACCTGATCTTGAGGGAGGAATTGCAATGGATATGTCAGTATGGTATCTGGTGGGCGCCATTTTGGTGTTCTTCATGCAGTGCGGGTTCGCCGCCGTGGAGGCTGGCTTCACCCGGGCCAAGAACGCGGGGAACATCATCATGAAAAACCTGATGGACTTCTGTATCGGCACGGTGGTGTTCATGGCTCTGGGCTATGGCATCATGAACAGCGGGAATTACTTCTTCGGACTCATCGGTCGGCCGGAATATCAGATGTTCACCGACTTCTACGCCTTTGACTGGTCCAACTTCTTTTTCCAGCTGGTGTTCTGCGCCACCGCCGCCACCATCGTGTCCGGGGCCATGGCGGAGCGCACCAAGTTTTCCAGCTACTGCATCTACTCCGCCGTGATCTCCGCCGTGGTCTACCCCATCGAGGCGGGCTGGGTGTGGAACGCCCAGGGCTGGCTGGCACGTATGGGCTTCATCGACTTCGCCGGGTCCGCCGTCATCCACATGGTGGGGGGCATCTCCGGGCTGATCGGGGCCGTCCTGCTGGGGGCCCGCATCGGCAAGTATGACGGGAAGGGCAGGTCCCGGGCCATCCTGGGCCACAACATCCCCCTGGCCGCCATGGGCACCTTCATCCTGTGGTTCTGCTGGTATGGCTTCAATGGCGCTGCGGCGTCGGATACCGCCCAGCTGGCCCAGATCCTGGGCAGCACCACCATTGCCCCCGCTGTGGCCACGGTGGCCTGTATGCTGTTCACCTGGATTAAAAACGGCAAGCCGGACGTGGGCATGTGCCTGAATGCCCCTCTGGCGGGGCTGGTGGGCATCACTGCGGGCTGCGCCAGCCTGGACGCCCTGGGCTCCGCCGTGGTGGGCCTGGTCACCGGCATCCTGGTGGTACTCATTGTGGAGGTGGTGGACACCAGGCTCCACATCGACGACCCGGTGGGCGCGGTGGCGGTCCACGGCGGCTGCGGCCTGACGGGCACGATACTCACCGGCCTGCTGGCCACCGACGGCGGGCTGTTCTACGGCGGCGGATTCCGCCAGCTGGGGGTGCAGTGCCTGGGGGTGCTGGCCATCGCCGCCTACACCGTAGTGACCATGACCATTGTGTTCCAGATTATCAAGCACACCAACGGTCTGCGGGTGTCCGCCGAGGAGGAGATCGCCGGACTGGACTCCACCGAGCACGGCCTGCCCTCCGCCTACGCCGACTTCATGCCCACCACCACCCTGACGGCCATGCCCGGGGCCAACGCCTTCCCCGAGCCGGTGGCGGAAGGCGGTTCCAAGGGCATGGACCAGGCAGTGCCCGTCCAGGTCATGTCCCGGCCCATGCCCGCCTCCGACGTGAAGCTGTCCAAGGTGACGGTGGTGTGCGCTCAGGCCAAGTTCGAGCAGCTCAAGTCCGCCATGAACGACATCGGCGTCACCGGCATGACCGTCGCCCAGGTGCTGGGCTGCGGCATCCAGAAGGGCCGCACGGAGTATTACCGGGGCGTGCCCCTGTCCATGAACCTGCTTCCCAAGCTCCAGGTGGACATGGTGGTGTCCAAGGTCCCGGTGGCCCAGGTGGTGGACGCCGCCCGGAAGGCGCTGTATACCGGCCATATCGGGGACGGAAAGATCTTCGTCTACGGCGTGGAGCAGGCTGTCAAGGTCCGCACCAATGAGCGGGGCTACGACGCCCTCCAGGGAGAGGAATAAAGGAACCTCTGAATAAATCGGCAAGAGCGATTTGCGAGAGATTTTTTGCTGTTGGGGTCCCCGCAAAGCCGTCCTTTGGGTTTGCGGGGAGAGGAGGCGCAGCGTAGTGAGCGAGCTTTCGGCGTCAGCCGGAAGCGAGTGATGCGGAGCTTGCGCCGACGAAGGCGGGATTTCGCAGGAATAATTGTGTTTATTTCAAGAAATCACAACGAAGTTGTGGCGAAAAAGATCCGCAAAGCGCCGCAGACGCATTGATTCAGAGGTTCCTAAAGAATACCCCAGGGCAAGGGCTGGTTCCCTTGCCCTGAGGGCGTTGACACAAGGGAGTGTTACCATGGAGCTTCATGAGGAGTGCGGCGTGTTCGGCGTCTATGACCCCGCCGGAGACTGCGCCCGCACCGCCTATTATGGCCTGTACGCCCTCCAGCACCGGGGGCAGGAGGCCTGCGGCATCGCCGCCATCAACGACCGGGAGCTGTCCTATCACAAGGACGCGGGACTGGTGGGCGAGGTGTTCCACGAGGCGGTCCTGGACCGGCTGAACGGGACCATGGCGGTGGGCCATGTGCGTTATTCCACCACGGGAGGGACCCGCCGGGAAAACGCCCAGCCTCTGACGCTGAGGTACGTCAAGGGCACCCTGGCCCTGGCCCACAACGGCAATCTGCCCCACGCGGACCAGCTGCGCGCACAATTCGAGTACCAGGGGGCCATCTTCCAGACCACCAGCGACTCCGAGCTCATCGCCTACGCCATCGCCCAGGCCCGGCTGCGCTGTCCCTCGGTGGAGGAGGCGGTGCGCCGGGCGCTGGCGGGGCTGCGGGGGGCCTGGTCCCTCATCGTCATGTCGCCCCGGAAGCTGGTGGCTGCCCGGGACCCTTGGGGCTTCCGGCCCCTGTGCATGGGCCGACGGGGAGAGGTCGTGGTGTTCGCCTCCGAGAGCTGCGCCCTGGACGCGGTGGGGGCCCGGTTCGAGCGGGAGCTGGGCCCCGGCGAGATCGTGGCGGTGGAGGACGGGCGGGTGCGCACTGTCCAGCCTCCATCGGCGGGCGGCGGACACCTGTGCATTTTTGAGTACATCTACTTTGCCCGGCCCGACTCCACCATCTGCGGCCAGAGCGTCCATCAGGCCCGGCTTCGGGCGGGGCGGTTCCTGGCCCAAGAGCACCCGGCGGAGGCCGATGTGGTGATCGGTGTGCCCGACTCCGGGCTGGACGCCGCCCTGGGCTATGCGGAGGCGTCCGGCATCCCCTACGGGGTGGGGCTGGTGAAAAACCGCTATATCGGCCGTACCTTCATCACCCCCGGCCAGGGCCGCCGGGAGCAGGCGGTGCGCATCAAGCTGGGGGCGCTGAGAAGCTGCGTGGAGGGGAAACGGGTGGTGATGGTGGACGATTCTATTGTCCGGGGCACCACCTCCCGGCAGATCGTCGCCCTGCTGCGGGAGGCCGGGGCTGCGGAGGTGCATCTGCGTTCCTCCGCGCCGCCCTTTACAGCGCCCTGCTATTTTGGCACGGATATCCCAGACGAGGAGGAGCTGATCGCCTGCCGCTGTTCAGTGGAAGAGATCAGGGCACGGACTGGGGCGGACAGCCTGGGCTTTTTGAGCCTGGACGCGCTGAAGCGCATTGCCCCGGACGCCGCCTGCGGCTTCTGCGACGGGTGCTTTACGAGAAAGTATCCCATGCCCCTGTGACCCAGGGAACAATAAAAGCCCCATGGCTCCGGGGGGAGCCGGGAGGGCGGAAAGAGGAGACATATGTGCTCAATCATCGGTTATTGCGGCCCTGTGGCCGATTTTGGCGCCTTTCAGCGGGGCTTTGGCCGCACCGTCAGCCGCGGCCCGGACGACAGCCGGGTGCTCCGGGCCGGAGACGGCCTGCTGGGCTTCCACCGGCTGTCCATCATGGGCCTCACCCCCGAGGGGATGCAGCCCTTTGAGCGGGAGGGCAGCTGCTGTGTGTGCAACGGCGAGATCTATGGCTTTGAGCGGCTCAGGAAGATACTGGAGGGGAAAGGCTATGCGTTCCAGAGCGGGTCCGACTGCGAGATCCTGCTCCCCCTGTACCGGGAGTATGGCACGGCTATGTTTGCCATGCTGGACGCGGAGTTTGCCTGCGTCATCTATGACGGCACGGCGGGGGAGTTCATCGCCGCCCGGGACCCCATCGGCATCCGGCCCCTCTATTACGGGCATGACCGCAGCGGCTCCGCCGTCTTTGCCAGTGAGCCAAAGAACCTGGTGGGGATCGTGGAGCACATCCTGCCGTTCCCGCCGGGACACTATTACAAGGACGGCAGATTTGTGTGCTACCGGGACATTGCCCAGGTGGAGCGCGTCTGCCGGGACGGCATGGACGCTATCTGCGCCAGCATCCGGGAAAAGCTCATCGCCGGAGTAGAAAAGCGGCTGGTCGCCGACGCTAAGGTGGGCTTTCTGCTGTCCGGCGGGCTGGACTCCTCCCTGGTGTGCGCCATCGCCGCCAGGCGGAGCTGTGCCCCGATCCACACCTTCGCCATCGGCATGGACACCGATGCCATCGACCTGAAATATGCCCGCCAGGTGGCGGACTACATCGGCAGCGACCACACGGAGGTCATCATCACCCGTCAGGATGTGCTGGACAGCCTGGAGACGGTGGTGGAGCTGCTGGGCACTTATGACATCACCACCATCCGGGCCAGCGTTGGGATGTACCTGGTATGCAGGGCTATCCATGAGCGGACGGATATCCGGGTGATTCTCACCGGGGAGGTCTCCGATGAGCTGTTCGGCTACAAGTACACCGACTACGCCCCCAACCCCCGGGCCTTCCAGGAGGAGGCGGAGAAGCGGCTCCGGGAGCTGCATATGTACGATGTGCTCCGGGCGGACCGGTGTATCTCGGTGAACTCCCTGGAGGCCCGGGTGCCCTTCGGCGACCTGGACTTTGTGGAGTATGTCATGTCCATCGACCCGGAGAAAAAGCTGAACAAATACGGCATGGGAAAATATCTCCTGCGCAAAGCCTTTGAAGGGGACTGGCTCCCCGAGGGTATCCTGTGGCGGGAAAAGGCGGCCTTCTCCGACGCGGTGGGCCACTCCCTGGTGGACGACCTGAAGGAGTACGCCGGGGGGCGGTACACCGACGGGGAGTTTGAACAGCGGCGGCGGAAGTACGATCATGCCCGTCCCTTTACCAAGGAGTCCCTGCTCTACCGGGAGCTGTTCGAGAAATATTACCCAGGCCAGAGCCGGATGGTGGCGGATTTCTGGATGCCCAACAGGGACTGGGAGGGCTGCGATGTGGACGACCCCTCCGCCCGGGTGCTGGCAAACTACGGGGGGAGCGGGGTATGACAAGATATATTTTTGTCACCGGGGGCGTGGTGTCCGGGCTGGGCAAGGGCATCACGGCGGCGTCCCTGGGCCGACTTTTGAAGCAGCGGGGGTTGCGGGTGCGGGTGCAGAAGCTGGACCCCTACCTCAATGTGGACCCGGGCACCATGTCCCCCTATCAGCACGGGGAGGTGTTCGTCACCGACGACGGGGCGGAGACCGACCTGGATTTGGGCCACTACGAGCGGTTCATCGACGAAAACCTCACCGTGAACTCCTCGGTGTCCGCCGGGCGGGTCTACTGGAACGTCCTCAACCGGGAGCGGGCGGGGGACTATTTAGGGGGCACGGTGCAGATCATCCCCCATATCACCGACGAGATCAAGCGGCACATCTACTCCCTGGAGGGAGAGGACGCCGACGCGGCCATTGTGGAGATTGGCGGCACGGTGGGCGATATTGAGAGCCAGCCCTTTTTGGAGGCCATCCGGCAGGTGGCTGCCGAGCGGGGGCGGCAGAACGTGATGTTTATCCATGTGTCCCTCATCGTGTCCATCCCCGGCTCCGGGGAGCTGAAGTCCAAGCCCACCCAGCACTCCGCCAAGGAGCTGCTCAGCCTGGGCATTCAGCCCGATGTGATCATGTGCCGCAGCGATTCCCCCATCCCCCGGGACATTCTGGAGAAGATCTCCTTGTTCTGCAATATTCCGGCGGACCATGCCATCCCCAACCTGACGGCGGACCTGCTGTACGAGGTGCCCCTGATGCTGGAGCGGGAGGGGCTGGCGGACGTGGTGGTGCGGCGGCTGGGGTTGATCTGCCACGCCCCCGACCTCACCGAGTGGACCGCCATGGTCCACCGGGCCAAGCATCCCGCGGGAGCCGTCACCATCGCCCTGGTGGGCAAGTACGTGGGGCTCCACGACGCCTATCTGTCGGTGGCGGAGGCGCTGACCCACGGCGGCATCGAAAACGGCGTCTCGGTGGATGTTCGGTGGGTGAACTCGGAGGAGGTCACCCCGGAGACGGCGGACGGTCTTTTGGGCGGGGCCCAGGGAATCCTTGTCCCCGGCGGCTTCGGGGGCCGGGGCGTGGAGGGCAAGATCGAGGCCATCCGCTACGCCCGGGAAAACAAGGTCCCCTTCCTGGGCATCTGCCTGGGGATGCAGCTGGCGGTGGTGGAGTTCGCCCGAAACGTGTGCGGGCTGGCGGGCGCCCACTCCTCCGAGCTGGCCCCCCAAACGCCCCACCCCGTCATCGACCTGATGCCCGACCAGGTGGGGGTGACGGCCAAGGGCGGCACCATGCGGCTGGGAAGCTACCCCTGCCGGTTAAAGGAGGGCTCCCTGGCGGCGGCTGTCTACGGCGCGCAGGAGATCAGCGAGCGCCACCGCCACCGCTACGAATTCAACAACGACTACCGGGAGACGTTGACAAAGGCGGGACTGGTTTTGTCCGGCCTGTCCCCGGACGGGCGGCTGGTGGAGGTTATCGAGCTGCCGGATCACCCCTGGTTCGCGGCGTGCCAGTTCCACCCGGAGCTGAAATCCCGGCCCAACCGGGCCCACCCGCTGTTTCGGGAGTTCGTGGCTGCGTCGATGGAGCGGAAACGCAAGGCCGATTCAGAAATTTGAGATACATGGAGGAAAGAGAATGGAAAAGCAGACATTACTTTATGAGGGAAAGGCAAAACGGGTCTATGCGACCCAAGATCCCGAACTGCTCATCGTGTCCTATAAAGACGACGCCACCGCGTTCAATGGAGCAAAAAAGGGGACCATCCAGGGAAAGGGAGTCATCAATAACCAAATGAGCAATCTGCTGATGGCGCGGCTGGAAAGACAGGGGGTCCCCACTCACTTTGTCCGGGAGCTGGGCCCTCGGGAGACGTTGGTGAAGCGGGTCTCCATTGTGCCGCTGGAGGTCATTGTGCGAAATTTGGCGGCGGGCTCCTTCTCCAAGCGATACGGTGTGGAGGAAGGGACGGCCTTTGATGAGCCGACTCTGGAATTTTCCTACAAAAATGACGAACTGGGTGACCCGCTGCTCAACGATGACCACGCGGCGGCATTAAAGCTGGCCACACGCGAGGAGCTAGCCCTGATCCGGGGCTATGCTTTTCAAATCAACCGGCTGCTCAGGGAGATTTGGGCGGACAGGGGCGTCATCCTGGTGGACTTCAAAGTGGAGTTCGGTCGTCTGCCCGATGGAACCATCGTGCTGGCGGATGAGATCAGCCCCGATACCTGCCGCCTGTGGGACGCCAAAACCCGGGAAAAGCTGGACAAGGACCGCTTCCGCCGGGACCTGGGCGGAGTGGAAGATGCCTATCGCCGGGTAATGGAGCGGCTGCGCGGCAGTTTTTGACGGAGACATAGCGCGGTCGGGAATGGCTGCGGCGCAGGACGAGGGCGGACGGCGCCCCGCAGTTGGGCCGCAGACAGGGCCGGCAGATGACATTGACCCGTGCAGTTATTCGCTGCACGGGTCATTTATATTTCTACAATAATGTAAAAATAATGGTTGACATTTCTATACCTTTGTAGTAGGATTGGATCATCCACAGTGGACGCACTGGGACAGGAGGGTGACTATATGGATCGATCCAAAAAAATGTCTGAAACAGAAGCTGAGATCATGGAGGTGCTGTGGAACTCCGAAGCGCCCATGCCGGCGGCTGAACTGATAGGGCATTTTGCCGAGCAGCGGGGCAAGGTCTGGAAAGCTCCCACGCTGGCCACGTTTTTGTCGCGGCTCAGTCAAAAGGGGCTGGTGGCCTCCGTTCGCAGGGGGCGGGTCCCCTATTACCACCCGATCCAGACACGGGCGGCATATCAGCAAAGCATCGCCCAGGAGCTGCTGGACACCATGTACCAAGGGTCGGTGACCAAGTTCTTTGCCGCGCTCTGCGGCGATACGCCGCTCTCCGCGAAGGACCGCGAGGAGCTGAGGGCGTGGCTGGACGAGGAGACATGAAATGACTGTGGATCTGTTTTTTGCCGTCATTCGGCTCAGTGTTGTGGGCGGTACCGGCTATATCCTGCTGAAACTGCTGGCGGCAGTCAGTGGCAATCGGTTGAGCCAAAGCTGGCGCTATCATGGCATCGCGGCGGTGACCCTGTTGTTCGTTCTGCCTGCCCACAGGCTGTGGGCGTTTATCACGGTTCCTCGCAGCGCCCCATCGCCTGCTGTTTTGGCGGGCAGCGATTCTGAACTGGTGTTCTTGTCGGGTTCTCCGGCTGGCGTGGATATGTTAACTCCACAGCCGTTACCAACTGCCGGGATTGACTGGGGGACGGTGTTTGAACGGGCCGCGGTTTTGTGGCTTTGGGTGGCCGTCAGCCTTGTCCTCTGGAATGTCTGGAGACTTCTGCGCTGCCGCCGCCTGATTGAGCAGGCGGGCAACAAGGTAAACAGCCGCCTTCAACAGATTGCCGTGGAAGAAGCCCGTCTCGCTGGAATTGGCGGCGAAATTCGTTTACTGGCTTCGCCCTTGGCGCAAAGTCCCATGTTGATTGGATTTTTCCGCCCAATGATTTTACTGCCCTCGGAGCATCTGCCGGACGGCGACGCCCGGTTCATCCTGGCGCATGAGCTGACCCACTTCCGGCGAAAAGATCTGTGGAAGAAGCTGCTGTTCCTGATGGTGCGGTGTGCTCACTGGTTCAATCCCATCGTTTACCTTATGAATCGGGATTTTAGCCGCTGGCTGGAAACCTCCTGCGATGAGCAGGTCGTCAGCTCCCTTGACCGTGACCAACGCAAAGAATATGGCCGCCTTCTGATCGATTACGCTCCCGCCTCTCGGTATGCAGGGCCGAAACTGTATGTTTCATTTGCCTCATGCCGATACAAACTCAAAAGGAGAATTTCGATTATGCTAAACTCTGATAAGAAGTCCCGCTCCCTGCTGGGGCTGGTGCTCGCCGTTGCCCTCGTCGTGGGGTGCTTGGCCACTACCGCACTGGCCGCGTCTGTTGACGACGACAACGGAACAGATGACTTTGCACTTAGCTTTAGGGTCGAACAGAACGATATCATCAAAGCATATAAATGTGAGGATACCGGCATGGTCACCGTTGTCGATACCTCGGACGCTGAACAAGTGACGGAATATACCTCCACGCTCGATCTCTCGACATCGGTTCCTATGGATTTGGTCAGCGATGCCAGCGATGTGAAAACCATCAGCTGGGATGTTCCTTCCGGCGCAAAAGCTGCCGCCACGAAAGCGTGCAGCATGGAGGCTGGTGAAAAAATCAACGTCACTGTCGCAATCTCACCTGCGTCTTCCGATGTGCAGGTTGGCATTGTTGATTCCAATGGTGCTTTTCGTTATGTACTCGCTGCAAGCGGGTCTGTGAACCATGATTTTTCCATTACTGCTCATGGCGTCTACTATGTCTGCGTAGTAAATGACAGTTCCAACGATGTGTCTGTGGCTGGATTCGTGAATTGTTGAGCCGCTGAATCATAGCGCAGGGCCCAGAGATTGTACCAGTCTCTGGGCCCTCTGCTTATGTATAGAAGATTTCCGTATTTGCAGCCTCTGCTGCGCTGCCGCGAAACGGAAGCCGTTTCGCCTTGATGGCGCCGCCTGCCGCCGTATTCTGCAGGTGCCCGCGCCGGATGATCTCCGCCCGCAGCGCCGCGCCCCGGAAGAGGACCAGGGTGGACAGAAGAACCGCGCTGAAGCCAACGCATACCACCGAGGGGTAGATCATCCACAGTGCGCCGCACAGCAGGGGGATCAGGGAGAGAAAGCCGGCAAGCACGCACAGGCCCAGATAGAGACGGATCTCCCAATGCCAGACTAACAGCCGGTATTGTACCTCGGTACGAGCCCGGCTGTTTCTTTGTTCCTATACGACTCCGCGTCCACTGCCGTGGGCCGCCCCTTCGTCTGACTTTTCTAAAAAATCAGGCAAAGGAGGCTGTCCCGTGGAACAACGAAACGATGGTCAAAACGAAGTGTTCGCCCTGCAAAACTGCTTTACAGCATATCTTCTAGTATCTCTGAAGCGAAAAAGGCGCGATCACATCCAGAAACAGCACCGCCTTAAACATCACGAATTTTCCACCGACTTTCCAGAGACTTTACTTGCAGATGATTCTGCCCGTGACATGTTGGATAGAGTTCCTTCTTTATGGCAATGTGAAAATCAAGTGCTGTTGTCGGCCTTGGATCAGTTAACAACGCGGGAGCGCTACATCCTGTTAACGCATCCTGAATGAGCGTAGTTACAACGAGCTGGGCAGATCGCTGGGGCTGCGGTATAACGGTACGGCGGCGGCCTATCGCCGGATTATCATAAAGCTGCGGAAAAAGTTGGGAGGTGATTAGAGAATGAATTTCAAAGACATTCTGCCGCAAGCCCAGGCAGGCCGGGAAACCGCAGTAGAGGAGCTTTTGACACGTTACCGGCCGCTTCTGGTAAAAGAGTCCATATACGATGGCGTGTTCGATGAGGAGCTTTACCAGGAATTGTGCCTTATCCTGCTCAAATGCATCCATAATTTCCGCATCTGAACGCAATGGGACGGGCCCCGATTGAGGCCCGTCCCATTGCTGGTTTTTTAGATAGCCCGTGGCAACATATCGTTAACGCCAAAATAAATCATAAATTTGCTACTACAACCATCGGAGCAGCTTAAGCAACCGAATATGGGAATGGCATGATAAAAGCAAGTTACCAGCAAGTTACTAGCAAGTTAGATCACGCCCATACGGGGATATACTTCATATGTTTCGGAGCAGTGGCAGGATCAAGCGGTTTGATGAGCTTTGCTTCAACGGCTTCTTTGATTAACCTGGAAATACTGCTCGATGCAGAATCTTTCAGCCCAAACCGCTCACGCAGTGAACGATTTGTAAGCTGCTCCCCTTGTACCTGCTTAATGCAGGCGTGAAGGTAACAGGCCCAGAGCTTTTCCTCCGATGAGATACTGGAGAACGGCATCTCTGAGAAAAGGGTGACGCGGGTGCTTCCTTCATATAGATTTATCCTTGGGGCAGGGAGCTGTTGAAGCTCGGCACTAATTACAATTTTATCCCACCCAGTTCTCAATTCCTCGCACATTCTTAGACGGCGCATGAGGGCGGCCAACTTTTCGTTTCTGGATTTTGGAGGGGTGTCGATGATACGCCTTACGTCCACAAGAGGAGTCCCAGGATTAGTAATCTCTATGCGCGTTTCAAAGATTTCTACCACAGGCCCGGTGCCTGTTATCGAAAAATCCTGATGGATCAGGGCATTTGCCACAGCCTCCCTAATCGCGACAAGAGGATATGCCGATTTCTTTTCACGCAGCGCACCATTGATAATTTCTTGTGTTGGGATCAACGCCTCAATAAATTTGATTAGGCCCTCAAAACCGATGGCGTATCCCTTTCCACCAATATCTTCCTTTAGTAGTTCTAATCGGCTATTACCGCGATACTGCATGATGCGAATCGCTTTGCGGGATAGCTGTGGGAAAGCGGAAAGCCGTTTTGCAAAAAGAATTGCGCCGAGATTTGTGATAGCGTAAAGGCCATTATCCTGCTTGACAAGAACTTCTTCCTCTACCATATAGTGCTCCACGCCATAGATGTCAGATGGTTGAGGGATATCGGTGTTGTCGAAATAGGTTTGGTAGTCCAGCAAACGCAAAGCATTTTCCAACTCTAAATCTTGCTTGGCGTAACGTTCTTCGAATTTGGAGTTCCGCAGCCGATCCCACAGCTGCGCCTGCAAGGCCGGGTATTCGTTCAATTTTTTCGTGTAGCTCCCAACTCTGATATAGTCGGTTTTTTCAAAGGTCACTGTTTGATTCACCGCTCTATATATTATGGGTACACCCACGTTTTTATCATTCATCGGAACGCAATGAAATTCAAAATCGGCATTTTGTGAGAGCAAAGAGCGCAGCTAGTTTTAAAGTTCCTGATTTCCCTTTTTCAATGTTTGAAGGTTATATCCTGTGCCCACAATTTCGTGAGTTGCATCATCAATGCCCCAGAGCATATAAGCACAGCTTTTGTCGTGGAGTGCCGCGCTATTTGCAAGTGCACTGATATCTTGACCAATCATTGCTGGATTGTAATTGTTGTGCTTGAATTCAACCCACTGTATTTCATTTGGTAGTTTACACAGTTCATTAACCAATCGGTTTAAGTTCTCCATTGTATCACCTTTTTCATTAAGCTCAAAAATTGAGAGCGGTTTTCTGTATGTAATGATTATGCTACCTTTTTGTTCTGCTTGATTTAAAGTAGAAATTGGGATGTTGTTTTCATTATATCGCTGACTTCGATTGATGGCAAGCGCATTTCCTTGAAGCGGGGAGGGGCTGGATCAGATATAGGGGCCGTTGGAGGTAATGTCAAGAGTTATGCGCAAAAAGTTTGCAGGCTCTGGCCTGAATGAAG
>CAJUEC010000034.1:0-2944 GCA_910585155.1 uncultured Oscillospiraceae bacterium
CAGAACTCTCATCCAAGCTCCGCTTCCGCGAACTCCGCTATTCTATCACGCTCATCTAGCTTTGTCAAGACCTTTTTTCGACTCCCTCGAAAGTTTCTTGACTGTACCCGCTCTCGCGGGCCCCGCTTGCTTGGCGCTCGATTATATTAGCAAATCTCTCCTCCAATGTCAACCCCCTTTTTCAACTTTTTTCGTTTTTTTCCGCCGGCCCTCTTTCCTCCTCCTCCGTCCGCACATTTGTCTTGCGAAAGCGCCGCCTCTGTGATACCCTGTTTCTATAATTGTTTTTATTTAAAGGAGGCCCTGCCATGCCCATCCGAGTTCCCGACTCTCTCCCCGCCGCCGGCGTGCTGGAGGGGGAGAACATCTTTGTGATGACGGAGCGCCGTGCCCTTCACCAGGACATCCGGCCCCTGAACCTGCTCATACTCAACCTGATGCCCACCAAAATCGTCACCGAGACCCAGCTTCTCCGCAAGCTATCCAACACCCCTCTTCAAATCAATGTCCAGCTCCTCCAGACGAAAAGCCACATCCCTCAAAACACCGACCTGGCCCATTTGAGATCCTTCTATACCACCTTCGACCAGGTAAAGGAGCGGCAGTATGACGGCATGATCATCACCGGTGCCCCGGTGGAGAACCTGGAGTTTGAGGAGGTGGACTACTGGGAGGAGCTTTGCCAGATCATGGACTGGACCCGCACCCACGTCCACTCCACCTTCCATATCTGCTGGGGCGCCCAGGCCGGGCTGTATCACCACTACGGCATCAACAAGCAGACCCTTCCCAAAAAGCTGTCCGGGGTCTATGAGCACACCATTATCCGCAAGCGCTCCCCGCTGTTCCGCGGCTTTGACGACCGTTTCCACGCCCCACACTCCCGGTACACCGAGGTCACCATGGAGCAGCTGCTCACCAAGCCCGAGCTGGAGCTTCTGGCCCTGTCCGATGAGGCGGGGGTATTTGGCGCCAAGAGCACCGACAACCGCCGCTTCTTCATTTTCGCCCACCCGGAGTACGATGATGACACCCTGGCCCAGGAATATTTCCGGGACGTCAAGCGGGGACTTAACCCCCCCGTGCCCGCCCACTATTTTCCGGGAAATAATCCCAGCCTGAGCCCCATTGTCCGGTGGCGCAGCGCCGGCCAGCTGCTGTACACCAACTGGCTGAACTACTACGTCTATCAGACCACACCCTACGACCCCAACCAGATCTCCCTGGAACCCCAGAGCTGAGCCATGCTGCAAATATCCAACCTAACCCTCCCCGTGAACGGGAACCGGGCCCTGCTCCGCCGGAAGGCGGCCCAGGCGCTGGGGGTCCGCCCCGCCGACATTTTAGAGCTGTCCCTCCACCGCCAGTCCATCGACGCCCGAAAAAAGGACAGAGTGCATCTGGTGTGCGCCGTCCGCGCCACATTAGATAGAGAAATGGAGAATGCCGTCCTCCGCCGCGCCCCCAGGGGGGTGACGGCGGTGTCGGACGCGCCCTATGTCCTGCCTACTTTGGGCCGGACCTCCTCCCTGCCCCCGGTGGTGGGGGGGATGGGCCCGGCGGGGCTGTTCGCCGCCCTCACCCTGGCCCGGGCGGGCCTACGGCCCATCGTGCTGGAGCGGGGCCGGGACGTAGACGAGCGCACCGGGGACGTGGAGCACTTCTGGCGGACGGGCATCCTGTCCACCACCTCCAACGTCCAGTTTGGTGAGGGGGGTGCGGGCACCTTCTCCGACGGCAAGCTGACCACCGGGGTGAACGACCCCCGCATCTCCCACGTATTCGACATCTTCGTGTCCCACGGTGCCCCGGCGGACATTAAATGGTCCCACAAGCCCCATATCGGCACCGACGTGCTGCGTAACGTGGTCAAATCCATCCGTCAGGAGCTGCTTTCCCTGGGGGCGGACATCCGCTTCGAGCACCAGCTCTGGGCCCTGGGCCGGGAGCGTGGGCGGCTGTCCGGCGTCACCGTCATGACCGAGACCGGTCCCTACGATCTCCCCTGCGACGCGCTGGTGCTGGCCCCCGGCCACTCCGCCCGGGACACCTTCCAAATGCTATATGAGTCCGGCCTGCCCATGGAACCCAAGAGCTTTGCCGTCGGCGTGCGCATCGAGCACCTACAGGAGGCCGTCAGCCGGGCCCAGTTCGGCGCGTTCTGGGACAGGCTCCCCGCCGCCGACTACAAACTGGCCTGCCACCTGCCCTCGGGCCGGTCGGCGTTCACCTTCTGCGTGTGTCCCGGCGGGCAGGTGGTGGCCGCCGCCAGCGCATACGGCCAGGTGGTCACCAACGGCATGAGCCTCCGGGCCCGGGACGGGGCCAACATCAACGGCGGTTTTCTAGTGGGCGTCAACCCGGTCGACTTCGGCGGGGAGGACCCCCTGGCCGGTGTCCGCTTCCAGGAAAAGTGGGAGCGGGCCGCCTGGGACCGGGGGCGCATGTTCGCCCCGCCAGACTTCGACCCCATCCACCCGCCCTTCTTCGCCCCCGCCCAGCTGGTAGGGGACTTCCTGGCAGGCCGCATCTCCACAGGCCCCCGGTCCGTTCTGCCCACCTACCGCCCCGGCGTCACCTGGGACACCATGGACGGCCTGCTGCCCGGCTATGTGCTGGACACGTTAAAAGAGGCCCTGCCCATTTTCGACCGCAAGCTCCACGGCTTCGCCCACCCGGACGCGGTGCTCACCGGGGTGGAGACCCGCTCGTCCTCCCCGGTGCGCCTCCTCCGGGACGGGTCGCTCCAGTCCCCCGCCCTTCCCGGCCTCTACCCCTGCGGCGAGGGGGCAGGCTACGCCGGGGGCATTACCTCCGCCGCAGTGGACGGCATCAAGGTGGCGGAGGCCATCATTTCCGGGTGAAACAGTCCATCCGCGCGGCTCACGACGGCTCAGCTGCCTGTAGTCGTGCTGCGCCTGTTCGCGACGCGCGGCTTCCCTCC
>CAJUEC010000034.1:3044-26153 GCA_910585155.1 uncultured Oscillospiraceae bacterium
GACTCGGGCAAAACCCGCCTCCACCCTGTGGCGGCTGGGCTTTTCCCCTCGCTCCAGTCCATCCGCGCGGCTCACGACGGCTCAGCAACCTGTAGTCGTGCTGCGCCTGTTCGCGACGCGCGGCTTCCCTCCGACTCGGGCAAAACCCGCCTCCACCCTGTGGCGGCTGGGCTTTTCCCCTCGCTCCGGTCCATCCGCGCTGCTCACGACGGCTCAGCAACCTAAAATTTACACCCCGCAACCCAAACGCAACGCCAAATTGGTGGCCTGAGCGGGTGTTCTCCCGTACACTGGGAGCACCTTGAAAGGAGGTCATCACCATGACATTCGGTGAAAATCTGCAATTCCTGCGCAAGCGGGCCAACATGACCCAGGAGGACCTGGCGGAGAAAATGGAGGTCTCCCGCCAATCGGTGAGCAAGTGGGAGTCCAATTCCTCCTACCCGGAGACGGAGGCCATCCTCCGCCTGTGCGACCTGTTCCACTGCGACATGGACACCCTATTGCGGGGCGACGTGTCCCGCCGCTTCGGCGAGGACGCCTCCCTCTGGGACAGCCACATGAACGGCTTCGCCGCCGCCATGACGGCGGGGGTAGTCCTGGTGCTGCTGGGCGTCGCCCTCATGCTGTTTGTGGGTGAGTTTTTCGCCCTTGAAATGTGGGCAGGAGTGATCTTTTTCCTGTTTCTCGCCGTGGCTGTCACCATCTTCATCCTCTCCGGCATGGGCCACGACACCTTCCTCCGCCAGCACCCCGGCATCGGCCCCTGCTACAAAAAGGAGGAGATGGACCGCTTCGAGCGCCGCTTCCCCGCCCTCATCGCCATCCCGGTCGCCCTCCTGCTGCTGGGGCTGACAGCCATGATCCCCCTGGAGCCCCTGGCCCCCGCCCAGTTCAGTAAGGACCAATGGGATGCCCTGTGCGGGACCTTGTATCTGTTGTGCATCACCATCACCGCCGCCGCCCTCACCTGGGCGGGCATCCAGCACTCCAAGTACGGCTTCCCCGAGGAGAAGATGACCCCCGCCCAGCGCCGGGTGGGCCGGATCTGGGGCGTGGGCATGGTGGCCGCCACGGCGCTGTACGTGGGCCTGGGCTACGGGCTGGACCTGTGGAAGCAGGCCGCCCCCATCATCTACACCGTGGCCGCCCTGCTGTGCGCGGCCCTCACCATCCTGGTGAAAAAAGACGACGAATGACAAAGGAGGCCCCGCCATGGTGGAGCGCCGCCCGGACTACTACACACACTTTCACTGCCTGGGCGGGTCCTGCCCAGACACCTGCTGCCGGGACTGGTCGGTGGTCCCCGATGAGGCCGCCTTGGCGGACTACGCCGCCGCCCCCGCCCCCCTGGGGGAGCGCATCGCCCAAAATCTCGTCACCGATGAGGACGGCGACACCTGCTTCCGCCTAGATGAACAGGGGCTGTGCGCCCTTTTGACCCCCGGCGGCCTGTGCGCCATACAAAAGGACTGGGGGGAGGGGCATCTCTGCGCCCACTGCGCGGCCTACCCCCGGTTCACCGAGGAGTTCGGCTGTCTCACTGAGACCGCCCTGGCCATCTCCTGTCCCGAGGCAGCGCGGCTCCTTTTCGAGGCCCCCCGCTTCGCCCTTGTTGAGACGAACGATGGCGTGGACGACCCGCCCTTTGACGGCGTAGACCCGGACCTGCTGGCGGGGCTGGAGCGCAGCCGCGCCCAAGTTCTAGCCCTGCTGGACGGGGACCAGGGGACCATCTGGGAGAAGCTGCGGACCGTGCTGGGCCGGGCCAAGGCCCTGGAATCCTCCCTGTTCGCCGAGGACTTCCGCCGGGACTTCCCCTTCCCGCCCCCGCCTATCCCCGGCCTCTTCCGGGCCTCCGCCGCCCGGCTTTTAGAAGTGCTGGCTGAGCTGGACCCCCTGCGCCCGGACTGGCCGGAATTGCTGAAGGCGCGGGCCAAACAGCTCTCCGCCCTGTCCCCGGCGGACTATATCGCCCTACGCTCACGGTATGAGCAGGCCAACCCCCGCTGGGAGCGCCAGCTGGCCAACCTCGCCTGTTATTTCGTGTTCCGCCACTGGCACAAGGCGGTGAACGACGACGTGCTCTATGGCCGCGCCGCCTTCGTGTGCGCCGCCTGCTCTGTTGCGTACCACCTGTCCCTGTTCCAGCCGGGGGAAGAAGCCGCCCTGTGGACCCGGTTCAGCCGGGAGGTGGAGCACGATGAAAACAACCTGGCCGAGCTGATCTGGGCCCTGTCCGAGCCGGACGCCCTGCCCCCACCGCTCACATTTTGAGGAGAGGAGACGTCCCATGTCACAATATCTCAGCGGCCACATCCATCTCGGGGATGACCTTACCAGCGTGGTCATCCTGGACCAAACCCTTCTGCCCAATGAGGTCAAATACCTCACCCTGCGCACCCCGGAGGAGATGTTCGAGGCCATCCGGTCCCTCCGGGTGCGGGGGGCCCCCGCCATCGGCATCTGCGCCGGGTACTGTCTGGCCGCCATCGCCCAGCAGCGCAGCCGGGACCTGGACCACCCCCGGTATCTCAGCGAGCTGTTCCGCCAGGTTCAATACCTGGGCTCCTCCCGTCCCACGGCGGTGAATCTGAGCTGGGCGCTGGACCGTCTCCTCCGCAAGGCCATCGACCTGTCGGATGTCACGGCGCCCCCCGCGAAAATTGCCGCCGTTCTGCGGGAGGAGGCCCTGTCCATCCACCGGGAGGACATCGCCATGTGCCGGGCCATCTCAGAGCACGGCCTCACCCTCCTCAAGGACGGGGACGGGGTGCTCACCCACTGCAACGCCGGGCCGCTGGCCACCTCGCAATACGGCACCGCCCTGGGCCCCATCCTGCTGGGGACGGAGCGGGGAATGCGCCTCCGGGTCTTTGCCGACGAGACCCGCCCCTTGCTCCAGGGGGCCCGGCTCACCGCCTACGAGCTGGACCGGGCGGGGGCAGACGTCACCCTGATCTGCGATAATATGGCCTCCATGGTGATGAAAAACGGCTGGGTGAACGCCTGCTTTGTGGGCTGTGACCGGGTGGCCGCCAACGGCGACGCCGCCAACAAGATCGGCACCAGCGGCGTGGCCATTTTAGCCAAGCACTACGGGATTCCCTTCTATGTCCTAGGCCCCACCTCCACCGTCGATCTGGACTGCCCCACCGGGGCGGATATTGAGATCGAGCTGCGGGACCCGGAGGAGATCCGCTCCAAATTCTACGCCCAGCCCATGGCCCCAGCGGGGGTGAAATGCTACAACCCCGCCTTCGACGTAACCGACCACACCCTGATTTCCGGCATCATCACGGAAAAGGGAATCTGCCGCCCGCCCTATACGGAATCCCTCTCCGCCCTGTTTTCATGAAGAAGCCGCCCTGTTCTCACGGAAACAGGGCGGCTTCTTTGCAATTAGAGGCGGTCCGCCGGCGTCCAGTACCGCCAGGTCCGCCAGCCCGCCCTGGAAAAATAGGCACAGCCGGCGCTCTCCAGCTCCCGGACATCCTGAAGCGCCCCGCAGCCCGGAAACCGCGGCAGGGTCTCGCCCCCGGAGGTAAAGCACAGCCGCTCCCCCGTCAGGGTAAAAAGCAGCGGCTTCATCCCCATTCGGTCCCGGGCCAGGAACAGCCGCCGCCCCTCCTCCTCCCACACGGCGAAGGCAAATATGCCGTCGAAGCGCTTCACACAGTCCGCCCCCCACTCGGCGTAGGCGTGGGCCGCCGTCTCGGCACCGGAGCTTCCCTCAAAACGGTGGCCCAGGGCGGCCAGCTCCCCGCGCAGCTCCCACACATTGTGCAGCTCCCCGTCATAGACCACCGCCATTCCGCCCCGGGCCGGCAGCAAAATGGGCTGACCCGTGCCCTCTGGGTCCGCCGCCTCCAGCCGGGCGGGCCCCCGGCGGTAGGTCCCCCCCTGGGCCATGGCGTCCGGCAGCCCCTCCTCATCCGGCTCCCATCCCTTCCACCGGATCATCCCCGCGATTGCGCACACAGGCATCCCCCATCCCTTCGGCAGCCCCGCAGGCGCCGCCAATATGGGTTATTCTATGCGGCAGAGCCCGCCCTGGTGCGCGGCGCTCACACCTGGACTTCCGCAAAATGCAGAACCTGTACTCACAGAGCCCCAGCCCCCCCTTTACCCGGGGCCTCTCGGCTGTGAATACAGGTTCTTTTTGCGCGCGGCTATTGGCTTTAGCTTCTCAGAGCATCCCGCTCAGGCACTGCCCCGCCAGGAACAGCATCAGCGCGGTGCCCGCGGGGGCCAGAGGGGCCTTGGGCCCGGTGGCGATGCGCTCCAGCGCCGCGGTGTACAGCAGGGCGGAAGCGCCAAACACCGCCGCCCCCGCCAGCCCCAGCACCCACACCGGGGTTCCCCCAGTCACCCCGGCGCACCAGGGCAGCAGGGCAAAGACCGCGCCGCCCAGCGCCGCATTTGCCAGCAGGGCGGGCCAGGACAGCTTGGGCGCGGGCCCCCAGTAGGCGTCCAGGGCCAGGGCAAGGAGGCTCAGCCCCAGCAGCATGGGCAGGTCAAGCTTGGGCAGGATGGCCATGGGGGCCAGCGTCCCGGCCAGCGCCAGCGTCAGGCAGGCCAGCCCCACTACAGCGGCCAGCAGGACGCTGCGCTTCAACGGATTCTCTCTCATATCAGCCCTCCCATTCCGTGGCGCCGGAGGAGACGTCCGCGCCGGTGACAAAGGCGGCGGCGGAGTTCACCGCCCGGGTCACCGCCTTGCTGGTGACGGTGGCCCCGGTGAGGGCGTCGATTCCCTCCCCCACGGCGGCCTCCCCGCTGGTGCCCAAAAACTGCAGCAGGAAGGAGGCGCCTGTCTGGGCCCCCCGGCCCAGGCCAAAGGTCTCCCCATGGTCCCGCACCGTGACGCCGGACACCGCGCCGTCGTTGGTGACCCCCACCCAGAGGGTCATGGGGGCCGCGTACCCGGCGGTCTCCACCTCTAACACATATCCGTCCTCCGCCTTGAACACCCGGCGGATGCTCTCGTCCTCCCCGTCGCAGACCTCCTCTGTGAAGGCGCTGGGGCGGCTGGGGAGCATATAGGACATGATCTCATTCCGGGCGGCCTCCTCATTGCGCAGGGCGGTCTCCTCCAGGGCGGCGGAGAGGCCAAGCAGCACCGCGGCCGCCGCCAGAAGGGCGGCAACGGGCGCGATCAGGTCCCTTGTCCTCATTGTGCCGCCTCCTTCCTCTCGCCGTACCGCCTGGGAACCAGATACCGGTCCAGCAGCCAGACGGCGGCGTTCATCAGCAGAATCGCGTAGGTGACCCCCTCCGGGAACAGCCCGGTATAGCGGAACAGCACAGTGAGCGCTCCGCAGCCCACCCCGTACACCACCTGGGCCGCCGGACCCACGGGCGAGGTGGCGTAGTCGGTGGCCATAAAGATGGCCCCCAGCAGCACGCCGCCGCTGAGCAGGCTGTACGCCATCCACAAAACGGGGCTGTCCCCCTTGGTAAACACCAGGGAGAGGACGGCCACCGTCCCCAGATAGGCGGCGGGAATGCGGAAGCTGATCACCCGCCGGAACAGCAGATAGCCGCCGCCGATGAGCAGGGCCAGGGCGGAGGTCTCCCCGATACAGCCGCCGATCCCGCCCAGGAACATATCCGCCAGGGTGGCGTCAGGCAGGGCGGGCATCTGCATATGGTGCAGGGGGGTGGCCCCGGTGATCACGTCCACCGGGCTCAGCTCCCCCAGGGGCAGAGGCGCGCCCAGGGCCGGGAACCGGGTGAGGCAGGCGGGGAACAGCAGCATCAGGAAGGCCCGGGCACCCAGGGCCGGGTTAAAGGTGTTCTGCCCCAGGCCGCCGCAGATCCCCTTCACCACAACGGCCGCGAACAGCCCGCCGGTAGCCGCCGTCCAGTAGGGCACGGAGGCGGGCAGCGTCAGGGCCAGCAGCAGCCCGGTGACCAGGGCGGAGCCGTCGGGCAGGGTGTTATACTGCCGCAGGACCAGCCGCAGCAGCCACTCCCCCGCCAGGGCGGACAGCACGCACACCGCCGCCACCAGCGCGGCCCGGAGGCCCTGGACGATCACGCCCGCGATCAGGGCGGGCAGCAGGGCGATCACCACGTCCAGCATCAGCCGGGTGGTGGTGTCCTTCCCCCGGATGTGGGGGGACGCGCTCACCGTCAGATTCATTTCGCACCCTCCTTCATCGCCCGCTTGCCCGCCCGGAAGCCCTGCACCAGGGGCACCTTGCCCGGGCAGGCGTAGGCACAGCAGCCGCACTCAATGCAGTCGGTGAGATGGAGCCGCTTCAGGGCGTCCAGATCCCCGGCGTTGGAATAGCGGTAGAGATACAGGGGCTCCAGCCCCATGGGACACACCTCCAGGCACCTGCCGCAGCGGATACACGCGGGGTGGGGGCTCTCCCCGTTCTGGGCGCTGGACAGGCACAGCACCGCGTTGGTGGACTTGGTCACCGGAACAGAGAGGTCCTCCTGGGCCACGCCCATCATGGGCCCGCCGGACAGCACCTTCCACACGTCGTCCTCCAGCCCGCCGGCGGCGGCAATGACCTCCAGGAAGGAGGTCCCCACCCGCACCACCAGGTTGCGGGGCCGCTTTACCCCCTCTCCAGTGACGGTGATCACGCGCTCAATCACGGGTATTCCCTCATAGACCGCCCGGTACACCCCAGCGGCGGTGGCGGCGTTGAACACCGCGCAGCCCACATCCCGGGGCAGGCCGCCGGAGGGCACCTGCCGCCCGGTGACCGCCTGAATGAGCTGCTTTTCCGCTCCCTGGGGATAGCGGGTGGGCAGCACCCTCAGCTCCACGCCGGGGAAGTCCCCCAGCCGCTCCCGCAGGAGGGCGGCGGCCTCCGCCTTGTTGTCCTCCACGGCAATCACCGTCCGCCCGGGGCTCAGGACCCGGACCAGGACCTCCAGCCCCTGAAGCACATCCCCGGGCCGGGTGCGCAGGAGCACGTCATCCGCCGTGATGTAGGGCTCGCACTCGCAGGCGTTGAGGATCAGCGTGTCCGTCTGGCTCATCCCCGTCTTGGACTTCACATCGGTGGGGAAGGCGGCGCCCCCCATGCCCACGATGCCCGCCTCCCGGATGATGGACACCAGCTCCGCCGGCGTAAACAGCTCGGGGTGGCTGTAGGGCTTCATGGTGGGGGCGGGGGTGTCCAGGAAATCATTTTTGATGATGATGGCGGGGCAGACGCCGCCGCCGGGATGGGGGCGTTCCTCAATGCCCACCACCGTGCCGGACACCGGCGCGTGGACAGGCACGCACAGCCCATCCCCATCGCCGATTTTTTGGCCGACGCGCACCGTATCCCCCACCGCCACCAGCGGTTTGCAGGGCGCGCCGATGTGCTGGCGCAGAAGCACCGCCGCCTGGGCGGGCAGGGCCATGGCGGCCAGGGGCACAGAGGCGCTCAGCTCCTTGTGCCCGCTGGGGTGGACGCCGCCGAAAAACAGGGATTTCATACACATCACCTCTTGAGGTTGAAAATAAGAAGCTGCACCAATAGCCGAAGCGTTCCAAGGATTTTTCACGCGGCTCATGGACGGTTTGGGCCGCGAAGATGTATGCTGCGTCTATTGGGCGGGGACCGCTCAGGTGCGGACCGCCTCCAGAAAGCCGTCGGTATAGGACAGGGTCCCGTCTGGGGCCACCCACATGGCCTGGGCCCCGCAGCGCCGGGCCAGGGCCGCCCCCTCCTCCTCGGGCAGGAGGAACAGGGCGGTGGACAACCCATCGGCCAGGCCGGAGTCAGCGCACACCACGGTGACCGCCCGCCACAGGCTGCCGGGATAGAGCGTTTCGGGATCAATGATGTGGTGGTAGCGCACGCCGTCCACGGTGTAGTACCGCTGATAGTCCCCGCTGCTCACCACGGACTGGCGGTTAATGTACAGCGTGTGCAGGTAGTCCTGCTTCCCGCCGTCCGGCTCCTGAACGCCCACCACCCAGGGGGCGTCCCCCGCCGGCTTGGGCCCGGTGGCCCGGACATTGCCGCCCACGCTCACCAGCAGCCCGGCGGGGGAGGCGCGGCACACCTGCTCCACCGCGTAGCCCTTGGCCACCGCCCCCACGTCCAGCCGGGCCTGAGGGTCGGTGAGGCGGACGGTGGACGCCTCCTCGTCGATCTCCAGCAGGTGAAAGCCGGTATGCGCCGCCGCCTCCTCCAGCGCTGCCCCGCTGGGGAGCGCGGCGCAGTCCGGGTCATCCACCCCCTGGGCTCTGGCCTCGTGCCACAGGGCCAGGACACTCCCCATGGTCACATCCACCCTTCCGCCGGTGAGCTCTTCCAGCTCCCGGCAGAACAGGAGCAGGTCGATGATCCGCCGGTCCACCTCCACCGGGCCGCCGCCGGCGCTGTCATTGACGGTTTTCAGGTTGTTCACGCCGTCGTACTCGTGGTAGATGTCGAACAGCTGGTGGTACTCCATCAGCCCATCGTGAAAGGTCTGGGCGGTGTGGCGGAAATCCTCCTCCGACGACCCGTACCCCACAATGGTGGTCACCGTGTCGAACAGGGTCAAAAAGCTGGCCTCATAGCGGCGGAGGCCCTGCTCAGAGGACGCCTGGGCGGCGCAGCCGCTGAGCAGCAGCGCCGCCAGGGCCAGCGCGAAAACGCGCTGTCTCATGCCGTTTTACCCCGCGGCCTTCTCGATGAGGGCCTGGAACTCGCCGATGCCCACGGTGACCGAGGCGGCCAGGTCGGCGTCTGCGGCCTTGCCGGACTCGTCCACCGCCAGGCCCTTGACCTCAGCGGCGGTCTTGCCGGTGACGTAGGCGCAGAAGCTGGCCGCCTGCTCGTTCCACTCCTTGCCAATGGAGCTGGCCTTTTTCATGCCGTAGCCGTCGCCCAGCTGGTTCTTGGTCTGGGGGGCGGCGGTGAGGTCGGTGGTGATCTTACCGGCAGTGTCAAAGTTCACATTGGCCTGCACCGCGTCGATATAGCAGCTGCTGATGGTGTCGCCGCTGAAGGTAACGGCGGCAGCGGTGGCGTAGGCCTGGGCCACCCCCTCCTTGTCGCCGTCGGCGTCCTTGCTCTTGCTCATGCTGGTTTCGCTGGTCAGGCTCAGCCGGTCGCCCTGGGAGGCGCCCAGATGGCTGGCGCTGTTGACAGCGGCCTCAATGCCATCCACAAAGCTGCCGATGTACAGGGTAACGGAGGCGGCCAGGTCGGCGTCCGCGGCCTTGCCGTCCTCGCCAACCGCCATTCCCTTCAGCTCGGCCACCGTCTTGCCCACGGCGTAGTCCGCCAGGGCGGCGGCCTGCTCGTTCCACTCCTTGCCGATGGAGCTGGCCTTTTTCATGCCGTAATCGTCGCCCAGCTCATTTTTGCTGGGGAAGGTGGTGGCGGGATCGGTGGTCAGCGTGCCGGAGGCGTTGAATCCAATCTTGGCCTGTACCATGTCGATGACGCAGCGGTCAATGACGCCGTCGTCGCCCACCGTCACCGCCACCAGCAGCAGCTCGCTCTTGGCGGAGCCGTCCTCCTCGCCAGCGTCCTTGCTGCCGCTGAGATCGGTCAGGATGGCCAGGCCGGTCTTGACAGGGGCGGAGACGCCGCCCTGGGCGGGCTGGGTCTCGGGGGCGGCGGTCTTGTCGGGGGCGGTGGAGGCGGCGGGCGTCCCCCCCTCTGGGGCCACCACCACGGTGGTGCCGCAGCCCGTCAGGGCGGAGAGCAGCAGTGCGCACAGCACAAGGACAGAGATTCGGTTGCGTTTCATTTTTCAATTCCTCCTAAAGTCTCTTGGTGGGATGTATCATGCTGCTTCATTTCAAAGTGGATCAAAAAATGAGAGCAGAGCACGCAGAATGATGACGGCCCCCAGCACCATCAGCTCGGTCATGTCCCGGACCAGGACGGTCTTCAAAATCTCGGCGGCCATTTTGAACTCCAGGCTCAGCGCCAGCCCGGAGGCCAGCTGGGACTTCACATCGCCGGGCGTGCGGGTGAGCAGCCCCCGGAAATACCGCCCGAAAGCGGACAGGGTAGACACGGCGATCACCAGAATCCCCATCATCTCACACAGGGGGATCAGAACCTCCAGCACCGCCTCCACCACATACTCCAGCATGGCAAACCGCCTCCCTTTTTCCGTCAGTTTACGCCATCCCCCTTAATGGCACATATACGCTGCCTTAATATTTGTTAAGGAAGGACTGATTAAATCGACAAGAGCGATTTAATCAGTCCTTCCTTAACAAACGGCGCCCAGCCGTGCGGCTGTGCAAGCCGATTAGCGCAACCTCTCAGAGACCGGCAAAGCGCCCGCCGGGTGTTCCGGCGGGCGCTTTGTCTACTCAGCGGGCTCCTCCTCTGCGCCGGGAGGCGCGGCGGGGAAGGAGAGGGTGAACGCGGTTCCCTGGCCTGCGGCGCTCTCCAGGGCGATGGAGCCTCCGTGGGTCTCCACAATCTGCTGCACGATGGCCAGACCCAGGCCAATGCCCTTGCCCGAGCCCTTGGTGGTGAAAAAGGGGTCAAAGATTTTCTCCCTGACCTGGTCGGGAATGCCCGGGCCGTTGTCCGCCACCCGCAGGGAGACGCGCTCCCCGTCCGAGGCAGTGGACACCCGCACGGCCCCCTCCCGGCCGGACAGCGCCTCGAAGGAGTTGAGCACCAGGTTGAGGGTCAGCTGGAACAGCTGGGTCTCATCCCCCAGCAGGGCGCGGCCCTGATCCGCCAGCCCGGTCTCCACCCGCACGGTTTTGGGCCGGGCCGGGGCGGCCACCTCCAGCACCTGCTCCACCAGGGGGTCCAGCCGGACGGGGCGGAACTCGCCGGGCGTCCCCTTTCGGGACAGGTTGGACAGCCGGGCGATGATCTTTTTGGCCTTCTGAGAGGCATTGTAGATCTCCAGCGCATTGTCGTAGGACTCGGCATCCTCCGGGGGGAGCTTTTCCAGGATGAGAATGCTGTACCCCATGATGGGGGTGAGCAGGTTGTTGAACTCGTGGGCAATGCCTGATGTGAGGGTGCCGATGGACTCCAGCCGCTGCCGGTGGGCCAGGGCCTGGGTCTGGGTATTGAGCAGCTCCATGGCCTCCGCCTTGTCCCGGAGGAGGGCCAGCTCCTGCTGCGCCTGCCGGTGGTTCCGCCGCGAGCGCAGCAGAAACAGCAGCAACAGCGCCGCCCCCGCCATGATGGTCACGCCGCACAGCACCATCTGCACCGACTCGGACTGATAGGGCCGGATGATCTCGTCGTAATTCCTGGCCACCCCCACAGTAAAGCAGCCGTTTTCATTGCCGGGGGCGGGCAGGACGGCCATCCGGGCGGTGTAGCTGTCCCCGCCGGACTGGTTCCCCGCCATGAAAAAGCTGGCCAGCGGCTCCCCCGCCCGCTGGGCGGAGAGCATGAGATAGAGGCTGGGGTGTACGGAGGGGTCCAGGCTGTCCACCGCCTCCACCCGGATGCCCGCCGGAGTCCGATGAAAAAAGTAGCGCTCCGCAGTGTCCAGCACCAGGATGCGGTCGGTGTCCTCCGCGGCGGTCTGCCGCTCCGCGATGGCGAAAAAGACCTCCCCGTCGATCAGGGCCGCGTAGCCCACCTCCCCCTTGTCCAGGGTCAGCGCCACATAGGGCCGGGCCGCGCTGTCCCGCCAGAGGGATATGTCCACCTGGCCGATCCGGCCCAGAACAGCCAGCGGCGCATAATCCGTCTCTCCGCCGGTGGACAGCTCCACCACGCCTTGACGCAGCACCAGCATCGACTCCACCATGACGGTCTTGGGCAGGGGGCTCTCCCGCAGATGGTAGAGCAGGCTGTCCGCCTCTCCTCCGCTGAGATAGGCCTCCTCCGCGGCTAGAAAGGCGGTCCGGCTGGCGATGTACTCCAGGTCGGAGCAGTACCAGGCAAAATGACCCATGATGTTGTTGTCCACCGACTGGGCGGTCTTGGTCAGCTGGCCGTCCTGCCCGCTCAGCAGCAGCCGCTGGCTCTGGGCAAACACATTGGACATGGCCAGCAGGCCCAGCAGGATGATGGCCAGCGCCAGGATGGGAATGGCCGGAAACTGCCGGGGGCCGTACGTCTTTTTTTCCATAGCGGTCCTCTCCTGCCTTTCCTGTGGGGTCGGCCCGCCGCTTTTCCCGCGGGTCTTGCGCCGGCGGCCGGGGGTATGCTATAATCTACCACATGAAATCTCTGCTGTAAAGGGGGCGGAAACCATGGCGGACACGGTGTTGATTGTGGACGACGACGAGGCGGTGCTAACCATGCTCCGCAAGGTGATGAAAAGCAGCGGCATCGAGTCCGACGCGGCCCGCAGCGGCGGGGAGGCCATCGAGCTGGCCTGCCAGGGCCACTACGACCTGATGCTGCTGGACGTGAACATGCCTGGGATGGACGGCTTCGAGGTGGTTCAAACCCTTCGCAGCCGGGGAATCCGGCTGCCCATTATCATTGTCAGCGGGCGCAAGGAGGACTATGACGCCCTCTATGGCCTGGACATCGGCGCGGACGACTATTTGACCAAGCCCTTTAACCCGGTCACCCTGGGCGCCAAGGTCAAGGCCCTCATCCGCCGCAGCCGGGGCGGCCTGGGCGGAGCCGGGAGCATCATCTCCGCCGGGCCCTTCCGCTACGACACCAGCACTCTGCGGTTTTATAAGAACGGGGCGGAGATCGTGCTGTCCTCCAAGGAAAACGCCATGATGAAGCTGTTCCTGGACAACGTAAACCGCATTTTTACCAAGGACATGCTCTATGATATGATCTGGGGGGCGGCCATTGTGGACGAAAACGCCATCATGGTATACGTCAACCGGCTGCGTCAAAAAATTGAGGAGGACCCCGCCCGCCCCGCCTATCTCCAGACGGTCCGGGGGCTGGGGTACCGGTTCGTGGTGTAGCGGGAGCGGCCAGAGGAGCCGTGCAGAACAGATCCTGTCTGATCCGGAGGCTGAACAATTATGGAAGAGCTTTTAGCGCAGCTGCTGGCGGAGTGCCGCCCCGCCGCCCGGCAGGGGCGGGTGGCGGACTATATCCCGGAGCTGGCCAAGGGAAACCCGGACGCCCTGGGCATCTATATCATCGGCAGCGAGGGACGGCGGACCTGGGCGGGGGACTGCCGCCAGGCCTTCACCATTCAAAGCATCGTCAAGCCCATCCTGCTGCTCCAGGCGCTGCTGGACAACGGCCCTCAGTTTGTCATGGACCGGGTGGGGGTGGAGGCCACGGGCAAGCCCTTTGACGCCATCAACGCCGGCGACCAGTCCCTGGACAGTACAAACATCAACCCCATGGTCAACATGGGGGCCATCGTCATGTGCAGCCTGATCCATGGCCGCGGCTATGACCAGCGCTTCCAGCGCCTCCTGGGACTGACCCGGCGGATGGCCGGGGACGGGGAGATCGGGGTGGACGAGGCGGTGTACCGCTCCGAGAAGAGCCACGGCAGCAAAAACCGGGCGCTGGCCTATCTGCTCAAATCCAACGGCCTGCTGGAGGACGATGTGGAGCAGGTGCTGGACTGCTATTTCCGGGCCTGTTCCATCCAGGTGGACTGCCGGGCCCTGGCCCACATCGGGGCAGTGCTGTCCAACCGGGGGCGGCTGCCGGTGTCCAACGAGCAGATTTTTCCCGCCGCCCTGTCCCGGTACGTCAACGCCATCCTGATGACCTGCGGGATGTACGACGGTTCCGGGGAATTCGCCCTGCGGGTGGGCGTCCCGGCAAAGAGCGGCGTGGGCGGCGGCATCATGGCCGTGGTGCCCACCCGCATGGGAATCGGCATATTCGGCCCCGCCCTGGACCGCAAGGGGAACAGCGTGGCGGGGATTCAGCTCCTGGAGCGGCTGAGCGGAGCCCTTCACTTGAGCATCTTTTGACCATAGCGCGGCGGCGGGCGGCATCCTCTGAGGCATCGGAAATACCGCCGCGCAGGCCTCTGCTTTCGCTGTGAAGAAGCATATGTAAAGCCCAGCTGCGGCCGCAGCTGGGCTTTCTCATCTCTCATTTTATGCAGACCATTTTACGAACCGCCGCTCTTGCCACTGGGCGCACCTACTGCATTATTTCCAGTAAATTTTAGGGCCAGATATTTGGATAACCGCACTTTTAGGCAGCTTAAGCAAATGTATGATGTTCAAATAATCCACATAGCCACCGCCCAGATGCAGCAGGCTGAACGCACAAAGCACCGTACTCGCAAACGCATATGTACAAGGAACCGCCAAAAATAGGATCAATGAAACACCTCCCAAAATCATCGATGGAAACAGATTTACAAAAATAAATCTATTCCTTGTCATCGGGGTGGTGCAGGTTATTCCAAATCCCTGCGCTGTGTAAAACAAAAACACCTGGCTCCCCGCCGGAAAGCAGATTGCATGGAGAAGTTCATGAACAGGAAAAAGCACCAGCGCAATCAGAACGCCTATCATCCAGGTGACACGGGAAAACGCAATTCCTCCCAGATATGCATGTTTGCAATAGGCGCACAAAGCGAACATCAGGAAAACTGGTATCAGCATAAAAGCAGATCTCGATGTGACCTCCGGCAGAGATTTTGCTCCAGGTTCTATCTCTGCAACTGGAAGGTTGCTTCCGGTATATTTTCCGATCCATTTTATTTTCATTTCACTCACCGTCCCACAGCGCAGAAAATACGCTCTCAGTCATTACTTCTGACTCTTGACCACTCGATGTTTCATATGACGCGATCATCAATATTCTCCAGCTTGTCGTGCCTCTTTTGATAAATAAAACGTAAGACCTCTAAAATCGCAAGGGATATCGCATATATGGCAAGCATGATCACAAAAATTTGCATGATAAGATCACCGTGTATTTCCTTCTTTAAGATGAACCGCGCGCGGATCAAATTGAGAGCTCCACTAGCCATGGATGGTATCACACTTGTTACTGCATTGCTTTTTAGTGTAGGCACATCATTTCGCGTCCACAGACCTCTCTTAACCGTCGAAAATGCTATATAAATACTTGCAGAAAATAAAATTATAATCTCACCTGCAATTTCTTTCAATCCAGCCCCAGCCAATGCCTGTATTGCAATCACAGCAAATGACACCCAGAAAGAGAGCCAAAATCCCAGTTCTTCGATTTTTAACAATTTTTGATCCTGCATTTCATCCAGAGTGCGCCCTGATTTCTTATCGCTCATCCCCGTCCTCCTCTCCAAACAGTTCATCCAGTGTTTTTCCCAGCACCCTACAAATTGCACGACACAGCTTGATTGTGGGATTGTAGTCCCCCTGCTCTATCGCGTTCATGGTTTGCCTGGAAATTCCAACGGCTTCTGCAAGCGCTTTTTGGGTCAGGTCCAGTTCAGCCCTTGCAACTTTTATTCTGATATTGCGAGCGATGCAAACCACCTCCTCCAGTATATTATCATATACTTTAATGAAAGTCAACTATATATGACTTTTTGGTGTTGTGACCATGTATGCCGCACAACAGGGGTTTGCGGCGTGTCAGAAAGTATCCAGCAAAACCGAATACGTGTAAAGCAACGGAGGTCAAGGCTTTTACACCTTGACCTCCGCTGTTCGTTTTGACATCAGAGCCACACTATTACGGCAAAGCCGTCTTTGAAATAATAGGTGTTCGTCCAATGTCCATCTGGTGGACTCGAAGGGGATCGAACCCTCGACCTCCGCGTTGCGAACGCGGCGCTCTCCCAAGTGGTTCATAAAGCAACGCGAACACCTCGTCTAAAGTTCAAACTTCTTCCGGAAAGGGTCAATTTTAGTCACAATAGCGAACAGAGAAAATGAAGTCTAAAAAGTGGGCATTCATTACAGAATCATTTCCTTTTCCTTCCTCCCCTTTCATGATGCCCACGCCTACGGCGGCACAGTCGCCTGAAGCGATGGGAAGGAAGGGATTTTAGTCATACAATAACTTTGGCATATAGAGTGTGGCTCAAGCCCTGACCTTTGTGGTGCTGCGCAGGAGTAAGCGGGGCAGGGCAGTATAAGTTTGTATCAGCATAGCAGGGTTCCGAATTTTTTTCAAAAGCAGGTTTCCTGCGTGGACACCCAAACTGAATAGGTCTACGTCAATGACGGTGGGTTGCGGGGATACCATAGGCGAGTATGGATGGTCATCAAAGGCGATCAACGACACATCCTCTGGAATGCGCAGGCCACTCTCTTTGATCGCACGGACCGTGCCCACAGCCATCAGGCTATTGGTACAAATAATTCCATCGGGAGGGGATGGCAGCTTCAGAAGGGCGGTCGCGGATTGAAAAATCGCCTCCACTTCGGGGGGATTATAGGTAATATATTCCTCTCGGGTTTCAAACCCGCATCGCTCCATGGCAGTTCGGAAACCCCGCAGACGGTCCATAAAAATGATGTCTTCCTTCTGCCCGCCCATAAAAGCCAAAGTATGGCAGCCGGTAGATATCAAATGCTCCACTGCCAAATTAGAAGACAGGGTGTTGTTCGTGTCGATCCAGGATAGAATTGTATCAAAAGGAGGCTTCCCAATGCAGATCTGCGGGAAGTCGTGCCAAAGCAGCAGCCGTTCTACTTTGGGTACAACAAAGACGGAATTGATGATGAGGCCATCCGCTACCCGGCTGTGGATCGCTTCCTCAAGCACTTCCTCCGGTTTTTTCCCAGGCGAATCCAGGTTGAGCAGGGATAGCCGGTATCCTTTTCGACCCAGTTCGTGGCTGACGCCGCAGATAATATCAAACATATGAGGATTTTCATACGGCAGTCCTTTGTAAAACCGATCCGCATACAGTACGTTTTTACTGAAGCGCCGGGCCAGGTTGGCCGCCGAGGCATTGGGTACATAGTTGAGTTGATCCATTACCTTGAGCACTTTTTCCCGAGTGGTGTGGGCAACATGTGCCTTATTGTTGATCACTTTACTGACGGTAGCGATGGACACTCCGGCCTCTCGGGCAATGTCATGAATGGTGGTCGGCATTATATCACTCCTCATTCTTTAGTAAAACGTTTTCTGTATTTGTGGGAATGAACGAAAGAAAATTCGTTGACACGCAGATAGCGCAAGTGCTATACTCATAACAGATTTTACAACAACCTGTATGAAAATGCAAGTGAATTGTTCAATCTGCCGTAAAAATCTCCACGAGCGAGTGGAGATAGCGAGAAAACGTTTTATCAGAAAGGAGATTTGTAATGAAAAAGATTACTGCCCTCTTGCTTGCTGCGGCGCTGTGTCTCGGCGCACTGGCCGGATGCTCCCAGCCTGCGTCCCAAGGCTCCACTGCCCCGTCCTCTGAACCCACACAGGGTGCCGATTCTCCGAATACGCCAAAAGATCCCGTCACAGTCACGATTTGGCACGACGGGGACGAGGGCATCATGCAGACCATTGCCGATCAGGTGAACGCCCAACTCACAGACGATCAGATCACCGTCGTTTTTGAGAAAAAGACCGATATGCCCAACCAGCTCAAGCTGTACGGCAGCGACGCGGCTAACGCCCCGGATATGTACTTCTACGCCCACGATGTGCTGGGAACCTTTGTCGCCATGGACATACTGGCCCCCCTCTCCGATGTGGTGGACACGTCCATTTTGGCCGACCACCTGGCTATGACCGTGGAAGCCGGGCAGATCGGCGGCACGCAATATCTGCTCCCGGTGTATTTTGAGACACTGGTATTTCTCTACAATACGGCCCTGTGGGATGGGGATATCCCCGGCACCACCGAGGAACTGTACGACTACATGGTGGCCCACACTGATGTGGCGGCGGGCACCTACGCCGTGGTCAACCAGCACACCAACGCTTACAACGTATCCCCCTTCATCAATGGCTTTGGCGGCTATGTTATTGATGAGAACGGCAAGCCCGGACTGAACGATCCCAAGACCATTGAGGCGGCGGAATACAATCAGAAGTTCGGCGCACTTCAGGCAGATGGCGACTACAACACCGTCACCACCCTGTTCAACGAGGGTAAGGCCGCCGCCATCATCGGCGGGCCCTGGCTGGTCTCTGGCATTGAGGCCGCGGGCATCGACTACGGCATCGCCTCCCTTTCCGACATCAAGCTGCCCAACGGCAATGGCCTGGCCCCCTTCTCCGGCATCCAGGGCGCAGGTGTGCTGAAGGTGGCGTTGGCGGAGAAGAAGGACGCCATCGCCAAAGTGCTCACCGCCATGGCGGCCCCGGAGGTAGGCGTGGATCTGGCCAACAAGTCCGGGTGCGCTCCTGCCAACAACAAATCCTATGACGATCCCCAGGTGGCCGGCAACGAAATGATTGCTGTCATCCAAAAGACCGCCTCCACCGCCCGGCCCATGCCCAACATCCCTGAGATGAACGCCATGTGGGGCCCGGCGGAGGCCATGCTCACCGCCATCAACAAAAACGGTGCCGATCCCGCCCAGGCCGCCGAAGAAGCCCAGGCCACAGCGGAGCAGGCCATTGCCGACATGAAATAGCCAAAGTCAGGGGCGGCGGATTCCGCCGCCCCTTTCTTCGAAACGAGGTGGTACAATGGAGCAAAAACGAAGATGGAAGCCCTGGCTCTACTGCGTCCCCGCCATGCTGTTGATCCTCATTGTCATCGTTTTCCCCATCGCTTATACAGGGTGGATTTCGCTGACCAACATGAACCTGTACCACTGGACAGATTACGAGGTCATTGGCCTGTCCAACTATGCCCGGGCACTGTTCAAATTTGACTCCGGGTTTCTGTCCGCCCTCGGCACCACCCTGGTCTGGACAGCGCTGAATATGGTCATCCAGATCGGGCTGGGGTTCCTAATCGCTCTGGGACTGAATGCGCCGGGGCTGCGGCTCAAGCGGGTTTACAAGACCCTGCTCATGGTGCCTTGGGCGGTGCCCGCTTATATCTCCATCTTGCTGTGGCGGGTGGGAATGTTCAACACCGAGCTTGGCATACTCAATAAGCTTCTTGTCCTGCTGGGCTTTGGCAAAGTGGATTTCCTGGCCAGTAACGGAATCGCCTTCCTGTCCTGCATGGTGTTGAACCTGTGGATGGCCCTGCCCTTTATGATCTCCACCATCGACGGGGCACTCCAAAGCGTGGACAGCAGCCTCTATGAGAGCGCCACCCTGGACGGGGCGGGGTTCTGGACGCGCACCCGGTCCATCACCGTGCCCACCATCCGGCCCATTATCGCCCCGGCGGCGGTGATGACCACTTTTATCACCTTTAAGCAGTTTGACATCATCTACCTGCTTACCCAGCAGCGGGGCTATATGACAGGGGCCACGCTGAACACGGTGATTACCTATGCCCATCAGAATGCCTTTGCCTCCAACAACTATGGGCTGTCCAGCGCAGTGAGTATGCTGCTGTTCGTCATCATCATTCTGTTTTCCATCCTTACCAACCGCAGTCTCCGGGAGGACTGAGCCATGACAAAAAAACAAAAAAACGCTGTCAGGTTGACCCTACTAAACGTCGGGTTCATCTTATTGTGCCTGGTCACCCTGGTTCCGGTGCTGTACGCGCTGTCCATTTCCGTTAGCGGGCAAGGCGCGGCGCTGTCTGGGGATCTCTCTTTCCTGCCCAAGAATCCTACCTTGGAAAACTACTGGGCCATCCTAGTTGATAAACCCTTCCTGATGTGGCTGAAAAACTCTCTGCTGCTCAGCGCAGGTACCATCGCCCTGTCTATGCTGTGCGCGGTACCCATGGCCTACGCTGCTTCCCGCTGGCGTTTTGCTGGACGGCGGGGAATGCTCCGAGTGCTGTTGGTGCTCAACGCCTTCCCCCAGGTGCTGTCCATGTTTGCCCTGTTCCGGGTGCTGCGGCTGACGGGCACCCTGAACACCCACGGCGGGCTGGTGATGATCTACGCCGGCTCCATGTGCGTGTTTGCCATCTGGAACATGAAGGGCTATTTCGACACCATCCCGAGGGAGATCGAGGAGGCGTCCAAAATCGACGGCGCCAACGATTTTCAGATGATCCTCCGCATCGTCCTGCCACTGGCCCGGCCCGCCATCATCGTCACCTGTGTCATGGTGTTGATCACCGTGTGGAACGAATACCTGTTCGCCACCACCTTTCTGCTGGACAGCCAGTCCTACTCCCTTGCGGGCGGCTTGTACCAACTCCAGTCCAACGACTACAGCCGGAATTGGTCGGTATTTACCGCCGCGTCCATGCTGGCCTCTCTGCCGCTGCTGCTGATTTTCTTCAAGATCCAGAAGTACATGGTATCAGGTCTCACTGCCGGCGGGGTGAAAGCATGAGGATCGTTTCATATCTCTCGGGAGGAGGAGCAAGTTATGATTCTGCGTCAGGCTGTGACGCATATCCCGCTCTCACAGTACGCGTTTGCCAACAATGAGAGCAATTTAACCATCCGGCTGCGGGCTGCGAAAGATAACCTGACCCGCTGCATTCTGCATTACGGGGACCGGGTTCAACCAGGCGACCCGATCAGATTCACCCCGCTGGAGATGGAAAAAGCGGCATCGGATCTGGAATTTGATATTTACGAAGCGACATTTGAAAGCCCTTATAATCGCGTGTGCTACTATTTTGAGCTCATGGACAAGGACGAACGGATATTACTGTTCGCGGATATTTTTTCCCCAGCTCTACCGGAGGAACGCAGCGAATTTTACCAATACCCGTTTATCAGGCGCGAGGAGATCAGTGCCGTGCCGGAGTGGCTGAAACGGGCTGTGGTATACAATATTTTCCCGGACAGTTTTGCGTCAGGAAAGCGCCAGCTTCGGGGAACATCTTCCGAATTGCCTTGGGGCAATGGACTGACCCTCAAATCCCGGTTGGGAGGAACGATCCGGGGAATCACAGACAACCTGGACTATATCGCTGAGATGGGCTTTAATTGCCTATACATCAACCCGATCTTCACAGCGGGGGAGTATCATAAATACGATCTGCTGGACTATTTCCATGTCTCACCCAATATGGGAACGGACGATGACTTCCGCCAGCTTGTGGAGACAGCACATAAGCGCGGCATCCATGTGGTCATAGACGGCGTATTCAACCATTGCAGTTGGTATTTCTTCGCCTTTGACGATGTGGTGAAAAATGGTGCGGCCTCCCGGTATAAAGATTGGTTTTATGACCTCAAATTTCCTGTTGTGCGCCCAGAGCGCGAGGATGAGGCCCCATCTTACAGCAGTTTTGCCTACGAACGGAAGATGCCCAAGCTCAATAGTTCTAACCCAGAGGTGCGCGGCTATTTTATGAAGGTATGTGCACACTGGATCCGAGAATATGGCGTGGACGGTTGGCGTCTGGATGTGGCCAATGAGGTAGACCGTGTATTTTGGCGCACGTTTAAGCAGACTGGCCGGGGGATCGACCCCGAGAGCGTCATGATCGGTGAAATATGGGAGAGCGCCGAAAGCTGGCTCCGCGGGGATATGTTTGACTCCACCATGAACTACGATTTCCGAAAGAACTGCCGCGACTTTTTTGGAGCGGAAAAGATCAACGCAGTTGAATTCAACGCGCGCGTGACCCAAATGAATTACCGCTATCCCACCGGGATTGTGCAAGGACAACTCAACCTGTTGGGCAGCCATGACGTGAGCCGTTTCTTTTCGTACTGTCAAAATGACATCCGTAGGCTGCGCTTGGCGGAAGTATTCTTGTTTACCGCACCAGGGGTTCCCTGCGTATTCTATGGTGATGAGCTGGGGATGTCCGGAGACTGCGAATCAACGCTTCGAGGCCCCATGCCATGGGAAAACCCGCCTTCGGACGAACGAGATTTTTTCAAGGCGCTCATATCGTTGAGGCGCAACAGTGACGCCCTTCTATACGGGACATATACTGTGCTGGACATGGACGAAAATGGGCTTTATGTATTTGAGCGGCGTTGGAAGGAATGTGTTATCACGGTGGCCCTAAATGCGCGCGACGTTACCACAGAGATAAACGGTATTGTGCCCGATGATGACCCACTGCTTTCTGATGCCTATGGAGAAAGCCGCCTGGGCCCCTTTGGGTACAGTGTCTGGCGCACGGGAGGTGAGAAAAGGTAGCAACGTAGCGGAGAAGGATCTGCGAGTGCTCCCCTCTACCCCATCTCCATCCCGCCCAGGTACTGGGCCTCGGACACACTGAACTCCACCTCGATCCCATAGTCCCGGGTCAGGGTAACCGCCTTGATCAGATAAGACGCGATCATCTTCTTCTCCTCAACTGAGGCTGTGTCAAATAGCTCCGCCCAGGACAGCAGCCTTTGGTGGCTTTCCCGGATCTCCTTGGCCGCATACTCCGATTCCGCTGCCTGGTCTTTCAGTGCATCAATTTGCTCGGCCAATCCGGCCACTGTTTCCTGCACTGTATCCATACGCCGCTTGATCTGTTCCGGCGAGAACACGCAGGTGCCCTCAATCGAGTCCAGCATCAGGTTCTCCCATTTGGTCAGCTCCCGCATGGCTTTGCTGTGATCTGCCTGGGCTTTGCGCAGCTTCTGCCTGCACTGGGCGGCGGTCTCCTGCACCTGCTGCTGGATCAGCTCACTCTCGTTGACCGCCCTGGCCCGCTCAAAGATATTCCGCAGGAGCGTCTCCACCACCGCGTCTACCCGCTCGGCCCGGTAGGTGGTCGGGCCATTACAGAGGGTTTTGTGCTGGGTTCGGTTATAGCATTTGTAGATGGACACCCGGTCGTTGGGATCGTGGCTCCGACAGGCGGTAGACGCAAAAATGCGGCCACCACAGTGGCCGCAATACACGTTGCCGGACAGCAGCGCCCGGCCCACGTTTTTCCTTGGGCTGATCCGGGGTGGGCGGCTGACCATAGTTTGGACGCCGTCTACCAGCACAACTTCCTCTTCCCACCGTGCCGCGCATTTGCGCTCATATTCAGCGGATCGCTGGGATCGGCCTTTCGCCACACGATCATACTGCTCCTGGGAAATGACCTGGAGTTCCGGGATGATTTCAGACCGGGCCTCCCCGCTGCGCAGGATGCCCACATACATGATGTTGCGCAGGATGTTCTGGATGGATGAGTAGTGGAAATGTTTGTCAACGCCAATTTGAAATTGTAAGAAAACGCCGAAGAAATTTTGTAGTTTTTCGGCGGCAAGGGGGGGACAAAATCAAGCGTTTCCTTGCTCAAAAAGAGTGTTCACGATTTGCTGTTTCTGGCGCATAAATTCCTTGCGTTCTTTCAAGCGGTAAGACTCACCCTTGATAT
>CAJUEC010000035.1 GCA_910585155.1 uncultured Oscillospiraceae bacterium
TTTCAAACACCCCCGGCGGAGCCGGGGGGCGCTTTTTTCCGTCCGCGCCGGAGGGCCTTTTCAAACACCCCCGGCGGAGCCGGGGGGCGCTTTTCCGTCCGCGCCGGAGGGCCTTAAAATTGCGGGGGGGGGGTGCGGGGCGCTTTCAAAAGGTCCCCCGGCTCAGCCGGGGGACCTTTTTTCACATGCCGCCGGAGGGGCGGAAGCTGTCTCGGTTAAATCACCCGCATGCGGATGACGCCGGGCACCCGGCGGATGTCCTCAATGACCTTCTCGCCCACCTTGGAGCCCGCGTCCACAATGGTGTAGGCGTACTCCCCCTTGGACTTGTTGGTCATGTTCTCCACGTTGACCCCGTCGGCCCCCAGCTGGGTGGTGATCTGGGCAATGACGGAGGGCACGTTGCGGTGGATGACGCAGAAGCGCTGGGCGCCGGAGCGCTCCATCACCACGTTGGGGAAGTTCACGGAGTTCTTGATGTTGCCGTTCTCCAGGAAGTCCCGCAGCTGGTTGGCCGCCATGACGGCGCAGTTGTCCTCGCTCTCCGGGGTGGAGGCCCCCAGGTGGGGGATGGCCACCACGCCCTCGGCCAGGGTGATCTCGTTGTCCGGGAAGTCGGTGACGTACCGGGCGGCCTTGCCGGACTTTAGGGCGGCGATCATGTCAGCATTGTTCACCAGTCCGCCCCGGGCCATGTTGATGATGCGCACCCCGTCCCGCATTTTGGCCAGGGCGGCGGCGTTGACGGTGTCGCGGGTGGCGTCCATATAGGGCAGATGGAGGGTGATATAGTCGGAGTTGGCGAAAAGCACGTCCAGCTCCTTCACCACCTTGATGTGCCGGTCCAGCCGCAGGGCGGAATCTACGGACAGGTAGGGGTCATAGCCGTACACATCCATGCCCAGGCTGAGGCCGATGTTGGCCACCAGCGCCCCGATGGCCCCCAGGCCCACCACGCCCAGGGTCTTGCGGTACACCTCGGGGCCCACGAAGGCGGACTTGCCCTGCTCCACCGCGGCGGCCACATCCACGCCGGGGGTGCGGGCCTGCTGGCGCACCCACTCCGCGCCGCCGATGATGTCCCGGGAGGCCAGCAGCATGGCGCACAGCACCAGCTCCTTCACCGCGTTGGCGTTGGCGCCGGGGGTGTTGAAGACCACGATGCCCGCCTCGGAGCAGCGCTCGACGGGGATGTTGTTCACCCCCGCCCCCGCCCGGGCGATGGCCCAGAGGCTGGCGGGGAACTGGTAGTCGTGGAGCTTGGCGGAGCGGACCAGAATGCCGTCCTCGTTCTCCACGCCGTCGCCCACGGCATAGGCGTCGGCGGGCAGGCGGTCCAGGCCCACCGGGGCAATTTTATTCATGGTTTTAATGTTGAACATGGTTTTCACCTCATTTTAATAAAGGGTCAGCAGCAATCCCAGTTGTAGCACACCCGGGAGAAGTCCCGGCGGCGCAGGGCTTCCCGGCTGATGAAGAAGTTGGCCACGCCGCAGTCGCCCCACAGCACAAGGTCCTTCCGGTCCTGCATATCGCTGTCCAACTGGAACAGGAGCACATCCAGGCCGGCAAGCTCTCCGGCGTTGATGCGGGGGTCCTCCTGGGTAAAATAGGGGTAACCGCCCATCTGGTGGTAGGGGGCTTTCTCCTTGGCCGCAGGAAACTCACAGCTGATTTTTGTCGCCCGGTAGTAGTCCCACTGAGTTTTGAGATCTGTGCCGTGTAGCTCGTTCCACTTGGCAAGGAATTGATCCCAGGCCCGGAAATCCTGGCTGTTGATACGCTGGACCTCCGCCGGGGCAAAGCGAATGCCGTACACGCCAAACAGGGGCGTATAGTACCTGGCGTCCCCCTCCGGCTTGGGGGCTTCCGCCTTTTTCGCCAGCACCTCCGCCGCCGTCACAGTGGGATCCACCGTCTCATGGTACAGCACCCGGAAGCCCTTCTGGGCCGTTGGGTCGTCGAAGTCCATACCGAACACGTCGTCCAAGCCAAAGAAAAACTGCAAAAGGCCCCCGTGGGGAAAGTCGGGCAGGCCCTCCAGCCCGGTGCAGTCCACCTGGGCCAGCAGTTCCATGCCAACCCCCTTGGAATCCAGCGGCCACGCCATGTCCCGGGGCAGGTAGGGAGTGCCGGCCACCTTGCTCTCGAAGATCCCCGGCTCCCCGCCCCGCACCAGGGCAAAGCGCAGGGCAGGCTCGGTGTTCCGCTCCACAATCTCCCCGGCAATCTGCCGGGCCAGTACCAGCTCGCTCATCTCAGTTGGCCTTGTCGAACGCCTTGATGAAGTCCGCCAGCTTTTCCACGCCCTCCACGGGCATGGCGTTGTAGATGGAGGCCCGCATACCGCCCACGTTCCGGTGGCCCTTCAGGTTGGTGAAGCCGGCGGCGGTGGCCTCCTTCACGAACTTGGCGTCCAGCTCCTCGCTCACCGAGCGGAAGGTGACGTTCATGTCGGACCGGGAGCCGGGCTGGGCCGGACAGGTAAACAGCTTGGAGTCGTCCAGCACGCTGTAAAGGAGCTGGGCCTTACTGTGCTTGATCTTCTCCATGCCCTCCACGCCGCCTTTGGACTCCAGCCACTCCAGCACCAGACCCAGCATGTAGATGCACCAGCAGGGAGGGGTGTTGTACATGGAGTCCTTGTCGATCATGGTTTTATAGCTCATCATCAGCGGGGTGTAGGGCAGCTCATGGCCCGCCAGGTCCTCCCGGACCACGGCGATGGTCAGCCCGGCCGGAGCCAGGTTCTTCTGGGCCCCGCCGAAGATGATCCCGTATTTGGACACGTCCACCGGCCGGGACAGGAAGTTGGAGGACATGTCGCACACGATGGGCACGTCCCCGGTGTCGGGCACATACTGCCACTCGGTGCCGTAGATGGTGTTGTTGGCGCAGTAGTAGAAGTAGCTGGCCTGGGGGTCCAGCGTCAGCTGGTCCTGCGGGGGAATGTAGGTGTGGTTTTTGTCCCCGCTGTCGGCGGCCAGGCCGATCTGACCGTACTTTTTGGCCTCCTTGCAGGCCACGCTGGCAAAATTGCCGGTGACGGCGTAGTCCGCCTTCCCGGTTCTGCCGATGAGGTTCAGGGGGACCATGGAGAACTGGCCGGAGGCCCCGCCCTGCAAAAACAGCACCCTATAGTTGTCGGGCACGTGGAACAGCCGGATGAAGCTGGCCTTGGTGTCGTCAAAAATCTTCTGGAACACCTTGGAGCGGTGGCTCATCTCCATCACGGACATGCCGGAGCCCTGGTAGTTGGTGATCTCGGCGCCCGCCCGCTCCAGTACCTCCAGGGGCAGCATGGACGGACCGGCAGAGAAGTTGTAGACGCGCTGGCTTCCCATATGGTTTCCTCCTTCAAAGCGACTGAAATTTTAATGCTTTAACGTATTATATATTATATGTTTCCCAGGCCCCTGCTGTCAATCACCAGAAGGGCCAAAAAAGCCCCCCCAGGCGGGGGGGCTTTGTGTATTCTGATACCAGAAGAAAACGCGTTGCGATGTTGTCACGCCTCGCCTGTTGGCGACGCGTGGCTTTCGTCGGGGCAAGCTGTATATCGCTCATTTCCGCCTGCGGCGAAAAATCGCTCATTCCGCTGCCCCTCCTCTCCCCACGAAAGCGGAAGGCGCTTTCGTGGGGCCCCTGCAATGGTTCACACCTTGGTTTTCAGCATTCTGGTGGCGTTCAGGATGGCGATGACGGCCACGCCCACATCGGCGAACACCGCCCCCCACATGGTGGTTTTGCCCAACGCCCCCAGGATGAGGAACAGCGCCTTGACCCCCAGGGCGAACACAATGTTCTGCTTCACAATGCGCAGGCATTTGCGGGCGATGTCCATGGCCCGGACCAGCTTGGCGGGGTCGTCATCCATGAGAACCACGTCGGCGGCCTCGATGGCGGCGTCGGAGCCCATGGCGCCCATGGCGATGCCCACGTCCGCCCGGGAGAGCACCGGGGCGTCGTTCACCCCGTCGCCCACATAGGCCAGCACGCCCTTGGCGCTCTTGCGGGAGAGCAGCTCCTCCAGCCGGTCCACCTTGTCTCCGGGCAGCAGCTGGGCGTGGACCTGGTCCAGCCCCAGCTCCCGGCCCACTGCCTGGCCCACCGCCTCGCTGTCCCCGGTGAGCATGACGGTGCGGATTCCCCGGCTTTTCAGGGCCTTGACGGCGGCGGGAGAGGAGGGCTTCACCTGGTCGGCGATGACGGCGCAGCCCAGGTACTGCCCCTCCCGGGCCACGTGGACCACGGTGCCCACCTGCTCGCAGGGGGTAAAGGCCACGCCCTCCTTGTTCATCAGCTTTTCGTTGCCCGCCAGCACCCGTTTGCCGTCCACCAGGGCGGACACGCCGTGGCCGGGGACCTCTTGGACGTCGGCAACCCGGTCCGGGTCAATTTCCCCGCCCAGCGCCCGGCGCAGGGACTGGGCGATGGGGTGCGATGAGTGGCGCTCCGCCAGGGCGGCGGTCTCCAGCAGCTCCCGCTGGGTAACGCTGGGGGCGGGGTTCAGCGACGACACCTCAAACACCCCCTGGGTGAGGGTGCCGGTCTTGTCAAACACCACGGTCTCGGTTTTGGCCAGCAGCTCCAGATAGTTGCCGCCCTTCACCAAAATGCCCTGGGCGGAGGCCCCGCCGATGCCTCCGAAGAAGGACAGGGGGATGGAGATCACCAGGGCGCAGGGGCAGGAGATCACCAGGAAGGTGAGGGCCCGGTGGACCCACACCCCCCACTGCCCGAAGAGCAGGGAGGGGATCACCGCCAGGGCCAGGGCGGCGAACACCACGGCGGGGGTATAGTACCGGGCGAAGCGGGTGATGAAGTTCTCCGCCTTGGCCTTCTTGGAGGAGGCGTTCTCCACCAGGTCCAGAATCTTGGCCACGGTGGACTGGCCGAACTCGCGGGTGGTCCGGGCCTTCAGCAGCCCGGTGATATTGACGCAGCCGGACAGCAGCTCCCCGCCCGCTTCCACGTCCCGGGGGGCGGACTCGCCGGTGAGGGCGGCGGTGTTCAGGGAGGACGCCCCCTCAATCACCACGCCGTCCAGGGGGACCTTCTCGCCGGGGCGGATGACGATGACCTCGCCCACCGCCACCTCGTCGGGGTCAACCTGGATGATCTGTCCGTCCCGCTCCACATTGGCCACATCGGGCCGGATGTCCATGAGCTGGGCGATGGACCGCCGGGACTTGCCCACGGCGTAGCTCTGGAACAGCTCGCCCACCTGGTAGAACAGCATGACCCCCACCGCCTCGGCGGTCTCCCCCAGCACCAGGGCCCCCACAGTGGCCACACACATCAGAAAGTTCTCGTCAAACACCTGCCCGTGGCCGATGTTGCGGATGGCCTTCCACAGGATGTCCCAGCCGATGGTGAAATAGGCGGCCAGGTACAGCCAGATGGGGGAAATTGCGTATACGCCGCCGTCCAGCCGGCTGGTGAACAGCGGAAGCTCAAACGGCACCCGGACCGGCGGCAGCAGCACCGCCGCCGCCAGGAGCACCGCCGCCGCGAGGATGCGGATCAGTGTCTTTTTTTGCTTTCTGGTCATCATAAATCAACTCCTAATACGGATGTGCAGTCCGTTTTTTCCCGTCCAAACGATTCAGGCGGGCTTTTCCAGTATCCCGATCCCCTCGGGCACGCCGCCGGAAATGATCTCCAGCGTCACCGGGGCCAGCCCCAGGCGCTCCAAAAATTCCCGGTAAGTCTCCGAGGTAAAGGCGTGCTCGTAGTGAAAGCCCACGCCCTGGTAGATTTTAATCATGCTCCCATAGGCCGCCCCCGCCCTTCCTTGAAGGTAGGTGGGCAGGATGAGCAACCCCCCGGGGGCGGTGACCCGCCACAGCTCCCGGACGGCAGTTTCCGGGTCGGGAAGCAGGTGGAGCACGTTGGCGGCGATCACCGCGTCAAAGCTCCCGTCCGGGTCGGGCAGGGCGGTGAGATCCCGGCGGGCAAAGGTCACGTTGGACAGCCCGCGCGTTCGGACCTTTTTCCGGGCCCGGGCCAGCATGGCCTCCGACTGGTCGGTGCACAGCACCGAGGCCGCCCGTTTCGCCGCAGCCAGAGAGAACTCCCCCGTCCCGGCGGCGCAGTCCAGTACACGGGCCCCGGAGGGGACCAGCTCCCCCACACGGGTCCTGGCGGCGGTGTTTACCTTCCGGTTGCTCCATTCAAACAGGTCGTACAGCCCGGCAACGCGGTCCCAAAAGCTGCGGCTCACAGCAGGATCTCGCAGTCGGGCTCCACCTTTTTGCAGCACTTGACCACGTCCTTCATGATGGCGTCCACATCGTCCGCCTCGATGGTCATCTTCTGGGTGAGAAAGCTGACGGTGGCGGCGGTGACGCCGGGGAGCTTTTTGATGGCGTCCTCCATTTTGGCGGCGCAGTTGGCGCAATCCAGATCGATGAGCTTGAAGGTCTTTTTCATAGTGATGACTTCCTTTCTTATTCACGCCTCGCCTGTTCGCGACGCGCGGCTTCCCTCCGACTCGGGCTGGTCTCTGGGCCGCTTTGCGGCCCTGCGCTCGCCCTCGCTTCGGTCCATCCGCGCTGCTCACGACGGCTCGGGCGCTATTCGTTCACATGCTCCATGCCCTGGGCGATGATCTTGCGCACGTGGCCGTCCGCCAGGGAGTAGAACACCGTCTTTCCGTCCCGGCGGAACTTCACCAGCCGGCTGCCCTTGAGCACCCGCAGCTGGTGGGACACCGCCGACTGGGAGAGCCCCAGCAGCCTGGAGATGTCGCACACGCACAGCTCCGCCTCAAACAGGGCGTACAGAATCTTGATCCGGGTGGAGTCGCCGAACACCTTGAACAGCTCCGCCAGATCGTACAGCGTCTCGTCGTCGGGCATTCCGCCCAGCACCTCGTTTACCGCCTCCTCGTGGACAAACAGGCAGCCGCAGCGCTCAATTTCATTTCCGCCGGCCATAAGGGCACCTCCCCTTTTGCAGTAACATATGAACATCTGCTCATATGTTACTGCTGTAAGGCACAAATGTCAACCCCAAAAAAGAAAAAATTTGCGGGGCCGGGGGAGACAGCTCCCCGGCCCCGCAGGCGCGTTTCATCGGCGGTTCCTCAAAACCTGTATTCACAGCCGAAAATTCCTGACCGGACGGCCCCTGCGGCTGTGAATGCAGGGGGTCAATCCTCCCGCTCCAGGTAGACCACCACCGCCGCGCCCGGCCCCACGTGGGTGCCGATCACGGGGCCCACTGAGTGGACTTCATGGCGGTGGGGGCCAAAGGTCTCCTGGGTCAGGGCCATCAGCCCCTGGCACAGGGTGTCGTTGGCGGTATAGCCGTAGTACACCGGCAGGCGGGTGTCATAGGGAAGGGTGTCCCCGATGAGCTTGACCAGGGCGGACAGGCTGCCCTTGGCCCCCACGCCCTTGCCCACCAGGCCCAGCTGGCCGTTCCCCAGGGAGATGATGGGCTTTACCCGCAGCAGCTCACCGGCGATGGAGGCGGCGGCGGGCAGACGCCCTCCCTTGTGGAGGTATTTCAGCGTGTCCACAATGGCCAGCAGGCGGACCCAGCTCTTGGCCCGCTCCAGCTCCTCCACAATCTCCGGGGCGGATTTTCCCTGGTCCCGCAGCAGGCAGGCCAGGTCGATGAGCAGCCGCAGGCCCAGGGTGGTCTGGGTGGAATCCACGATATGGACTCCCTCATAGCCGCACAGCTCCTTGGCGATGAGGGCGCTCTGGCAGGTGCCGGACAGGGAGGACGCCATGGGCAGGCAGATGAGGCTGTCCCCCGCCTCCTGGGCCCGCCGGAAGTGGGGCAGGAAGTCGTCAGGGTTGGCCTGGCTGGTGGTGGGCAGCTCCTTGGCCCCCGCCAGCTGCTGGAAAAAGCCGGCGTGGTCCAGCATGTCGGGGAAGGCATCCTCCCCGAACTGTACCTTCAGCGGCACCACCCATACCCCCCGGCGCTGGGCCTCCTCGGGGCGGAAATCGGCGGTGCTGTCCGTTACAATATAAATAGCCATGGTGTGCTCCTCCTTTATTGGGTGTTTTGTTTTTGTCGGCACATGTCGTGGAAAAACTGGTCCAGGCGGCTCAGGGAGCGCAGCAGCGCTTCCAGCTCCGCCGCCTCCAGCCTGGAGGCGGCGCTGTGCACCATGCGGGCGTGGAATTGGGCGTGGAGGCGGTTGGCCGCCTCCCCCTTTTCGGTGAGGCGGACCCGGATCACCCGCCGGTCCCCCGGCTCGCCCCCCCGCTCCAGGTAGCCCTTGCGCACCAGAGTGTTCACCGCCGCGGTCAGCGAGCTCACCCGGATGGCCAGGGCCTCGGCGGTCTGGGTCATGGTGTTGCGCCCCTCGGCGGTGAGGTCGTTCACCGCCTCCAGCACGTGGAGCTCCTTGACGGACAGGTCCTGGGTCCCTGTTCCGCCCAGGGCCTGCTCCTCCCAGATCAGAATCTGGTTAAATACATGGACGAAAAAATAGTTGAGCTGCTCCTGCTGGGCACGGGTCATGGGATCATCCCTTCAAATCTTGAATAGTTTAAATTTTAAATTATTAGAGCTTCGAATAATATACGCTGAAAAAGAGGGTTTGTCAACCCCCTTTTTCCCGGCGCTCTCCAAGCTGCCTGTCCAGCGGGAGGACGGCGGTAAAGGCCGTCCCCTCCCCCTGGGCGCTGTGGACGGTGATTCGGCCCCGGCAGCGCTCCGCGATGGCGGCGGCGATGGACAGCCCCAGCCCAGCGCCCCCGGTTTGCCGGCTGCGGGCGGCGTCCGCCCGGTAAAACCGCTCAAACAGGTGGGGCAGCGCCTCCTGGGGAATGGGCTCCCCGGTGTTGTGGACGGTGAGAACGGCCCGCTCTCCTGCGGCCAGGGTGACGGTGACTGTCCCCCCGGGCTGGCAGTATTTGCAGGCGTTGTCCAGCAGGATGGCGCACAGCCGCCGCAGCTCCTCACCGCTGCCGGTGACGGCCACACCGGGGGCCACGGCGCTGTCCAGGGTGAGCCCCGCCTCAAAGGCCACCGGCTCAAAGGACATGACGCACCCCTTGCACAGGGCGGACAGGTCCACCCGCTCCCGGGGGCGCACATCCCCGGCGGCGTCCCCCCGGGCCAGGAACAACAGGTCCTGCACCAGCCCCTTCATCCGCAGGCCCTCCTCCCGGATGCCCTCCACCCACTGGCGCTGGCTGCCCACAGTCTCTTCCGGGCGACTCAGCAGGATGTCCGCGTCCGCCAGCAGCACGGTGAGGGGAGTTTTCAGCTCGTGGGAGGCGTCGGCCACAAACTGCTGCCGCACCCGCCAGCTCTCCTCCACCGGCCGCATCAGCCAGCGGGACAGCAGCACGCTCACCGCGAAAAACCCCGCCAGCGCCCCGGCAAAGATGAGGCAGGCCGTCAGTACCTGTCGGCGGACGGCGCTCTGCTCCCAGCTCAGGTCGGCAAAGGCCAGCTCCAGCCAGGGGCCTTTGGGCTGGATGAGATAGCGCAGATTCAGCTCCCGCAGCTGCCCGGAGCTCACCCCGGCGTCCAGCGCCGCCTCCAGGGCCCGGGTCAGGGTGTCCCCATCCAACGCCGCGTTGTAGCTCAGGGCCAGCAGCACCCGCCCCTCCCGGTCCACCGCGGCGCAGAAGGCGGGTATGCCGGTGTACAGCTCATCGTCCCGGACGGGGCTGCCGTCCAGCAGGGCGTGGCCGGGGTCCAGCACCGCCTCTCCCCGGGCCAGAGCGGCGCGCAGCACCCGGTCCGTCTCCTCCCGGTACTGGCGCAGGGCGGAGCCGGTCTGGAGGGCCAGGGCCGTCCCCAGCACCGCCGAGAGCAACACCATGATGAGCAGGACAAATTTCCAGCGCAGTTTTTTCAGCATGGCGGGTCCTCCCTGGAAGGCCATCCCCCGGGCGGGGCGGCTGGATACAATGGGGTAGAAGCCTGCGGGGCGGCCAGATGGGCGGTTTGGCCGGGCCCCTGCGGCGGTGAATACAGGTTTTTAGTATACCACACCGGACCTCCCGGCGCAAAGATTTCCTGATTTTTTAAAAAGAACCTCTTTACAAAGGGGAGAAACTGTGTTATCTTAATTTCAGTAATAATTCTTATTACTAAGCGCCGTTTGAAAAATGGCAATGTGCCCAGCGGCGAGGGATTTTTCCGTCAGGCAAGGCGATTTGACGCAGAAATACTTTGTGTATTTCAAGTCAAATCAACGCCGTATGGCGGAGAAAGACCCGTCGATTGGGTATGTTGACAATTTTCAAACAAGCCCTAAATAAACGCAAAGGAGGGCCCATGAACAACGTTCGACAGAGTAAGAAGCGGGATGCCATGCTGGCCCTGCTGCGGTCGACCTCCTGCCACCCGCCGGCGGACTGGGTCTACCGCCAGATGAAGGCGGAGTATCCCGGCCTGAGCCTGGGCACCGTCTACCGCAACCTGAACCACCTGTGTGAGCGGGGGCTGCTCCGGCGGGTGGGGGCGGTGAACGGCCAGGAGCGCTATGACGGGATGCTTTCCCCTCATTCCCACTTTATTTGCAACCGCTGCGGCACCATTTTGGACCTGCCCGAGTACTCTCCTGGGCAGGACCGTCTGGACGCCGTGGGCGTGCAATATGGGTTCCAGCCGGAGGGCTGCGAATTCATTGTCCGCGGTCTGTGCAAGGACTGCAAAGATTTTTAACATTGGAGGAAAACAATCATGAAAAAATGGATCTGCCCTGTCTGCGGTTACGTCTATGAAGGCGAGAATCCCCCCGCTGAGTGCCCCGTGTGCCATGTGGCCGGCTCCAAGTTCACCGAGCAGGTGGGCGAGATGAAGCTGGCCGCCGAGCACGAGTACGGCATCTACGCCAAGACCGTGAAGAACAATGCCGACATCAGCGAGGAGGACAAGAAGTACATCTTTGAGCAGCTGATGGCCAACTTCAACGGCGAATGCGGCGAGGTGGGCATGTACCTGTGCATGGCCCGGATCGCCCATCGCCAGGGCTATCCCGAGATCGGCCTGTACTGGGAGAAAGCCGCCTATGAGGAGGCCGAGCACGCCGCCAAGTTCGCCGAGCTGCTGGGCGAGGAGCTGGAGCCCAGCATGACCGCCGACACCGCCAAGAACCTGGCCTGGCGGGTGGAGTGCGAGTTCGGCGCCACCAAGGGCAAGTTCGACCTGGCCGCCTGCGCCAAGAAGAACGGCCTGGACGCCATCCACGACACCGTGCATGAGATGGCCCGCGACGAGGCCCGCCACGGCAAGGCGCTCAAGGGCCTGCTGGAGCGGTACTTCAAGTAAGATTTTTACCGCAAGTTCAGCACATTTTGAGGGGAACAGGGAGACCTGTTCCCCTCTTGTTATGTCTGCGGTCGGGAGAGACCCCGCCCGTTCAAAGAAACGGCACCCCCCTGCCGAGGCAGGGGGGTGCTTGCGTTTTTTACAGCTTTTTCTGAGAGCCCACCTGGCTCAGGTCGTCCAGGATGTCCTCCAGCGCCATGCCCGCCTCGGCACCCACGGCGGCGGTAACGGCCCCCTCAGCCACCGGGCAGTCTGCCAGAGCCAGCCTGCGGCCCTCCATGGACTCCATAACCATCTCCGCCGTCATCACCGCGCTGCCCATGTCCATGAGCAGGATGACCCCCTCGTCGGAGTACACCTGGTCCACGGCGCGGGAGATTTTTTCAAAGCTGGTGCCGAAGCCGCCGTCCTCCAGGCCGCCCGCGGCGGCGATGGGAGCGGTTTTGGCCATCATCCGGGCCAGGTCCACCACGCCCTCGGCCAGCTTGGCGCTGTGGGACACGATGACAAGTCCAACCATATCACACCTCGCCCGCCGTAATCTCCAGCACCATGGTGAAGGAGGTGGCCCCGGGGTCCTGGTGGCCGATGGACCGCTCGCCCAGGTAGCTGGCCCGGCCCTTGGTGGCGGCGATGGTCTTGGTGAACTCCACACCCTCCCAGGCGGCGGCCACGCCGGCGGCAAAGGCCGCCTTGGCGTCAGAGGTCTCCGCCCATTTGGCCTCCATGGCCTCCTTGGCGGGGATCATGGCGTCCAGCATGGTCTTCTCGCCCTTGGTGGACCGGCCCCGCTGCATGATGCCCTCGATGGCCTGCTGGAGCCCCGCCAGGAAGTCGGGGACGGTGACGTCCGCCTTGCCCTTGAGGGCGGCGCCCAGCTTCATGAAGCCGGTACCGTACAGGGGGCCGGAGGCCCCGCCCACGGTGGACACCAGGGTCATGCCCACGGTCTTGAGCACGTCTCCCGGCTCCTTGTCCCCCAGGGTGTCCAGCTTCTTTTCAACCTCGCCGAAGCCCCGGGCCAGGTTGATGCCGTGGTCGCCGTCGCCGATGACGTTGTCCAGCTCAGTGAGGAAGGCCTTTTCCTCCTCGATTTTGGCCGCGATCTTATGGATGACGGCAATGAGTTTTTCCGTGTTCATATGGTCAGCCCGCTTTCCTTAGAAAATGCCGCGCTCCGGGCCTACGCCTTGAAGCCCGGGGTGTCCGCCTTGGCGTCCAGCAGCTCCTTGAGCTGGCTGTCCAGCTTCAGCAGGGAGATGGAGAAGCCCGCCATCTCGATGGAGGTCATGTACTCGCCCACAAAGGTCTTGTACACCTTGACGCCCTTCTCGGCCAGCACGTCGGCCACCCGGTTGTTGATGATGAACAGCTCCATCAGCGGGGTGGCGCCGGCGGAGTTGATCATCACGGCCACCTCGCCGCCGGTGAAGTCCAGGTCGCCCAGGATCTGGGCCATCAGCATATCCACGATCTCGTCGGCGGTTTTGAGGGGCTCCCGATGGGTGCCGGGCTCGCCGTGAATGCCGATGCCCACCTCCATCTCGTCCTCGCTGAGCTCGAAGCCGGGCTTGCCGGCGGCGGGGACGGTGCAGGGCTCGATGGCCGCGCCCATGGTGCGCACGTTGTCAATGACCTTCTGGGCCACCGCCTGAACGGCGTCCAGGTCGGCGCCGGTCTCGGCCATGGCGCCGGCGATCTTGTGGACAAACACGGTGCCCGCCACACCCCGGCGGCCCACGGTGTACAAGCTGTCCTTCACGGCCACGTCGTCGTTGACCACCACCTGGGCCACCTTGATGCCCTCGTCCCGGGCCATGTCGGCGGCCATCTCAAAGTTCATCACGTCGCCGGTGTAATTCTTGATGACCATCAGCACGCCCGCGTCGGTGGCGATGGCCTTGATGCCCTCATAGACCTGGTCGGGGGTGGGGGAGGTGAACACGGCCCCGGCCACCGCCGCGTCCAGCATACCCTCGCCCACGTAGCCGCCGTGGGCGGGCTCATGGCCGCTGCCGCCGCCGCTGATGAGGGCCACCTTGCCCTCCTTTTTGCTGGTCCGGACCACCACGTTGCCGCAGTCCAGCTTGCGCACATACTGGGGATAGGCCTTGACCATGCCCTGGATCATCTGATCCTCTACCTTGTCCACCGCGTTGATGAACTTTTTCATACTGCACACTCCTTTTATGAAATGTCAAGATTTTCAGGGATATGGACGGGAAAAACCGTTGCGGGAAAAGGGGAAAAGAGATACAATGGAACATCATGCAGCGCCCGGGCCGCCCGGCCCGAGAGACGCAGAGAGGAGTTTTGCGGCTGTGGATCAACGCTTTTATGACGCGGTGCTGGCCTCGCCGGTGATCGCGGCGGTGAAGAATATGGAGCAGCTGGAGGAGTGCCTGACGCTGGAGAACATCCAGGTGGTGTTCCTGCTCTTCGGCGACCTGTGCTCCATCGCGGACATCGTGGCCAGGGCCAAGGACGCCGGAAAGATTGTGATGATCCATATGGACCTGATCACCGGCCTGTCCTCCAGCAAGGAGATCGTGGTGGATTTCATCCACAGGAGCACCCGGGCGGACGGCATCATCACCACCAAGCCCAGCTTCATCCGTCGGGCCCGGGAGCTGAACCTGTTCACCGTGATGCGGCTGTTTGTCATCGACTCCATGGCGCTGGCGGGCATCGACAAGCTGGAGAGCGTGAAGCCCGACTTCATCGAGGTGCTGCCCGGCGTCATGCCCAAGACCATCCGGCGGATTGTCCAGACCACCCGCATCCCCCTGCTGGCGGGGGGGCTCATCGCGGACAAGGAGGATGTGGTGGCGGCGCTCAGCGCCGGGGCGATGGCGGTATCCGCCACCAGCCGGGAGGTCTGGCGGCTGTGAGGGCCTGCCCCAAGCCGGAGAAACTCCCCGCGGGCGGGGCGCTGTAACAGAAAAAGCCGCGCAGGCTCGGGACAACCCCCGCCCTCCGTCAGGAAGGGCGGGGCCTTTCCATTGCCTGTACGGCTTTTCAGAGACAGAGGCTCAGGCGTCACTTGCCCTCACAGTTCATGTCGTCCAGGCTGCAGCTGGTGTCCTCGTCCTTGGTTACCGCGTTCATGTCGGTAATGGAGAAGCTCTGCTCCTCCTGGCCCTCCAGGCAGTTCATATCGTTCAGCGCGCAGCTGCGGTCGTCATCGGTACTGATGCCGTTCATGTTGGTGATGCCCAGGCCGCTCTTGATTTTGGGTTCCTTCTTTTCCATGGCGTGGTCCCTCCTTACGTGATGTCATTCAATGGGCACAGCAAAGCCGCCGGCAGAAGGGCGGACCTTCCCACCAGATCATGGGTCAGCAATGCGAACGGATTGCTTTCAATTTTAAAGTATAGCCCAATTGCCCAAAAAATACAAGGGCGGGCTGCACCATTTTTGACAAACCTGCCATTCTGTTGAATGGCGCAGGGGGAAAATGGAGAAAATTTGTGTAAACTGCTTGCGGGGGAGGCAAAAATCTGGTATTGTCTCTTTGACAACAATGGGCCGAACGACCGGAAACTTTGTATACAGGAGGAATGCGTTATGGCGCATATGATCAACAAGGAGCTGGAGCCCTTTTCCGTCATGGGCTACCGCTGCGGGGACAGCCGTCCCTATACCCAGGAGGACCTGCTGGGCCACTGGTCGGTGCTGTTTTTCTATCCCGCTGATTTTACCTTCGTCTGCCCCACCGAGCTGAAGGACCTGTCCGAGCAGTATGAGGGCTTCCAGGCGGAGGACTGCGAAATCTACTCCGTCAGCGAGGACACCCACTTTGTCCACAAGGCCTGGGCGGACGCCTCGGACACCATCAAGGCCATCCCCTTCCCCATGCTGGCCGACCCCGCCGGGGTGCTGGCCCGCCAGTTCGGCGTGCTGCTGGAGGAGGAGGGGCAGGCCCTGCGGGCCACCTTCCTGCTCAACCCCCAGGGGCGGATTGTGCTCTATGAGATTCACGACCTGGGCATCGGTCGCAGCGCACAGGAGCTGCTGCGCAAGCTCCAGGCGGCCCGCTTTGTGGCGGAGCACGGTGACCAAGTGTGCCCTGCCCACTGGCACCCCGGTGAGGAGACCCTGACCCCCAGCCTGGACCTGGTGGGGCTGCTGTAAAGGAGGGGGGTTGCAATGCCGCTTCAGCCCAAGAATTACCCCGGGAAGAGCCCCCTCATCGCCCCTGAGCTGGAGAGCCAGCTGGGCCAGCTGCTGGCCAAGCTGGAGGCCCCGGTCACCCTGGTGTGCCTGCTGGGGGAGGACGGGAAGAGCGCCGAGATGGCCGCCTTCGTCAATCACATCGCCGGGCTGTCCCCCCAGCTGTCCTGCAAATTCCTGGCCCCTGGGGAGGACCCGGACACAGACGAGGCGCTGGACGCCTCGCTGCTGCCCGCCACCGGCGTCTATACCGAGGCCGGGTTTGGCCGTATGGTCTTTCACGGCGTCCCCGGCGGCAAGGAGATCACCGGCTTTGCCGGGGCCCTGCTCAACGCCGGCGGGGCCGCCAAGCCCCTGGACAAGCCCACCTTGAAGGACATAGCCAAGATCAGGAAGCCGGTGGACATCCGGGTGTGTGTGTCTCTGGCCTGCCACCACTGTGCCCAGCTGGTGATGAGCGCCCAGCGGGTGGCCTGGGAGAACCCCCTGGTCACCGCCCATATGATCGACGCCAACCTCTACCCCGAGCTGGTGAAGCGCTATCAGATCCAGCGGGTGCCGCTGACGGTGCTCAACGGGGACAAAACCGTCCCCGGCGGCAAAACCATGGCGGAGCTCACCACCCTGCTGGCAAAGCTGTGACATCTCCTCCGCCGACAGAGCGGCAGCCCTGCCGGCGGAGTTTTTTGTCTGTTTTTGCAAAAGCGAAGGGGGTTCTTTGTGCGTTTTGTCGAAATTTACATAAGCCGGAGGAATTGTGTTGCTTTTCTTTTGCATATATGCTAAATTATGTATATTGATAGGCAGCCCCTTTGGGGTCCTCTGGGGGAGCAATTGAATAGGCGTACCTTCGAGATGAGCGCACAGGGTTAGGACAGTGGGAGACCGCTGCCAGTGTCCTGCGCTCTTTTCTTTTGTTCAGAAAGCCGGTATTCATGGCCAAGGGCGAAAAGACTGCTCCGCCGGAATTCGACGCGGCATGGCGGGGAAAACCAGGCCCGGCGGTGGTTTGAGGTTGTGAATACAGGTTCTAAACGGGGGCGGACGCCGCATTCATTTGGATCACAGAGATGCAGGATCTCGTATGGGGGCGCAGCCGGCTGTTCGCCGCTGGCCCGGATGGGGAGGAATTTACCGCGATGTGTTGCAATACGAAGCAGAAAATCGCCCGGGCGCTGCGGCAGCTGATGAGTGAGCGCCCCCTGAGCAAAATCACGGTGCAGGACCTGATGGAGGGGGCGCAGATGAAGCGGCAGAGCTTCTACTACCACTTCCAGGACATCTACGACGTGCTGGGCTGGATCTGTGAGAAGCAGCTGGGACAGCCCCTCCGGGAGGAACCGGAGCTGGACTTTGAGGAGTGGTGTATGCGCCTGGTGGCCCTGATGGAGGAGGACCGGGCCTTTTACCGGCGGGTCTTTCTGGCGGGCAACCCGGAGATCGTGCGGGAGTTCTGCGAGGGCCTGGTGCGCCCCCGGGTGGGCCGGCTGCTGTTTCAGGAGGAGGACCTGCGCCAGCTGCCCCGGCGGCAGGGCTTTGTGGTGGACTTCTGTACCAGGGCCCTCACCAGCTATTTTGTCGAGCTGTGTACCGCCCGCAAGAGCGCGGACCGGGGAGAGGTGCGGGAGTGCCTGCGCGGCCTGCTGGAGGTGCTGCGGCCCGCGGAGGAGGCCTGTCTCCAGTCTCAGGCGGGCTGAGCGGCGGCAGAGCTTTGACGATTTATACAAAACCCGGCGGGCGACCAAATAAAAACTATAAAATTCATACAATCACTTCAGGTTGTCGAATGATTTTTTTCCCCGCAGTTGCTATAATGAAATCAGCATAAGCGTTCTTGGAACTGGGTGCGGCTTGCCAGCGCGGCCCGGAGCCGGGACCGGCAGGAGCGAACGGCCTGCTTTCTACCATTCACTAAGACGTCATTTTTATAAAGGAGGAACACGTGTATGGCTAAGTACGTAATGGCGCTGGACGCGGGCACCACCAGCAACCGCTGCATCCTGTTCAATGAGAAGGGCGAGATGTGCAGTGTTGCGCAGAAGGAGTTCACCCAGTTCTTCCCCAAGCCCGGCTGGGTCGAGCACGACGCTGAGGAGATCTGGTCCACCCAGCTGGAGGTGGCTCAGGAGGCCATGAAGAACCTGGGCGTCACCGCCGCGGACATCGCCGCCATCGGCATCACCAACCAGCGTGAAACCACCATTGTGTGGGACAAGAACACTGGTGAGCCCATCCATCACGCCATTGTCTGGCAGTGCCGCCGTACCTCCGAGTACTGTGACTCCCTGAAGGAAAAGGGGTTGGTGGATACCATCCGCGCCAAGACCGGTCTGGTCATCGACGCCTACTTCTCCGGCACCAAGGTCCGCTGGCTGCTGGAAAACGTCCCCGGCGCCCGGGAGAAGGCCGAGCGCGGCGAGCTGCTCTTCGGCACCGTGGAGACCTGGCTGATCTGGAAGCTGACCAAGGGCAAGGTCCATGTCACCGATTACTCCAACGCCTCCCGCACCATGCTGTTCAACATCAACACCCTGGAGTGGGATGAGGACATTCTCAAGGAGCTGAACATTCCCAAGTCCATGCTGCCCGAGGCCAAGCCCTCCAGCTGCGTGTACGGCGAGGCCGATCCCCAGTTCTTCGGCGGCCCCATCAAGATCGGCGGCGCCGCCGGCGACCAGCAGGCCGCCCTGTTCGGCCAGACCTGCTTCAACCCCGGCGAGGCCAAGAACACCTACGGCACCGGCTGCTTCCTGCTGATGAACGTGGGCGAGAAGCCCGTGTTCTCCAACAACGGCCTGGTCACCACCATCGCCTGGGGCCTGGACGGCAAGGTGGAGTACGCCCTTGAGGGCTCCATCTTCGTGGCCGGCGCCTCCATCCAGTGGCTGCGCGACGAGATGCGCCTGGTGGACTCCTCCCCCGACTCCGAGTACATGGCCCGCAAGGTCAAGGACACCAACGGCTGCTACGTGGTTCCCGCCTTCACCGGCCTGGGCGCCCCCCACTGGGATCAGTACGCCCGCGGCACCATCGTGGGCATTACCCGGGGCGTGAACAAGTACCACATCATCCGCGCCACCCTGGAGTCCATGGCCTATCAGGTCAACGACGTGCTCCAGGCCATGAAGGCGGATTCCGGCGTGAACCTGGCCGCCCTGAAGGTGGACGGCGGCGCCTCCGCCAACAACCTGTTGATGCAGATGCAGGCCGACATCAGCGGCGCGCCTGTCAACCGTCCGATGTGCGTGGAGACCACCGCCATGGGCGCGGCCTATCTGGCCGGTCTGGCTGTGGGCTATTGGGCCAGCAAGGAGGACGTCATCAAGAACTGGGCCATTGACCGCACCTTCGAGCCCGTCATCGACGAGGCTGACCGCGCCGCCCGCTGCAAGGGCTGGAGCAAGGCCGTCAAGTGCTCCTACGGCTGGGCCAAGGAGGACTGAGCGCTCCGTTCCGGCCTGAGGGCCGCCGATCCAGTTCATTTTCCGCCATCTGTCCCCTGAGGCGGGGCCCCTGGGCTCCGCCTTGGGATAGAGAATAAAAGAGGAGGTTTCCTGTTTATGTTGTTACCGTATATCGCTGAATTTTTGGGCACGATGATGCTCATCCTTCTGGGCGACGGCGTGGTCGCCAACGTGACGCTGAACAAGTCCGGCATGAAGGGCGCCGGCTCCATCCAGATCACCCTGGCCTGGGGCCTTGCCGTCATGGTGCCCGCCTTCATCTTCGGCGCGGCCTCCGGTGCCCACTTCAACCCGGCCCTGACCATCGCCCTGGCGGTGGACAAGAGCCTGGAGTGGGCCATGGTTCCCGGCTACATCATCGCGCAGTTCGCCGGCGCGATTGTGGGCGCCTGCCTGGTGTTCATCCTGTTTAAGGACCAGTTCGACGCCACCGATGACCCCGGCACCAAGCTGGGCGTGTTCTCCTGCGGCCCCTCCGTCCCCAACATGCCCCTGAACTTCCTGGCTGAGGTGGTCGCCACCTTCGTGCTGGTGTTCTCCATCAAGGGCATCGGCCAGGTCGCTGGCATCGCCGCCGGCGTTGATAAGCTCCTGGTGTTCGGCATCATCGTCTCCTGCGGCATGTCCCTGGGCGGCCTCACCGGCTACGCCATGAACCCCGCCCGTGACATCGGCCCCCGGATCGCCCACTCCTTCCTGCCCATCAAGGGCAAGGGCGACTCCAACTGGCCCTATGCCATCGTTACCCTGTGCGGTCCCATCGTGGGCGCCATCATCGCGGTGCTGCTGTACGGTGTGATTCCCTGGTAATTATTTGAGGCTGTTCAGCCGCTGAGGCAGCTGGTATAATCATTTCTGTAAAAGGCCCCACGCGGGGTGTATAATCCCCCTGGTCTCTCACGCAGAGTGAATGAGTACGCTGTGAGCCGGGCAGCCCAGTCCCCTCCTCCTCGAGGAGTGGGCGGACCGGGCTGCCCGGCTCTTTGTGTCAAAAATGGTAGAAGAAGGAGTGAAACCTGTATGGTTGACATCGTAATCATCGGCGCGGGTGTGTCCGGCTGCGCCATCGCCCGGGAGATCTCCCGGTACAAGGCGGACGTGCTGGTGCTGGAGCGGGAGGAGGACGTGTGCTGCGGCACCTCCAAGGCCAACAGCGCCATCGTCCATGCGGGCTACGACGCGGCGAACGGGTCGCTCATGGCCAAGCTGAACGTGGCGGGCAGCCTGCTCATGCCCGAGCTGGCCCGGGAGCTGGACTTTGCCTACGAGCAGAACGGCTCCCTGGTGGTCATGATGAGCGAGGAGGACCGCCCCGCCCTGAACAAGCTGTACGCCAACGGCGTGGCCAACGGGGTGGAGGGCCTGCGCATTGTGGAGCGGGACGAGCTGGTGGCCATGGAGCCCAACATCAGCGACGAGGCGGTGGCTGCCCTGTACGCCCCCACCGGCGGCATCGTGTGCCCCTTCGGCCTCACCTTCGCCCTGGCGGAGAACGCCGCCCGCAACGGCGTCAAGTTCCAGTTCGACAGTGAGGTTACCAATATTGAGAAGATCGACGGCGGCTGGAAGGTGTCCACCCCCAAGGGGGACGTGGAGGCCAAGGTGGTGGTCAACGCCGCCGGGCTGTACTCCGACAAGCTGCACAACATGGTGGCCGATGACAATATGACCATCGTTCCCCGCCGGGGCGATTACTTCCTGCTGGACCACTCCGCCCAGGGCCACGTGAGCAACACCATTTTCCAGCTTCCCGGCAAGTACGGCAAGGGCGTGCTGGTGGCCCCCACTGTCCACGGCAACATCATCGTAGGCCCCACCGCCATCGACATCGAGGACAAGGAGGGCACCGCCACCACCCAGGCGGGGCTGGACGACGTGCGGAGCAAGTGCGGCATGGCGGTGAAGAACGTCCCCCTGCGCCAGACCATCACCAGCTTCGCGGGTCTGCGGGCCCATGAGGCCCGCCACGAGTTCTTCATCGGCGAGATCAAGCCCGGCTTCGTGGATTGCGCCGCCATCGAGTCCCCCGGCCTGTCCTCCGCCCCCGCTATCGGCCGGATGGTGGCCGGGATCGTGAAGGGCATCCTGGGCCTGGAGGTGGACCTTTCCTTCGACCCCCGCCGGAAGGGCGTCCTGGACCCCAAGGAGCTGGACGCCGAGGCCCACGCCGCCCTCATCAAGGAGAACCCCGCCTACGGCACCGTGATCTGCCGCTGCGAGACGGTCACCGAGGGCGAGATCATCGACGCCATCCGCCGCACCCCCGGGGCCCGCAGTGTGGACGGGGTGAAGCGCCGGGTCCGGGCCGGCATGGGCCGGTGCCAGGGCGGTTTCTGCTCCCCCAGGGTGATGGAGATCCTGGCCCGGGAGCTGGGTGTGGACCAGAGCGCCATCACCAAGTCGGGCGCCGGGTCCGAGCTGATCGTGGGCGTCAACAAGGACGCCATTTGAGGGAGGGCTGAGACTATGAGAGAATACGAACTTGTCATCATCGGCGGCGGCCCTGCCGGGCTGGCCGCGGCGGTGGCCGCCCACGAGGCGGGCCTGCGCGACATCCTCATTCTGGAGCGGGACAACGAGCTGGGCGGCATCCTCAACCAGTGCATCCACAACGGCTTCGGCCTGCACACCTTCAAGGAGGAGCTCACCGGCCCCGAGTACGCCGGACGCTTCATCGAGCAGGTGAAAAAGCTGGACATTCCCTACAAGCTGAACACCATGGTGCTGGACCTGGCGGCGGACAAGACCGTCACCGCCATGAACCGGGAGGACGGCCTGTTCCAGCTCCATCCCAAGGCGGTCATCCTGGCCATGGGCTGCCGGGAGCGGCCCCGGGGCGCGCTGAACATACCCGGCTACCGCCCCGCCGGCATCTTCACCGCCGGCACCGCCCAGCGCCTGGTGAACATGGAGGGCTACATGCCCGGCCGCCGTGTGGTCATCCTGGGCTCCGGCGACATCGGCCTGATCATGGCCCGCCGCATGACCCTGGAGGGGGCCAAGGTCCAGGTGGTGGCCGAGCTCATGCCCTACTCCGGCGGCCTGAAGCGGAACATCGTCCAGTGCCTGGACGACTACGGCATCCCCCTGAAGCTGAGCCACACCGTGGTGGACATCGAGGGCAAGAAGCGGGTGGAGGCCATCACCATTGCCCAGGTGGACGAGAAGAACCGGCCTATCCCCGGCACGGAAGAGCGCTACGAGTGCGACACCCTGCTGCTGTCCTGCGGCCTGATTCCGGAGAACGAGCTGAGCCGGTCCGCTGGGGTGGAGCTGAACCCCGTCACCAACGGCCCCACCGTCAACGAGAGCCTGGAGACCAGCATACCCGGCGTGTTTGCCGCGGGCAATGTGCTTCACGTCCATGACCTGGTGGACTACGTCTCCGAGGAGGCGGGGGCCGCCGGCCGCCACGCCGCCGACTACATCGCCGCGGGCTGCAGGGCGGAGGAGCACAAGGCCCTGCCCGTCAGGTGCGAGAACGGGGTGCGCTACACTGTGCCTGTGGCCATCCGGCCCGACGCCGCCGGGGACACCGTCACCCTGCGCTTCCGGGTGGGCAACGTGTACCAGAACAAGAAGGTGGCGGTCTACGCGGGGGACGCCTGCATCTTCAGCCGCAAGCGCCCGGTGCTGGCCCCCGGCGAGATGGAGACCGTGATCCTCAAGACCAGCCTGCTGAAGGACCATCCCGAGGCGGACGGCATCACCGTGACTCTGGAGGAGGCGTAAGACCATGGAAGAGAAGAATCTGATCTGCATCAACTGCCCGCTGGGCTGTCCGCTCACCGTCACCATGGAGGGCGGCGAGGTGAAAAAGGTGGAGGGCAACACCTGTCCCCGGGGGGAGGCCTACGCGAAGAAGGAGCTGACCAACCCCACCCGCATCGTCACCAGCACCGTGAAGGTGAAGGGCGGCAGGCTGGCCATGGCCTCGGTCAAGACCGCCAATGACATCCCCAAGGGAAAGATTTTCGACTGTGTGAAGGCCATCCAGGACATCGAGCTGGAGGCCCCCGTGGCCATCGGCCAGGTGGTGCTGGCCGACGTGTGCGGCACCGGGGTGGACATCGTGGCCACCAAGAACGTCCCCGCCAAGGACTGAGGGGGGACGGCGCGCCCGCCCGGAGACGCGGCGCATTCAGACGTTTTACGGCCCCCAGGTCTTGGACCTGGGGGCCGTTTTTTGCAGTGGCGCGGTTATTTGAAGTACTGGGGATAGGCGGCGCGGATGGTGGAGGCGTCAATTGTGTAGCGGTTAAGGTGGAGCTCCATCAGGTCCCGGGCGGTTTTTTTGTCCTGACGCTGGATGGCGTTTACAATCTCCCGGTGGTCCTCCACAATTTTGGTATTCTTTACCGAGGACAGCGCCATGCTGCGCACCCGGTCAAAATGGATGGAGATGTTCTGCATGAGGGCGAAGATCTGGGATTTCTTGGCGATCCCGAAGAGCATCCCATGAAATTGATTGTCCAGCTCCAGGAATTGCGCGGAGTAGAAGCTGTCCAGATAGAGGGTCTGGAGGCGGATATTCTCCCGCAGGCGCTCCAGGTCTGCGGGGGTGGCCATCTCGCAGTTCAGCTCAATCACGGCGCACTCCAACAGGTTGCGCATGAAGCGGGACTCCTCCACAATGTCGTAGTCGATGAGGGGGACAGTGCTCTTTTTCTGGGGCTGGATGTCCACCAGCTTCACCTTGGACAGCTCGATCAGGGCCTCCCGCACCGGGGTCCGGGACAGGCCCATCTCGGCGGCCAGCTCATTTTCACTGATCTGGCTGCCGGGGGGCAGCTCTAGATTGATGATGTTTTCCTTGATGGTGCGCAGGGCGTAGTCCCCGCCGCTCTCCCGGGGGAGCCGTTCCAGCAATTTCATAGCGCCGCCTCCATTTGACCAATTCAAATACACTGTAGCACACTCCGAAAACTTTGTCTACTGGGCTTGTCAGAAAATTGTCAGTATACCCAATCGGCGGGTCTTTTTCCGCCATACGGTGTTGATTTGACTTGAAATATACAAAGTATTTCTGCGTCAAACCGCCTTGTCTGGCAAAAAAATCCCTCGCCGCTGGGCATGTTGACAATGTTCAGACAGAGCCTGGGGCTTGTCAGAAAATTGTCAAAATGTCCAGGGGGCGGAGAGGACCCTAAAAAGGTGGGATATGGGATAATGCACAAAAAAACAGGGAAAAATTTTATAGTTCCCCCAATTGAATTCTAGTATACAAGATGTATAATGAGGACAGAGAGACCAGCTCCCGGCTGCAAAGAGGCGGCCGCGGCTCAGCTCCTGTTTGGAGCGGACCGGCTGGCGGCCATATCCACATACCACGGGCAGGGCCCATCAGTCCGAATATTTTATGGAGGGATGCACCCATGAACAACACGCTGCAAAAAGTCTACGAGATCGGCATTATCCCCGTCATCGCCATTGAGGACGCCGCCCAGGCGGTTCCTCTGGCCAAGGCTCTGGTGGCCGGCGGCCTGCCCGCCGCCGAGATCACCTTCCGCACCGCCGCCGCAGAGGACGCCATCCGCGCCATCGTCAAAGAGGTTCCCGAGATGCTGGTGGGGGCGGGCACGGTGCTCACCTGTGAGCAGGCCGACCGGGCCATGGATGCCGGGGCCGCCTTCATCGTGGCGCCGGGCTATGACCCCAATGTGACCCGGCATGTCATCGACAAGGGGGGCATCATGATGCCCGGCACCGCCACCGCCGGCGAGATGCAGCAGGCCATGAACCAGGGCTGCGAGACGCTGAAGTTCTTTCCCGCCGAGGCCAACGGCGGCGTGGCCATGCTGAAGAACATTGGCGCGGCCCTGAAGAGCGCCAAATGGATGTGCACCGGCGGCGTCAGTGCCAAGAACGTCAACGACTACCTGGGCTATGAGCAGATCGTGGCGGTGGGCGGAACCTGGATGTGCAAGAGCGACCTCATCAAGGGGGAGAAGTGGGACGAGATCACCAGCCTGTGCAGGGAGGCCGTCCGGACCATGCTGGGCTTCGAGCTGGCCCACATCGGCGTGAACTGCGCCGACGAGGGGGAGGCGGAGCAGACCGCCAAAACCCTGTGCGCCCTGTTTGGGCTTGACTACAAGGCGGGAAACTCCTCCATCTTCGCCGGCAAGGCGGTGGAGTGCATGAAGAGGCCCGGCCGGGGTGCCAACGGCCACATCGCCATCGCCACCAACAGCGTGGACCGGGCGGTGTACCACCTGGGTCTCCAGGGGGTGGAGTTCCTGGAGGACAGCCGGGTGCTGGACGCCAAGGGCAAGACCAAGGCGATCTACCTCAAGCAGGAGCTGTCCGGCTTCGCGATTCACTTGGTTCAAAAGTAAACCCGCCGCGCAGGGGCGCACGGTGCGCGTCCCTGAAAAACAAATAAGGAGAATGATGAAATATGTCTAAAGTGGTAACCTTCGGCGAGCTGATGATCCGGCTCCAGCCCTACAATTACGAGCGGTTCGTCCAGGCGGATCACCTGGAATTCACCTTCGGTGGCGGCGAGGCCAACGTGGCCGTCTCCCTGGCCAACTACGGCCTGGACGCGGCCTATGTCACCAAGCTCCCCGCCCACGCCATCGGGCAGGCGGCGGTGAACTCCCTGCGCCGCTACGGCGTGGACACCTCCAAGATCGTCCGGGGCGGCGACCGGGTGGGGATCTACTTCAACGAGAAGGGCGCCTCCCAGCGGGGCAGCGTGTGCATCTACGACCGGGCACACTCCGCGATTCAGGAGGCCACCACCGCCGACTTCGACTGGGACAAGATTTTCGACGGCGTGGACTGGTTCCACTTCACCGGCATCACCCCGGCTTTAGGGCCCAATGTGGTGGAAATCTGCAAGGAGGCCTGCAAGGCGGCCAAGGCCAAGGGGATCAAGATCTCCTGCGACCTGAACTACCGGGGCAAGCTGTGGACCCGGGACCAGGCCCGGGCGG
>CAJUEC010000036.1 GCA_910585155.1 uncultured Oscillospiraceae bacterium
CAGAACTCTCATCCAAGCTCCGCTTCCGCGAACTCCGCTATTCTATCACGCTCATTCAGCTTTGTCAAGACCTTTTTTACCATCCCAGCAAAATATTTTTTACTGTCCTGGAAGCGTCTGGCTCGCTTGAGCGCTTTGCTAATATACCAGACCACGGCGCCTTTGTCAACACCTTTTTTCGCATTTCCCCATCTTTTTTTCTGCCTCCCTTCCGACCACAAAATATTGCATATCCCCGCCCTCTCAGCCACTATTTCTTCCCTCCCGGCGGAAACGCCGCCGTCAGCGCGGCCAGCGCCGCCGTCCCCAGTGCGGGCGTCCAGACCGGCAGACCCTCCGCCGCGCCGGTGAGGGCCAGCGCCAGAGCCAGCGCCGCCCCCAGCGCGGGCCAGCGCCGCTCCCCCCAGCTTCGGCTCAGCAGGCCCGCCAGGGTGAGGTCGGGCAGCAGCCACAGGGCGGAGACCAGCCCCTCCAGCCGGGCGCTGTCCCCCAGCAGGCCCGCCGCCACAAAGAAGGGGCCCTCCACCTGAGCCGCCACCGCCGGGCTGAGCAGTCCCGCCGTCAGGGTGCTCAGCGCCGCGCTCACGCAGGCCAGCGCCCCCAGCCACACCAGCCCCCTGCGGATTCCCCCCGGCTCCTCCTTTACATTATATAATTGAGGCAGGGTGAACAGTCCGGCTGACAGGATCCCCGCCGCCCCAGCCAGCGACTCCTCCCAGCCGCCCCCCGGCTCCAGCACCCAGCGCCAATCCACCCGGGGCAGTCCCAGCAGCAGGATGGCCGCTGTGGCGGCCAGCGCCGCCAGCCAGAAGATCTCCACTGCCCGGAAAAAGGCGGTCCCCCCGCCCCAGCCCATCCAGAGCAGGGGCAGGGCCAGCAGCACCATCAGCCAGCCGGCGCCGCCGACCGCCCCCGCCCCCTGGTGAAGCCGCTCCGCCGACCGCCCCAGCGTCTCCGCCATCAGGACCACCGCCCAGCCGGCGTACAGCCACCTCAGCACAGGGTGGAGGGCCCTGCCCCCCACCCGCCGCAGCAGCAGCCACCCCAGCAGCACGCCCAGCGCCCCCGCCGCCAGCAGCCAGCGCCAGTCCGCCCGCCCCGCGGCGGCGGCCGCGGCGGACATGCCCCCTGTGAGCACCGCCACCGACAGCTGCCTGGGGGAGAGTGCCTCCTTTTTCATGCCGCTCTCCTCCATTCCTCCCAGTCGATCAGCTCAGGCCCCGTCCCGTCCAGCAGGGGCAGCACCAGCGCCTTCCCCCGCTCCAGGGCGGCCAGCGCCCTCACCGCGGTGGGGGCCTCCACCCCCTGCCGGGTCAGCAGGTCCAGCCTGCCCGCCGGGTCTCCGCAGCCGTCCAGCAGGGCCCCGGCTCCCTCCTCCGCCAGCCACACCGAGGCGGAGGCCCCCAGCTCCCGGTTGCGCAGCACCGCCAGCAGGGTCTGCTTCAAGTCCACGTCCCGCCCCACCACGAGATAGGACACACTGGTGAGGGACAGCTCCTCCTCCCCCGACCAGGGCAGCCCCTCCAGGGCCTGGCCGAAGTCCCGCCCCGCACACCGGCCCCGGCTCTGGTTCTCCTGGTCGTCCCCGCCGCACACCGCCGTGAGGGTGACGGGCCCGGCCCCGTCCACCCCCAGCACCCGCACCAGGGCCATCCCCTCGGGCTCCCTGGGGGCGGGCCGCCACCCCGCCAGAATTACAGCCAGCCCCACGGCCAGCAGCGCCCATTTTCTCACCCCTGGTTCCTCCTGTTTTCTGTGTTGAGATAATCCGGCCTGGTTTTCACCTCCGGCAGCGGCTCCCGGAGCACCACGTGCCCCTCCCTCTGCCGTCCGGCGTTGGAGGCGAAGGGGGTGAGGTAGGCCACCCCGAAGGTCTCCAGCGCCGCCAGGCAGTACACCAGCGCCGCCCCCGTCAGCGCCAGCCCCGGCAGGCCCAGCAGCCCCCCCGCCAGCGTCAGCCCGAACCGCCAGATCCGCAGCGCCCCGGCGAAGTCCTGGCTGGGGGCGGTGTACCCGGCGATGCCGGCGATGGCCACCACCACCAGCACCGCCGGGGATACCAGCTTGGCCTCCACCGCCGCCGACCCCACCACCAGGCCCCCCAGGATGGACACGGTCTGCCCGATGGAGGAGGGCAGGCGCAGTCCCGCCTCCTGGAGCACCTCAAAGGCCAGCAGCATCACCAGCACCTCGGTGAGGGTGGAGAAGGGCACGTCCGCCTTGGCGGCGATGATGGACAGGGTGAGCTTCACCGGGATGAGCTCCGGGTTGAACAGCACCGCCGCCGCGTACAGCCCGGGCAGGAACAGGGTGATGAGCATGCACACATACCGCAGCACCGACAGCGCCCCGGCCACCGCCCAGCTGGTGCTCCGGTCCTGGCCGGTGCGGAAAAAGCTGTCCAGGGTGGCGGGGAACAGCCAGCCCATGGGGATGCCGTCCACGATCACCCCTACCCGGCCCTCCGCCAGCCCGGTGCAGAAGCGGTCGGGACGCTCAGTGTAGGCGGTGAGAGGGAAGGCGGTGCGGCTCTCGTCGGTGACATACTGCTCCAGGCTCCCGGTGGTCAGCAGCGCGTCAATGTCGATGTCCTCCAGCCGCGCCTTCACCTGGCTGGCCAGGGCGGGGTCCGCGATTCCCTCTACATATAATAGATCCACCGGCGTCACCGACCGCCGCCCCACAATCTGCTCCTCCACCTTCAGCTCCGGGGCGCGGAACCGCCTGCGCACCAGAGAGGTATTGGTGCGCAGACTCTCCACGAAGGAGTCCCTGGCCCCCTTCACGTCGGGCTCGTTCTCCGGGCTGGAGACGGAGCGCTTCTCCTCCGTCCCGGCGGACAGGGTGAGCACCTGCTCCCTGTCCGGGAAGAACAGGGCCACCCACCCGTCGATGAGGTCAAAGATCACCTGGTCCGCCGTGTCCCTGGTCTGGACGGACAGGGCGTACAGACCCCCCTTGGCCATCAGGTCGAAGGCGGCGTCCAGATCCGGGGCCTCCCGCAGGGCCTGGTTCTGGGCCAGGGGGCGCAGCACGTAGTCACAGGCCCGCTCGTTGCGCACCTGCCCGGTGATATAGAGCATCTCCACCTGCCGGGCCGGGTCGTTGTTCAGGTAGAGCGTCCGCCGGCTGAAGTCGGCACAGCGGTCAAACACCCCGGCGACGCTGTCCGCCGTCAGGGGGATGTCATACCGGGGCTCCCGCCGGGGATGGGGGGGCGGAGTCTGTTTTTTTGTGCCGAAGATACCCATGGGCGGCCCTCCTTTTCCCTCAGTATCCCGGCCTGGGGCAAAAATATGCACAGTTTTCCCCCCTGCCGTCTCTTCCGGGGAGAAAAGCTTCCTGAAATTTCGCGCAGACGGAAATTTTTCTTTACAAAGCGGCAAAACTATGATATAGTTTGCCAGAACGCCCGCCTGCTTAGTTTTGGGACACCGCCGCGTCTCACGCGGGGCATCTGCCCGCCCATCACTCAGCGGCAGGGGAATCAAATTGGAAAGGTGGAATTTCCCATGATCCGCAAGGACCAGAAGACCTCCGTCATCGAGGCCAACCGCACCCACGAGACCGACACCGGCTCCCCCGAGGTGCAGATCGCCATTCTCACCGCCCGCATCCAGGAGCTCACCGAGCATCTGCGGGTGCACATCCACGACAACCACAGCCGCCGCGGCCTGTACAAGATGATCGGTAAGCGCCGCAAGCTGCTGGACTACCTGGCCAAGAAGGACATTGAGCGCTACCGCGCCATCATCGCCAAGCTGGGTATTCGTAAGTAAGAAGCGCGAGGATAGCCGCGCGGTCAATTTGAACGTGACAATGCCCGTTACCGTAAACACAAGGGCGGCGGGACACCCCGCCGCCCTTGTCCCCATCCGGGAGGAAGCGCATATGGATTTTCTGATTGAGTTCGTGGGCGAAATCCTGGCAGAGCTGGTTCTGGAGGGCGGAGAGTCCGCCGCCTCCAACCACCGCCGCCCCAGATGGCAGCGCGTCCTGGTCCTGGCATTGCTGGCGCTGTTTTTCGCCGCCGCGCTCGGGCTGATAACCTGGGCGGGGGTCCTGATGGCCCAGGAGGGCCGGATCGCCGCCGCTGTGTGCATGTTCGCCCTGGACATGGGTCTCGTTTTCTTCTGCGCCTGCAAGATCCGCAAAATCCTGCGCACCTTCTCCTGCAAATAGTCCCTTCCACCCAGAGCCGCGCTTTTAGCAGTTGAACATGGGTCCCGGCAATAGTTGGGGCTTATGTTCAAGTGCTAAGAGGAAGCGCGAGGATAGCCGCGCAGGGGAGCTTGGAGCGGAGTGAGGATGAAAAACCAGGATTTGCGCAGCAAATCTGTTTTTGATCCGAATCGAAGCGAAAGCGACCCGGTCGCGCGGCCAATCCGAGCGTGACAACGCGGCTCCATCGTCATTCACAAAACGAAAGGAGCACACCCAATGTCAACTGTCATCACCCACAAGCAGTTCGCCAACGAGCGCACCTGGTCCATGGACCTGTGCGGCCGGCCCCTGACCATCAACATGGGCAGGGTGGCCGAGCTGGCCACCGCCTCCGCCCTGGTCACCTACGGCGAGACCACCGTGCTGGTGGCCACCACCGTCTCCCCCCGTCCCCGGGACGGTATTGACTTCTTCCCCCTGTCCGTGGACTTTGAGGAGAAGCTGTACGCCGTGGGCCGCATCCCCGGCAGCTTCATGCGCCGCGAGGGCCAGCCCTCCCTGCCCGCCGTGCTGGCCGGCCGGGTCATTGACCGCTCCATCCGCCCCCTGTTCCCCTACGACTTCCGCAACGACGTGGTGTGCACCTGCACCGTCATGAGCGTGGACCGGGACTGCTCTCCCGAGGTCACCGCCATGATCGGCGTGTCCGCCTGCCTGGCGGTGTCCTGCATCCCCTGGGCCGGCCCCATCGGCTGCCTGGAGATGGGCTACGTGGACGGCCAGCTGGTGTACAACCCCACCAACGAGCAGAAGCACAGCTCCCAGCTGGACCTGACCGTGGCCGCCACCGCCGGCAAGGTCATCATGATCGAGGCGGGGGCCAAGGAGCTGCCCGACGCCATCATGTACGACGCCATCGTCAAGGCCCACGAGGAGATTCAGAAGCAGGTGGCCCTCATCAACCAGATGGTGGCCGAGGTGGGCCGGGAGAAGATGAGCTACGACCACGCCGCCTTTGACCAGGAGCTGTTTGACAAGATCACCGCCGACTTCATGGACGAGGCCCGGGCCGCCATGGACACCGACGACAAGAACGTGCGGGAGGACCGCTGGAACGCCATGATCGAGAAGTGGCGCGAGAGGTATCTGGAGGACCACCCCGACATGGACCAGTTCCTGGAGGAGATCACCTACAAGTTCCAGAAGAAGATTGTCAAGGCCTGGCTGCTGGAGGGCCACCGGGTGGACGGCCGCGCCAAGAACGAGATCCGTCCCCTGGCCGCCCAGGTGGGTATCCTGCCCCGGGTCCACGGCTCTGGCCTGTTCACCCGCGGTCAGACCCAGGTGCTGTCCATCTGCACCCTGAACACCCTCTCCGCCGCCCAGAAGCTGGACACCATCTGGGAGGACGAGGAGAAGCGGTATATGCACCACTACAACTTCCCCGCCTACTCCACCGGCGAGGCCCGGGCCGCCCGGTCCACCAACCGCCGGGAGAAGGGCCACGGCGCCCTGGCGGAGCGGGCCCTGGAGCCCGTGCTCCCCAGCGTGGACGACTTCCCCTACGCCATCCGGGTGGTGTCCGAGGTGCTCTCCTCCAACGGCTCCACCTCCCAGGGCTCCATCTGCGGCTCCACCCTGGCCCTGATGGACGCGGGCGTGCCCATCTCCGCCCCGGTGGCGGGCATCTCCTGCGGCCTCATTCAGGACGACAACGGCGGCTTCACCACCTTCATCGACATCCAGGGCGTGGAGGACTTCCACGGCGAGATGGACTTCAAGGTGGCGGGCACCAAGAAGGGCATCACCGCCATCCAGATGGATATCAAGAACGACGGCCTCAGCCACGCCATCATTCAGGAGGCGCTGGACATCACCCGCGACGCCCGGTACGCCATCCTGGACGAGATTATGCTGCCCTGCATCTCCGCCCCCCGGCCCGAGGTGAGCAAGCACGCCCCCAAGATGATCACCGTGAAGATCGACCCGGACAAGATCCGGGAGGTCATCGGCAAGGGCGGCTCCGTCATCCAGAAGATCACCGCCGAGTCCGGCGCCCAGATCGACATTGAGGACGACGGCACCATCCACATCGCCTCCCCCAACGCCGAGGCCTGCGAGACCGCCAAGAAGATGATCGACACCATCGTGTTCGTCCCCGAGGTGGGCTCGCTGTACTACGGCAAGGTGGTGCGCATCCTCCAGTTCGGCGCCTTTGTGGAGCTGGCCCCCGGCAAGGACGGCATGGTCCACATCTCCAAGCTGGCCAACCACCGGGTGGCCAAGGTGGAGGACGTGATCAACATCGGCGACATGATCTGGGTGAAGGTCACCGACATTGACGAGAAGGGCCGGGTGAATCTGTCCTACAAGGACGCCCTCAAGGAGATCGAGGAGAAGAAGGCCCGGGGCGAGACCGTCAAATAAATCGGGAAACGAATGTTTCACGTGAAACATCCACAGGGGACGGCGCCCGCCGTCCCCTGCCTGTTTAGGAGGCCAGCATGGGAACCGTCAAAGCCGTTATTTTCGCCCTGCTCCACCCCTTCCTGCGGGTGTACATCAAGCTGCGCTTCGGCGACTACTGGGCGCTGAAGGAGCATTTGCAGCGCCGCCCCTCCCCCCTGCTGCGGCAGGCCTATGAGAAGTACTTCATGGGCTACGGCAGCTACGTGGGGGTGGACTCCAAAATCGCCGGGCGGCCCTACTTCCCCCACGGCTGCGTGGGCGTCTTCATCTCCAATGACGCGGTGATCGGCCGGGACGCGGTGATCTTTCAGCAGGTGACCATCGGCTCCAACACCCTGCCGGACAGCAAGCGCCCCGGCTCCCCCGTCATCGGGGACGGCGTGTACCTGGGGGCGGGGGCCAAGGTCATCGGCGGAATCACCGTGGGCGACTGCTGCCGGGTGGGGGCCAACGCGGTGGTGGTCCGGGACCTGCCCCCCCACTCCGTGGCGGTGTGCGCCCCCACCCAGGTCATCCAGAAGGCGGGGCTGGACAACACCTTCCGGGTGAAGATCGGCGGCGTGGACTATGTCAGCCGGAACGGCCGCCTGGTCCGCGAGACACAGCCCGAATAGCAGAAACCGAGGCCGCGGATCTCTCCGCGGCCTCGGTTTTGTCTGTCACGCCAGGGCTTTCCCCTGGGGGTACCGCCGGGGGATGAGTCCCGTCCTGGTGAGCACCAGCACCAGGGCGGGGACCAACGCCAGGTGCAGGATGATGCCGGGGACGGCCTCCACCAGATAGGACCCCGCCCACAGGGCCAGGGAGTAGGGCTGTGCCCCGGCGGCAAACACCGCCGCCCGGACCGCGCCCCCCGCCACCCGGCCCAGCAGCATGGCGGGGATGAGGGCGCAGTACAGGTCGGCGTATGGCCGCCCGGTGTGGACCACCGCCATCAGCAGGCCGCACACCAACCCGTAGACGCACAGCTCGGGGGCCATATGGATCAGGTAGGCCGGGCCGGGCATTCCGGTGATCAGGCTGGAGATCACCGGCCCAACAAGGCCGCACAGCGCTCCGTAGGGCCAGCCGCACACCAGGCCGCACAGCAGCACCGGGATGTGCATGGGGGAAAATACGCTGCCCAGGCCCACCATATGGAATACCGGCGGCAGCACGGTGCACAGGGCGGTGCAGATGGCGCAGATGCTGATTTTCTTCACAGATGACATGAAAGTTCCTCCTATACGGTGTGGAGACGCAAAAAAGGTACGCCCTTTCTCTGGGAGAAAGCGCGTACCTTCCTGGTACACAGATCGGCGTACGGCAGTGCGTCGGGAGTCGGTCCGGGCGCTGCTGCGCCCCGGCCGGCTTCCTGCCGGCCTTTTTCCCCATTGTAGCGGAAGCCGCCCCGCTTGTCAAGCCATGGGATACAGCTCGTCCAGAATCCCGATGGCCTGCGCCACTGCGTGGCCGTCGCAGTGGTTCAGGATGCGGGCCCCCCAGTCCCTCACCGGCTGGGAGCAGTTGGCGGGGGCAAAGGGGATGGCGCTGAGGGCCAGCATGGGGATGTCGTTTTCGTTGTCCCCCATGCAGTAGAGGTTTTTGCGGTCGATATACAGCAGGTCGGCCACCTTGGCCGCCATGGCCCCCTTGTCGCACCCCTTGGCGGTGACCTCCAGCAGATAGCGGTTGGAAAAAATGGCCTCGCAGCGGTCCCCCCAGCAGGCGAGGAGGCGGGCCTGTACCTCCTCCAGATAGGGCCCGTCCTGCTGGAGGATGACCTTGCTCCAGGGGGTTGGCATGTCCAAAATGGGGGCGACGATCTGGGTGCCCCCCACCTTGGTCAGGTGCTCCTGGGTGATCCGGTTGGGGTTGTGGACGTAGATGTCCTCCCCGTGGTACGCCTCGAACCCCAGGTCGGGAAACTGGCCGCACAGCTGGGCCAGCAGGCTGGGGGTGTCCTTGGGCAGGAAGCTCTCCAGCAGGTAGCGGTCCGAGGCGTAGTCATAGATGGCCGCGCCGTTGGACAGCACCACCGGGGCGTTGAGGGTCAGCCGCTCCCGCGCAATCTGGGGGGTGAAGGTGCGGTGGGCCCGGCCGGTGGCGATGGAGAAGTACCCGCCGTTGTCGATGAAGTAACGGATGGCCGCCCGGTTCTCCGGCGAGACGGCGCGGCTGCTGTTATATAAGGTGTCGTCGTAATCGCAGAAGAACAGCACGCCGTCGAATTTGCCCACAATGATCAGTCCTTATTTCAAATCTTCCCCATTGAGGAATTTGCTCAGGGGCTTCATCAGCGCCGCGCACACCACCACGGCCAGCACGGTGCTGGGGAGCATATAGCCGCCGTTGTACAGTGCGGAGTAGAAGAAGGGGGAGGTCATGGTCATGCCCATGAACGTCTCCGGCATCCACTCGGCGTAGACGGTGACGCCGCTGATGTAGTGCACGATGAACCGCGCCGCGCCCGCCGCCAACGCCGCCGCAGGGGCAAGACTGGCCTTGCGCTTGAAGAGCCCGGCCAGGCCGACCATGGCATAGGCGCCGGTGTAGTCGAAAACGATGGAGACCCAGCTGATCACAAAGCTGTCCAGGCCCAGGAAATACTTCAGCGTGCCGAAAGCCAGGCCGGCGACGATGCCCCAGCCCGCCCCCCAGCGTATGGCGAACAGGATGATGGGGATCATGGCGGCGCTGATGGAGCCGCCCTGGAACCACAGGTCCAGCTCCACGAAGGTGAGGGCATAGGCCAGGGCGATGGACACCGCCCCTTCGCACAGCATCCGGGTGGTTTGGTTCACATTTTTCATTGTCGTTCCTCCTAAAATAAGTATACCGCAATGCAAACGGTGCAATGCGGTAAGCGAGAGAAACGACAACGGCCCTCTTTGTCGAATACACTTCCTACGCCGGCATTACCCGGATCAGGTACGAGGGACCGGGAGGGCTTTCTTCCTCCACATCACAGCCGGAAATGCTTCCAGCGCCCCTGTGATATTCCATTCACGCTGCGGTGAATTTATTGTAAAGCACCGGGGCCCCCCTGTCAAGAGGGCTGGTCAAAACGTCGAAAACCAACTGAAAATTTTGGCAGTTTCGCCAGGAAGCCCACAAAATGTGCCCCCTCTCCCCAAAAGCCGTCTCCATGCAACAAGATATGCCCGCCTCCTCCCCCGCCCGCCGTCGGCCCCTGGAAATTCAGGGGTTGACGAACGGGACAAATTGGTGTAGGATAGCAGTGTAACCGTTTTGTAACTCTTTTCAAAATTTTTGTAACTGTTAGGCGCCGTCTGAGCTCCGGCACCCCGCCGGCTTCAGGCCAGCCCTACGGACATCCCAAAGATCAACAGGAGGGACCGACCGTGAGCAGTACCGAAAAACACTCTGGCAGGGACGCTGCCGGGCAGGCGCCCGCCCGCAGCGTCCCAGGCGACCCCAAGGAGGGCGCCGCTCCCGCGGGGGATCAGCCCCGCTCCTGGCGGCAGTATATCGAGGAGGCCGAGGCCGCTGAAAAGCAGGCGGAGCGGGAGGCCCAGCGGGTCCGCGCCGCCCAGATCAAAAAGGAAAAGCGCCGGCCCCGGCTTCTGAGAGAGCGGGCCCCCGCCGCGCCCAACCGGGCTCCCCGGGACAGACGGCCCCGCCGGGAGCTTCCCAAGGAGTGGGCCGCCCAGGCGGCCAAGGCCCTGGCCGCCGCCGGCGGCAGGGGCTGGGAGCGGATCTGCGCCCTCACCGCCGGCGGCTGGGACTGCGTCGGACGCGCCGCCTCCGGCATCCGGGGCGTGGTGGCCCGGCACCCCATCTCCCCCCTGCTCTATGTCACCCTTCTGACGGTGTTTATCGGCGTCGTCGCCTTCAAGGACACCTACGCCCGGGCCTATGTGCTCCAGGTCAACGGCCAGGAGATGGGCCTGGTGGCCGGCCAGGAGGACGTGGACGCCATCCGGAGCAACATCGAGTCCCGGGCCTCCAACATCCTGGGGGAGCACTATGACTACGACCCCGACATCTCCATGACGCCGGTGTACGTGGCCCCCAACGCCCTCAGTGACACCACCCAGATTGAAGAGGCCCTGTTCGAGGATGTGGGCGCCCTGGTCACCGCCTACGGCCTGCGGGTCAACGGCGCCGAGCTGGGCTACGCCCCCGACTCCAGCATTCTGTACCAGATGCTGGACGAGGTGGCCCAGCCCTACCTCACCCCCAACACCGTCAGCTATAACTTTGTGGAGACCGTGGAGGTCTACTCCATCGAGCTGCCCTCCAACACCCAGTACAATGTGGACTCCATCCGCTCCACTCTCAGCACCCTCCGGGTGCAGCAGGCCACCTATACGGTGAAGAAGGGGGACACCTTCAACGCCATCGCCTACTCCCTGGGCATGATGCCCAACGACCTGTCCGTCCTCAACCCGGATGTGCTGGTGGATAAGATCTGGGTGGGCCAGGAGCTGGTGATTCAGCAGTCGGTCCCCTACCTGTCGGTGGAAAACATCACCGACGAGGTCTATGACCAGGTGATCCCCAGCCCGGTGGAGTACACCGAGACCGCCGAGCTCTACGTGGGCGACACCAAGGTGTGGCAGGAGGGTGAGGACGGCCTGGAGCAGGTCAGCGCCCATGTCACCTACGTCAACGGCGTGGAGGTGGCCCGGGAGGTGCTGTCCACCGAGACTCTGAAGGAGCCCACCACCACCTACGCCTACACCGGCACCACCCCCCGGCCTGTCACCGCCTCCAACGGCTATTTCATCTGGCCGGTGCGGGGCACCATCACCTCCAATTTCGGCGGCCGCAATCTCTGGGGCAGCTATGACTTCCACCTGGGCCTGGACATCGCCTGCCGCACCGGCACCGCCATCAAGGCCGCCGACGGCGGCACCGTCATCAAATCCGGCTGGAGCGGCAGCTACGGCTATCTGGTGGCCATCCGCCACGACAACGGCTATGTCACCTATTACGCCCACAACTCCCAGCTGCTGGTGAGCGTGGGTCAGAAGGTGTACCAGGGCCAGATCATCGCCCGGTCCGGCGCCACCGGCAATGTCAGCGGCCCCCACTGCCACTTCGAGGTGCGCATCAACGGCACCAGCGTCAACCCCCGGAACTACCTGCGGTAACCAATACGGCGTTTCTTTCACCCCCGGCCTGTGCCGGGGGTGAAACTTTGTTCCGATCTCGAACGAATTTCTGATATCTCCTTGACATTCTGAAACTAATATATTATTATGGAGAAAAGTGGAACAAAGCGTCGAATCCTGTCGCCGGCGCATTGAATCAGCGCCTTAAATATCCCGGATTATCGGACTTTGAAGATGGTATAGTAAGACCATCTCAAACAAGGAGGCCTTGAGCCATGAAAACTGCCCGCTGTACCCTCACCACCTGGAATGAAAGCGCGATGGCCTCAGGCTTCGGCGCCGGGGCGCCGGTCCGTCAGGCCGTTCTGGTCCGGGATGCCCAGCCCGGGGCCCGCCCCCAGGCCCAGGGCAAGGTCATCGACCTGACCGCCTGGCGCGCCGCCCACCCCCAGCCCCCCCGGGACGACCTGGCCTGGGACGTGGACGGGGCCGACTGGCAGGATACGCCGGAGCCCGCGCTGGAGCGGCCCGTCCGCCGGGCGCGCAGGGGCCGCCGGACCATGCTGTACGCCGAGCTGGCCTCCACCCTGGCCGTGGTGTGCGCCGCTCTGACGCTGATTGTGCGGGTGCTGGCCTTCTGAGCGCACCTTATCCACAGGACACACCCACGGGGGCCGACACTGGTCGGCCCCTCTTTTTTTGCAGATGAGCCCCTTTGGCGGACGATTTCCACCGGATTCAAATTGACGGGCACCGCCGGGAGTGTTATAATGTTCACAATCAGCCCATGGCGTACCGCTTTGCGGGGGCGCTGATCTTGGAACATCCTGAATCCATAGGAAAGAGGAGAAGCTATGTATCGGATCGTGAAAAAACGGGTGCTCAATCCCACCGTGTCCCTGATGGAGATCGAGGCCCCCGCCGTGGCCCGCAAGGCGGAGCCCGGCCAGTTCATCATCCTCCGGGTGGACGGGGAGGGGGAGCGCATCCCCCTGACCATCGCCGACTTTGACCGGAAGGCGGGCACTGTCACCATCATCTATCAGGTGGTGGGCGCCACCACTGAAAAGCTCAACCACAAGCAGGAGGGCGAGTTCCTCCAGGACTTCGTGGGCCCCCTGGGCCGGGCCACCGAGACCGAGGGCCTGAAGCGGGTGGCCGTGGTGGGCGGCGGCGTGGGCACCGCCATCGCCTACCCCGTGGCCAAGAAGCTCCACGACGTGGGGTGCCACGTGGACCTGATCGTGGGCTTCCGCAGCAAGGACCTGGTGATCCTGGAGGAGGAGTTCCGCGCCGCCTCCACCAATCTCATCATCGGCACCGACGACGGCTCCTACGGCAAGAAGGCCCTGGTCACCGACCTGCTCCGGGAGCAGATCGAGGCGGGGGCAAAGTACGACCGGGTGATCACCATCGGCCCGGTGATTATGATGAAATTCGTGTGCCAGCTCACCAAGGAGTATGATATCCCCACGGTGGTGTCCATGAACCCCATCATGATCGACGGCACCGGCATGTGCGGCGGCTGCCGCCTGTCCGTGGGGGGCGAGACCAAGTTCGCCTGCGTGGACGGCCCGGAGTTCGACGGCCACAAGGTGGACTTCGACGAGGCCATGGCCCGGGGCGCCATGTACAAGGATTTCGAGCGCCACGCCTATGAAGCGGCGTGTAACCTGTTTCAGCAGGAGGTAAAGTAAGATGGCCAACATGAGACCGGATAAAAACCCCATGCCCCACCAGGACCCCCAGGTCCGGGCCTGCAACTTCAACGAGGTGGCCCTGGGCTACACCAGGGAACAGGCCATTGACGAGGCCCAGCGGTGCCTGAACTGCAAGCACCGCCCCTGCGTGTCCGGCTGCCCCGTGCAGATCGGCATACCCGAGTTCATCGCCAAGGTGGCCGAGGGCGACTTCGAGGGGGCCTACCAGATCATCTCCAAGGACTCCGCCCTGCCCGCCGTGTGCGGCCGGGTGTGCCCCCAGGAGAGCCAGTGCGAGGCCAAGTGCGTCCGGGGCATCAAGGCCGAGCCGGTGGGCATCGGCCGGCTGGAGCGGTTCGTGGCCGACTGGCACAACGCCAACGCCACCGAGAAGCCGGTGCGCCCCGCCCCCAACGGCCACAAGGTGGCGGTGATCGGCTCCGGCCCGGCGGGGCTGACCTGCGCCGGCGACCTGGCCAAGAAGGGCTACGAGGTCACGGTGTTCGAGGCTCTGCACCTGGCCGGCGGCGTGCTGGTGTACGGCATCCCCGAGTTCCGCCTGCCCAAGTCCATCGTGCAGAAGGAGGTGGACACCCTCAAGGAGCTGGGCGTGAAGGTGGAGACCAATATGGTCATCGGCCGGGCCATCACCATCGACGAGCTGAAGGAGGAATTCGGCTTTGAGGCGGTGTTCATCGGCTCCGGCGCGGGCCTGCCCAAGTTTATGAACATACCCGGGGAGAACCTGAAGGGCGTCTACTCCGCCAACGAGTTCCTCACCCGGATCAACCTGATGAAGGCCTACCAGGAGGGCTCCGACACCCCCATTCAGCACAGCATGACGGTGGCGGTGGTGGGCGGCGGCAATGTGGCCATGGACGCGGCCCGGTGCGCCAAGCGGCTGAGGGCTGAGGTGTACATCGTCTACCGCCGCTCCGAGGCGGAGCTGCCCGCCCGGGCGGAGGAGGTGGAGCACGCCAAGGAGGAGGGTATCATCTTCAAGACCCTCACCAACCCCACCGAGATCCTGGGCTACCACAACCCGGACGACCCCCGGGACCCCCGGAACGGCTCCGTGTCCGGCATCCGCTGCGTGGAGATGACCCTGGGCGAGCCGGACGCGTCGGGCCGCCGCCGCCCCATCGTCAAGGAGGGCAGCCAGTTTGACATGGCGCTGGACTGCGTTATCATGGCCCTGGGCACCAGCCCCAATCCCCTGATCAAGTCCACCACCCAGGGGCTGGACACCGAGAAGTGGGGCGGCATCATCGCCGACGAGAACGGCCTCACCAGCCGGGAGAATGTGTACGCCGGCGGCGACGCCGTCACCGGCGCGGCCACCGTCATCCTGGCCATGGGCGCGGGCAAGACCGCCGCGAAGGCCATCCACGAGACCCTTTCCAAGAAGTAAAAGCTGTGATATAATGACTGCCAGGGTTTCAGCCCTGGCAGTTATTTTTAATGAGAGGACATGCGCCATGAGTTATTATCAGCCATGCAGGGAATTGGATGAATGTAACCGCCTCATTGCGGCGTATTTCAACACAGAGCAGCATGAGGCCTGCTTCCAGGGCCACTTGGCGCTGGCCGAGGGCGGCTACCCCCTGGCGGAGTGTCAGGTGGGATATTTCTACCTGGAGGGGCTGGGGGTGGAGCCGGACCCGTCCAGGGCCTTTGCGTGGACGAAGCGGGCTGCGGAGCACGGCGACCGGGACGGGCAGTATAACCTGGGCTGCTTCTATGCGGAGGGCACCGGGACCGCGCCCGACCTGGAGCGGGCGAAGCACTGGTGGCGGCAGGCGGCGGAGCAGGGCCACGATCTGGCGCAGAAGAAATGCCGAGAGCTGGGTATCCAATTTTGACAAACATCAGGACAGCGGACTCCGGCGACCTCCCCGCCCTTGCCCAGCGTGACCGCCACATCGCTCCCCGGGAGCTGGAGCACAGCGTCCGGCTGGGCCGGGTATACGTGGCGGAGGAACGGGGAAATCTGGCGGGCGGGCTGCGCTGGAACCTCTTCTGGGACAACACCCCGTTCATGAACCTGCTCTTCGTGCTGGACGGCCTCCGGGGGCGCGGCCTGGGCCGGGCGCTGACGGCACACTGGGAGGAGCGGATGCGGGAGGCGGGCTATGGAGCGGTCATGACCTCCACCCAGGCCGGCGAGTACGCCCAGCATTTCTACGCGAAGCTGGGCTATGAGGCCGTGGGCGGGTTCCTGCCCTCCGGCGAGGAGTACGAGCTGATCCTTTATAAAAAACTGTGAGGAGAGGCCGCTTTCATGATCATCTGGCTCAACGGTGCCTTTGGCGCGGGCAAAACCCAGACCGCCTGGGAGCTCCACCGCCGCCTGCCCGGCTCCTACGTCTACGACCCGGAAAACGCCGGGTTCTTCATCCGGGACAACCTGCCCCCCGGCCTGGAGCGGGACGACTTCCAGGACTTCCCCCTGTGGCGCTCCTTCAACCGGGATATGCTGAACTACATCGCCGCCCGACACGGCGGGCACATCATCGTCCCCATGACCGTCACAAACCGGGCCTACTACGACGAGCTGGTGGGGGCGCTGGCAAACGAGCATCAGGTGCGCCACCTCATCCTCTGGGCCAGCCGGGAGGTGCTGCGCAGGCGGCTGGCCTCCCGCCTGGAGGGCCCCAGCTCCTGGGCCTCCCGGCAGATCGACCGCTGCCTGCGCTCCTTTGAGACGGAGGTCACGGAGGAAAAGGTCTGCACAGACCACATGGACCTCGGTCAGGTCGTCGATACCATCGGGGCGCTGTGCGGGCTGGCGCTGGCGGAGGACCGGCGGGGCCCTGTGCGCCGGAGGCTGGACCGGCTGGCCACCCAGCTCAAGCACATTCGCTGAACGGAGGAGATCTCGATGATAAAAGCGGTGATTTTCGATCTAGACGGGCTGCTGGTGGACACAGAGACCGTCTGCTATCAGATTTTGCGGGACATTCTGGCGGAATTCGGATACCCGTTCCCCCTGGAGGAATACACCCGGGACTACAGCGGCAAGCCGGAGGACATCAACGCCGCCCGGCTGATCCAAACCCACCGCCTGCCCTGGACGGTGGAGGAGGGGCTGGAGCGGATCTTCGCCATGGAGCTTCAGCGCCACGCCCAGGGGGTGGCGCTGAAGCCGGGGGCAAAGGAGCTGCTGGCCTACCTGCGGGAGACGGGGCGCGGGGTGGCCATGGCCTCGTCCAGCCTGCGGGAGCGTGCGCTGAACCTGCTGGACCAGCACCACATCACGGATTATTTTCAGCACTTCGTCTTTGCCGGCGAGGTGGAGCGGGGCAAGCCCGCCCCGGACGTGTTCCTAAAGGCCTGCGAAAAGCTGGGCCGGACGCCGGCGGACTGCCTGGTGCTGGAGGACAGCGAGGCGGGCATACAGGCCGCCCACGCCGCCGGGGTCCCGGTGATCTGCGTGCCCGACCTGAAAACGCCGGACCGGCGGTTTCTGGCGATGACGGCGGCGGTGTGCCCCTCCCTGGACCGGGTGATCCCCTATCTGGACCTGGGCGGCGCGCCCCTTGCCGGGACGTGATAAGTGTGCTACAATGAGGCCGTTGACAACACAGTATTGATGAGAGAAAGGCTGATCCCATGTTTTACGCTTACGCCATCCTCGCCGTCCTTCTGGTGATAGGCGACCAGCTCACCAAGCTGGCCGTCCGCGCGGGCATCCCCCTGGGCGGGTCCGTGCCCTTCATCCCCGGCGTTTTGGAGCTGACCTACGTCCAGAACACCGGCGCGGCCTTTTCCATTCTGCGCTCCCACACCTGGCTGCTCACCCTGACCTCGGCGGCGGTGGTGCTGGCGGTGTGCTGCCTCATTGTAAGGGGCTTTTTCAAAAACGCCCTGGGCCGCTGGGCGGCCGTCCTGGTGCTGGCGGGGGGCGTGGGCAATCTGATTGACCGGGCGGTGTTCGGCTTCGTCACCGATATGCTGAAAACCACCTTTATCGACTTTCCCGTGTTCAACGTGGCCGACTGTTGTATCACCGTGGGGGTACCCCTGCTGTTTTTATACGTGTGGCTGCACGTAGGCGTGGAGGAGAAAAAGGAGGACGGGGCCGATGGAGCCGGTGAGCTTCCCCCTGACGATCACTGAGCCGGGCCGGGCGGACGGGCTGCTGGCCGCCGCCCTGGACGGCCTCACCCGCTCGGCGGCCCAGCGCTGGCTGGAGGAGGGCCGGGTCACCCTGGACGGCAGGCCGCTGAAAAAAAACGCCCGGCTCCAGCCCGGGGACGTGGTGGTCCTCTCCCCGCCCCAGCCGGAGCCGGTGGACCTGATTCCCCAAAACATCCCCCTGGACGTGGCCTATGAGGACGATGACGTCATCGTGGTAAACAAGCCGGTGGGCATGGTGGTCCACCCCGCCCCGGGCCACCCGGACGGCACGCTGGTCAACGCGCTGTTATATCACTGCAAAAACAGCCTGTCCGGCATCAACGGCGAGCTGCGCCCCGGCATCGTCCACCGCATCGACCGGGACACCTCGGGCCTGATCATCGCCGCCAAAAACGACAGGGCCCACCTGGCCCTGGCCGCCCAGCTCCAGGACCACTCCCTCTTCCGGCTGTACCACGCCGTGGCGGCGGGGGGCTTCCGGGAGGACTCCGGCACAATTTCCGCCCCTATCGGGCGGCACAAGACCGACCGCAAGCGCATGGCGGTGACCCCGGAGGGCCGGGAGGCGGTGACCCACTGGCAGGTCATCGACACGCAGAACGGCCACACCCACCTCACCTGCCGCCTGGAGACGGGGCGCACCCACCAGATCCGGGTGCACATGGCCTACATCGGCCATCCCCTGCTGGGGGACACGGTGTACGGGAACAAAAAGCCCGTCCCCGGTCTGGCGGGCCAGTGCCTCCACGCGGCGCGGCTGACCTTCACCCACCCCGCCACCGGGGAGCGGGTCACGGTGGAGGCCCCCCTGCCGGACTGGTTCCAGGTGGTTTTAAGCCGCTATGGTTTGGCATGAAAGGAGCGTAGTATGGACATCATCCTCACCCCCATGACCCGCCCGCTGTGCCACGAGTATTTCCGCGGCTTTGAGAGCGATCCGGATATTTTCATGGACATGGGCCTTTTCGCCCCGTATCGGTATGTGCCGGAACGGGTGGACCGATATTTTGAAAAGCAGCAGTCCCCCGACCGCAGTATGTTTCTAATCATGCTGGATGGAAAACCTGTGGGCGAGGTGGGCTTCAAGCACATCGACTGCGTGAAAAAGGAGTGCGAGCTGACCATCCACTTGCAAAACGACGGGGTGAAGAACCGGGGCATCGGCACCGCCGCCGAGCGGCTGGCCCTAAACTACGCTTTTGATGTGCTGGGCATGGAGGCGGTAAAGGCCGACGCGGTGCTGAAAAACAGGCGCAGCCAGCGCGTATTGGAAAAAGCGGGATTTACCTTCATCCGGGAGGACGATACCTTCCGGTATTATGTGCGCAGACGCATATAGGCTTGCCAGTCAGCAAAAACGGATTGATTTGCGGGAAAAGGCTGGACAGCCCGGAATAACAGCATAACCCCTCCCGTTTTGGAGAAACTACCTCCAAAAACGGAAGGGGTTTTTCTTATGCTCAACCACCGCAAGGCCGCCGTCATCGGCTGCGGCTTCGTGGGTTCCTCCATTGCCTTCAGCCTGATCCAGCGGGGGCTGTTCTCCCAGCTGGTGCTCATCGACGCCAACCGGGACAAGGCGGAGGGCGAGGCCATGGACCTGAGCCACGGCCTGCCCTATATCGCCGCCATGGACGTGCGCGCCGGGACCTACGATGACCTGTCCGACTGCGCCCTTATCGTGGTCACCGCCGGGGCCAACCAGAAGCCGGGCCAAACCCGCCTGGAGCTCATCGGCCAGAACGTGGCCATTTTGAATTCCATCATCCCCCAGATCACCGCCCGGCCCTTTGAGGGGATTCTGCTCATCGTGTCCAACCCGGTGGACGTGCTCACCTACGCCGCCTTCCGCATCTCCGGCTACCCCGCCCACCGGGTGATGGGCTCGGGCACGGTGCTGGACTCCGCCCGCCTGCGCTACCTGCTGGGGGAGCACCTGGACGTGGACAGCCGCTCCATCCACGCGGTGATCGTGGGCGAGCACGGGGACAGCGAGCTGGCGGTGTGGAGCGGGGCCAACGTGTCCGGGGTGCCCCTGGACGACTTCTGCGCCATGCGGGGCCACACCGGCCACCGGGAGGCGGAGCAGCGTATCTACGAGGAGGTCCGGGACAGCGCCTACGAGATCATCCGCCGCAAAGGGGCCACCTACTACGGCATCGCCATGGCGGTGGCCCGGATTGCCGAGTGCATCATGAAGGATGAGCGGGCCATCCTCCCCGTGTCGGTGGTGCTGGGGGGGCAGTACGGCCTGCGGGACCTGGCGCTGTCCATCCCCTCCATCGTGGGCCGCCGGGGGGTGGAGCAGATTTTGGAGATCCCCCTGGCGGAGGAGGAGCGGGAGGCGCTGCACGCCTCCGCCGGGCAGCTGCGGGAGGTCATCGGGGAGCTGGACCTGCCGTAATACAGTGCCAGGGCCCCCGGCGCAAGCCGGGGGCCCTGGCTGTAGCTTTAGATACCGCCAGACCCCTGGTACAGCACGGTCCCGTCCTCCAGATGATAGTGGCCGCAGGACAGACCGCAGTCCGCTCCATTGCACAGGGGCATATCATCCATGGACTCCAGCTGACTAACCACGCTACATATGTACTGATTGATCTCATCAAGCTCACCCTGGCTCACAGTCCCCTCCAGGGCGCCCTGTTCCTCCGGCGTCAGGGCGTAAGGGTCCACGCAGCTGCCCTTCCGGCAGCCGGAGGGCACAGTATATTGGCTGCTCCAGTTGCAACCTTCACAGGTATGGGAATAGGTGTACGTGTGACTGCTGGGATCAAGAGGGCCGTGGTTGGAGCTTATGAATCTGCCCGCCCCAAAGTTGTGTGATTCCCTGCTTACTGTTCTTGAGGCAATAAACATTTTGGAGCAATCGTCACAACGTTGATAAACATCAACAGTCACTGTATGTGTCGATTCATTTAGAGGAACTACACTAGTTGTTATCCCACGAGGAGTTGTGTGGATATGGGGACAGTCGGATTGTCCCGTGAGCAACGCTTCCATCTCAGAGAGCTCTTGGATATGACTGACAGTATTCTTTGTGATTTCATCAAGAATTGGCTTCAACTGTTTTTCCTCTTCCTTCGTCAAATCAGACACAATATTTTGTATGAATATGTCCTCCGCCGTCTCGGTGACGGCGGGCGCGGGATCGGGGTCGGGCGTCACGGGTTCGGTGGCAAGGGCCACAGTGACGCCGCTCACCAGCAGAACGGTGAGGGCCAAGCCCAGGGCGGTCAGTTTTTTGTAGTTCATAATCGCAGCAATCCTTTCCTCGGTCAGCTTCTGACCGAACGCTTGGGAGAAGGAGGGGCCCTCTCCCTTGGTGGCCAGCGTAATCAGGGTCTTTGCGTATGTGATGCACTGTTCCCTCGACAGCCGGCTCACCACCGCCCGGTCACAGGCCAGCTCGATGTCCCGGCGCAAAAGCCGGGACATCAGCCACACCGCCGGGTTCCACCAGTGAACCACCAGCGCCAGCGCCATCACGTAGTGCCAGAGATTGTCCCGCCGGGCGGCGTGCACCCCCTCGTGGGCCAGCACGCTCTCCGCCGCCCTCTCCCACAGCCCCGGGGGCAGCACCACCGTGGGCCGCACCACGCCGAAGGTCAGCGGCGCGCCCTCCACGGGCCCCTCCCGCAGGCGGGCGCACCGGGGCAGCCGCCTGTACCGGGGGTCCTCCCGGCCCAGGAGCACGGCGGAGGCCACCGCCCGCCGGGTCCGCCGCCAGCTCAGCACGTACCGCACGGCCAGGATAAGCCCCACCCCCAGCCACACCGCCGCCAGCGCCGCCCCCCAGGGAAGGGCGGAAGACGCGGGCTGGGGCCCGGGGAGGGCGGGCGGGGCGATGACCCCCGGGGCCGGGGAGACCGCCGCCAAGGGCGGCTGGACCGGGGGCCCGCTGGGCAGGACCGCGGGCGCCCCCGGCGGACCGGGCGCAGGGGACGGAGTGGCCAGCGGCCCCCACAGGGACAGCACGCTCTCCAGCGCCGCCGGGGTGAGCAGCCGCACCAGACACGCCCCCCACAGAACCAGCCTGGCCTCCGGGACCAGCCGGCCCCTCAGAACCCGGCGCAGCAGAACGGCGGTCAGGATCAGCAGGGTGCCCAGGGCGGCGTTTTGGAGCAGTTGGGCCATGCCCTCACCTCATTTCCAATTTTGGAGCAGCTCCCGCAGCCGCTCGGCCTCCTCCGGGTCCAGCTCCTTTTCCCCCAGGAAGGCGGAGAGGAACTGGGCTCTGGATCCGCCAAACAGCCGGTTGACCAGGCTGTCCAGCTCCAGCCGCTGGACCTCCTCCCGGGATACCAGCGGGGTGCACACAAAGCCCGGGTCGGACCGGGCCACCACCCCCTTGCCGATGAGCTTTTTCACCACGGTGTAGGTGGTGTTGCGGTTCCACCCCCAGGACTCGGCCAGCCGCTTGGCCAGCGCCCCCGCGGTCTGGGGCCCGTCGTCCCACAGGGGCTCCAGCACCTTCAGCTCCGAGTCGTACAGTCTATCCATTGATATGACCTCCTTCCAGTCTGTTTCGCGCGAGAACGAAAAATGACTATTGTAATAGTAACTCCAAAAAGATACTACCACAATAGTCACTTTCTGTCAAGCGGCGGACCCGGGCCGGCAGGCTGTCCCCCATCCGCCAAACCAGAAGAACCCCCCGCCCGCTTCGCGGGCGGAGGGGCTTCGTCACTTCTCCAGGAAATAGGAGGCCTCCATATCCGCCGTGGCCAGGGCGAAGGCCAGCGGGTACTGCTGGAGGGCCTGGCCCACCATCCGGCTGTCCTCCGGGCCGGAAAAGCCCATGTGCCAGCGGATGGCCATGGCCTCCTCCCGGGTGAGGCGCATGAAGCCGGAGATGATGTACACGCTCTTCTCCCCGTGGCCGTAGGGCAGCTTGTCGTCGTAAAAGAAGGTGGGCACCTTTTCCCACTTGCCGGTGGCGTCGTCCTTCACGTTGCGGGTGCCCGCCTTGTAGCAGCCGATCTTGCACAGGTCGTGGAGCAGGGCGGCGATGGCCGCCGACTCCATGGGGTAGTCCAGGCCGTACAGCTCCTTCACCCGGGGGCGCTCCAGATAGGCCTCCAGGCAGCGGAACACGTTGACGCTGTGGTCGCACAGCCCCCCGGCGTAGGACCCGTGGTAGCGGGCGGAGGCGGGGGCGGTGAAGAAGTCGCTCTTGTTTTCCAGGTAGTCCAGCAGCTCGGCGGCTCCCTCCCGGTGGATGTGCTCCTGGTAGATCTGGATGAATTCCTCTTTTCCCGGCATGGTATGACCTCCCACAATGGAATTTTTTCCATTATAGCAAAAAAAGGCGCCGGGGGCAACCCCGGCGCCTGGTCAGTCCTCCAATGTCTTTTGTAGGTTTTCCATGATTTCCGCCATTTTGGCCGCTTTCTTGTCCGGGTCGCTCTCCTGGTCCATGCTTTTGAGGGCGCCCAGCAGAAAACGCACCCAGCTCTGGAACTGCTTATCTGTCATGCCCATGGAAAGCACCTCCTTCTGTCCCTATGATAGCATAGTTTCAGGAGAAAAACAAGCCATTTACTTGGCCCTTGTATAGGCCGCCTACGTTTCCTCCAGCCGCTCCAGTACCGCCAGGGTGCTGGACGCGGTATCCTGCACACAGATGTTCACGCTCCAGACATAGTCGTCGTCGTTCTCCGCCTGGAATATGATGCTGCGCCCGCCGGTCCTGCCGCCGCCGTCATAGGGGTGGGTGACGCTGCGCACGCCGATGCGCCCGGCAAAGAAGTCCTCCTTCACCGCCGCCAGCAGGTCCTGGGCGTCCTGATTGTGGTAATAGTGGTTGGGTGCGTGGCTCCCGTCCTCATAGTTCTCGTACCGCACCTCGCTCAGCCGCCAGCCGGGGGTGGCCAGCCGCTGCTCCAGGGTGTCAAAGCCGTAGACGTTCCACTGGAGCTCCCGGTCCTGGCAGAACTGCTCCACCGCCCAGGCAGCCGTGCCCTCCTGGTCCACCTGCTGGGGGTCCAGCCAGATCATGAAGTACTGCCGGGACATGGTGGAGCCGTTTTTCAGCTCATAGTCCACACGCAGGTCCACATTCCGGCCCACGCCGTAGCCCTGGGGCCACACGTTGCCCTCCCCCTGGTTCACCGCCGCCTGGTGGATGGCGGTGACCATCTGGATAAACTCGGGGTCGGTGATGGTCTCGGCCACCTGGTCCCCGTCGTCGCCCAGGGTCTCCACGGAGAGGCGTTGGAGGTGTACCACCTGCACCTCGCCGGGGCCGGGCACCCGGGTCTCAAAGCCGGTGAGGTCGAGGCCCACCACCAGGAACAGGGCGGCGAACACCCCGGCCACCGCCGCGGCCCCCTTCCACTTTTTGAACACCCGGAAGGATTTGTCCAGCAGCATCTGGGCGGCAAAGTACCCCGCCACGCCCCACACCAGAATGGCGGCCATCAGCGTGACCTCCCCCCGGCCCAGGAAGAAGGCGGTCCCGTAGCCGAAGGCCAGCCCCACGCACAGGGCCACGCCGTACTTGAACACCGGGCGCATGGCTCGGACGGACACCACATCTCCGGCGCTCTCCAGCCGCCGGGCCCGGTAGAGGAAGAACGCGGCCGCCGCCAGCGCCACCGCCGCCAGGGCGTAGATGCCCACCACCCACATTCCCCGGGTGATCAGCGCCCGCTCCGCCCCCTCCATGGAATGGCCGTAGCTGCTGCTGACCTGGCCGCCCAGATTCCACGCCGGGGTGAGCCACCTGGCCGCCTCGCTCACCCAGTCGCTCAGGCGGCAGAAGCCGTAGTAGAAGGACTGCAGGGTGGTGTAGAACAGCGCCGTCAGCCCGTAGGCCAGGACATTGACCACTCCGTAAAAGACGGGAAGGGCCAGGATGTGCCCGGTGAACATGGCGCAGAACACCGCCAGGGAGTAGAAGAAGAACCCCTCCCCGCAGGCCGCCACCAGCCAGAACAGCAGCCCCTGCACGCTCACATAGCCCCCCGCCAGCTCCACCAGCAGGGTGAGCAGGGCGATGACCAGGTTGGGCAGGATCAGGAAGGCCAGCCCCGCCAGGTAGTGGGTGAGGAACAGCCCCTCCCGCCGCACAGGCAGGGAGCCGAAGAAATTGGCCGACCGGGGGTTATACAGGTGGCTGAACACCGCCATGGCCGCCAGCACCCCGAAGAAAATGGACATTCCCAGGGCCGTGCTGCACATCTGGGGCACGGTGCGGCAGGCAAAGCTCTCCATATACCCCGTCTCCCGGAGCTCCAGCTGGAGGGTGGCCAGCCCGCTCAGGGGCAGCAAAATCACCCAGATGGCGGAATATCCCGCCCACAGGGGCCAGAAGCGGGTGAAGGTCTTTTGAAAGACCGTCCGATCAAAGTACGATGTCCCGGACCGCATAGTCCTCACCTCCCATTTCATAGATAAAGATCTCCTCCAGCGTCAGGGGCAGGGCCTCCAAAAACAGGGGGTCCAGGGCGGCGAACTGGGCCGTGACCTCCTGGGCGCTCCCCCGGACGATATAGGTGTACACCCGGCCCACGTGGTCGGTGTGCATCACCTGGAGCCCCTGGGGCAGGGCCGGCGCCTCCTGCTTGAAGGCGGCCTGGAGCTTGACGGTGCCCCCCTGGAGCTCGGACAGGGACCGCTCCAGGGCCACCCTGCCGTGGCTGAGGATGCCCACGTGGTCGCACACGTCCTCCAGCTCCCGCAGGTTGTGGGAGGACACCAGCACCGTGG
>CAJUEC010000037.1:0-5982 GCA_910585155.1 uncultured Oscillospiraceae bacterium
AACTGCTCACTGAATGGTGTAGGGGCCCCGGACCAACAGGGTGGCGGCGGTGGCGGCGGTGACGGTGCGGGGGCTGATGGTGACCATATACAGATGGTTGGCGGCCAGGGCCTCCCCGCTGGCCAGCACGGTGCCGCCGGTGGTATCGATGAGGCCCACGGCGTCCGACGCGCCGCACACGGCGGAGCCCAGGCGGAGCATCACCTCGCACCCCACGCTCCCCACCAGGGACTGCCCCTGGCCCAGAGTGACCAGGGTAAACGCGCCGCTGCTTGTCCCCGGGGTGGAGGCGCCGCCCTGTCCGGCGAGGAGGTCCTTCAGCGACTGCTCCATCTCCGCCCTTCGGTCGTTGACGGTCTGGTCCACCATGGTGCGCACCTGGTTGGTGAAGGTGCCGTTGAGGTAGCTCAAGGTTACCAGGGGGTCCCCGGAGCTGCCCGCCGAGGCGGCGTAGGCGGCGGTGAGGAGGAAAAAGACGCAGGCTGCGGCGGCGGTGATTTTGAGCAGTTTCATATGTAGTACCTCCAAAGGATTTTTGTCCTGTCCGCCCCGTTTCCGGGGCGGACAGGGGCACGGTGATGGTTTGGGGCGCTCTTTTTGGGGCGCTTACTGGGGCCTTGCGCTGTAAGCCCCCCAGGCGCGGTATGTGGGCCTGATCCACGGGGCCAGACTGACCACGGGCGGCAGCCCAATAGGGTTCCACGCATACCGACCCTCACGCGCCGGAAGGGTCATGGCTCCGCCTCGTAAGTGGCTCCCCCGCCGGAGGCCGAGCGCCCGCAGGGGGCGCAAACCCTGCCCCCAGGCGCGGTCCGTGGACCCCAGCCCTTCTCAGTGCCGCGCCCACGGGCGGCAGCCCAATAGGGGGCCTCGCATCCCGATTCCCACGCGCCGGAAGGGTCAGCATTCACGTTCCGTAAATTGGTCCCGTTGGGGTATCTAGGGGCCGAGGCCCCTAGACGCACTCTTTGCCTACTTTCTCTTGCGTGAGAGAAAGTAGGCCGCCGGAGGCACTCCCCCTGACAGGGGGGCACCCCGCCGGAGGCCGCGCCTCCGCGCTCTATCGGGGTCCCCGCAAAGCCGTTCTTCGGCTTTGTGGGGGAGAGGAGGGGCAACGCAATGAACGAGCTTTCGGCAAAGCCGGAAGCGAGAGATATGAAGTTTGCCCCGACGTTGTCACGCTGCGAAGCGGCCAGGGCGCTCGGTCGCTTTCGCTGCGACTCGGGCAAAATACAGATTTGCTCCGCAAATCTTGGTTTTTTGCCCTCGCTCCGCTCCAAGCGCCCTCGCTGTCCGCTTCTCCGCGCTTCTTTGTCACACTGCGGCGGCTGCGCGACGCGGTTCTAACTCCTCCGACTGCGGGAAAACCCATCCGGGGCCTACGGCCCCTCCTTGGGCTTTTCCCTCCGCTTCGGAGTTAGCCCGCTGCTCCGCACGCCTCCGCGCTTCCTTTAAACCAACCGCTCCGGGTTGAGGCCGAAGCTGACGGCGATGGCGCTGTCCACCCGCCGCATGACCTGTTCGTCCACCCGGCCCATGTGCTCCCGCAGGCGCTTCTTGTCCAGGGTGCGGATCTGCTCCAGCAGAACCACCGAGTCCTTGGGCAGGCCGTAGCTGTGGGCGGCCAGGGTGATGTGGGTGGGCAGACGGGCCTTCCCCGTCTGAGAGGTGATCGCCGCGGCAATCACCGTAGGGCTGTGCTTGTTGCCGGTGTCGTTCTGGACGATGAGCACCGGGCGGACGCCGCCCTGCTCACTGCCCACCACCGGACTTAGGTCCGCGTAAAAAATATCGCCGCGTTTGACGCTGTTGTCCACAGGATCTCACACTCCGCCGGATATAGTGCCCGGCTACGACTATGTAGACCGGGTACTATCATTCTCCCACGGGGCGGCGGCTTTTATACCGGCGCTGCCGGGAAAAACCGCCGCGGCTCGCCGCCGGTGCGCTGCATCCGGCGGGCTCCCTGACTATCCTATGCTTCCAGGTACACGCGCGGTACTCGGGGGGCGACGGCGCACAGCAGCTCATAGGAGATGGTGCCCGCCGCCTGGGCGTGCCGCTCGATGGGCAGGTGCCCGCCGAACACCTCCGCCACGTCGCCGGGGCGGACCCGGGCCGACGGGCTCAGGCCGGCCATGCACATGTCCATGCACACCCGGCCTATGATTGGACGGCACTCCCCGTCCAGCCACACGCCGCTCTTGTTGGACAGCGCCCGGTGGAAGCCGTCGGCATAGCCGATGGGCAGCACCGCCAGCCGTCCGCCGTCCCCGCCCAGGCAGGCGGTGCGGCCGTAGCTCACCGGGGTGCCGCCGGGGAGGTCCCGCACCGCCGCCACTCGGCTGTACAGCGCCATCACCGGGCGCAGACCCGGGCCGTCCAGCCCCTGGAAGGAGGGGGCGGGGTAGTGGCCGTACAGGGCGATGCCGGGGCGCACCATGTCCATATGGGTACAGGGATAGTTTAACACAGCGGCGCTGGCGGCGCAATGGCGGATTGCAAAGGTCCGGCCATATTTTTCCCGCAGCTCGTCCAGCACGTCCAGAAACCGGGTGAACTGAAGCATGGTGTACGCCTCGTCCCCGTCGGCGTCGGCAAAGTGGGTGAAGATGCCCTCCGGCTCCAGGTGGGGCGGGGCGCACAGCGCGGCGATCTCCGCCGCCGCCCGCTGGGGGTCGTGGTCCAGCACCCCCAGGCGGCTCATGCCGGTGTCCGCCTTCAAATGGATTTTGGCCCGGGTCCCCGCCGCCCCGGCGGCGGCAGACAGGGCCTGGGCCAGCTCTGGGGTGAACACCGTCTGGGTTACCCCCAGGGCCACGGCCTCCTCCGCCAGCTGGGGCGGGGTGTCCCCCAGGACCAGGACGGGGGCGGTGATGCCCGCCGCCCGCAGGGCCGCCGCCTCGTCCAGGCAGGCCACCGCCAGGTAGTCCGCGCCCAGCTCCACCAGGCGGCGGGCCACCGGGATGGCCCCGTGGCCGTAGGCGTTGGCCTTCACCGTGGCCAAAAATTTGCTGACCGGCGCGCACGCGCGCAGCGCCCGGTAGTTGTGTTCCAGATTTCCCAGGCTGATCTCAGCCCAGGTCCGCGTTGTCTCCCGTCTCATTGTGTCCCAACTCCATTGTAAAATCGTGTGTCTGCGCCGTCAGCACCGTGGTCCCGGCCACGCTCACCTCGGCGGACAGCAGCGCATAGCCGGCCCGGTCGAAGGTGAGCAGAAACTGGGTTCCCGCGCCGGGCTCCGTCTCCGGGTCCTGGAAGGTGATCTGCAAAAGCCCGTCGTTCTCCCCGGCCCAGGCGCATTTGGCCATGTAGCCCTTCTCGATCTGGGCCATGATGCCAGTGACGGCGGACACAGGCGTCAGCCCGGACTGGTCCAGCAGCCCCAGGGACAGCCCCGCCCCGTCGTACTCCAGCACCGTCTCCCCCTGGGCCAGCCGGGCGGTGATGCCCGCCAGCAGCTCCGGGGCGGTGACGGTGAGCACCGTCTCCCCCTCCCGCCACTGGACGTCCAGGGTGAAGTCGTACACCGTCTCACTGTAGCACACGGACACATCCACCCCGGCGAACCAGCCCGCCAGGGCCTGGTAGGTCTCCCGAAGGGCCAGCGCGGCCTCCTCCGGGGTCTCGCCCGCGCGTCCGGCCGTACAGCCGGACAGCAACAGGGTCATCATCAGTACACAAGCCGTCAACCTGCGCACCTGGGTGATTCCTCCTTGTTTTAGCTGGATTCCAAATTACAAGCTGTCTTCCCTCTGCCCGACCGGCTCCTTCATGGCGCAGGGGATCCGCTGGATGAGGTCGGAGGGGGTCATGCCGTACTCCCCCAGCTCCTCCGCCGCCAGGTCTCCCGCCCGACCGTGGAGCCACACCGCCGCGGCCGGGGCGTCCGATATTTTCTGGGCCAGCAGCGCCCCCATCAGCCCCGCCAGGGCGTCCCCGCTGCCCCCCTTGGCCATGCCGGGGTTGCCGGTGGGGTTGACGAGGCACGCCCCGCCCGCTGTGGTGATGGTGCGGTGGCCCTTGAGCACCACCAGGCAGCGGTGCCGCTGGGCGAAGTCCCGGGCGGCCCCCAGCCGGTCCCGGATGGGCAGGACTGCCCCGGATAGCCGGGCGAACTCCCCGTCGTGGGGGGTGAGGACGGTGAGGCCCTCCCGCCGGTCCAGCACATCGATGTGCCGGGACAGGACGGTCAAGCCCTCCCGCTTGTCTGCCTCATTTATATGCCCGGAAATGAGATTTAGACCGTCCGCGTCCAAAACCACCGGGCAGGCCAGCGCCTCCAGCAGCCGGAAGACCAGCCGCCGGGCCCGCTCTCCCTGGCCCAGGCCGGGGCCGATGACGGCGGCGGTGCAGCCCCGGGCCTTTTCCACCACGGCCTCGTCATCCTCCGGCAGGGGCCAGACCATCACCTCGTCGCAGCACTTGGCCGCCAGAATGGGGTACACGTCCTCCGGCGCCGCCAGGGTCACCAGCCCCGCGCCCCCCCGGACCGCGGCCTTGGCGCACAGCGCCGCCGCCCCGGTGTAGCCCCGGCTTCCGGCCAGGATGAACAGCTTTCCGAAGTCCCCCTTGTGGGCGTCCGCCGCCCTGGGGGGGAGGTACAGCATCTCCCCCTCCACCAGCACGGTCCGGGGCCGGTCGGGATACAGGTCGCCGGGTATGCCGATATCGGCCACCACCACCCGGCCGCTGTGCACCGCGCCCTTGCCCACATACAGCCCCGGCTTGCCCCGGGAGAGGGTGACGGTGACGTCCGCCCTCACCGCCGCGCCCATCACGTCGCCGGTGTCGGCGTGGATGCCGCTGGGCACGTCCACCGACACCACCCAGCCCGTCCCCCGGCGGATCATGGGAATGGCCAGGGCGGCGTCCCCCTCCAGGTCCCGGCGGAGTCCCACGCCGAACAGGGCGTCGATGGCCACGTCGAAGGGCATGTACCCCTCCCAGTGGGACGGGTCGAAGTCCTCCAGCGCGCCCCCGGCCTCCACCAGGCGGCGCTCCATCTCCCGGCAGTCGCCGGTCATTTTGGCCCGATCCCCCACCAGCACGCACTTCACCCGCCAGCCCATCTCCAGCAGCAGCCGGGCGGCGGCCACGCCGTCCCCGCCGTTGTTGCCCGGGCCGCACCACACGATGGCGGAGCGCCGGCGCATGGCCCAGAACTCCGCCTGCTCCTGGGGGGTGGGGGCGCGGCCATCCTCGGTGATCCAGCCCAGGGGCGCGTCCAGCCCCGGCCCGGGGATGGGCAGGGCCCGCACCTCCCGCACCACGGCGCGCGCGGCGTTCTCCATCAGCTGGATGGACGGGATGCCCCGCTCCTCGATGGCCCGGCGGTCGGCCTCCCGCATCTGGGCGGCGGTGTATAGGTTCATGGGGCGTCCTCCTTTTCCAGCGCGGCGCGCAGTTCGTCCTTCGTCAATGCGGGGCCAAGGTCCGCGCTGCTGTTGTTCCACAGCGTGATGTAGTGCATCACTGTGCGGTACAGCGCCAGGGTCAGCCCGGAAACGGGCAGGCCGCTGCCCGCCTCCCACCCCAGCAGGGGGGCGACCCAGAAAAACCGGGTGACCTCCCAGGTCCACCAGGCCGTCAGGGGAAGGGTGACGCACCAGTCGAAAATCCCGAAATGAGAGATGCAATTGGGCCGGCGGTTGAGGTAAAAGCGGTTGAACAGCGGGCTGATGTTGGTGTGGATCTTGGTGTTGTATCCGCCGTACCGGGTCACCAGCAGGCGGGCCAGCCGGGGGGAGCGCAGCTCCACATAGCCGGGGAGTTTCTGCCCGGGGGCCACCCAGCCCGACCGCCGGGCGCCGGAGATGCCGAAGCCATACCCCTCGAACACCAGGAATAGCAGCCACACTCCGGCGATAAACGCCAGCGCCCCCAGCGCCCTGAGCAGCTCCACCCCGGCCCCCTCCCTCTCTTCATTTTCTCACCATTATACCGTTTTCTCCCTCGCATTTCAACCACAATAATATGCTG
>CAJUEC010000037.1:6082-24798 GCA_910585155.1 uncultured Oscillospiraceae bacterium
AGCTAGGTGCTCCCCGCCTCCGGCGGGGAGCACTCGGTCAATCGGCGTTTCCCCTCGCATTTCAACCACAATAATATGCTGAGCTAGGTGCTCCCCGCCTCCGGCGGGGAGCACTCGGTCAATCGGCGTTTCCCCTTGCATTTCAACCATGTAATATGCTGAATCCGGGTACTCCCCGCCTCCGGCGGGGAATCCCAGTCAATCAGCGTTTTTCCCCTTGCAATTCTGCCTTTGATATGGTATAAAGAAAAAAGCGAAATGCGAGGAATGGGAAAATAGCGGGCTTGCGTATCCAAGAGAGGGGCGGTCACCGGCTGAGAGCCGCCCCGGTATGTGCCGCTTGTTCGCCCGGGAGCGGCCCCTGAGAGGGGGACGGTGCTGCGACCCGCCGTTACCGGGTCTTGAGTGCGCGCGGAAGCGTGAATGCGGGTGGTACCGCGGAAGGTGAGCCTTTCGTCCCAGCTTTGGGGGCGGAGGGCGTTTTTCATTCTACAGGGAGGGCAGTTTATGACTCCGGTTGTTTTAAGTGCTGATGGAGATGGGCAGGTCTATCTGGTACCGGATTCCGTGGCGGAAAATTTAACCGCATACTGCATGGAGTTCTGCTCTGAATGGCTTTGGACAAGCCCGGATGCCGAACAATACAGGCGGGATGGTTACGTCTGTTACAACGAGGCCGACTTCATCGCGTACCTGAACAAATGGATCTGTCCGGAGGAACCGTCTACCTTTGTGGAAACCCTGCGCTGTCATGATGTTGATCGCCTCCTATACTACCAGAACTGTCCGCACTTTAATTTTTGAGCCATCCATAAATAAAAGGAGCTATTGCCATGAAAGAACAATTAGCAAAAATCCGCGCCGAGGCGATCTCCGCCTTCGAGTCGGTGAAGGACGCCGCCGCCCTGGACGAGCTGCGGGTGCGCTACCTGGGCAAGAAGGGGGAGCTCACCGCTGTGCTCAAGCAGATGGGCAGGCTGTCCGCGGAGGAGCGCCCCGCCATGGGCCAGCTGGCCAACGAGGTCCGCGCCGCCCTGGAGACCGCCCTGGACACCGCCTCCCACAAGCTGGAGGCCGCCGCCCTGTCCGCCAGGCTGAAGGCGGAGGCGGTGGACGTGACCATCCCCGGCAAGGCGGCGCGGGTGGGCCGCCGCCACCCCATGAGCGCCGCCCTGGACGAGATCAAGGAGATTTTTATTGGGATGGGCTTCACGGTGCTGGACGGCCCGGAGATCGAGCTGGCCCAGCTGAACTTCGACCGGCTCAACGCCGAGGAGGGCCACCCCTCCCGGGACTGGTCGGACACCTTCTATTTTGATACGGATGAGCGGGTGATGCTCCGCTCCCAGACCTCCCCCATGCAGGTGCGGGCCATGGACTCCATGGAGCTGCCCATCCGCATCATCGCCCCCGGCCGGGTGTACCGCAAGGACGAGGTGGACGCCACCCACTCCCCCATGTTCCACCAGGTGGAGGGGATGGTCATTGACAAGGGCGTCACCATGGCCGACCTGAAGGGCACCCTGAACCTGCTGGCGGAGCAGCTGTTCGGCGCGGGCACCGTCACCCGGTTCCGTCCCCACCACTTCCCCTTCACCGAGCCGTCCTGCGAGATGGACGTGCAGTGCCACAAGTGCGGTGGGGTTGGCTGCCCCACCTGCAAGGGCGAGGGGTGGATTGAGATTTTGGGCGCGGGGATGATCCACCCCCGGGTGCTGGAGATGGCGGGCATCGACCCCGAGCAGTGGTCGGGCTGGGCCTTCGGCATGGGGCTGGAGCGCACCGCCATGCGCCGGTTCAAAATCGCCGACCTGCGGCTGATCTTCGAGAACGACGTGCGGTTTTTAGAGCAGTTCTGAGGGGAGGAAAACAACGATGAATTTAAGCAGAAAATGGCTCAATGAGTTTGTAAAAATAGACGCACCCGACCGGGAATTTGCCGAGGCCATGACCCTGTCCGGCTCCAAGGTGGAGGGCACCGCCGAGCTGGGGGCGGAGATCAAAAACGTGGTGGTGGGCAAAATCCTGTCCATGGAGCGCCACCCGGACTCCGACCATATGTGGATCTGCCAGATTGACGTGGGCGGGGACGCGCCCGTCCAGATCGTCACCGGGGCCTGGAACATCCACGTGGGGGACCTGGTTCCCGTGGCTAAGGACAACTCCTGGCTCCCCGGCGGGGTCCACATCACCCGGGGCAACCTGCGGGGTGTGAAGTCCAAGGGAATGCTGTGCTCCCTGCCCGAGCTGGGGCTGGACGAGCGGGACTTCCCCTACGCCGCCATCACCCCCGCCGCCATTTTAGGCGACTACCACCCCATCGACCCGGAAAAGCCCTCCATCCCGGCGGAGATTGAACTGGGCCGCAAAATCTTCGGCCCGGTGGTGGCCGCCGGGGCGGGCGAGGTCAAGCCCCTGGGCGGCGGCCGCTGGTCCGTGGCCCTGGTCTGGGCGGAGGACGGCTCCCCTGTGGGCACCACGGTGGAGACCGGCTGCCAGAACATCCACGCCATGGACCTGGTGGCCTTCAACACCAAGACCCGGACCATCTGCACCCTGGACGACCTCCACGCCGAGCAGCGGGAGTTCCCCAACTGCCGCCCCAGCGGCATCTTTGTCCTCCAGGAGGACTGCCAGCCTGGGGACGACATCAAGGCCGTCACCGGCATGGACGACCAGGTGGTGGAGTTCGAGATCACCCCCAACCGCCCGGACTGCCTGTCCGTCATCGGCCTGGCCCGGGAGGCGGCGGCCACCTTCGACAAGCCGCTGGTCCTCCACACCCCGGAGGTAAAGGGCGGGGCGGAGGGCGTGCTCCCCGAGCTGCTGGACGTGGAGACTCCCGCCGCCGATCTGGTGCCCCGGTACACCGCCCGGATGGTGCGCAGCGTGAAGATCGCCCCCTCCCCCAAGTGGATGCGGGAGCGGCTGCGCGCCATGGGGGTGCGGCCCATCAACAACATCGTGGACATCACCAACTATGTGATGCTGGAGTACGGCCAGCCCATGCACGCCTTCGACTACCGCTATGTGAACGGCGGCAAAATCGTCGTCCGCCGGGCCGCGGAGGGCGAAAAGCTCACCACCCTGGACGGCAAGGAGCACACCCTGAACGCCAACCATCTGGTCATCGCCGACGAGGGCCGGGCCGTGGGCCTGGCGGGCATCATGGGCGGCCTGAACTCCGAGATCGTGGCCGACACCGCAGACGTGGTATTTGAGTCCGCCTGCTTCGACGGCACCTGCATCCGCAAGGGGGCGCTGGCCCTGGGCATGCGCACCGAGGCCTCCGCCAAGTTTGAGAAGGGCCTGGACCCCATGAACACCCTTCCCGCCGTCAACCGGGCCTGCGAGCTGGTGGAGCTGCTGGGGGCCGGCGAGGTGGTGGACGGCGTCATCGACATTCTCAACAACGTTCCCCAGCCCACGGTGCTGAAGCTGGAGCCGGACAAGATCAACGCCCTGCTGGGCACCCAGGTGCCCGGGGAGGAGATGGTCCGCATCCTGCGCAGACTGGACTTTGCCGTGGAGGGGGACCAGGTGACGGTGCCCTCCTGGCGGGCCGATGTGAAGCGGATGGCCGACCTGGCGGAGGAGGTGGCCCGGTTCCACGGCTATAACAACATCCCCTGCACCCTGATGCGGGGCCAGACCACCCAGGGGGGGTACTCCGCCGACCAGAAGGTGGAGAACCGCCTGGGCGAGGTGTGCCGCGCCTGCGGGTACAGCGAGATTCTCACCTACTCCTTCATCAGCCCCGCTGCCTACGACAGGATTGGCTGGGCGCCCGACGAGCCCCTGCGGGAGAGCATGAGGATCCTCAACCCCCTGGGGGAGGACACCTCCATCATGCGCACCACCGCCCTGCCCTCCATGCTGGAGGTGCTCCAGCGCAACTACAACTATCGGAACAAGGGCGTCAGGCTGTACGAGCTGGGCAAGGTGTACCTCCCCGGCGGGGCGGACGGCCTGGCGGTGGAGCCCAAGTTCCTCACCCTGGGCGCCTACGGCGCGGGGATGGACTTTTTCGCCATCAAAGGGGTGGTGGAGGTCATTTTGAAGGAGCTGCGGGCGGCGGATGTGGAATTCTACCCCTGCCACGACGACCCCTCCTACCATCCGGGCCGCTGCGCCGGCGTGCGCTGCGGCAGCCAGCACCTGGGCGTGGTGGGGCAGATCCACCCCGCCGTGGCGGCCAACTACGGGGTGGAGGCGGAGCTGTACTGCGCGGAGCTCAGCGTGGAGGCCCTGCTGGCCGCCCGGGGGGCGGACCCGGAGTACGTCCCCCTGCCCAAGTACCCCCCGATCACCCGGGACATCGCCGTGGTGTGCGGCGAGGAGGTCACCGTGGGGGCGCTGGAGGCGGCCATCCGCAAGGGGGCCCGAGGCCTGCTTCGGGAGGTGTCCCTGTTCGACATCTACCGGGGGAAGAATTTGGGCGAAAACAAAAAGTCGGTGGCCTTCAACCTGGTGCTCCGCGCCGACGACCGCTCCCTCACCGGCGAGGAGGCGGAAGAGGACGTGAAGAGCATCCTGGAGACACTGGAGAAGGACTGCGGCGCGGTGCTGCGCTGAGGGCGGTCCGCCTCCTCGCCCCCGCACAAGCGGGGGACGGCGCTTGTGACGTAAATTCGGAGCGGAGGGACGAATTTCCGCAGGGCGAATTCATTTCGCCCGAGGATTGCAATGCCCTCGGGTCCCCGGCAAATGCGGGCATTTGCCGGGAGGGCGGAAGAGGATGTGAAGAGCATCCTGGAGACGCTGGAGAAGGACTGCGGCGCGGTGCTGCGCTGACGTAAGCGAACCAGAGGGCGGTTTTCCGAAAGGAAAACCGCCCTCTTTCATCATGTGTCATGGGGCGCCAATCCGAAAACTGCCCCTGTGCCAATCGCCCTCCACCTGGACCGTCACCGCCTCCGGCACCGGTATATCGTAGGACGCGGTGCCCACGTCGCTCTGCTCAAAAACGATCCCGCCGTCCCGGTCCTCCACCTGGATGGACAGCGCGCCGCCGTCCGTGCGGGTCTCGATGTGGAGGGAGCCGCCGTCCGGGTGGACGCTGTGCCGCATGACGCCGTTCAGCAGAACGTAGCTGGCGGACCAGCTGCTCCGGCCGCCGCTGCCGATATAGCCCACCCGCAGGGCGCTGCGTGTGGCGGCAAGGCCGAAGTATTGGGCGGCGAAGATCGCGGCCACCGCCGCCACGGTGATGAGGACCACGGCCATTTTATGTTTGGGCTTGCATTTCATGTGTTCACTCCTCCAATCCGCTCCGCCGGTTCAGGCGGGCCAGGGCCAGCTGATACCACGCCAGCGCCGCCAGGGCGGCCAGCGCGAAGACCCCCGCCGCCCAGGAGCGCAGGAGGACGCCCATCGCCCCCATCATCACAAACAGGAACAGGGCGGGCCGCCGGCAGGCTCGGTAATACTGCGCCCTGTCCTCCCGGGTGGTGTGCAGCTCAAAGGGCTTGCCGTCGTCCTCCTTCTCCACGATGAGCAGCTCCCGGTTGTAGGTGGTGGCGTTGGTGGCCAGACGGCCCCCCGGGTCCGCCCAGGGGCGGGCCTCCACCTTGCCCATGTTCCAGTTGAGATTGATGTTTTTGAAGAACACCCGGCAGCCGCAGTCCTCCAGAAACCGGGCGTACTCCCCCGCCTCCGCCGCGGACTTGTGGCCCACGAACTCCACGCAGTAGCGGTACTGCCCCGGCTGGCAGGGCTCGAACTCGTACAGCAGCTTTTCAGTACGCACCAGACGGAAGCCGCTGTCCGCCATTTTGTTCAGCCACCTGGCCTGGGCCCCCGTCAGGCCCCAGAAAAACCGGTAACGCTTTTCCCTCATGCTCCGCACCTCCCATGATGTCCGCCGCGATGACGGCCAGCTCCCGCAGTCTGGCCAGCTCCCGCTCCGCCGCCTCCCGCCCCAGGGCGGTGACGGCAAATTCCTTCTTCCTCCCCCCGCCGTCCAGGGGCTGGATCCAGCCCTTTTCCTGGAGGGTGTTCAGCGCGCCGTACAGCGTCCCCGCCCCCAGCGACAGCCGCCCCGCCGTCTTTTCCTCGATGAACTGCATGACGGCGTAGCCGTGCCGGGGGGTGTACAGGGCCAGGAGGATATAAAAGGTCACCTCCGTCAGCGCGCCCCCCTTCGCATTGTCCCGCATGCCGCACCTCCTTTTGCTACGTTTACTGTACTAAGTATATCAGTAACCGTAATGGCTGTCAAGGGGGTAGGAAAAATTTACCGCCAAAATAACTTGAAAAAGTTATTTTGGCGGTATGCGTCTCAACATTGTATGAATCAGCGCAATAAGAACCTGTATTCACAGCCGAAATCGCCGGATGGCCGAGGGATTTTCCCGTCAGGCAAGGCGAATTTTCGCAGGAATAATTGTGTTTATTTCAAGAAAATTCAACGCCGCATGACGGGAAAAGGCCCGGTCAGATGGTGAATTGAGGTTGTGAATACAGGTTCTAAACAATCCAGCCTGCATTTGCTGCCGCTGATGGTGCTATTCCTCCTTCTTTTCTTTCATATAGCCCACAAAGGTTAAAATCACTGCCAACAGCAGCAGGAGTATTATCGCTGCCCCGCCTAAGCCGCCAAACACCGCGAGAGCTGCAAGTACCAGAAGTACCTTTCCAATCACAGTATAGATGTTTTGTTTCTTTTTTTGTGCCGGAGTTCCCGCAGGAGGCTGTATCGGCGCGCCTCCAGATGCCCCAGCGCTCGTTCCCGAATTGGACTGCGTGGCGCCGCAGGCAGGGCAAAATGCCGCGTCGTCCGGGATGGCGGCGCCACATTTTCTGCAATACATGTGTTGTTCTCCTTATACAGCTTTTCCCGTGGGAATGCAATAGGGCATTTGCGCAAAAGAGGGGGGGGTCCGGGGGAAGCCGAACGTGTCCCCGGCAAGTGTGGGAAGGGCGAAGCGGGGCGATTCCTCCCTCCGGCCTGGCTTGCTAATCCATCCCAATCGTGGTATACTAAGATACTCACGATCAAATTTGCGAGGTGTCCCCTATGAAGCTCATGGTCATCGACGGCAATTCCATCGTCAACCGGGCCTTTTACGGCGTCAGCCAAAATCTGACCACCCGGGAGGGCCTGCCCACCAACGCCATCTTCGGCTTTCTCAACATCCTGCTCAAGCTGCTGGACGAGGAGAAGCCGGAGGGGCTGGCGGTGGCCTTCGATATGCGCTCACCCACCTTCCGGCACAAGGCCTTCGCCGCCTACAAGGCCCAGCGCAAGGGGATGCCGGAGGAGCTGGCCGTCCAGATGCCGGTATTAAAAGAGGTGCTGGACGCCATGAACATCCGCCGGTATGAGCTGGAGGGCTGGGAGGCGGACGACCTGCTGGGCACCATGGCCCGGGTGAACGGAGATCGGGATGGGGAGACGGTGATTGTCACCGGGGACAAGGACTCCCTCCAGCTGATCGACGGGCGCACCACCGTCAAGCTGGTGACCACCCGCATGGGCCAGACCACCACCCGGAACGTCACCCCCGAGGACTTCCGGGGGGAGTACGGCTTCGACCCCGTCCACATGATCGACCTGAAGGCGCTGATGGGAGATTCCTCCGACAACTACCCCGGGGTAAAGGGCGTGGGGGAGAAGACCGCCATGGCGCTGATCCAGCAGTACCAGTCGGTGGACGCCATCTATGAGCGGCTGCCGGACATCGACGCCAAGCCCGGCGTCATCAAAAAGCTCACCGAGGGAGAGGATGACGCCCGGCTGTCCCACGAGCTGGCCGTCATCCGCTGTGACGCGCCCATGGACTTCGACCCGGCGGACACGGCGAGGCAGCCCTTTAACGAGCCGGTTTTGTACCAGAAGCTGCTCCAATTGGAGTTTAACAAGCTCATCGACAAGCTGAAGCTCACCCCCGGCCCCGTGGTCTCCGTCCCCGAGGAGGAGCCGGTGGAGGTCCAGGTGAACAGCGCGGATGTGCTCACCGTCCAAGAGTTTGAACAGGCCCTCGCCAAGTGGGAGGGGGCGGACTGCGTGGCCGTCCTGCCCCTGCCGGGGCTGGCGGGGGTGGCGGTGTCCGTCAGCGAGGACGGCGGCAGGCGGGCGTGCCTCTATGACATCCGCGCCAGCCGCTACGAGGGGGACTATCACGCCCTGCTGGCGGCGCTGTTCTCGGGAAGGGTAAAGAAGGCGGCTCACGGCGTCAAGGAGCTGTGCCGCGCCCTGCTGGACGAGGGCGTGGAGCCCGGGGGCTTTGTGTTTGACACGGAGCTGGCGGCCTATCTGCTGGACCCCACCGCGGGCAGCTACGAGCTGCGCAAGCTGGCCATGTCCTATTTCAAAAAGGAAGTGGAGCTCAACGCCGCCTACAAGGACGAGACCGCCTTCTCCCTGCTGGACGACGGGCTGAAGGCCCAGACCGCCTGGTACGAGGACACCGCCTGGATTGAGGCGTTTTACGATTTGTTCCGGCCCAGGCTGGAGGAGCTGGGCCTGCTGCCTGTGCTGACGGATATTGAGCTGCCCCTGTGCCCGGTGCTGGCCCGGATGGAGAGGGCCGGGGTGCTGGTGGACGGACAGGCGCTGGCTGAGTTCGGAAAGCAGCTCCAGCTGGGCATCGACGCCCTGAGGGCGGAAATCTACCGTCTGGCCGGGGAGGAATTCAACATCCTCTCCCCCAAGCAGCTGGGACACATCCTGTTTGACAAGCTGGGCCTGCCCCCGGTGAAAAAGACCAAAACCGGCTGGTCCACCAACGTGGACGTGCTGGAAAAGCTGCGCCCCCGCCACGAGATTGTGGGCCGGGTGCTGGACTACCGCCAGCTCACCAAGCTCAACTCCACCTACGTGGAGGGGCTGGGCAAGGTGATCGCCGGGGACGGGCGCATCCACACCAGCTTCCAGAACACCGTCACCGCCACCGGGCGGCTGTCCTCCACCGAGCCCAATTTGCAGAATATCCCCGTGCGCACCCCCCTGGGGGCGGAGATGCGCAAAATGTTCGTGGCCCCGGCGGGGCGGGTGCTGGTGGACGCGGACTACTCCCAGATCGAGCTGCGGCTGCTGGCCCACATGTCCGGGGACAGCGCCATGATCGCGGGCTTCAACTCCGGGGTGGACATACACACCGTCACCGCCTCCCAGGTGTTCTCCCTGCCCCAGGACGCGGTGCCCCCGGAGCTGCGCCGGGCGGCCAAGGCGGTGAACTTCGGCATCGTGTACGGCATATCCGCCTTCTCCCTGTCGGAGGACATCCACGTCACCGTGGCCCAGGCCAAGGAGTATATGGAGAAGTATTTTGAGCACTACGCCGGCGTGCGCGCCTATATGACCCGGGTGGTGGAGCAGGGCAGGGAGGACGGCTATGTGTCCACCCTCTACGGCCGCCGCCGCTGGCTGCCCGAGCTGAAAAGCTCCAACTTCAATACCCGCTCCTTTGGCGAGCGGGTGGCGCTGAACATGCCCATTCAGGGCACGGCGGCGGATATCATCAAGCTGGCCATGGTGAAGGTAGACGCCCGCCTGCGGGCGGAGGGGCTGGAGGCCCGGCTGGTGCTCCAGGTCCACGACGAGCTGATTGTGGAGTGCCCGGAGCAGGAGGCGGACCAGGTCAGGGCCCTGCTCCAGGAGGAGATGGAGGGGGTGGCGGCGCTGTCCGTGCCCCTGGCGGCGGACGCCAACGTGGGAAGGACATGGGCGCAGTGCCATTGACGGCAGACCTGTAGGGGCGCACATTGTGCGCCCGCAAACCACCGGGTATCCCCCATCACCAGGCACTTTCTGCAAAGCGCGGGCGGACCATGTCCGCCCCCCCACACAAAGGAGGTTTATCCATGAGCTTATTTGACAGCTTTGACCCTGTTTCCAAGGAGATTTTGAAGCCAACCCACATGATCCGCCCGGTGGCCGGCTTCCCGGAGACGGTGGTGCTCACCTTTGAGGAGAAATCTTTGCGGCTGCTGAAAAACGTCTGCGCCTTCCGGGTGGCCGCCATACTCAAGGGCGGGCGGGACATCCCGGTCTATGCCCTTCGCTACAACGAACAGGATCTGGCGATCTGCCAATCCATCATCGGCGGCGCGGCCACGGCGGCGCTGGTGGAGGAGCTGCGGGCCCTGGGGGCGAAAAGGGTGCTGCTCTACGGCGCCTGCGGCGTGCTGGACAGGGCGGTGACCGCCGGACATTTCATCCTCCCCACCGCCGCCTGCCGGGACGAGGGGACCAGCTACCACTACCTGCCCCCGGCGGACTATGTGGAGGTGCCCACGGCGGGGCGGCTGGCGGAGATCTTCGAGGAATTGGGTCTGTCCTATGTGCTGGGGAAGACCTGGACCACCGACGCCATCTACCGGGAGACCCGGGCCAACGTGGACAAGCGCAGGGCGGAGGGCTGTGTGGCCGTGGAGATGGAGTGCGCCTCCGCCATGGCGGTGGGGCAGTTCCGGAGGATGCCGGTGTACCAGTTCCTCTACGCCGAGGACAGCCTGGACGGCAGCGACTGGGACCCCCGCACCTGGGGGGCGGTGCCCGCGTCGAATTATGAGAAGTATCTGCGGGTGGCGCTGGAGACCGCCGCGCGGCTGTAGAGTGGGGGTCGATCAGATGAGAGGCGTACGGGAATATTACGACAAGACCGCGGCGGAGTGGGCGGAAAACGGCTACAAGGACGGGGCGGATCTGCCCTGCCTGGACGAGTTTCTCTCCCTGCTGCCCCCCGGCGGCCGGGTGCTGGACCTGTGCTGCGGCGCGGGGTATGAGACGGGGCGCATACGGGCGCGGGGCTTTGAGGCGCTGGGGCTGGACTTCAGCGGCGAGAGCCTGAAGATCGCCCGGCAGCGCAACCGCGGCATCCCCTTTTACCAGGGGGACATGCTGGAGGACTACGCCTACGTCGGCGCGGTGGACGGCGTCCTGCTGTCCGCCGGGCTGGTCCACGTGGAGACGGCGGACCTGCCCCTGGCCTTTGCCCAGATGGCCGGGGTGGTGCGCCCCGGGGGCTATGTGCTGGCCTCCATCCGGGAGGGGACGGGGAAGCTGGCCCAGTGGAGCCTCCGGGAGATCGACGGGGAGCAGTACGACCGCAGCTTCATCGCCCACACCCCGGAGGAGGTGGTCCGGGGGGCGGAGAGGTGGTTTTCCTACTGCCGGGAGCTGCCCTCGGACATGGCCGTCTGGCGGCAGCTGCTGTTCCGGCGGACGGGGGCGGACACATGAAGGTTTGCATCGTACCCATGACCGCCGCCCATCTGCCCCAGGTGGCGGCGCTGGAAAACATCTGCTTCCCCGCCGACCCCTGGAGCGAGGCGCTGTTCCGGGAGGCGCTGGACAACCCCTCCGCGGCCATTCTGCTGGCCCAGGGGGAGGGGGGCGCGCTGCTGGGCTACGCCGTGCTGGCCGCCGTGCTGGACGAGGGGAATCTGGACAACATCGCCGTGGCTCCGGCAGGCCGGCGGCAGGGGGTGGCGGACGCCCTGCTGTCCGCCATCACCGGCTTTGGCCGGGAGCACCTGTCCCGCCTCACGCTGGAGGTCCGGGCCTCCAACGCCCCCGCCATCGCCCTGTACGAGAAGCACGGCTTCCGGGGGGTGGGGCGGCGGAAAAACTACTACACTGCGCCCCGGGAGGACGCGGTTTTGATGACTTTGGAGTTTGAACATGGAACTGAAGCTGCTGAATAAGGGGGAGCTCACCGCCCTCTACCAAAACGAGATGACCGCCGACTTTCCGAAATCCGAGCTGAAGCCCCTCCGGGCCATGCTGCGGCTGATGGACCTGGGCCGGTACGACCCCCTGCTGGCGACGGAGAACGGTCAGGCGGTGGGCTACGCCATGATGTGGCTGCCGGAGGACCGGGCGGGGGCGCTGCTGGAGTATCTTGGCGTTTTGCGCGGGCGGCGGGGCCATGGGCTGGGGGCGAGGATCCTGGAGCTGCTGGCGGCGCGGTACGGCCAGCTCTTCGGCGAGGCGGAGGCCCCCGGCCCCCAGCTCTCCCCGCAGGAGAACGACTTGCGCTGCCGCCGGATCGCCTTTTATGAGCGCAATGGCTTCCGGGTGCTGGACTACCAGTGCGCCCTGTTCGGGGTGCTCTTCCGCTGCCTCTACCGGGGGCCGGAGCGCGACGACCGGAGGGTGGAGGCCATGCACCGGGGGGTATACGCGCAGTATTTTTCCCCGGGGCATATGGAACGGTATATTCAGCTGCCTCTGGCCCCCGGCGAGGCGGTCCACCCCGCGCCCGAGTGGGTGGAGGAGACGTATCCAGATGAAGATTAACAGCTGACTGGGCCCCGGCCCTGCCTCCGGGACTGCCGGCTTGACGAATTGGAGTTCTCCGCAGGAATGTGGCTGGACGGGGAAAACGGGCGGTATCTCTGCGGCTCCACCTGGAATTACCGAAAGAAAGCGTGATTGGATGAACATTTTAGCCTTTGAATCCTCCTGCGACGAGACCGCCGCCGCCGTGGTGCGGGACGGCCGGACGGTGCTGTCCTCGGTCATCGCCTCCTCGGCGGACATGCACGCCATCTACGGCGGCGTGGTGCCCGAGATCGCCTCCCGCAAGCATGTGGAGGCCATCTCCGGCCTGGCGGACGAGGCGCTGAAGCAGGCGGCGCTGTCCAAGGGGGACATCGACGCCGTGGCCGTCACCTACGCCCCCGGGCTCATCGGGGCCCTGCTGGTGGGGGTGTCCTTCGCCAAGTCCGCAGCCTTTGGGCTGGGGGTGCCGCTGATCCCCGTCCACCACGTCCGGGGGCACATCGCCGCCAACTACATCGCCCACCCCGACCTGGAGCCCCCCTTCCTGTGCCTGTGCGTGTCCGGCGGTACCACCGCCCTTGTGGACGTGAGGGACTATACCCACTTTCAGGTGCTGGGCTCCACCCGGGACGACGCGGCGGGGGAGTGCTTCGACAAAACCGCCCGGGTGCTGGGGCTGGGCTACCCCGGCGGCGAGCCCATGGAGAGGATGGCCCAGGGGGGGGACGACAGGGCGTTTGCGTTCCCCCGGGCCCACGTGGCCGACCACCCGCTGGACATGTCCTTTTCCGGCCTAAAGACGGCGGTGCTGAACACCATCCACAACGCCCAGCAAAAGGGGGAGGAGCTGAACCTCCACGATCTGGCGGCCTCCTTCGCCGCGGCGGTGTCCGATTCCCTCATTCCCCGGGTGATGGAGGCGGACCGCATGACGGGCTATGGCAAAATCGCCGTGGCCGGGGGTGTGGCGGCCAACAGCCGCATCCGGGCGGACCTGGAGCGGGCCTGCGCCCAGGCCGGGGCTAGGCTGTGGCTGCCGCCGCTGGCGCTGTGCGGCGACAACGCCGCCATGATCGGCAGCCAGGGGTATTACGAGTACCTGGCGGGGCACACCGCGGGGTGGGAGCTGAACGCCCGGGCCAGCCTGGACATCTCCAGGGGCTGACGGGCATGGCGGTGTTGCCGCCGGGGCCCCGCAGGGCGGGGCGGCGCTTGCGCCGTACAAGCGTTTCCGCGCAGCGGAAACCTTGAAATCGGCGGAATTGAGTTCCGCCGATTTGAGATCAATGAAGGGGTCCCCGCGGGGCTTGCCCCGTGGGGAGCACAACGCCGCCATGATCGGCAGCCAGGGGTATTACGAGTACCTGGCGGGGCACACCGCGGGGTGGGAGCTGAACGCCCGGGCCAGCCTGGACATCTCCAGGGGCTGAGGCGGCGGGAGAGATTTTTGCTGTTATGTCAACTGAAATGGCGCTTTAGCCTGCGAGAAAACTAGGGTTTGCGGGATTGCTACAAAATAGCAATCCTGGGAAATGGATTGGGAGCCGCGGTGTTGAAGCTGTTGAAAACTATGTGGAAGCTGTGGATAACTCTCCGTATCAGGATTTATATTTTGGATTATGGAAACTGAAAAGAGGGCTGTGGCGGCGGGTACGGCCGGGGCGGGCGGCGCCTGTTCGGCGGAAGGGGTATACTGTGCGTATAGCTCTTGACGGGACTGTGCCGGGCGTGGTAAACTATACCTGCTGTATGACTGGCGGAAGTGGGGGAACCACGTGGAGTACAGCGGCGCTTGCCGCGCCTGATCGCCGACCGTCTGGGCGCACTGACTGAAGCTCGGTGCGCCCTGTTTTGTTTGGACGCACCAAAAGAATGAGGAGGAAACGCTATGAAGACCGACATTGAAATCGCCCAAAGCGCAGCCATGCTCCCCATCAGCCAGGTGGCGGCCCGGGCCGGCATCGACGAGGGGCTGCTGGAGCACTACGGTCGGGTCAAGGCCAAAATCGATATCGGGCCCCTGCGGGCCCTGCCCCGGCGCGGGAAATTGATCCTGGTCACCGCCATCAACCCCACCCCCGCCGGGGAGGGCAAGACCACCACCAGCGTGGGGCTGGCGGACGCCCTGAACCGGCTGGACAAGAACGTGCTGCTGTGCCTGCGGGAGCCCTCTCTGGGCCCGGTGTTCGGCGTCAAGGGGGGCGCGGCGGGGGGCGGCTACGCCCAGGTGGTGCCCATGGAGGACATCAACCTCCACTTCACCGGGGACTTTCACGCCATCGGCGCGGCCAACAACCTGCTGGCCGCCATGCTGGACAACCACATTCAGCAGGGCAACGAGCTGGGCATTGACGTGAAGCGGATCACCTGGCGGCGGTGCGTGGACATGAACGACCGCCAGCTGCGCAGCATTGTGGACGGCCTGGGGGGCCGGATGCAGGGGATGCCCCGGGAGGACGGCTTCGACATCACCGTGGCCAGCGAGATCATGGCGGTGCTGTGCCTGGCCTCCGACCTGAAGGACCTGAAGGCGCGGCTGGCCCGGATCATCGTGGGCTACACCTATGACGACAGGCCCGTCACCGCCAACCACCTGAAGGCCCAGGGGGCCATGGCCGCCCTGCTGAAGGACGCCATCAAGCCCAACCTGGTCCAGACCCTGGAGAACACCCCCGCCCTGGTCCACGGCGGGCCCTTCGCCAACATCGCCCACGGCTGCAACTCCGTGGCCGCCACCGACACCGCGTTGAAGCTGGCGGACTACGTGGTCACCGAGGCGGGCTTCGGCGCGGATTTAGGGGCGGAGAAGTTTTTGGACATCAAGTGCCGCGCCGCCGGGCTGGACCCCAGCGCGGTGGTGATCGTGGCCACGGTGAAGGCGCTGAAATACAACGGCGGCGTGCCCAAGGCCGAGCTGGGGGCGGAGAACCTGGCCGCCCTGGAGCGGGGCCTGCCCAACCTGCTCAAGCACGTGGAGAACATCACCCAGGTGTACGGCCTGCCCTGTATGGTGGCCGTCAACCGCTTTGTGAGCGACACCGACGCCGAGCTGGCCCTCATCGCCGATAAGTGCCGGGAGCTGGGGGTGAACGTGGCCCTGTCCGAGGTGTGGGGCAAGGGCGGCGCGGGCGGCGTGGAGCTGGCCCAGGAGGTGCTGCGCCTGTGCGGCCAGCCCCATGACTTCCATTTTGCCTATGATTTGGAGCTCCCCCTGCGGGAGAAGATTGAGACCGTGGTGCGCCGGGTGTACGGCGGGGCCGGGGTGAGCTATTCCGGCGCCGCCGCCAAGGAGCTGGACCGGCTGGAGGCCATGGGCTTCGGCGGCCTGCCGGTGTGTATGGCCAAAACCCAGTACTCCCTGTCCGACGACCCGGCCAAGCTGGGCCGCCCGGAGGGCTTTACCGTCACGGTGTCCAAGGTGAAGGCGTCCGCCGGGGCGGGCTTTGTGGTGGTGCAGACCGGGGACATCATGACCATGCCCGGTCTGCCCAAGGTGCCGGCGGCGGAGAAGATCGATGTGGACGAAAACGGGGTCATCTCGGGGCTGTTTTAAGCAAAATCGGGCGGGTTTGCCCCGCCCAAGAGATGGAACGCAGGGGGAGAGACTGCTGTGAAAAAAAGACCGGGGGGACTGTCCCCCAACCGGACCATCGCCCTGGGCTTTTTGGCCATCATCCTGGCGGGGGCCCTGCTGCTCATGCTGCCCATCGCCAACCGGGAGGGCAGAGGGCTGTCCTTCCTGGACAGCCTGTTCACCGCCACCTCCGCCACCTGCGTCACCGGCCTGGTGGTGGCGGACACCTGGACCCAGTTCAGCCTGCTGGGGCAGGTCATCCTGCTCCTGCTCATCCAGGTGGGGGGGCTGGGCTATATGACCATGATGCTCCAGGCCTCCCTGTTCCTGGGGAAAAAGCTGGGCCTGCGCCAGCGCTCCGTGATGATGGAGAGCGTCAGCGCCGACCGGCTCAGCGACGTGCTCACCCTGCTGCGCTATATCCTGGGGGGCACCGCAGCCATCGAGGGCGCGGGGGCGGTGCTGCTGGCCCTGCGCTTCGTGCCCGAGCTGGGCCTGGCCCAGGGACTGTGGTACGCGGTGTTCCACAGCGTGTCCGCCTTCTGCAACGCGGGCTTCGACCTGATGGGCTTCCGGGAGCCCTACAGCTCCCTGACCCACTATGTATATGACCCCCTGGTGAACGTCACCGTCTGCGCCCTGGTGCTGCTGGGCGGGCTGGGCTTTCTGGTGTGGCGGGACGTGCGGGAGAACGGCCTGCGCCTGCGCCGCTACTCGCTGCACTCCAAGCTGATGCTCACCGCCACCGTGGTGCTGACGGCGGGGGGCGCGGCGCTGTTCTGGTGGGCGGAGCGGGGCAGCCTGCTGGCGGGGATGGACCCGGGACAGCAGGCGCTGGTGTCCCTGTTCCAGGCGGTGTCCCCCCGGACGGCGGGGTTCAACACCGTGGACCTGGCCAAGCTCACCAGCGGGGGCGGGCTGCTCACCATCGTGCTGATGTTCATCGGCGCGGGCCCCGGCTCCACCGGCGGCGGCGTGAAGGTGACCACCGTGGTGGTGTGCCTGCTCACCCTGGCCAGCTATGTCCGGGGAAAGCGGGAGGTGGGGGCCTTCAACCGGCGGCTGGACGAGGAGCAGATCCACCGCTCGGCGGCGGGGGTGACGCTGTACATGACCATGGCCATGGCCGGGGGCTTCCTGCTGCTGGCCACCCAGCCCTTCCCCCTTCAGGACGCGCTGTTTGAGGTGTTCTCCGCCCTGAGCACCGTGGGGCTGTCCACCGGCATCACCCGGGCGCTGTCCCCCTTCAACCGGGGGCTGCTCATCGTCATGATGTACTGCGGGCGGATTGGCAGCCTGTCCATGATGATGGCGCTGGCCCAGCGGCTGCCCCCCCGGGTGAAGGACCCGGTGGAGCGCATTACGATTGGATGACCCCGGGCGCCGGGGAAGCTCATATTGAGAAAGGTGTGTGTTGCGATGGCTGCGACGTTCCTGGTGATCGGCCTGGGCCGGTTCGGCACGAATCTGGCCCTGCGGCTGATGGACTCGGGCAGCGAGGTGATGGTGATCGACAACGACGAGGAGGCGGTGAACCACATCGCCCCCCGCGTGACCCAGGCCAAGATCGGCGACTGCATGGACGAGGAGGTGCTGCGCTCCCTGGACCCGGCCAGCTTCGACTTCTGCTTTGTGTGCATCAGCGACAACTTCCAGTCCTCCCTGGAGATCACCTCTCTGCTCAAGGAGATGGGGGCCCCCATGGTGATCTCCAAGGCGGACAAGGACCTCCACGCCCGGCTGCTGAAAAAGATCGGCGCGGACGAGGTGGTGTTCCCCGAGCGGGACATGGCCGCCCGGGCGGCCATGCGCTTCAGCGTGAACGGGGCGCTGGAGTACATCGAGCTGGCCCCGGGCTACGCCATTATGGAGCTGGACGTGCCCGACCACTGGGCGGGCCAGACCATCATTGACCTGGGCATCCGCAAGCGATGGAACGTGAACGTCATCGGCCGGAGGGAGGGCGGGGCCATCCTGCCGGTGGACGCCGCCTTCGTCTTTGCTGCGGATACCCACATCCTGGTGGCGGGCAGGCCGGACGACGTGGCGGAAATGGCAAATACGGGCGTTTAAGGAACTTTCTCCGCTGGAATGGAGCGAAAAAGCATGGTATCCTTTGAGAGGATACCATGCTTTTTTTGTCCATTGGGACAGCCGGGCGGGGAGGGGCCGCGCCTGAGGGGGACACGGGGGCCGCTGCGGGGCTTTTTGGCGGCGCGGGGGGAGGCGAGGGAAGATAGGCAGTACATACGGCTACGTCCGGGTGAGCACCAGAGAGCAGAACCTGGACCGGCAGCTCATTGCCCTGCGGGCGGCGCTGGTGCCGGAGGAAAACCTGTTTGTGGACAAGCAGTCCGGAAAGGATTTTCAGCGTCCGCAGTATCAAAAAATGCTCAGGAGGCTGAAAAAGGACGATCTGCTCTACATCAAGAGCATCGACCGGCTGGGGCGGAACTATACGGAGATTCTGGAGCAGTGGCGGGTGCTCACCAAGGAAAAAGGGGTGGACATCATGGTGCTGGACATGCCGCTGCTGGACACCCGGCGGGGGAAGGACCTGATGGGCACCTTCCTCAGCGACATTGTGCTCCAGGTCCTCTCCTTCGTGGCGGAGAACGAGCGGGAGAGCATCCGCCAGCGCCAGGCGGAGGGCATCGCCGCGGCCAAGGAGCGGGGGGTGCGGTTTGGCCGGCCCAGCGTGGAGCCGCCGGACGGCTTCCCGGCCATTGTGGCCCAGTGGAAGTCCGGGCGGCTGACCTTCCAGGAGGCGCTGGAGTGCAGCGGACTGAGCCAGGCCACCTTTTACCGCCGCTTGAAGGAGCTGCGGGAGGGGCGGGGGACAAAAAAATGAGCCCACTATCAAAAAGTACACCTTTTGATAGCGGCCCGGATAACCATAAGATAACACAG
>CAJUEC010000038.1 GCA_910585155.1 uncultured Oscillospiraceae bacterium
CTGTGTTATCTTATGGTTATCCGGGCCGCTATCAAAAGGTGTACTTTTTGATAGTTTCTTTTTTTGCCCGAGCCACAGACCTGAAAAAGCCCGGCATCCTGAGGATGCCGGGCTCTTCGTTTCCCCGCGCTTTGTTATTCCACGGTTTTCAGGCTCTCCACCATGTCCACCTTCTTCAGGCGGAAGTGGGCCGCCACGTTCACCGCGATGGAGAACACCACCGTCAGCACCGCCGCCAGCACATAGGCGTAGGGGGGCGCGGCGCGGCCGAACATCACCATCTCCACCTCCACCGTCAGCACCATCCACGCGTGGAGGAACCGGCCCAGCACCAGCCCCAGCGCAATGCCAAACAGGGTGAGAAACATGTTCTCCCGGTAGACGTAGGCGGTGGTCTCCTTGTCGTAGAAGCCCAGCACCTTCAAGGTGGCCAGCTCCCGGGTGCGCTCGGTGATGTTGATGTTGGTCAGGTTGTAGAGCACCACAAAGGCCAGGGCCGCCGCCGCGGTGATGATGATGACCACGGCGTAATCGATGGCCTCCATGCTGTCGGTGAAGTTGTCCCGCAGGGTGGCGATGTAGGAATAGGACGCCACCCCGTCCAGGGCCATCAGGTGGTTGGATACGGTGTCCGACTCCGCCTCTCCCGTGCCCTCCACGTAGCGCAGGAGCATGGCGTTGTGCTCCGCCGCCTCGCCAAAAAGAGCCTGGTAGCACTCCGCAGACAGATAAATGTAGTGATACGCATAGTTTTCCGTGATGTCCGCCACACGGGCCTCCACCCGCCTGCCGTCATTGTTCAGGGTGACGGTGTCCCCCACCGACACCTCCAGCAGCTCCGACAGCTTTTCGGTGACCACCACCCCGTCGCCGGACAGCGCCACCGGCTGGCCGTCGGTGCGGTGGCCCAGCTGGATGAACTGCCGGAACCGCTCCTGGTCGTCCACCACAAACAGGTACGCGTCCTGGGCCAGGCCGCCGGTGGAGGCCTCCAGCATGGTTTGGTTGGTGAGCAGGTGGTCCTCCACCCAGGGGCTCCCGGCCAAGTAGTCATCCACCGCCTCCAGCTTGTCCTCCCCGGCCTTTTTGTCCAGGCCCAGAATGGCGTCGTAGAGGAACACGTGGTCAAACTGCTGGTTTAAAATGGAGAAGATGGATTCGTGGAGCCCGAAGCCGGTGACGATCAGGGCGGTGCACCCGCCGATGCCGATCACCGTCATCCAGAACCGCCGCTGATAGCGGAACAGGTTGCGCATGGTCACCTTCCAGGTGAAGGTGAGCCGCTTCCACAGGGGGCGGACGTACTCCAGGAACACCCGCTTGCCCGCCTTGGGGGCCCGGGGGCGCATCAGGTTGGCCGGGGTGTCCATCAGGGTGGACAGGCAGGCCCACAGCGCCGCCCCGGTGGTGCAGGCCACCGCCGCCAGCACCGCCCCCACGTACAGCCCCGGCTGGGGCTTGAACTCCAAGGCGGGTATGGCGTACATGATGTTGAAGGCGTTGGCGATCACCGCCGGGATGAGGGTGCAGCCGATGAGCAGCCCCAGAATGCCGCCGATGAGGCTGGCGGAGAAGGCATAGGCGATGTACTTTTTGGAGATGGCCAGCCGGGAGAAGCCCAGCGCCTTCAGCGAGCCGATCTGGGTGCGCTGCTCCTCCACCATCCGGGTCATGGTGGTCAGGCAGGTCAGCGCCGCCACCAGAAAGAAGATCACGGGGCACACGCTGGCCAGATTGCTCACCCGGTCGGAGTCCTGGGAGTAGCCCACAATGCCCGCGTTGGTGAACCGGCTGAGCACGTACCACTCGCACTCCTCCACGTCGTCCAGCTCGGCCTGGGCGTCGTCCAGCTTTTTCTGGGCGTCGGCGATCTCCTCGTCCGCCTCCCGCCTGCCGTCCTCGTACTCCTTCAGGCCGTCGGCGTACTCCGCCTCGCCGTCGTTGAGCTCCACCAGGGCGTCGGCCAGCTCCTGCTCGCCCTCCCGGCGGGCCTTGGCCAGCTCCGCCACCCCGTCGTTGTACTCTGCCCAGCCGTCCCGGAGGTCAATCTCCCCCTGGTCCAGCTCGGCCTGGGCGTCATCCAGCTCCGCCAGGGCGTCGGCCAGCTCCACCTTGGCGTCATCCAGCTCCCGCTTGGCCTCGTCCAGCTCAGCCTGACCCCGGTCCACCTCCGCTTTGGCGTCGGCCAGCTCCCGCTCCGCCTGGTCCAGCTCGGCCTTGGCCTCGTCCAGCTCTTTTTTTGCCTCATTCAGCTCCGTCCTGCCCTGGTTCAGCTCCCACTGGGCCGCGTCCAGCTCCGCCGCCGCCGCGTCCAGCTGGGCCTTGGAGGCGTCCAGCACCGCCTTGCCCGCCTCCAGCTGAGCCTTGGCCGCCTCCAGCTGGGCCTGACCGGCCGCCGCTTCCTTCATCAGCTGCTCCACGGCAGCGGCATAGCCCGCCGGGTCCGTATCCTTCATCGGCTCCAGTGCCGCCAGCGCCGCCTCCAGCTGGGCCCTGCCCTCGGCCTCCTGCTGCTCCAGCAGGGCCTTGTTCTGCTCATACTCCTTCAGCCCGCTGTCATACTGGGCCTTTCCCCTGCGGTATTCCGCCTGGCCGCTGAGGTAGGACGCCTCGCCCCACTCCAGCTCGGCCAAGCCGTCCTCGTATTTGGCCAGACCGTCCTCATATTTGGCCTTGCCCTCCTCATACTCGGCCAGCCCATCCTCATACTTGGCCCTGCCGTCCTCAAACTCCGCCAGACCGTCCTGGTACTCCGCCCAGCCGTCCTCGTATTTTTGCAGGCCGTCCTGATACTCCGCCAGACCGTCCTCATACTTCTGCCGGCCGTCGGCCAGATCGGCCTCACCCTGCCGCAGGTCGGCCAGGGCGTCGGCCAGCTCCCGCTGGGCGTCCGCCACCTCCCGCTCCAACGTTTCCTGGCCCTCGCGGTACTCCGCCCAGCCGTCATCCAGCTCCCGCCGCCCGTCCTGGAGCTCCTGCCAGGCGTCGGCCAGCTCCCGCTCCGCGTCCGCCTTGGCCTGCTCAAACTCCTTCCGGGCGTCGTCCAGCTCGTCCTGAGCCTCCCCGATGAGGGTGTCGTAGCGCAGCTGGGCCCGCTGGTCGGCCAGGGGCTCCAGGCTGTCCGCCAGGGCGTCCAGCCGGTCCTCATAGTCATCACCGTAGCTGTCCAGCGCCGCCAGACCCTCTCCGGTGAAGTAGGCGCAGGTGTAATGGTCAAAGGTGAAGTTCTCCCCCGGCACGTAGACAAAGGCGTCCACCGAGCCGCTGCCCAGAGCGGACGCGCCCCGGTCCAGGGACACATACAGCGGGGAGTTCACCACCCCCACAATGGTATAGGAGGTGCGCTCCAGATCGTCCTCATGGTCCTCCGCCATGACCAGCTCCAGGGTGTCCCCCACCTGGAGGCCCAGCTTCACTAGCAGCAGGCTCTCCGTGACGCACTCGTCCCCGCGCTGGGGCAGACGGCCCTCCTCCACCTCCAGCAGGTTGAGCCGCTCCGGCATGGAGCGCACATTGACAATGCAGTCGATGGCGATGGCGTCCACATCCCGGCAGCCCTCCGCCGCCTCCACCCCCGCCGCCCCGGCCAGGGCGTCCACATCCCCCTGGGTCAGCCCCAGGGTGGACAGCACATAGCCGTCCATGAGGCGGGTGCGGTCGTAGTACCTGTCCGCCGTGTACTGCATATCCGGCGCGGCGGTGCGCAGGCCGGACAGAAAGGCCACCGCCAGCGCCGCCAGCACCAGAATGGACAGATAGCGGCTGAAGGTATTTTTTACCTCCCGCAGCGCGTCGGTGGCGAGGCGGTTCTTCCGCGTTACCATTCGATCTCCTCCACCGGGGTGGGCCGGTCATTGCGCTCCACGCTGGCCACCCGTCCGTTCCTGATGCGGATCACCTGGTCCGCCATGGGGGTGAGGGCGGCATTGTGGGTGATGACGATCACCGTCATGCCCTCCTGGCGGCAGGTGTCCTGGAGCAGCTTCAAAATGGCCTTGCCGGTGACATAGTCCAGCGCGCCGGTGGGCTCGTCGCACAGCAGCAGCTTGGGGTTCTTGGCCAGGGCCCGGGCGATGGCCACCCGCTGCTGCTCGCCGCCGGACAGCTGGGCGGGGAAATTGTCCAGCCGGTCCCCCAGCCCCACGTGCTCCAGCACCTCCCGGGCGTCCAGGGGGTCCCGGCAGATCTGGGCGGCCAGCTCCACGTTTTCCAGGGCGGTGAGGTTCTGCACCAGATTGTAAAACTGAAATACAAAGCCGATGTCATGCCGCCGGTAGGCGGTGAGCTGCTTGGCGCTGTAGCTGCTGACCCGGGCGCCGTCCACGGTGATGGTGCCGCCGGAGCAGGCGTCCATGCCGCCCAGCATGTTGAGCACGGTGGTCTTGCCCGCGCCGGAGGGGCCCACGATGATGGTAAACTCCCCCTTGTCCACGGTGAAGTCCACCCCGTCCACCGCCTTGATGGTAATCTCGCCCATCTGGTATTCTTTTTTTACGTTTTCAAAGGATATGTAGCTCATCGTGTCCCTCCACCCGCGCCCGCCCCAGTCCGGCGGGCGCGGCCAATCATTTCATGATTGTATCTTATACTGTTTCCCCGGTAAACGCAACCGTCCCCACAGAAAATTCAAGGATTATTTAAAAGCTCTCTTCTATTTGGACACAAATGTGGAAAAAACGCTCCCGCCTGGGAAGTTGCGGTTGACTAACCGCCCCCCCGGGGGATAAAATACGCCCACTGATAGGGGAGTAGTCGGCGGCGAAAGCCGCGGCCCGGTCAACATACTGACGGCGTGCCGTCTGGCCGGGCATAAGACGTCCCCCGCCGCGCCGCGCGTCGGCTTTGCGGGGGAGGCGGCGCGGCCTGCGCCGGCGATGACGAGACCTGTCCGCTTGTATGCGGATGGTCTCTTTTTTTGTTCCTCCGCATACCTTCAAAATCAGAAGAAGGGATGATTGATCAATGGGATTTGCTGAGCTGTTCATTCTGGCCGTGGGACTGGCCATGGACGCCTTTGCCGTGTCCATCTGCAAAGGGCTGTCTATCCGGGGGCTGCTGCCCCGGCACGCCCTCATCGTGGGGCTGTGGTTCGGGGCGTTTCAGGCGCTGATGCCTGTAGTGGGGTGGCTGCTGGGGGCCGCCTTTGCCGACATGATCGCCAGCCTGGACCACTGGATCGCCTTCGGGCTGCTCTGCCTCATCGGCGGCAACATGATCCGGGAGGCCCTGGGCGGGGACGAGGAGGAGTGCGACCCCTCCCTGGCCCCCCTCACCATGCTTCTGCTGGCGGTGGCCACCTCCATCGACGCGCTGGCGGTGGGCATTACCTTTGCCTTCCTCCGGGTCAGCATCCTTCCCGCCGCCACCCTCATCGGGGTGTGCACCTTTGTCATCTCCGCCGCCGGGGTGAAGGTGGGTAACCTGTTCGGCGCCCGGTACAAGTCCAGGGCGGAGCTGCTGGGCGGGGTGGTGCTGGTGCTCATCGGGCTGAAAATCCTGCTGGAGCACCTGGAGCTGCTCCCGTTTTGAGAAGCTGTACCAATAGCCGAAGCGTTCCAAAATCAAGCAGGCCGAGGGCCCCCGCTGACGCGGGGGCCCTCGGCCTGCCAATTCATCCGTCCAGACGGCCCGCTGGGGCTCTGCGTCCGGACGCTACAGCTCCGGGGAGTGGAACAGCTCCAGGTCCTGCCAGTCGTCCAGCTCGAACCCCTCCCTGGGCGGCGTGGACTGGGGCCCCGCCTGCTGCCGCCCCTTTACCAGGTCGGACAGGTCCTCATAGGGGGGCGGGCGGTACTGGGGGTTCCGCGCCACCGCCTCCGGGTCGTTGTGCCTTGTTCCCTTCATGCGGTCTCCTCCTTAAAAAAAGCGGAGGGCGCAGTCAGCCGCCCTCCGCCTTCGCCGAACTCAGTAGCCCCGGTTGTTGCTGCGGTTCTCGGGGTTGTTGGAGTTCTTCTTGTTCTCGGGGTTCTGCTGGTTCTTCTTGTTCTGGCCGTTGGGCTGATTCTTGTTTTCGGGATTGTTGTTGTTGCGGTTTTCCATGATTATCACCTCACGCAGCACAGTATGCCACCCATATCCCCCGCTTATACACGCAAAAAAATTTTCAAAAAACAGTACCCTTTTCCGACACCCTATGTTATAATATTGACAAACGCCGCAGCTCTCTGCGCGTCACACGAAGCGCACGCCGGTCCGCGCCTCGATTTCACTATGAAAGGATGGATGCCGCCGTGAAATGCCCGTACTGCGCCCACTTGGAGAGTAAAGTCGTCGATTCACGCCCCGCTGAGGAGGGCAGCAGCATCCGCCGCCGCCGGGAGTGCCTCGCCTGCCGCAAGCGGTTCACCACCTATGAGATCGTGGAAAGCCTGCCCCTGATGGTCATCAAGCGGGATGGCAGCCGCCAGGCCTTTGACAAAAACAAGCTGATGAACAGTATGCTCAAGGCCTGCGAAAAGCGCTCGGTCCCCATATCCACCCTGGAACAGCTGGCGGGGGAGATTGAGCAGTCCCTGCAAAACGAGATGGAACGCGAGATTCCCAGCACCCAGATCGGCGAACTGGTGATGGAAAAGCTGAAGGATGTGGACGAGGTCTCCTACGTGCGCTTCGCCTCCGTCTACCGCCAGTTCAAGGACATCAACACCTTCATGGCGGAATTGACCAAGCTGCTGGAGGAAAAATAAAACCAGGCCCGCCGGAGTTCCGGCGGGCCCTTTGCGTCCTCTGCGGCAGAGGGTCAAACAAGGTCACAATTTGGCACTCTCCCCGGCAGATTGTGAACGGAGAGTGAATTTTTGACGCGGGCCTCAATTTTTTTGAAATTGGGGGTTGATTTTTTCAGGCCGCCGGGGTATTATCATATTCGTGATTAGCACTCAAGTATTCTGAGTGCTAAAACCGCAAAACATGCTGATACGTAAACTAACATATAAGGAGGAACCTATTATGAATCTCAAACCCCTGTCTGACCGCGTGATCCTCAAGGCCCTGGAGGCCGAAGAGAAGACCAAGGGCGGCATTATCCTGACGTCCAACGCCAAGGAGAAGCCCGAAATGGCCGAGGTGGTGGCTGTGGGTCCCGGCGGCACGGTGGACGGCAAGGAGGTCGTCATGACTGTGAAGGTGGGCGACAAGGTGCTCACCAGCAAGTATTCCGGCACCGAGGTCAAGGTGGACGGCGAGGAGTATACCATCGTCCGTCAGAACGATATTCTCGCCATCGTGGAGTAACCTTCCAGCGCACGCACCGAAGCCGTCCACCTGGGGCCCCATCGTCAGATGGGGCGGCGCGTGAGCGCCGGAGGCTGACGGAATTCACTTCCGGCAGCCGCATATAAAATCCCACAGGGGCCCCTGCGAAACCTCGTTTCGTGGGGCGCGGCGGCGAGGAGTACACGATTGTCAGGCAGAACGACATCCTGGCCATCGTAGAGTAAGAAACGTCCGCGCCGCGAACAGGCGAAGCGTGACAACAGCGTCAACACATCTCAAATATTTGGAGGTAATGCGATATGTCTAAGATCATTTGCTACGGCGAGGAGGCCCGCCACGCCCTGGAGCGGGGCGTGAACCAGCTGGCCGACACCGTCAAGATCACCATGGGCCCCAAGGGCCGCAACGTCGTTCTCGACAAGAAGTTCGGCACCCCCCTCATCACCAACGACGGCGTGACCATCGCCAAGGAGATCGAGCTGGCCGACCCCTTTGAGAATATGGGCGCCCAGATCGTCAAGGAGGTCTCCACCAAGACCAACGACGTGGCCGGCGACGGCACCACCACCGCCACCCTGCTGGCCCAGGCCATCGTGGGCGAGGGCCTGAAGAACCTGGCCGCCGGGGCCAACCCCATGGTCATGAAGAAGGGCATCGCCAAGGCCACCGAGGCCGCCATCGAGGCTATCAAGAGCCACTCCAAGCCCGTGTCCGGCACCTCCGACATCGCCCGGGTGGGCGCCATCTCCTCCTCCGACGACGCCATCGGCACCCTCATCGCCGAGGCCATGGAGAAGGTCTCCCACGACGGCGTCATCACCGTGGAGGAGTCCAAGACCGCCGAGACCTACTCCGAGGTTGTGGAGGGCATGCAGCTGGACCGGGGCTACATCACCCCCTATATGGTCACCGACACCGAGAAGATGGAGGCCGTGCTGGACGACGCCCTCATCCTGCTCACCGATAAGAAGATCTCCTCCATCCAGGACCTGCTGCCCATTCTGGAGCAGGTGGCCCAGTCCGGCCGCCGCCTGCTCATCGTGGCCGAGGACGTGGAGGGCGACGCGCTGTCCACCCTGCTGGTGAATAAGCTGCGGGGCACCCTGAACGTGTGCTGCATCAAGGCCCCCGGCTTCGGCGACCGCCGCAAGGAGATGCTGGAGGATATCGCCATCCTCACCGGCGGCCAGGTCATCTCCTCCGACCTGGGCATGGAGGTCAAGGAGGCCACCATGGATATGCTGGGCCGCGCCCGCCAGGTGAAGGTCCAGAAGGAGAACACCATCATCGTGGACGGTGAGGGCTCCTCCGACGCCATCTCCGCCCGGGTGGGCCAGATCCGCAAGGCCATCGAGACCACCACCTCCGACTACGATAAGGAGAAGCTCCAGGAGCGCCTGGCCAAGCTGGCCGGCGGCGTGGCCATCATCCGCGTTGGCGCCGCCACCGAGGCGGAGATGAAGGAGAAGAAGCTGCGCATTGAGGACGCGCTGAACGCCACCCGCGCCGCTGTGGAAGAAGGCATCGTGGCCGGCGGCGGCGCCGCCTACGTGGATGCCATCTCCGCCGTGGAGAAGCTGGTGGGCACCCTGGAGGGCGACGAGAAGACCGGCGCCAACATCGTGGCCCGGGCCCTGGCCGAGCCCATGAAGCAGATTGCCGCCAACGCCGGCATCGACGGCTCCGTGGTGCTGGAGAAGGTCAAGACCGCCGGCAAGGTAGGCTACGGCTTCGACGCCTACAAGGAGGAGTACTGCGACATGATCTCCGCCGGCATCGTGGACCCCACCAAGGTGACCCGCTCCGCGCTGGAGAACGCCGCCTCCGTGGCCGCCGTGCTGCTGACCACCGAATCCCTGGTGGCCGACAAGCCCGAGCCCCCCGCTCCCGCGCCGGCTCCCGCCCCCGACATGGGCATGTATTGATCGGAAAATAAGCTGAAAAAGCCCCGTAGTCATAGACTGCGGGGCTTTTTGTTTCATTTCGTTGTGTAAGGGCGCCCTCTCATCCGTCGCGGCTTCGCCCCGATGGGATTTTATGATTTTGCCAGTAGGGGCGCACATTGTGCGCCCGCATGTTGCGGAACCAGCTCGGTCAAAACGGGCGCACATTGTGCGCCCGCGTGTTACGGAACCAGCTCGGTCAAAACGGGCGCACGATGTGTACAACGGCCCACAGACGAAGAAGCCCCCGCAGTCCATGACTGCGGGGGCTTCCTGTCAATTCTCCGGGGCGGCGTAGTGCTCCCGCACCGCAGGGGGAAGCTCGTCGTACTGCACCTCCGCCCAGGTCATCACGCCCCGGCCGGACCGCACCGTGAGGCGCAGGAAGGCGCTCTCCCGCAGCTCCCGTGACACGCCGAAGGTGATGTCTCGCTGCCCGCCGTTTTCATCGAAAGAGGGCAGGGTGTAGGAATACTCCATCCCGCCGTTTCCCGTCAGGTCGATCACGCCCTGCCCCCCTGCCCGGCTGAGCCTGCTGTTGTCGATCTGGGTGTAATAATAGGTATCGCCGAGGCTGGAAAAAAACATGGTGTAGCACAGAATAACGCCCGAAATGACAACCGCGGCGACCCCAAGCCCAATCAGCCACTTTTTCTTCATACATATGCCCTCCAAACAGTTGTGTTTTCGCCAATGGGACGGCCCATCTGACGCTTTGGATTGTACCGCGCAAATCCAAAGCCTTCATAAAATCGAAGTTAAGATAGTCTAAGGATTCCCCCGCGGCAAAAAGTGATTTATTTGTAACTTCCCCCTTGACAGCTCCGGCAGGAAGTGATATATTCATCTTATCAAGAGAGAAATAAATCTCAAGATAAATATGTCTTATCTATTGGGAGGAGCTCGTCATGAAAAAGTCCAAAGCTACATTCACCATCATCCTGGGCGTAATAATCGTCCTGCTGCTGGCGGCATCCGGCTGGTATTCCATCCAGTTCAACGACTGGCGGCTAATAGTTCCCACCGATTTCTCCACGTATGCGTTTGTGCCCCAGGATCTGCCCATGATAATTTCCACGCTGCTTTTTGTGCTGTATGTGCTCTATCTGGCAGTGCTGATTCTAAGGGCCGCCTTCGCCGAAAAGCGCCGCCAGAAGACGGCCAACACCACCCGCAGGCTCAATCCCAAGCTGGGCCTGCTGGGCTTCACCGGCTTTCTGGGCTTTGGGGGCTTCTGGACCTACAGCGCATATGAAGCGGTTTTCCCCTTTATCTTTTTCGCGTTTTTTGGGTTCTTCGGCTTTTTTTATGAGGGAAAAATGTCCAACACCCTCATGGACGAGCGGTATGTGGAGAACAGGACCCAAGCGGAGCTGACTGCCCACCGGGTGACTGTGGGGATTCTCCTCGCGGTGCTGCTGGTGGTGGGCCACGGCCGCGGGGCGCTGCTGGGCAGCCTGGATTACACCCTCATCGCCGTGCTGATTGCGCTCTCGCTGACGGTGGCGCTGGACCTCTTTCTCAGCGAATACCTGCTCTACCGCTATGACAGCGCGGACCAGCTGGACGGCGGGGAGGAGTGACCATGCCGGACTTTGAGTGCAGGCTGAAAAAATACCGCCAGCTCAAGGAGCTGACCCAGGAGCAGCTGGCCCTCCAGGTGGGGGTGCGGCGGGAGACCATCATGCGGCTGGAGAAGGCCCAGTACAACCCCTCCCTCAAGCTGGCGGTGGACATCTCCCGGGCGGTGGACGCCCCCATTGAGGAGATTTTCATTTTTCCATAACCGAGAGAAAGCCCCCGGGCCGACGGCCCGGGGGCTGAAGCGTAAAAGGTGAGCCGGGGCTGGCGCCCCGGCTCAAAAGGATGGAGGATAGAATGAAAAAGAAAACATCTCTTGCAAGGATTAGGATACTGGGAAGTCGTTACAAAAGTTCGCGTCAATTTGTTACAAAAGCATTAAGTTTCTCGATTTGATTGGTTTCAGCTGACGATTTCCGACACATTTTCCAGTTTCAGGGTAAAATCAAACCGCTCGCCGCCGTCCTCCCCCTCGCCCCGGGCGAAAAGCTCGTCTCCCCGGACGGCGGTGTCCACCCAGATGCTCTCCCCCGCCCGGCACTCGCTGACGTAGCCGATCTGGAAGGAGCGCACAAACCTTTCCCGGCCCAGCCGCTCCAGGTGGAGGCTGTCGCAGGCAAAGTCGGCGTAGTGGGCGTTGTTCACGTGGCCATTGATGTCGGTGTGGGAGTAGCCCAGCTCCCGCCGGACCCGGCTGTCAAACACCTCCGGCAGGCCGGGACGGCGGAGCTTGACGGCCTTGCACAGCTCCCCGCCGTCGGTGCCCTGAAACTCCGTCAAGCCCTTCATGCGGTACAGCCTGCGCTTCGCCGCGTCCACCATCACCCACACTGAGGTGCCCTGGCCCACAGGCTTCCCCTCCCGGTACAAATCGAAATCCCGGTAGGAGGACGCGCCGGCGGCCCCCCGGTGCCAGGTTCTGACGGTGATAAGATCGTTCCAGCGCAGGGGGGCGTCCAGCTCCACCCAGTTCCGGGTGACCATCCACAGGCAGTTGTACTTTTTCAAAATCTCCGGCCCGGACACCCCCAGCTCCACCGCCGCCTGGGTGGCGGCCTCCTGCAGATAGCCCAGCACCGCCGACGGGCGGCACTGGTTGAACAAATCCACATCCCGGGAGTCCACCCGGAAATTCATCTCATAGACCGTACTCAAATTCTATTCCTTCTTTCCTGGGATGGTCAGCGTGGCCTGGGCGCACAGCGCGGCCAGATCGTCCTGGGTGGCGGCGGGCAGGCGCAGGGCCGCGCCGCAGGCCCCGCACACCAGGTCCACCGAGGAGTAGCCCACCTTCACCCCGTAATCCGCCGCGCCGCAGGCGCACTTCACCCCGCCCCGGGCGGCGATGTCCTTCAGCTCGGCCAGCACCTCGCCCATCACCACCTGGTCCAGGAACGCGCCCCGGCTGTCCGTCTGGTCGTCCAGCCGCAGCTTGTCCACCGCCCCCTCCAGCTTCTCCATGGCCCGGAACACCTGGCCCTCCTCGCCGATGCAGCAGCAGCTCAGCCCCGAGGCGGGGCAGCTCAGCGCCAGCAGCGGCTTGCGCAGCAGCCCGTCGTTGGCGCACACCGCCCGGTGGTCCCTGGCGCAGAACAGACAGGGCACGGAGATCTCGCAGCGGTCCCCCAGCTGGCGGAAGGACAGCTCCGACTTGCCGCAGGGGCAGGGCAGCACACTGTCCCCGGCGCACAGCTGGAAGGCGGTGCGCTGGGCAATCACCGTCTGGCCGCAGACGGGGCAGATGTATCCGATGGTTCGCGTCTCCTCTGGCATAAGCCAACCCTCCCAAAATCATTGAAGGGTATTATACCACCATTCTTCCCATTTTTCCAGAGACAAAGCCCACACAATTGTCAAATCTTTCTGGTGCATGGATTGGACCTTTCTGCGCAGACTAACGGCAGGAGGCGCAAAGCCGCAAGGGGGCCGAGCGCCGCAACAACGCTCTGAAAGGAAGTCCTTTCCATGGAAAATCAAAAGCTGGGGCAGCAGACCTTCCAGCCCGGGTCGCCCCCCGTCATCATCGGCCACGGCTCCTCCGCCGGGCACAAGGAGTGCCAGGGGCCCCTGCGCCGGCACTTCGACCACACCTGTCAGGACGACCTCTTTGGGGCCGAGACCTGGGAGAAGGCGGAGTCCGCCATGCAGCAGCTGGCCCTGGACGCAGCACTGAAGCGGGCGGGGCTGCGCACGTCGGACCTGGACCTGCTGCTGGCGGGGGACCTGCTCAACCAGTGCATCGGCTCGGGCTATTCCGCCCGGGCGGCCGCCCTCCCCTTCTTCGGGCTGTATGGGGCCTGCTCCACCATGGGGGAGAGCCTGGCCCTGGCCTCCCTGCTGCTCAGCGGGGGATATGGGACCTACGCCGCCGCGGTGACCTCCTCCCACTTCTGCTCGGCGGAGCGGCAGTACCGCACCCCGCTGGAGTACGGCTGCCAGCGCACCCCCACCGCCCAGTGGACGGCCACCGCCTCCGGCGCGGTGATCGTCACCAGCTCGGTCCGGCCCGGGCCCCGGGTGGTCCGGGTCACCGTGGGCAAGGTGGTGGACAAGGGCATCAAGGACGCCAACAACATGGGGGCCGCGATGGCGCCCGCGGCGTATCTGACCTTGAAGGCCCACTTCGAGGACACCGGCCTGGAGCCCTCTTATTACGACCTCATCGTCACCGGCGACCTGGGCCAGCTGGGCCACGAGATCGTCTCCGACTTTTTCGCCAAGGACGGGGTTTCCCTGTCCAACTACAACGACTGCGGCCTGCTCCTGTTTGACCGGGAGGAGCAGGACGTCCACGCCGGGGCGTCGGGGTGCGGGTGCTCGGCGTCGGTGCTGTGCGGCTACCTGCTGCCGGGACTGTTGGCGGGCCGGTGGAAGCGCATCCTGTTCTGCCCCACCGGGGCGCTCCACTCCCCCACCGCCACCATGCAGGGGGAGTCCATCCCCGGCATCTGCCACGCCATCGCGCTGGAAGGAGGAACCTGATGGACTATCTGAAAGCCTTTCTCGTGGGCGGCCTGTTCTGCATCATCGGCCAGATCCTCATTGACAAGACCAAGCTCACCCCCGCCCGTATCCTGGTGGCCTACGTGGTCGCCGGCGTGGTGCTCGGAGGGGTCGGCGCCTACCAGCCCCTGGTTGAGTGGGCCGGGGCAGGGGCCACGGTGCCCCTCACCGGCTTTGGCTACTCCCTGGCCAAGGGCGTGCAGGAGGCGGTGGCGGAAAAGGGCCTGCTGGGCGCCCTCACCGGCGGGGTCACCTCCACCGCCGGCGGAATTGCCGCGGCCATCTTCCTGGGCGTTCTGGTGGCCTTCCTGTTCAAGCCCAGGCCCAAAAGCTGATTCTCTCCGCCCATTCCAGACACAAGACCTTAACAAACCGCTGATCTGGTCCGATGATACGGATTGGGTCAGCGGTTTTCGGCGCGCCTTTCCGCCGCATTTCCCCAAATCCACTGTCCCCAATTGGTCCGATTTCAACATAACTATACAGAGTGGAGAAATATGGTCCTGAGGCGCGCCGCGCCCCCGGGGCCAGCGGGAGGTGAGGCGGTGAAAGGCGGAGAGCCGTGGAAAGCTGCGGTGGAAAAACTGTATAAAGAGATGTACTCCGCCCTTCACGCCTACGCCCTGCGGGTCCTGGAGGACGACGCCTTGGCCCAGGAGGCGGTGCAGGACGCCTTCTGCATCGCCTGCGCCAGGCGGGAGCAGTTCCTGTCCAGCCCCAATCCCCAGGGGTGGATCATGCTCACCCTGAAGCACGTCATGCAGAATATGCTGCGCACCCAGACAAAATTAAAAAAGCTGTTGTCTCTGGAGGAGGGGACGGACCTGCCCACCGACTCGCCCGAGCTGGTGAGCGTGGACCTTCTGTTCAACGACATATCGGGCAGCGAAGATTTTCAGCTGCTCAAGCGCATCGCCCTAGACCGCTGCACCATATTGGAGCTGGCGGAGGAGCTGGGCGTGTCCGTGGAGGCCTGCAAAAAGCGGGTGCAGCGGGCCAGAAAGCGCCTGCAAAAAAAGCTGAGGGCCTGAAAATACCTATGAAAGGGGAGAATCTGTGTGTCAGGGTCTGAACATTGGAAGGACGAGGACGGCGCCGCCATGGAACAGATGAGCTCAGCCAGTCTGGAGAAGCTTCTGCTGCTTGACTTCTACTCCCCGGAGGAGGGGGGAGCGGATATGGACAAGCTGTACCATGCCGCCCAGCTTCTGGCCCAGCGGGAACCACAGCCCCCTGTGGACCAGGCGTGGGCCGCCTTTCAGGAAAAATACCTCCCTTTTGCCCCGTTCGGAACCTCCCTTTATGAGGACGGCAGCCCGCCGTCCTCATGCGCCGCCCCAGGACGGCGGGCTGCCGTCCTCATGCGCCGCCCCAGGACGGCGCCGCCGGTGGCTCCGCACCGCCTTGGCTGCGGCGGCACTGGCGGCCACGCTGCTGCTGTTCTGCGCGGCCGCAGGAGCCAACGGCTATGACCTGTGGGGGATTCTGGCCCGGTGGACGGACGAGCAGCTGGCCATTGAGCCGGACCAGATCGTCCCCATCCCCAAAAGCGACATCCACATACCAGAGGAGCCGGAAGAATACTCCAGCCTTCAGGAGGCGCTGTCGGCCTGCGGCCTGTCTCAGCCGCTGGCCCCCAGCTGGATGCCGGAGGGGTTTGAGCTCAGCGCTTTGCACGTGGAGGACATGTCGGAGCTGGGCAATGTCATGTTTGCGGCGCTCTACGCCCGGGACGACAGCCACCTGACTATATTTATCAACGTCTACTTCGACACAGGCCAGTATTCCACCTCTCCCAGCACCCATTTCCAGAAGGACGAGGGAGATCCGGTCCCCTACACAGTGGGGGGTGTAACCCATATGCTCATGACCAACGCGGGCCGGCCCGCCGCTGTCTGGGCCAGCGGACCCGCCGAGTGCTCTGTCACCGGCGACATCACCACCCAGGAGCTGAAGCAGATCATCGACTCCATCTACTGCGGGCAGTGACGGATGTCCGCCCGAACCCATACTATAAGGAACCTGTATTTTGAGAAGGGAGGCTGTTCTGATATGGAACAGGAAAGGAAACAAAAAAGGGAAAATATAGCGGCCGGCGCGGTGGGCGCCTTTCTGGGCTCACTGGTGGGAGTGCTCTGCATCGTCCTGATCGACCAGCTGGGCTATGTGGCCTCCATCTCCGGCCTGGTCATGGCCGTGGGGGCCCTGAAGGGCTATGAGCTGCTGGGCGGCCGGCTGAGCAGGATGGGGGCGGTCATCTCCTGCGTCCTCATTCTGATCATGACCTATCTGGCCCACCAGCTCACCTGGGCCATCGCCGTGGCCGGCGTGGCGGAGGCCGGTATTTTTGAGTGCTTCCAGGCCATCCCCGCCCTGCTGGAGGCGGAGGCCCTGGAGGGCCGCATCTACTGGGGCAACCTGGCCCTGCTGTACCTGTTCACCCTGGTGGGGGCGGTGCCCACCATCATCAGCGGGCTTCAGGGCTCGGACCTGCCCGACCTCCCCCGCGCCTCCGCCGCCGCCCAGGGAACGGAGGAGGTGGAGGCCGCCTTCTATCCGGGGAATCCCAAGTGGATGCGCCCGCTGAGGTTCAGCGCCTCGCTGTCCATGCTGCTGGGCCTTGTGCCCACCGTTGTGCTGATGTTCATGGCCTTTGGGGATGATTACGCCCCGTCACTCATTTTAGCGGGCTTTGGCTGCCTCATCAGCAGCATCGTGATGATGCTGATCGGCCTGGCCCATGTCCAGCTGGCCCAAAACGCCACGTTCCTCATGGTCCGGGTCAACGGCATGGTGTGGAAGGTGAACCTCCCCCTGCTGAACGTCTCCGATACATACCGCTTCACCAAGAAGAACGGGGCCATTCGGGCCATCCGGTGGGACATCCTCAGCGCGGAGGAGCAGGAGCGGGCCAGGGCCTCCATCCTGCGGGCCATCTCCCTGCTGAGCAGCGGACAGGTGATGCCGGGCAGCATCCTCAGCCGGGCGGTGATGCCGCTGACGGATTTCCAGTTCATCCAGGAGGACTCCTGGCGGTGGCTGGGCTCCTACGCCAACGCCAACGGCAGGCGAAAGAAGCTCTCCATCCCCAAGGCCTATCCCGGCTTTGCCCCCGTCCCCGGCATGGAGCCCGCCCAGGAGCCTGTCCCGCCCCGCTGGGGGCTGTTCATCCTGTCGGCGGCGCTGGCCGCGGTGCTGGCCCTGGCCGGCGCGGGCTTCGGCCTGCTGCTGCAGAGCCCGGCGCTCGATTCCCCCGCCCCCACCCCCACCCAGCCTGTGGAGGGGACCCCCTCCCCCGCCCCCACGCCCACCTCCCTGCCCGACCCCCAGGAGCTGTTCCATGTGGGGGAGGAGCTGGGGTACGCCTACACCGGGGTGGGCTACATCAAGGCTCCCGACGGCATGTTCGGCTACGAGGGCGCCTATGTGGACGCCCATGTCCCCTACAGCCAGGACCCCGTCTACCCCAACGACGGCCGCGCCATCCGCTCCGCCGCCCACGGCATGGAGGTGGAGGTCACCATCGCCCAGTCCGACGGGAACGCCGTCGATGTGGTGGATTCGGCCTATCAGGCCATGGTGGACGCCGGCATGGATATCTATGAGGACGGCGTCACCGACACCCAGTATTTCGAGGAATACGACGTGGCCGTCAAGCAGGTTTCCTATTTTGAGGAGGACCGCACCAAGGTCCGGGTGGTCGCGCTGTACGCCGACTACAAGCAGGACGGCTTCTACCTCTCCGCGTCCATCACCTACCAGCCGGAGCTGATGGATGAGGATTATCCCGCCCTGCTCCAGGAGCTCAGCGACGCCTACGCGCTGACTCTGCCGGAAATTCCGCCCATGGAGTGAGGGGCCCGCCGGCGGAAGCGAAAGTTTATGTGAGTTTTGAGTGAGGAGAAATAAAAATGGGAAATTTAATGGCTAAAATCAGCCGGGTTGGGCTGATTCTGATTCTCATCGGCGGGCTGATGCTGTGGCCGTCCCTGCAGGACACCATCACCTCCTTCCAGGCGCCCAAAAGCTTTGAGGATGTGCTGGAGGAGGGGGCCGTCCCCGGGGAGCACGTGTCGGGCCGGGTTCCCTACCTGCTGGACACCTTTGCCAGCATGGAGACTTGGACGGAAAACAGCCGGACCCACGCCACCACATCCAAGCGGACCTCCTTCCGCTACTACGTCCTGCCCGGCGGAGAGGGGTACCTGGGGCTTTCGGTTGCCTCCCACTCCTTCTCCTCGGCGAACAGCCTGGTGGAGCAGACCTACGCCTGCCTGCTGGAGGACGGCGGGGAGCCCACGGCTGAGCTCATTGTGGACGCCCGGGTGGTGGAAATGGAGGAGGAGCTGGCCCAGCTGTTCCGGGAGGATCTACAGGACTACTACGGCTACACCGACCAGGATCTTGAGGCCATGGGCACGCCTCTGCTGGTGGAGCCCCGGGCCTTTGGCACCATCCGGGCCTTCTGCGGCGTGGGCACAGCCCTAATCCTGGCGGGGGCTGCGGCGCTGGTGATCCGCTGGGTGCGGGTGAGCGCCCGGATCCGCAGGGCCCGGGAGGAGGCGCCCGGCCCCGATCTGGACTGACGGACGGCCTCCAGCCCCTGGCGCGCTTTCATAAAGCATCGGAGCAGGCCAATACGCCTGCTCCGATGCTTTTACACTCTGATAGAGGCGGCGGCTGCAAACTCCAGATTCTGAGCCGCCCGGCCCTGTAGACACCATCTTTTTTGATGAAATTTGGATATTTTGCTATATATTTCCTGTCGTGAGAGGCACTTTTTTGCGCCGCAACTGCTTGATACAGTTTTCTGCCGCATATGATTGACACGATTGGGTGGTACATGGTATTATGACACAGATTTTCTGATTTTTTCAGCGGAGCCCCGGGGCAGAGCGGGAATCACACCGGCAATGTAAAGCGGCGCTTTCCGGAACGCCGCGCCTGGGCATCCGATGTGGCAGCGATTGGACTGGGAATCAGTCAATATGGAGGACAGGTATATGGATTATTCAGGGGAATTTTGGGAACGGACTGGGGAGAACACTCCGGCCGCCGACACCCACGAGCTCCACAGCGGCATACAAAGCGTTCAGAATCTGGAGGCCGTCATCAACGAGGGCCTTCGCGTCGCCCTGCTGGAGGAGACGCCGGACCAGTCGCTGGGGGTGCTGCTGAAGCATCTGGGACATGCGCTGAACGGGGAGCGGACCTATATATTCGAGCAGAACGAGTCCGGCGGCGATGACAACACCTATGAGTGGGTGGCCGACGGGGTGGAGCCGGAAAAGGACAGCCTCCAAAACGTCCCCCCGGAGGTGTGCGCCAGCTGGTACCGAAAGTTTGGCATCGGCAAGCGCATCGTCATCGAAAGCCTGGAGGATATCCGGGAGACCGATCCGCTTCAGTATCAGAATCTGGAGCGGCAGGGCGTCCACTCCCTTGTGGTGGTCCCCCTGTATGACGGCAAACGGATCATCGGCTTTTACGGCGTGGACAATCCCCCTGTGCGGTCGCTGGAGTACGCGTCAAACATGCTCCAGACCGCGGCTTATTTTATCGTATCCTCCCTGAAGCGGCGCAATCTGGTCCGGGAGCTTCAGAAGCGGAGCTATAACGTGCTCCACGCCCTCAGCGTGGACTACCTTGGTATATATCAGGTAAGCCTCGACACCGGCGAGTGCGAGGTCTACCGCAGCAGCGGGCAGCTGGAGGTGGATTGGGCGGCCAATTTTCAGGACGGGTACGAGGCGGCTCTGGAGCGGTATATTTCCCAGTATGTGGTTCCCCGGGACCAGGAGCGGCTGCGCACCGTGACAAAAAAGCGCTATGTGCTCGCCCAGCTCAGGACCAAGAAGAAGTTCTCCGCCCGGTACCAGGTGAAGGACAGCGCCTCGGGACTGAAGCACCTGGAGATCCACTTCTCCGCCACAGAGAAGACGGCCACGGAGAACTGCGCGATTTTCGCCCTGCGGGATGTCAACGCCCTGGTGGAGCAGGAGGAGAAGTACAAGCTGGAGGCAAGGCAGAGCCTGGAGGACATTCTGGAGGGCGCCCGAACCGGAATCTGGACCATCGAGCTGGAGGAGGGCTGCCCGCCGAGAATGTACGCGGACCGGACCATGCGGATTCTTTTGGGCGTGCCGGACGAGATCGGGCCGGAGGAATGCTACCGCCGCTGGTTTGCGGGCATCGAGCCGGATTATGTGGAGATGGTGGAGGAAGCCGTGCAGGAAATGCTGAAGGGCGGGCGCTCCGAGGTGGTGTACCCCTGGAATCACCCGGAGCTGGGGAAAATCTATGTCCGCTGCGGCGGTGTGCCGGACAAGGCCTTCAAAAAACCCGGCATCAGCCTGAACGGATACCATCAGGACATCACAGAGACCATGGTCACGAGAAAGAAGCAGGAACAGTCCATCATGGAGCTGCTGGAGCGGGTGCGGCAGGCAAACTCGGCAAAAAGCGAGTTTCTCTCCCACATGTCCCACGACCTCCGCACGCCCATCAACGGTATTCTGGGAATGCTGGCCATTCAGGAGAGATGCCAGGACGACCCGGAGCGGCAGAGGCAGTGCCGGAAAAAAATCCGGGTGTCAACGGAATATCTGCTGTCCCTGGTGAACGACGTGCTTCAGGTCAGCAAGCTGGAGAGCGGACGGCCCGCGGCGGTGGAGGAGCCCTTTGACCTTCACGACACGCTGAGAGACTGTATCGCCATGCTCTCCCCCCTGACGGAGGAGCGGGGAATCCGGCTGGAGCTGGAGGATTCCGGGCTGCGGCACAGCAGGGTGATCGGAAATCCGCTGCATTTGAAACAGATTCTGACAAACGTCATGGACAACGCCCTCCGATATAACCGGCCCCACGGCGCCGTCTTCGTCCGGGCGGAGGAGACCGCCTTCCAAAATGGGACCGCAAGCTGCCAGTTTGTCGTCGAGGACACCGGAATCGGCATTGGAGAGGAGTTCAAGGAGCACATTTTTGAGCCGTTCACCCAGGAGCACCAGGGAGCGAGAACCAACTATAACGGGGTCGGCCTGGGTATGTCCATCGTGAAGAAGCTGGTCGATCAGATGAAGGGAACGGTTGAGATCGACAGCCGGGTCGGCAAGGGGAGCGTGGTCCGGATCACCCTTCCCCTTCCAGTCGATGAGGCGCAGCTGGCGGCGTCTGCGGACGAGGCCTGGACTATGCCGGACAATATTGCCGGGATGCGCGTGCTTTTGGTGGAGGACAACGAGATCAACTGTGAAATCGTGGAGTACATTCTCCGGGACGTGGGCGTGGAGGTCGTGACTGCCAGCGACGGAAAGGCCGCTGTGGACGCCTTCACCGCGGCTGAGCCGGGGGCATTTGACTGCGTGCTCATGGACTTGATGATGCCGGTCATGAGCGGATATGAGGCGGCGCGGGTGATTCGCGGCCTGGACCGGAGGGACGCGGAGGCCGTGCCCATAATCGCCCTCTCGGCCAACGCATTCGATGAGGATATCGCGCTGGCAAAGGACGCTGGAATGAACGAGCATTTGGCAAAGCCGGTGGACATCCGTAAAATGTTCCAGGTCATGAGCCAATTGAGGGGCTGACCACTTCTTAGAACCTGTATCCACAACCTCAATTCACCATCTGACCGGGCCTTTTCCCGTCATGCGGCGTTGAATTTTCTTGAAATAAACACAATTATTCCTGCGAAAATTCGCCTTGCCTGACGGGAAAATCCCTCGGCCATCCGGCGATTTCGGCTGTGAATACAGGTTCTTAAAATGTTGAAAACTGTGAGGATGGAAAAAGTATGAAAAACAAGGCTTTGCCGCGTTCCTTCAAAATCAGCATAGCGGTGATGATTTGTTTCACTATTTTTGTGTTTTCCTTTCTCGGAATGTCCATTCACGATGTGAGCGAAAGCACGATTGAGGAGATCGGCACCGCCTATATGGCTGGAATGAACGAGCAGGTGTCGCTGCACTTTGAAACGATTATTGAGCTCCGCCTGACCATGGCGGAATCCATCGCGCATATTGCGGCAGGAGACCAGGATTTCGGTTACGGCTCGAAGGAGGAGATTGAATACGGCGCAAGGGCAAGGCACTTTCTGTGCGCCGCCCTGTACTCGCCCGACGGCGAAATTGAAATGATTTATGGCGACCCCGTGGAGCTCAAGCACCCGGAACCCTTTTTGGATAGCCTGCGGAGCGGGGAGCGCAAGACGGCGTCCGCAGTTGACAGCAGCGGGGACGGCGTGATCCTGTTCGGAGTCCCCTGCGAATACCCCATGTCCGACGGAGGCGACAGCCTTGCCATGGTTGTGGGGCTTTCCACCCAATATATGGGCCAGGTCCTCTTCCTGGACTCTGACAAGTCCTTGAGCTATTCCTTCGTCATACGAAAGGACGGCAGCTACGTCGTCGGAAGCGAGAACGATGCTCACAAAAACTATTTTGACCGGCTCTCCAGTATTTTCGAGGGTCAGGGCGAGGAGGCCGCCTCCTACATTGAACAGCTGACAGCGGCCATGAGCCGGGATGAAGATTATTCCGCTATTCTGAAAAACGGCCAGTCCCGCCGCCACCTGTACTGCACCGACCTGCCCTACTGCGATTGGTATCTGGTGACGGTCCTCCCCTTCGACAAGCTGGACGACGCAATCGCGGGGATGGGCAGCCATTGGCTCACCATTGTCTACGCCGCTTCCTTCGCGGTCATCGCCATGCTCCTCTACATATTCTTTCGGTATCTGCGGCTGTACCGAAACCAGCTGTCTGAACTGAAGCGGGTGAACACGGAAATGGACGCCGCCCGGAAGGACGCGGAGCGGGCACGCAAAGAGGCGGAGCAGGCCAGCACGGCCAAGCAGGACTTCCTTTCCAGCATGAGCCACGACATACGCACCCCCATGAACGCCATCATCGGGATGACGTCCCTGGCCATGGATCACGCCAATAATCCGGGGCAGGTTCAGGATTATCTGCGTAAAATCACGCTGTCCAGTAAGCATCTGCTGGGGCTGATCAACGATGTATTGGATATCTCCAAGATTGAAAGCGGTAAAATGGCGCTGAACGTTGAGCCCATGTCGCTGCGAGAGGTGATGGACTGCATTGTCAATATCATGCAGCCTCAGGTCAAGGCGAAAAATCAGCGGTTCAACGCGGCTGCCTACGATATTCTCTCGGAGGATGTGTTCTGCGACAGCGTGCGGCTGAATCAGGTGCTGATCAACCTGCTGGGGAACGCCGTCAAATTTACGCCGGAGCGCGGCTCCATTTCGGTGACAGTGTATCAGGAGGCCCTTCCGGAGGCGCCTTCCCGCGTCCGCACCCACTTCCTGGTCAGCGATACGGGAATCGGCATGTCAAAGGAGTATCAAAAGGTAATATTCGAATCCTTCAGCCGGGAGGACAACAAGCGGGTACAGAAAACCGAGGGCTCCGGGCTTGGAATGACAATCACCAAGTATATTATCGACGCCATGGGCGCGCCATTTCCGTCCGCAGCGAACAGGGGAGCGGCAGCGAGTTTCACGTTGTTCTTGACCTGGAGAAGGCGGCGGAGCGGGAGATGGCCCCGGAGCTCCCGGACTGGGACGTTCTGGTGGTTGACGGCGACCAGCGGCTGTGCGCCAACACGGTTCATATTCTGGACTCCATCGGCCTGCGCGCCCAGTGGTGCCTGAGCGCCCAGCAGGCCGTGGAGCGGACGGCGGACGGCCGCTTCCAGCTGGTCCTTTTGGGATGGGAACTGCCGGACATGAATGGGGTCGAGGCCGCCCGGGCCATTCGGCTGCGCTGCGGGGAGGGCAGCCCTGCGGCCCTGCTCATGGCCTGTGATTGGAGCGGGATCGCGGACGAGGCCCGGGAGGCGGGGATCTCCGGCTTTATCTCCAAGCCGCTGTTTCAGTCCACTTTGTTCGATGCCCTCAGCGCATTTGCCGGCACCGGCGTTGAAAAAGCCGCCGATACTGAAAAGGCGGTTGACCTGGTGCTTCGGGGGAAGCATATTTTGCTGGCGGAGGATAATGAGCTGAACTGGGAAGTGGCAAGCGAAATGCTCTCCATCCTTGAAGTGGAATTGGATTGGGCGGAGAACGGGCAGGCCTGCGTGGAGAAATTTGAGAGCTCCCCAGCCGGGTACTATGACGCGATCCTCATGGATGTGCGAATGCCGGTTCTGGACGGCTATGAGGCCACCGCCGCGATTCGGAGGCTGGAGCGTGAGGACGCGGATATCCCCATCATCGCAATGACTGCCGACGCGTTTTCTGAGGACATTCAAAAGTGTTTGGCCTGCGGCATGAATGACCACTTGGCCAAGCCGATTGATGTACAGGCTGTCACCTACAAATTGAAAAAGTATTTGAAATAAGGGACCTCCAGGGCAGGAGCATTGAACAAAAAAGACGCCGGCAGCAGCCGGCGCCTTTTTTGTGTCCAGGAGGCGGCCGGCAGCGGCACAGCACGCCCTGCTTCATACTGTATCCTTTTAAATCCACCGCTCCAAGGCGGATTGCCGCATGGAATTTGCGGGCAAAAATAATGCGGAGCGTCCTATTTGGACACTCCGCATGTCTTTCGTTGATAAAAAAGATGCAGATGATCATCATGCACCAAAAGCCAACTCGAAGCCCAGCGCAGCGGGTTCGAGTTGGAAAGGAGGAGCAAAGGAGCGGAACACAGTTTTAAGGCGGCCCCAAAAGGGACCGCCTTAAAATGGAGTGGAGCGGATTTCGCTCCGACGTGGTGCGCGAGGCGGGAGTCGAACCCGCACGCCCTTGCGAGCACTGGCACCTGAAGCCAGCGAGTCTACCAATTCCACCACTCGCGC
>CAJUEC010000039.1 GCA_910585155.1 uncultured Oscillospiraceae bacterium
TATAATCACGCTCATTTGCGAACGACGGCTTACAAATCAAAGCCGCCGTTCTTTTTATCTCCATAGAGAGCGACGCGGTAACGCTGACAGGAGGCAGCCGCCATGAAACGCATATCCATTCGACAAAACCCGACGAGGCTTGACCCGTCAAAAAAAGCCCGTCCTCCGCCTTGGGACACTCCGGTCATGAATATGAACTATACACAGCTATAAAATGCAATTCTGTTCCAATTCCCCGCCCGGTAGGTCTGCGACCTGCCGGGCGATTTTTGTCGTTTCCTACGGTCTGCGCCGATCAGGAAAAATTATTTTCGCAAAGGGGGCTTTTAGCGGGTAGCAGACGGCGATGCCGGTGTCATGTTAGCGGAAAGGGAGAGAACCACCACCATCCCCGACGAAAGGGGGTGAGAAGATGGATGCTATCCCCCGCAGCTATGACGAGTGTCAACGCCAAGCAGAAAATGTCGATTTTCGCCGAAATAGAATGTCATTTTTCGGCGGTCAGCATAGCAGTGTATACAGCCCTTATACACCACTTCACTTGCCGGCTTGAAGCCTGTCAAGCCCTGATTTATCAGCTCGTTTCAGGCTTGACGGGCGAAAACGGCAAGTATAATTATTCAATAGCTGTACACGTTTACCCGCCATTTTTCGACATTCCATGTTCGGCGAAAAACTACAAAATCGCACCGGCGTTGACAACGAGTGCCGGTTTGACGCCTTTTGCAAGTCGGTACTGCGGAACGAGGCCCATAACTACCGGCGCGGCTTAAAGCGACAGCGTGACCGGCAGGTGTCGATCAGCGCCTTGTCGCAGGCAAATATGGACAAGCTCTCTACGGTAGATCACTACCCCAGCGACAGCCATGTTTTTACGTCGCATGGATGTGACCTGCCGATTGAGAACGAGCTTGTGGCCGATGCCTTTGCCGCCCTGACGGAGCAGGAACAAAGTATTCTGATACTGCACTGTGTCCTGGGAATGTCAGACGGCAAGATCGGTGAGATCATGGAGCTGTCCCGCTATGCCATCCAGCGGCGCAGACGGAAAGCACTGGACGAACTGCGGAACAAGTTGGCGGCGCTGATGCCGAAAGGAGGTTGAACACAAATGTCGGAACCTGACTACAAGGGCCGGGCGCTTCTCCCCATGCCGGTGATCGAAGCCGCCCGCGCCGGGGACGCCGGAGCCGTGGAACAGGTCTTGCGGTACTACGAGGGCTACATAAACAAGCTCTGCACCCGGACGCTGTATGACGAGTACGGCAACCCCTATGTCTGCCTGGACGAGTGGATGAAGCACCACCTGGAAAACAAGCTCATTCAGGCTATCGTCGGTTTAGACTGACGGCAACCGGCCCGGCAGGGCAGGCGGAACATCTTACCCTTTCCATGTTCCCCCGCCTCCGGCCCGGCGCTGCACCTTGACAAAGAAAGCCCGCAAGATAACGGCGGCGCAGCATAGGGCAACGGACACATTCTGTATGCGCCGCATCGGTGGGCGCGCCATGACCTCGTCGGAGCAAGCTGCGTATCTTTCGCTTTCACGCAAAGCGTGAAAGCTCAATCACTACGCTGCTCCTCCTCTCCCCACAAAGTCATTCGACTTTGTGGGGGACCCCCAACGGGAGAGCGAGAACCGCCTACACCGAAAAGCTGGCAGCTTATAATCAGCGGCGCATACGCTAACGATACTCCCTTACAGCCACAGTCCGAGCGTTCAAAGCGTCGCAGGCAATGGGTAGGGCCGCGTGAGAACCATGCGGGGGTGAAAGTCCCGTGGTGCTGGTCGCCGCCAGCCGTCCGATTTATGCCCCTTTTTAACATGAACCTTTTGTTTCGTGAAAGGGGAAAAGTCTTGAAAAACAGCAACTTGATTAGGTACAGTATACAACTTTCCTTTTTGAAACAACTGCTTGACAAGAAGCTGATAACCGACAAGGAATATTCCATTATCAAAAATCGCCTTATGAAAGATTATAAGGTAGTTTCAAATTTAATGGCTTGATTTGCCGTCTTGTTTGTGTTGCAATAAACACTATAATAGGAACACAAAAGGAGGGCTATATATGAGCGGCGTTGAAATCATCAAAGCACGAAACACACTATCCCCACGGGCACGGACAAATCTTGCAAAACGGCTCCGAGTGGCGGCGTACTGCCGCGTCAGCACAGACAGCAAAGATCAGCTCAACAGCTACAAGTCACAGGTTGCGTATTACACAGAACTTATCAAGGGAAACTCTGATTGGTCTTTGGCTGGCATCTATGCGGACGAGGCGATCACCGGCACACAGGTAACAAAGCGTGAGGACTTCCAGCGGTTAATAAATGACTGCATGAACGGCGATATTGATATGATCGTCACCAAGTCTATTTCAAGGTTTGCGAGAAATACGCTGGACACGCTGAAATATGTCCGTATGCTCAAAGAAAAGGGCATTGCGGTTTTCTTTGAGGAAGAAAACATCAATACCCTTACGATGGATGGCGAATTGCTTCTTGTCATTCTAAGCTCTGTGGCACAGCAGGAAGTAGAAAACATTTCCGCTAATGTCAAAAAGGGCCTGAAAATGAAAATGCAACGTGGCGAATTGGTCGGCTTCCAAGGCTGCCTGGGGTATGATTACCACCCGGAGGACAAGACAATCACTGTCAATGAGGAAGAAGCGGAGATCGTGCGCTACATTTTCCGCCGCTACATAGAGGGGGCTGGTGGCTCTGTTATTGCACAGGAGCTTCAAAACCTGGGCTACAAGACTAAACGCGGCAGTACAACGTGGGCCGAAACTACTGTGATAGGCATTATCAAGAACGAGAAATACAAGGGCGATATTCTGATGGGAAAAACCTTTACCCTTGACCCCATATCCAAACGCCGCCTGGACAATTTCGGAGAGGAAGATCAGTTTTATATCCGAGATCACCATGAGCCTATCATATCCGAGGAAGTTTTTGAAAAGGCACAGGAGATTTTAAGGCGTCGGGCCAAACCAAGGCGGTTAAATTCAGACGGCAAGCGTGAAAAATTCAGCCGCAAGTATGCGTTTAGCTGTATGCTGGAATGCGGCTTTTGCGGCGGAACACTGACACGACGAAGCTGGCACAGCGGTTCACAGTACAATAAGGTTATTTGGCAATGTGTCACCAGCACTAAAAAGGGTAAAAAATTCTGTCCTGACAGCAAGGGAATAGCCGAGGAAACGATAGAGCAGGCATTTGTGGAGTCGTACAGGCTTCTTTGCCTGAACAACAAAGATGTTTTGGACGAGTTTATTGCCAGAACGGAAGAAACCTTGTCTGAAAACAATGCTGGCAAGCAGTTGGTAAAAATTGAAAAGGATATCCGGGCGCAGGAAGCAAAGCGGGCGAAGCTGGTCGATATGCGTTTGGAAGAAGTGCTGGACAAGGAAACTTATGAAAGCAAATATCTTGATCTGACAGGCCAAATCGAACAGCTTCAAGCCCAGCGCCGCGATTTGCAGGAAGCGGCGGAAACCGAGAACACCATGAAAAAACGCATTGCGGAGTTCAGAAAAACGCTGGAACAAAACAATGTTCTGGAAGAATTTGACCGCTATATTTTTGAAAGCATAGTTGAAAAAGTGATCGTTGGGGGGTATGATGAAGAAGGCCGCAAAGACCCGGCCAAGCTGATATTCATTTACAAGACAGGTTTCCAAAGTCACATGGACGGAGCAAACTTTAAGCCGCCCCGCAAGAACAGCAAATCCGCAAAGCAGGCTGCCGGTTTGTGTTCCCATCCTACCGACAAGGTTGAAACAACGTGTTCCCATCATAGCGACGACACATGTGGAGACCTGCCTCCTCTTAGAACATGCTTGAGCGCTCGAAAAATGCCGGCTGCCGGGGGGATTTTACGTCAGCCAAGGCGCCCGGAGGCCCCCTGACCGCCTCCGCCCCACCCGCCGGGGACGAAAAAGCCGGGACAGGCGGCATGCCGCCTGTCCCGGCTTTTTCATGGGGATCTGGCCCGGGTCACTTCCAGAGCTTGACCGCCTTCTCATCCCCGGCCAGACACTGGTCCCGCAGCTTTTCCAGCTCCGCCGTGTGGTCGGCGGCAGGGTCCTCGTAGTCCAGCGTTCGGAGCACCGAGCACACAAAGCCCTCCTCCCCGTACCGCGTCCACAGGTCCATCAGCTGCCTGTTGGGGTGGTAGCCGCTGGCCAGCTTGGCCCGGGTGCTGTTCAGGTCGGCCTTGGTGTCCTTGGAAATGCCCAGGAAGGACTGGCCGGTCTCCTTGCAGCGGATCGAAATCACGCCCATCTCCGGGCGGCGTAGCTTCCACTCCGCCACCATCGCTTTTTTCTGCGCCTTATCCATTTGCCCTGCTTCCTCCGTTCTGTGGTGAGGCGGCGGAGCTCCCTCTGAGCCGCGCCCCTCCCGGCCATTTTACCACAGCTGCCGCCCAAAGTCGAGGCATATCTTGCGGGCGTGCCGGGGGGCTGGCGCCCCTTCCCAAAATGGGCTTGACTGCTTAACTGCCCTATCATATAATGGACCAACAGCCTCAGCACCTTATCATGGAGAGAGAGTTCGCGCCCGTGGGAGGCACGCGGGTACATGGAAGGAGAGAATGCAGTGAAACCCCCAAAAACCCTGAGCAAGGGTGTGATCGCGCTTATCGTCGCGGTGGCCGTCCTGGGCTCCGCCGTGACCACGCTGCTGGCGGTGATGTTCACCTCCAGGGACACGGTCCCCAAGGGCTACGTGCCCGAGGGCTACATATCCATAGAGGACGCCCAGGCCCTGCTGGCCTCGATGACGCTGCCGGCGGGCTCCATGAGCATGGACTTCCAGGAGCTGACCGACTCGGAGGCCGACCAGATCATCAGCGGCTCCGACGAGCTCTGGGAGGTCTATGAGCGCAACCCCCTGGGCGACACCGTCGATGAGCGGGACTGGGACAGATACTCCAGCGGCATTGCCACCGAGTGGATGAACTCCGCGGAAAAGACCCTGTACGAGCGCTACGACGCGTGCTGCCGGACCTACCTGGAGACGGGCGTGGACGGCTACAGGGGCGGGAAGTCCGGAGACTACTTCTACTACGGCACCGGGGTGGCATACCGCGACCTGGGTTTGACCAAGGAGCAGGCCCAGAGCCTGTTCTACTGGTTCAAGTTCAACAATCCGCAGTATTATTTCCTGTGCAACTCGGCGGCCTACTCCGACACGTCCATGTTCCCCGAGCTGTACGAGCGGTTTGCCGATGGGGCGGAGCGGACCAAGACCACCAACGAGCTGTTTACCAAGCTGGACGGCTGGATTGAATCCATCAGCGACGACGAGGTCACCCACTGGCAGATGGAGCTGGCCGCCAACGACCTGCTGTGCCGCAAGCTGGAGTACGACGAGGAGGAGCCCTTCTTCCAGTCCATGTACTCCGCGGTCCTGCTGGAGCGGACGGTCTGCGCGGGCTACTCCGAGACCTTCTGCGCCATGATGAACGCGGTGGGCGTGGACGCCATGGTGGCCCTCAACGACATCCACGCCTGGAACGTGGTCAAATGGGACGACGGCAGCTACTACGTGGTGGACGTGCTGTGGAACGAGAACCGCCAGGACAACAACAGCCCCAAGCGGACCTATTTCAACGTGGGCGAGGCATCCGCCAAGGCGGGGGACACCGGGAAAGCCGAGCACTCCTATGGCGCGGATGTGGCCGCCTGGGCCCCTGACCTGGCCCAGAGCAACTACGTCCCCAGTGAGTACGACCTGACCGGCGCCAACGGGACCGCCGACCGGCTGGCCGCCCCGCAGAACCTTCGGGCCCCGGACGAGGGCGACGATGAGCAGATTTCCGTGGCCTGGGACCCCGTGGACGGGGCGGCCCAGTACACGGTGGAGCTGTACTCCAGCGACCAAAAAACGCTGCTGCTGAGCAAGAGCTTTGAAAAGACCGCCATATCCATTAAATTTGGAAGCTATTCCTCCCTGGCGGTCCGGGTGCGGGCGGAGAATGGCGAACGCTTCTCCGATTGGTCGGAATTCCTGGCCGTCAACACCAAGGCGGAGGCGGCCCAGCCCACCACCTCCGGCACGACCCTGGCCGCGCCCCAAAACATCACCATCACCAAGGATGAGCCGACGATCACCCGCTTCTCCTGGGACCCGGTGGAGGGCGCGGAGCAGTACCAGATCATCCTGTTCAAGGACGCCGAGCATACGGAAACCTGGCTGAGCGGTTTCCAGGCGAAGACCTCCATGGGCTATCAAAAGCTTCAGCCCGGCAAGACCTATTATTACGGCGTCCGGGCCATGAAGACGGTGGACGGCAAGGATTACTACTCCGACTGGACCTACTTCAAGCACACCACCCCCAAGGAGGATGCCTCCGGCGCGGCCCTGAGCGCGCCCCAGAACGTCACTATCACCAATGACGAGCCGACCAGAACCGGCTTCTCCTGGGACCCGGTGGAGGGCGCGGACCAATATGAGCTCGCCCGGTTCACGGACGCGGACCACAAGGAAATCGCGGCCAGCGGTCCTGTAGAAAAGACCAACAGTGGTTTTAAAGGGCTCAAACCCGGCAAAACCTATTACTACGGCGTCCGGGCCATGAAGACGGTGGACGGCAAGGACTACTACTCCGACTGGACCTATTTCAAGCACACCACCCCCAAGGAGGATGCCCAGCCCACCCTGGCCGCGCCCCAAAACATCACCATCACCAAGGACGAGCCGACGGCTGTCCGCTTCTCCTGGGACCCGGTGGAGGGCGCGGAGCAGTATGAGGTAATCATGTACGAGGACGCCGAGCGTACCGAGATCCTGCTCAGCGGCTTCCGGGACCAACCCACCAAGGGCTATGAATCCATGACCCCCGGCAAGACCTATTATTACGGCATCCGGGCCATGAAGACGGTGGACGGCGAGGACCTCTACTCCGACTGGACCTACTTCAAGCACACCAACCCCAAGGAAGACGCCCAGCCCGCGCTGGCCGCCCCCAAAAACATCGCCATCATCAAGGATGAGCCGACGATCACCCACTTCTCCTGGGACCCGGTGGAGGGCGCGGAGCAGTATGAGGTGGCCCTGTACAAGGACTCCACCCTTACGGAGACCCTGCACAGCAGCTTCCGAACGGATACCACCATGGGCTATAAAGACCTTCAGCCCAACACCACCTATTATTACGGCATCCGGGCCGTGAAGACGGTGGACGGCGAGGACCTCTACTCCGACTGGGCCTACTTCAAGCACCTGACCCCCAAGGAATCCAGCTGAAAAAGACCGGCGCGGCTTTCTGCCGCGCCGGTCTCTTTTTCATGCGCCGCCTTTTTCCGGCGGAGCTTACATAATCTTGCGGAACAGCGCCTTGAAGTCCTCCACGGACGCGGCCCTGGGGTTGCCGGGGGCGCAGGCGTCGGCGGCGGCGGACTGGGCCAGGAACTCCAGGTCCTCCTCCTTCATGGCCTCCAGCCTGGTGGGGATGCCCACGTCCACGGACAGCTGGCGCACCGCGTCGATGGCGGCCTTGCGGTAGGCTGCCTGGTCCATGCCGGCGGTGTCCACCCCCATGGCCTGGGCGATGTACTTGAACTTGTCGCCGGTGTGTTCCTGGTTGTACTCCATCACGATGGGCAGCATCATGGCGCAGGCCACGCCGTGGGGGGTGTCGTACACCGCGCCCAGGGTGTGGGCCATGGAGTGGGCGATGCCCAGGCCCACGTTGGAAAACGCCATGCCGGTGACGAACTGGCCCAGGGCCATGGCCTCCCGGCCCTCGGGGTCGTTGTCGACGGCCTTGCGCAGGTTGGCGGCGATGAGCTTGACGGCCTCCAGGTTCAGGCAGTCGGCCAGCTCCCAGGCGGCGGCGGTGGTGTAGCCCTCGATGGCGTGGGTGAGGGCGTCCATGCCGGTGGCGGCGGTGAGGCCGCGGGGCATGGTGGACATCATATCCGGGTCCACGATGGCCACGTCGGGGATGTCGTTCACGTCCACGCACACGAACTTGCGCTTCTTCTCCACGTCGGTGATGACGTAGTTGATGGTGGCCTCGGCGGCGGTGCCGGCGGTGGTGGGGACGGCGATGGTGAACACGGTGCGGTTCTTGGTGGGGGCCACCCCCTCCAGGGAGCGCACGTCGGCGAACTCCGGGTTGTTGATGATGATGCCGATGGCCTTGCCGGTGTCCATGGAGGAGCCGCCGCCGATGGCGATCATGTAGTCCGCGCCGCTGGCCTTGTAGGCCTCCACCCCCTCCACCACATTCTCGATGGTGGGATTGGGCTTGATGTGGTCATAGACCTGATAGGCCATGCCGTTGGCGTCCAGCAGGTCGGTGACCTTCTTGGTGATGCCGAACTTCACCAGGTCGGGGTCGGAGGCGATGAACGCCTTCTTCACGCCCTTGGCGGACACGATGCCGGGGATCTCCTGGATGGCGCCCTTGCCGTGGTAGGAAATGCCGTTGAGTACGAAGCGGTTGACAGCCATGGGAATCTACCTCCTGTAATGTTTTCTGTTGATTTCCTGGTTTTGGGTCCTTGACCATATCATACCCTTTTCCCCGCCCATCGTCAAGGATTTGACAGGGTAACTTTTGGCGGTTTGGGTGTTTTTTCCCACCATTCCACCCTGAAATTCCGTGAAAGCGCCAAAATCCACCCTATGCCCATTGACATAAAAATACGGTTCCTCTATAATAAAGCTTCACTGCAAACAGGAAGGAAGCTGAGCGCAGGGTGCGCTCTGCGGAAGAAAAAGGAGGAGCTTTCCCATGCAACGGCCCGAAGGCGAAAACAAAATGGGCGTCATGCCGGTGAACCGGCTGCTGCTGAACATGGCCATCCCCATCATGATCTCCATGCTGGTGCAGGCCCTTTACAACGTGGTGGACAGCTATTTCGTCGCCCAGGTGAGCCAGGACGCGCTGAACGCGGTGTCCCTGGCCTTCCCGGTGCAGAACCTGATGATCGCCGTCAGCGTGGGCACCGGCGTGGGCCTCAACGCCCTGCTGTCCCGGAGCCTGGGCCAGGGCAACCAGGAGATGGTCAACCGCTCGGCGGTGAACGGCCTGTTCCTGATCTTTTTGAGCAGCATGGCCTTTGTGGTGCTGGGGCTCACCTGCTCCCGGCTGTTCTACACCGCCCAAACCGACATCCCCGGCATCATCGAGTACGGCGCCGACTACCTCACCATCTGCTGCTCGCTGAGCCTGGGGCTGTTCACCGCCGTGTGCATGGAACGGATGCTCCAGGCCACGGGGCGCACCTTCTATACCATGATCGCCCAGGCGGTGGGGGCGCTGACCAACATTATTCTGGACCCAATCCTCATCTTCGGCCTGGGCCCCTTCCCCCGGATGGAGGTGGCGGGGGCCGCCCTGGCCACCGTCATCGGCCAGTTCCTGGGCTGCGGCGTGGGGGTGTTCTTCAACCTCACCCGCAATCCCGACATCCAGCTGTCCTTCCGGGGCTTCCGCCCCCACTGGCCCACCATCAAGGCCATCTACTCCGTGGGCCTGCCCGGCATCGTCATGCAGTCCATCGGCTCGGTGATGGTGTTCGGCATGAACCAGATCCTCATCGCCTTCACCGACACGGCCACGGCGGTGTTCGGGGTGTACTTCAAGCTCCAGTCCTTCTTCTTCATGCCGGTATTCGGCCTGTGCAACGGCATGGTGCCCATCGTGGCCTACAACTTCGGCGCCCGCAAGCCGGATCGGATCGTCAAAACCATCCGGCTCAGCGTGATGTACGCCACCATCCTCATGGCGGTGGGCTTCGCCGTGTTCCAGCTCTTCCCCGCCACCCTGCTGGACATGTTCCGCTCCAAGGACGACCTGGCGGGGGACCTGATCGCCATCGGCGTACCCGCCCTGCGCATCATCTCCTTCAGCTGGCTGCTGGCGGGCTTCGGCATCATATGCTCCTCGGTGTTCCAGGCCCTGGACCACGGGGTGCTCAGCCTGGTCTCCTCCCTGGTGCGCCAGCTCATCGTGCTGCTGCCGGCGGCCTTTCTCCTGGCCCGGCTGTTCCAGAACCTGGACGTGGTGTGGCTGGCCTTCCCCCTGGCGGAGCTGTTCTCCTGCGCGCTGTGCGCCGGCTTCATCCGCCGGGTGTACCGGCGGGACATCCTGCCCCTGCGGGCCCCCCAGGCCGGATGAGGCGGATCTTTACGAATTTTCTCATCTGCCCATTGACAGCGGCGGGCCGTATGCTATAATAGAAGCGTACAATTGAATAACCCTTATCAAGAGTGGCGGAGGGACCGGCCCGATGAAGCCACGGCAACCTGCGATGCAAGGTGCCAAGTCCGGCGGAAACGCGAGATGAGGAGAGCTCTGAACCATCCAGCCCCCGCCGAATCCGGCGGGGGTTTTTCAGCCTCTTCCCCCAATGAAAGGAGAAAAAATTATGGCAAAGCGACTGTTTACCTCTGAATCGGTGACCGAGGGCCACCCCGACAAGGTGTGCGACCAGATTTCCGACGCCATTCTGGACGCCATCATCGAGAAGGACCCCGCCGCCCGGGTGGCCTGCGAGACCACCGTGTCCACCGGCCTGGTCCACATCATGGGGGAGATCACCACCTCCTGCTACGTGGACATACCCAAGATCGCCCGCCAGGTCATCCGGGACATCGGCTACGACCGGGCCAAGTACGGCTTCGACGGCGACTCCTGCGCCGTCATCTCCAACATCGATGAGCAGTCCCCCGACATCGCCCTGGGGGTGGACAAGGCCCTGGAGGCCAAGGAGGGCCAGCTGGACGACGGCCTGGACAACGGCGCGGGGGACCAGGGGATGATGTTCGGCTACGCCTGCCGGGAGACGGAGGAGCTGATGCCCCTGCCCATCTCCCTGGCCCACAAGCTGGCCCAGCGGCTGGCCCAGGTGCGCCACGAGCGCCTGGTGGACTACCTCCGGCCCGACGGCAAGAGCCAGGTCACCGTGGAGTACGGTGAGGACGGCCGGCCCGTCCGGGTGGACACGGTGGTGCTGTCCACCCAGCACGCCCCGGAGGCCGCCCTGGAGCAGATCCGGGCGGACATGATCGAGCTGGTCATCAAGCCCACCATCCCCGCCCAGCTGTTCGACGAGAACACCCGCGTGCTGGTCAACCCCACCGGCCGGTTTGTGGTGGGCGGGCCCCAGGGGGACTCCGGCCTCACCGGGCGGAAGATCATTGTGGACACCTACGGCGGCACCGCCCCCCACGGCGGCGGCGCCTTCTCCGGCAAGGACCCCACCAAGGTGGACCGCTCCGCCGCCTACGCCGCCCGCTGGGCGGCCAAGAACGTGGTGGCCGCGGGGCTGGCCGGCCGCTGCCAGGTGCAGCTGGCCTACGCCATCGGGGTGGCCAAGCCCGTGTCCGTCCGGGTGGACACCTTCGGCACCGGCACGGTGGGCGACGAGGCGCTGGAGGCGGCGGTCGGCAGGGTCTTTGACCTGCGGCCCACCGCCATCATCAACCGGCTGGACCTGCGCCGCCCCATCTACCGCCAGACCGCGGCCTACGGCCACTTCGGCCGCCCCGAGCTGGACCTGCCCTGGGAGCGCACCGACATGGTGGACGCCCTGAAGGCCGCGCTGTAAGTACATTGCCCCAGGGGCGCAAAAGGCGGAGCCCCTCCCCCGTCCCCCGGCCTCAAGCCGCCGCGTTCCACGCGGCGGCTTTTTCCCGCCTCCCCCTTCTTTTCAAAATGTTAACATTCTCCTTAAAGATTTTTTATTGCAAAATCCGCCCCGGTATACTATACTGAGAAGGCTGCTGTGGAATTCCCGCGGAGCGGCCCCGCCGGGGCCCCGCGCTTGAAAAAGGTGTTGTTATGACAGATATTCGCGCCAAGCTCCAGGACGCCTCCCGGGCCCGCCTGCCCATGCTCCTGGCCATTTACATCCTCTGCCAGCCCCTCATCGACGTGCTCACCGGGCTGGGGGCCCAGGCCGGCCACCCCGTCACCGTGGGCGTGGTCATCCGCGCCCTGGTACTGGTCCTGGCCTTCCTCTACGCCGTGTTTGTCAGCGATTTCCCGGGGAAAAAGCGGTGGATGCTCTTCACCTGGGCGCTGGTGGGCTATTTGGCGCTGTTTATGGCCTACATGTTCACCCTGGGCGGGTTGTCCCTGTGCGTGGGCAACGTGAAGGAGGTGGTCAAGACCTTCTTCGCCCCCTTCGTGCTCATCTTCCTCTGGTCGGTCTACAAGCAGTTCGGCTTCCTGGTCACCTGTGAGTCCATCGCCTGGGCGGGGGGACTGTACGCCAGCGTCATCCCCCTGGCCGTGGCCACCAACACCTCCTTTGTCTCCTACGGCAACGCGGGCATGGGCTACCGGGGCTGGTTCTACGCCGCCAACGAGGTGGGGTGCATCATGGCCCTCACCGCCCCCTTCACCATCTGGTATTGCCTGAAGGTCTTCTCCTCCGTCACCAAAAAGACCTGGTGGAAGGGGCTGCTGGCCCTCTGGGCCCTGGCCGCCGTGGCCATCAGCGCCACCTCTCTGGGCACCAAGATCATCTTCGGCTTCACCGCCCTGTACTGCGTCGCCGCCTTTGTCTGGCAGCTGGTCCGGGCCCTCCGGCAGCCCGCCAGGGAGCACACGGTGCAGGCCCTTGCCATGGGCCTCATGCTGGCCCTGATCCTGGGGATGTACTTCGGCTCCCCCTTCCAGCAGTATTTTGACGACGTCTACAACAAGTGGCTGTCCCGCCCCCCCGAGGCCACTGTGGAGACCTGGGACGAGGCCATCTCCCACGCCTGCCAGGGCACCTGGCTCTATGAGCTCATCAAGTCCAACGAGACCTTTGCCGACATCGACCAGATCCTCAGCCGCCGCTTTATCAGCGCCTCCCCCTCCGTCCAGGTGTACACCGAGGGCGGGCCGGCGGCCTGGCTGCTGGGCGTGGGGTACGCCACCGCCCCCTCCTACAGCCGGGAGATGTACTTCATGGTGGAGCTGGACCCCCTGGCCCTCCTGGTCCGCCACGGCATCCTGGGGTTCGCGCTGTACTACGCCCCCTACCTGGCCTTCATCGGCTGGGCCGTCGTCCAGTTCTTCCGCCGCCCCGCCCAGCGGCTGGCCGACCTGCGCTACTGCACCGCCCTGTACGGCACTCTGGCGGGCTTCGCCATCTCCGTGCTGGCGGGCCACGCCCTGGTGTCCCCGGCGGTGGCCACCTTCATCCTGGCGGTGGCCATGCAGCTCTGGGCCCAGACGGAGGAGCAGAACAAGCTTCCCAAAGCCGCGAAATAGAGACAGCGCCGCCGGTCAAAGGACCGGCGGCGTTTGTTCTATACCAGCCCCAGCAGACGGGCCGCCGTGGCCGCGAGCAGGCACAGCCCCAGCCCCAGGGCGGTGGGCAGGGCCATGGCCACCGCCGTCCACTTCACGCTGCCCGTCTCCTTGTACACGGTCAGGCAGGTGGTGGAGCAGGGCCAGTGGAACAGGGAGAACAGCATGGTGCACACCGCCGTCAGCCAGGTCCAGCCCTGCTGGGTGAGCAGCCGGCCCAGCGCCGCCAGGTCGTCGAACTCCACCAGGCTCCCGGTGGCCAGGTACGCCATGAGCATCACCGGCAGCACGATCTCATTGGCGGGCCAGCCCAGAAGGAAGGCCATGAGGATCACCCCGTCCAGCCCGAACCAGCGGGCGAAGGGGTCCAGAAAGCCGGTGCAGTGGGCCAGGAGGGAGGCGTCCCCCACGGTGAGGTTGGCCATCAGCCAGATGACGGCCCCGGCGGGGGCGGCCACCGCCGCCGCCCGGGCCAGCACAAAGAGGGTCCGGTCCAGCACCGAGCGGACGATCACCTCCCCCACCCGGGGCCGGCGGAAGGGGGGCAGCTCCAGGGCAAAGGAGGAGGGCATCCCCTGGAGCACCGTGGCGGACAGCAGCCGGGAGCAGGCCAGCGTCCCCGCCACCCCCAGCAGCAGGGTGCCCAGCAGCAGGGCCGCCCCCTCCAGCGAGGCCAGCAGCCCCCCTTGACCGCCTACGAAGAAGATGGTGATGAGGGCGATGAGGGTGGGGAACTTCCCGTTGCAGGGCACCAGGGAGGCGGTGAGGATGGCGATGAGCCGCTCCCGGGGGCTGTCGATGATCCGGCAGCCGGTGACGCCGCAGGCGTTGCAGCCCATTGACATGCACATGGTCAGGCACTGCTTGCCGCAGGCGCGGCACTTCTGGAAGGCGTGGTCCATCACAAAGGCCACCCGGGGCAGATAGCCCAGGTCCTCCAGCAGGGTGAACAGAGGGAAGAAAATCGCCATGGGGGGCAGCATCACCGCCGTCACCCAGGCGGTGACCCGGTACACCCCGTCCAGCAGCACCCCCCGCAGCCACGCCGGCGCCCCCGCCAGCCAGCCCTCCAGAACCTCCCCCAGCCGGGCGAACAGGGCGGTGAGCAGGGCGGAGGGGCCGTTGGCCCCCGCCACCGTCAGCCACACCACCAGCCCGAACAGCAGCAGCATCAGAGGGATCCCCGTGGCCTTGGAGGTAAGTAAACGGTCCAGCCGCCGCTGGCGGCGCAGGCGGTCCGCCCGCCGGCTGCGCACCGTCTGGGCGGCGTACCGCTCCGCCAGGGTGACCCGCTCCTGGGGCTCCCGGCGGGGGGCGGCGGGGGCGTCCCCCTGGACCAGACCGGCAATGGCCTCCTTCAGCTCCTCCAGCCCCTCCTGCCGTCCGGCGGCGGTGCCCACCACGGTTACCCCCAGCCGCTGGGACAGGGCGGGCAGGTCCACCTCAATGCCCGTCCGCCGGGCCTCATCCAGCAGGTTGACGCACACCAGCACCTTCCCGGTGAGCTCCATCACCTGGAGAACCAGGATCAGGTTGCGCTCCAGACAGGTGGCGTCGCACACCACCACCACCCCGTCCGCCTGGCCGCTCTCGATGTAGTCCCGGGCCACCGCCTCCTCCTGGGAGCGGGCAGCCAGGGAGTAGGTCCCCGGCAGGTCCACAACCTGGTACTCCCGCCCCTGGTAGGTGTACGCCCCACGGGCGGTGGCCACCGTTTTGCCAGCCCAGTTCCCGGTGTGCTGACGCAGCTTGGTCAGGGCGTTGAACAGGGTGGATTTGCCCACGTTGGGGTTGCCCGCCAGCGCCACCCGGCTCATGTGGTCACCGCCTGGGCGGGCAGCTCCTGGGCCTGCCGCTCCAGAGATACCCCGTCGGCGTCCGCACGGCGCAGGGCGATGAGCGCCCCCCGGATCAGATAGGCGCAGGGGTCCCCCGCCGGGCTGCGCAGCACACAGGTCACCCGGGTGCCCCGCACAAGCCCCAGGTCGGTGAGCCGCTGGTCCATGGCCGGCCCCGCGCTCACCTGGGTTACATAGGCGCTCTCCCCCTCCTGAAGGGCGGATAGGCGCAGTGCTTCATACATCTTCAGATCGCTCCTTTCCCGCGCGGGCCGTCCGCGGACGGTCCGCAAGCTATCCTATGGCGGGCCCCTATTTCAGGTGCCATCCCCCCCGGCTTGGACGCCCTCAGCCCCCCGGCCGGAGACGGCCTGGGGGGCTTTTTTCCTAGGGCTTGTTTGAAAAATATTTTTTTGCAACCCCTCCCCCTTGCACCGGAACGTGCAATCTTCGGGGGATGGACGGGGGGTGGTGAGAGAACGGGAAAGGAGTGCGGTTATGTTTGTCCTCTACGCGGACAAAAACAGGCTGACTGTCCGGCAGAGAGAGCTGCTCACCAGCGGGTCGGCCGGCAGCTGCCGGGTGCGGTTCCAGTTCTCCCCCGAATGGGAGGGAATGGAGCGCACCGCGGTGTTCAAAACAGTGGGAAGGCCCGTCTGCGTCCGGCTGGACGCCGGCGGAGAGTGCCTCATCCCCTGGGAGGCGCTGGTCCGGCCAGGGCGGACGCTGCTGGCCGGCGCCTACGGCACCCGGGGGGAGAGCGTCACCCTGCCCACGGTGTGGGCGGGGCTGGGCGTGGTGCTGGAGGGGGCGGCCCCCGGCGAGGACGCACGCCCCCCTACCCCCGACCTGTGGCGGCAGGCGCTGGACGGACGCGGTGATGGGTTGTCCCTGGACGGGGAGGAGCTGTCGCTGACGTCCGGAGAGCGGACGCTGGCCACCGTCCGGCTGGGGGCGGGAGACCACCGAAGACTGTCCGGCCTGGACGGGCCGGACCAGCACCCCATCCAGGCCATCTGCGGCCTGGACCGGGAGCTGGCCAGACGGGTGGCCGCAGACGACGCCCTCTCCCCGGCGGACATCATCAGAATCATGGGGGAGTGACCAGTGGCAGAGAAATTTCTGAACGAGGCCGGCCTGGCCCTCTACGACCGGCGGATCCGGGAGCGGCTGGCCCAAAAAGCGGACGCCTCCGCTGTGCCCACCAGAGTGGGGCAGCTGGAGAACGACCGGGACTTTATCACCAGACAGGACGTGCCCGAGGGGGCGGCCGCCTCCTCCTCCACGCCCAAAATGGACGGCGCGCCCGCCCCGGGGGCGGAGTCCGCCTTCGCCCGGGGGGACCATGTCCACCCCACCGACACCTCGCGCCTGGGCACCTCCGGAGACGGCTCCCAGGTCACCGTCAGCTTCAACCCGGCGGAGAGCCGGGGCGCTCCCCGCAGCGGGGAGACCCTGGCCGTTCTGCTGGGCAGGCTGGCCAAAAACTTCGCCGACCTGGGGGCCATGGCCTACCGGGACGGCGTGGGCCGGGAGGAGCTGGACCAGGCCGTCCGGGCCTCCCTGGCCAGGGCGGACAGCGCGCTGCAGTCCTTCACCGAGCGCGACCCCACCGTGCCCGCCTGGGCCAAGCAGGCCGTCAAGCCCGCCTACACCGCGGCGGAGGTGGGGGCCATCCCCGCCGAGCAGGCGGACAGCTTCGCCAGGAAATCCGACCTGACCAGCGTGTACCGCTACAAGGGCAGCGTGGCCACCCTGGCCGAGCTGCCCGCCCAGGACAACCAGGTGGGCGACGTGTACAACGTGGAGGCCACCGACATGAACTACGGCTGGACGGGAGAGGCCTGGGACCCCCTGGGCCAGAGCTTTGAGGTCCAGGCCATCAGCAGTCAGGAGATCGACGCCATTACCGGCGGGTGAGGGGGAAGGCATGAAATTTTTGGACAAGGACGGCCTGGCCTATCTCTGGCTGAGGCTGAAAAAAAGCCTGGCGGGCAAGCAGGACAGGCTGCACGGTCGGCCCGGCCAGGTGGTGGGCTTCAACGCCCAGGGACTGCCCGAGGGGCAGGACCCCGCCGCTGGCGGCGGACGGGCCGGAGGGGAGTCCAGCTTCCAACGGCTGCTGTCGGGGAGGTGGCCCTGAGCCATGGGAATGGAGATTTTCACCACCAGCGGGGTGTTTTTCAGTGAGCAGTACGGGCTGAAGGACGGCGACGTGCTCCAGATCCTGTGCGTGGGCGGCGGCGGAGGCGGCGGACGCGGAGGCTCCGGCGCCCCCGGAAGCGGCGGCAGGGGCGGCTCCGGCGGCGGCGCGGGGGGCGGCGGGGGCAGCGGGATGCTGGCCCTGGGCACCGTGGTCATCGACTGGGGCGAGAACGGCGGCATCGAGGTGAGCGTGGGCGAGGGGGGCGAGAGCGGCTGCGACGGCTGGGAGAGCTCCTTCAGCAACTACGTCGTCGCCGAGGGCGGCGGCGCGGGCCAGGACGGAGGGGACGGCGGCACCGCCGCCGGAGGCCGGGGCGGCGCGGGCGGCGCCGGGTACGGCAGCGGCGGGGACGGAGACGGCGGCACCGCCCCGGGAAGCGACTCCGCCGGGAAGAGCGGCGGGTGCTGCCCCGGCGGCGGCGCGGGGGGCTATGTGCTGGGCGCGCCCCTCTACTTCGGCCAGGGCGGCTCCAGCACCGTGCCCGCCTCCGGGTTCGGAGGAGGGCCGGGGACGGCGGGGACCGCCGGCTCCCCCGCCGGCCAGTACGGCGGCGACCGGGGGGGTTACCGAAAGGCCGGCGCGGGCTGGGGCTACGGCGCCGGCGGAGGCGGAGGCGCCGGGGGGGACGGCGGCAGCGGCTCCGGCGGCGGACAGCCCGGGGGCGAGGGCTCCCCCGGCAGGGACGGGGTGGTGATCGTCACCTGGTAGCGGACCTGGCTGCCTTCCGGCCGCGCCATTTTTCGCGGTTTTTTCCTCCCCAGCCCTTGACAGCCCGCGCCGCCGTGCTATAATGGGTCTCAAATGAAACAGTCTCATTTGAAACGAACAGGAGGCCCAGCCCTATGGCGGCAGCAGACCAGCAGCGACAGCTCCAGCGGGAGGACATGATGCTCCAAGCCCCGCTGCCCCGGGTCATTATGAAAATGGCCCTGCCCTCTATTATCTCCTTCTTGATTACCTCTGTCTACAGCCTGGCCGACGCCTTCTTTGTCAGCGACCTGGGGGAGAGCGCCACGGCGGCCATCAGCGTCAACGCCTCCCTGGACCAGATCATCATGATGGCCGGGTCCATGCTGGCGGTGGGGGCGGCCAGCTACATCTCCCGGTTATTGGGGGCCAAGGACGCGGACAAGGCCAGCCAGGTGCTGTCCACCGCCTTCTTCATCGCCGCCGTGTTCGGCGCGGTGGTGATGGTGCTGGGGACCGCCTTCATGCACCCCATGGTGCGCCTGCTGGGCGCCACCGACACCTGCGAGCAGTACGCCGTGGAGTACGCCACCTATGTGCTGCTGGTGGCCCCCTTCATGGCCGCCAACTTCGTGATGAATCAGTGCCTGCGGGCGGAGGGCAGCGCCCTGCTGTCCATGTTCGGAATGGGCTTCGGCGGCATCCTCAACTGCTTTCTGGACCCCATCTTCATCTTTGAGCTGAACATGGGGGTGGCCGGCGCCTCCCTGGCCACCGCCATCTCCAAGCTGGTCAGCTTCGCCATCCTGGTGTTCCCCTACGCGGCCCGGCGCAGCACCCTGCGCCTCTCCCCCCGCCGGATCCGCTTCCAGGCCGATATCCTGTTCCAGATCGTCAGCGTGGGCTCCTCCTCCATGTTCCGCTCCGGGCTGGCGGTGGTGTCCGCCATCGTGCTCAACAACATCGCCGGCGGGATCTCCGACGCGGTGCTGGCCGGCATCGGCGTGTCCACCAAGATCATGATGTTCCCCTTCAGCGTCATCCTGGGCTTCGGTACCGGCTTCCAGCCGGTGGCCGGCTTCAACTGGGGCGCCAGACGGTACGACCGGGTGCGGGAGAGCTACCACTTCGCCTCCCGGGCCGCCATCGCCGGGGCGGTGGTGATGGGGGCGGCGCTGGCCCTGTTCGCCACCCCCGCCATCTCCCTGTTCGCCAAGGCCGACCAGGCCCAGGCCATGCGGGAGGTGGGGGCGCTGTGCATCCGTCTGCAGTGCCTCGCCCTGCCCATACACGGCTGGGTGGCGGTGGTGAACATGTTCTGCGCGGGCCTTGGCAACGCCAAGGGGGCGCTGCTGCTGTCCACCGCCCGCCAGGGCACCTGCTTTCTGCCCATCGTGTACCCCATGGCCTGGGCCTGGGGGGCCTACGGCGTGGCCAGCGTCCAGGCCGTGGCCGACTGCCTGACGCTGCTGCTGGCCCTGCCCCTGATCCGCCGGGTGAAGCGGCAGATTCAGGCGGCGGAGGACCTGGCCTCCAGGGGAGGCGGAGCGACATGACCGACCCGGTGCTGTCCAGCCTGCTGCGCATCAACCAGCAGAGAATGCGCCTGCTGCGCAGTCAGGCCCTGACCCCCAACGGCTATGTGGGCACCATGCACCTGATCGTCCTCTACACCGGCCGCAGGCCCGGCGCGCGCCAGGAGGACGTGGTCTGCTTCTACAACCTGGACAAGGCCAGCGTGGCCCGGGACGCCCGGCGGCTGGAGCAGCTGGGCCACCTGCGCCGGGAGCTGGACCCGGACAACCGCCGGCAGTACCGGCTCTTCCTCACCGCCGAGGGGGAGGCCATGCTGGCCGTGCTGGAGCGGACCCACCAGGAATTCCAGCGCAGGCTGTCCGCCGGCATCTCCCAGGAGGATTGGCGGACGCTCACCGCGCTTCTGGCCCGGCTGGAGGAAAACAGCTGCCAGGACCCCGCCCCCTCCTCCCACCCCTGAGCCCCCCGCCCCGGACCGCCCCCGGGGCGTTTTTTTGCCCTCCGGCCCCATTTTGGGGCTAGGGCTTGTTTGAAAAATGTCAACATGCCCAATCGACGGGTCTTTTTCCAGCATACGGCGTTGATTTGACTTGAAATACACAAAGTATTTCTGCGTCAAATCGCCTTGCCTGACGAAAAAATCCCTCGCCGCTGGGCACATTGCCATTTTTTCAAACAAGCCCTACCATTGTCTTGGGGAATCTGGTATAATGTTCCGCAGCAGCTTCTCATTATCCAGCTCAGAAGCTGTACCAACAACCGAAGTACGCAGACTTGCGAGGAAAAATTGCCGCCGGCAAGGCAAAAAATCGCAGGAATACTTTGTGTATTTCAAGATTTTTTAACGCAGTCTGGCGGCAATTTGGGCCGCAAGGATGTGTGCTGGGGTCTATTGGTACAGCTTCTCAGGAAGGAGTCCTTTTGACATGGAATGGACGGAACAATTTATCCTCCTCCAGGCCCCCAACCCCGCGGCGGCGGAAAACGGCCGGAAGCTGTCCAAAAAGGGCAGCTTTTCCGCCCACCGCAAAACGGCGGACGGCGCCCTCTACTGGGCGGAGTGCGCGGGCAGCGGCAAAAACCCCTATCGGGTGTCCATCGACCTGGCCCAGCCCGACGCCCCGACGTGCCGGTGCTCCTGCCCCAGCCGGCAGTTCCCCTGCAAGCACGCCCTGGGGCTGATGTTCGAGCTCTTGGGGGCCAAGCCCTTTGAGACCGCGGAAATGCCCCAGGACATCGCCGACAAGCGGGCCCGTCAGGCCGCCCGGGCCGCCAAAAAGGAGGCCCCGGCGGAGGGCGAAAAGCCCGCCAAGCCCAAAAAGCCCAACGCCGCCGCCCAGAAAAAGAAGCTGGCCAAGCAGCTGGAGGGGCTGGACATGGCCCAGCGGATGGTGGACGACCTGCTCTCCTCCGGCCTGGGCACCCTGGCGGGCAGCTCCGCCCAGACCTTTGACAAGCTGGCGAAGGACCTGGGCAGCTGCTACCTCACCGGGCCCCAGACCGCCTTTACCCGCATCGCCCTGACGGTGCGCACCGTGCAGCGGGACCCCGCCCAGGCCGACGCCGCCTATGCCGAGGCCCTGCGCCTGCTGGTGGCCCTGCGCTCCACCGTCAAAAAGGGCCGAGCCTTTCTGGAGCAGAAGCTGGAGGCGGGCAGCTATTCCCCCGAGGACTCCGCCCTGTTCGAGGCCCTGGGCGGCGTGTGGAAGCTGGAGGACCTGCGCGCCATCGGCTCCCTCAAGGAGAACGCCCGGCTGGTCCAGCTGTCCTTTGACGTGTCCCTCGACCAGGCCAAAAAGGAGCGGGTGGAGCGGGGCTGGTGGCTGGACACCGGCTCCGGCGGGCTGTTCCAGACCCTGAACCTGCGCCCCCTCAAGGCGCTGAGCTATGTGAAGGGGGACGACAGCCGGTTCGGGCTGCTGGAGGTCCCCGCCCTGTACATCTACCCCGGGGAGGGAGACCGCCGGGTGCGCTGGGACAGCGCCGACGCCCGGCCCCTCACCCAGGAGGAGCAGGCCGCCCTGCCCGCCCTGGCCCAGCCCGGACTGTCCGAGGCGGTCAAGCTGGTGAAGGGCAAGATCAAAAACACCCTGGCCCCCAAGCTCCTGGCGGTGCTGCTGCCCATCGGGCGGCTGGGCAGGCTCGGGGAGGAGCTGGTGCTGGAGGACCCCCGGGGTGACCGGATCCTGCTCCGGGACCGGCCGGAGGACGGGCCGGACCACGCCTGCGTACAGCGGCTGGAGCTGCTGCCCCGGGCCGTCCCGGCGGGCAGCGCCCTGTTCGGATTGATGTTCTATGACGGACGGGACAGGGCCCTGTGCCTCCACCCCTACAGCGTGGTGACCGCCGACGAGATCATTCGCCTGCAATATTGAGGAGGTGCTTTTGTGAATTTACAGCCTCTTTTTGACGTGAAGGAGCGGCTGGAATACGCCGCCGTGGCCGGGGTGTCCCTGCTGGGGGAGGACTTCCGGCTCCAGCGGGCGGCGGAGGGCCTCAAGCCCCTGGCCGCCGCCAGCCCCGTGTTCGGGAGGATCGACGGGGGGCTGGCCAAGCTGCTGGCCGCGCCCCCGGAGCAGCGCCCCGGGCTGCTGCTGGACGTGCTGGCCCTGGTGGACGCGGTGGCCTACACCCAGGCAAAAACCGGCGCGGAGGGGGAGCTGGAGCCCCTGCCCCTGGGCGGGGGTGTGTACCATCAGATCTCCTACGGGCAGATGGAACCCCTGCTCACCGCCCTGACCACCACCGGCGGGGGCCGGATGGAGCTCGTCAAGTCCGCCTGGGAAAACCACCCCGAGTTTTTTGAGGACTACCGGGTGCTGCCCGCCGTGGTGGCCGGCCTGGGCGACAGCTACGGCGAGCTGGCGGAGCTCAACGCCAGGGTGCTGGCCCAGCTGGGGCCCCAGGTAGTCCCGGCGGTGAAAAAGGGCTTCGACCCCGCCGGGAAAAAGGAGATGGCCCGGCGGGTGGAGGTGATCGCCGCCGTCCAGGGGGAGGCGGCCACCCCCTGGCTGCGGGAAATCCTGCCCCAGGCCAAAAAGGACGTGCGGGCCGCCGTCATCACCGCCCTGGGCGGGGACGCGGAGAACACGGAGCTGCTGCTGGAGCTGGCCAGGTCCGAGCGGGGGGCCAGCCGGGACGCGGCGCTGGCCGGGCTGGCCCGGCAGGACGGGCCGCAGGCGGCGGCCTTCTGGGAAGGGGAGCTGGAGAAAAACAGCCAGTCGGTGAAGTTCCTGGAGCCCGCCCACACGGACTGGGCCATCCGGCTGGTGACCGCCGGACTGCGCCGGCGGCTGGAGAAATTTTTGGACGGGGAGGGGCGTCCCACCTACGAGGAGGGCACGGACCTCACAGCCTGGTGCTGGGCCCTGGGCCGCAAGGACTCCCCCGTGATGCTGGACTTCTGGCGGTGGGCGGACAGCCGCATGGAGGAGATCGACCGGATCGAGGACGAGAAGGACCGCACGCTTTTCCTGGGGGTGAAGCTCACCGACAAGCTGCTGGACATCATGCGCCGCACCGGGCCGGGGCCCCTGCGGGACTACTGCCTGGGCCTGTTTGACCGCCGCCCGGAGATGACCCGGTACCTGCACATCAGCTTCCACGCGGCGCTGCTGTCCCTGCCGGCGGCGGAGGTCTATGACAGGTACGGGTCCTACATTTTGACCAAGAAGCCCCTGCTGGGCGCCGAGCGCAAGGAGACGCTGAACAACGTCCTCCTGCGGGCCCTGGGCGAGGTGTACTGGCGGAACGTCCAGGTGCTCAGCGGGGGCCAGGCCACCGCCCAGCCCCTGGACGCCCGGTGGGTGGAGCGGCTGGTCCACGCGGCCTGCAAGCCCAATATGGGGCACTACTACCCCTTCGGCGGCGGGGACGAGGTGGATGGGTTTGACAAGGCCCTGATGGAGCTGGCCAACCCCGGCGACCCCCAGCAGCGCGCCCTGCTGGTCCCCTACCTCCGCCGGCGCATGGTGGAGACAGGGAGCTGGAACAGCTTCACCCGCTATCTGCTGCGGTTCGGCGGCAGCCCCCAGGGGGCGCTGGGCCAAGCCATGAAGAAGGGGAAGCCCGCGGCCATCTATTACGTCTGGGACGTGCTGAACGAGTCATACAAGGCGCTGCCCGCCGCCGAGGTGGCGGAGCTGTGCCGGGAGGTGCTGGACGCCAAATGGGTCCGGCCCCAGGGCCGGGAAGCGGCCATGGCGGAGCTGGCCCTGCCCTGGACCATGGAGCAGCTCAAAGCCGGGAAGCCCTTCCCGGAGTGGGACGAGTGGAACAAAATGAGGCCTTAAGGGGAGGAAATGAAGATGGCAGACAAAAACGTACAGCGGCTCCCGGCGGAGGAGCTTTATCAAAAAGAGCTGGACGCCCTGATCTCGGCGGAGACCGACCCCATCCCCACCGGGTGGCGGATGTCCCCCCGGTCGGCGCTCACCTACCTGACGGGGAACACGAAGGTGAAAGGGGTGGACATCACCCCCAAGTACATGGGCAGCAGGCGGCTGGTGGAGATCGCCATCGCCACCCTGGTCACCGACCGGGCGCTGCTGCTCATCGGCGAGCCGGGTACCGCCAAGTCCTGGCTCAGCGAGCACCTGGCCGCCGCCGTCAACGGGGACTCCACCAAGGTGGTCCAGGGCACGGCGGGTACCACCGAGGAGCACATCCGCTACTCCTGGAACTACGCCATGCTCATCGCCAAGGGGCCCTGCCCCGAGG
>CAJUEC010000040.1 GCA_910585155.1 uncultured Oscillospiraceae bacterium
TACGTCCACAACGACACCTGCTACCCCGCCCTGCTGGTCATCGGCCAGCTCATCGACGCCATCAAGAACGGCGGCTACGACCCCCACAAGGTGGCCCTGTTCATCACCCAGACCGGGGGCGGCTGCCGGGCGTCCAACTACATCCACCTGCTGAGAAAGGCCCTGGAGAAGGCGGGGCTGGAGTTCGTCCCCGTCATCTCGGTGAACCTGTCCGGCCTGGAGAAAAACCCCGGCTTCTCCCTCACCCTCCCCCTGGTGCGCAAGCTCATCTACGCCATGCTGTACGGCGATCTGCTGGTAAACGCCGCCAACCAGGTGCGGCCCTACGAGCTGGCCCCCGGCAGCGCCGACCGGACGCTGGCGGAGTGGCAGAGCAGGCTCATCCACGGCTTCCAGGCGGGCCAGGGCATGAGCCGGAAGCAGATGCGGGCCAATTTTGACGCCATCCTGGCGGACTTCGCCGCCATCCCCGTGTCCGGCGAGGAGAAGGTCCGGGTGGGGGTCGTGGGTGAAATTTATGTCAAGTTCTCCCCCCTGGGCAACAACAATCTGGAGGACTTCCTGCTCTCCGAGGGGGCGGAGCCGGTGGTGCCCGGCCTCACCGACTTCATGATCTTCAAGATCTTCAACCGGGAGGTGGACGTGAACATCTACGGCGGGCTGTGGGTCAAGAAGAAGTTCTGCCAGATTTTCAAGGGCTACGTCGAGGCCTGCCAGCGGGACATGATCGAGGCCCTCCAAAAGACCCGCTTCCGCGCCCCCGGCACCTTCGAGAACATGCACAAGCTGGTGCAGGGCTACCTGGGCGACGGCAACAAGATGGGGGAGGGCTGGCTGCTCACCGGCGAGATGCTGGAGCTCATCCACTCCGGGGTGCCCAACATCGTGTGCACCCAGCCCTTCGGCTGTCTGCCCAACCACATTGTGGGCAAGGGGATGATCCGGCGGCTCAAGGACGACTACCCCAGCTCCAACATCGTGGCCATCGACTACGACCCCGGAGCCACCAAGATCAACCAGGAGAATCGGATCAAGCTGATGCTGGCCAACGCCAAGGCACTGGCCAAACAGGAGACGGAGAAGGTGCCCGCGGGGGCGGGCGTATGAGGAGGGAAACTCCATGAAATTAGCGGAAGCCTTACAGGAGCGGGCGGACCTCAACCGCCGCATCCAGCAGCTCCAGCAGCGGCTGGAGAACAACGCCATGGTTCAGGAGGGGGAGCGGCCCGCCGAGGACCCGGCGGAGCTGTTGGCCGAGCTGGACGGCTGCGCCGATGAGCACTTCAAGGCCATGTCCCTCATCCACGCTCTGGGCTGGCGGGACATCCCCACCCGGCTTCGCCGGGCGGGGGCCCCTTTGGATTTTCTGTGCTCGGGCGAAATGAATTCGCCCTGCGCCAAGAGTTTGTCTGCGGCAAACTGCTTGTACGCGCCACTCGGCGCGGCGTGCCCGCCACCCCAGGGCGTGGAGGTGACGCAATGCGGAACTTGAGATTTGTGGACGCCTGCACCGATGAGCACTTCAAGGCCATGTCCCTCATCCACGCTCTGGGCTGGCGGGATACGTACGCGGACGCGGTGCCCGCCGACTACATGGCCCGGGAGATCACCGACGACCGCTGGGTGGAGGTGTTCCGGCAGAATTACGAGACCCAAAACGGCGTCCACGGCCTGCTGCTCTACCGGGGAGACGAGCCGGTGTCCTGCCTCAACTACTGCAAGGCCCGGACGGTGAACTACAACCCCGGCGACATCTGCACCTTCGACAACGCCGCCTACGCCGACTGGGGGGAGATCGCCTCCTTCTACACCCACCCGGCGGAGCGGGGGAAGGGCTACGGCGGGCTGCTGTTTGAGGAGGCCTGCCGCCGGATGAAGGAGGCGGGGTTTGCCAACGCCTTCGTCTTCGTCCTGCGGGAGAACGAGAAGGCCCGGCGGTTCTACTCTGGCCACGGCTTCACCTGGGACGGCACCCACGCCGACATCCCCTTTCCCCACGACACCGTCTGCGTGGACCTGCGGTATGTGAAGCGGTTATGAGGACCAGCCCCTCCCCGCTGCGCGGGGCGGGGTCAGCACACGTGCCTGCGCAGACCTGCGGTACGTGAAGCAGCTATAGGGGCCAGCCCCTCCCGCTGCGCGGGGCGGGGTCAGCACACGTGCCTGCGCAGACCTGCGCAGCGCGAAAAAGCTGTAAACACCAAAAACCGCCGGGAATGCTCCGTTCCCGGCGGTTTTGACTGCCCAATTTTCCCTTTCCCGCATACACTGGGGCAAAGGGGGTGGTCTGTTACGAAATGCCGCAATCCCAATTCGTCCCCATCCCAGGGAGCGAACCTGGTGGCCGTGGCGGCGGCCCTGTCCGTCTTGATCGCCCAGGGGAAAACGGCGGACGAGCTGGCCATACTGGCCTCCCTGTTTGACCTGATGCGCAGCAACATTGCCCTGATGGCGCTGAACACGGCCAGCGACGACCTTCAGCCCAATCTGAGCAATACCGGCTCCGCCGCCGACCGGGCCGAATTCTTCGACTCTCTTATCGGCCCTTCCTCCGATCTGTCTGGATGAGCAGCTTTACCGCCTCCACCCCCACACGGATGGCGGACTCGGTATTCTCGTCCCGGGTCTGGTCCAGTCCGGCGGCGTTGCGCTCCTGGTTCCAGATCACGTGGAAGGCGGAGCCGCACCGCACCCCCCGGTGGGCCGCCACGGTGAACAGCGCCGCGCTCTCCATCTCGGAGGCCAGCACCCCCAGCCGCTTCCACGCCTCCCACTTCTGCTCCAGCTCGCAGGACACCGGCATGAGCTGGGGCGAATGCTGGCCGTAGAAGGAGTCCTTGCACTGCACCACCCCGGCGTGCCAGCGGCGGCCCGACGCCCTGGCCGCGTCCACCAGGGCGGTGAGCACCTCATAGTCCGGCACGGCGGGGAACTCCACGGGGGCATACTCCCGGCTGGTGCCCTCCATGCGGACGGCCCCGGTGGCCACCACAATGTCTCCGCTGGTCACCTCCAGCTTGATGCCGCCGCAGGTGCCCACCCGGACGAAGGTGTCCGCCCCGATGTTGGCCAGCTCCTCCATGGCGATGGCGGCGGAGGGCCCGCCGATGCCCGTGGATGTGACCGTCACCCTCTCCCCCAGCAGGGTGCCGGTGTAGGTGACGTACTCCCGGTTGGACGCCACGTGGACGGGTTGGTCAAAGTACCGGGCGATTTTCTCGCACCGCCCCGGGTCGCCGGGGAGCAGGCAGTACCGCCCCACGTCCCCGGCCTTGCAGTTGATATGAAATTGCTGCTCCGACGCAATCATGTCCCCACCTCTTTCTCTCTGATGTGCTCCATTATACCCCCTCTCCCGGGGAAACGCAAGGCGGGAGTTTGCCTACCGCTCAAACTGCGCGCTGAGGAGCACCCCTGTCTCCTTTTCCCAGGCGGTGACATACCAGCGCTCCCCCTCCGGCGGGGCCTCCAAAAGGGAGATCTGCGCCAGCTTCTCCCCCTCCCCGCCCTCCGGGGACACGCTGTACACCGCCAGAATCACCGGGTACTCCCCCGCCGCGAAGCCGAAGCTCTCCCGCCGCTTCACAGGGGCGCTGCCCGCCCGCCGGGCGCCCTCAATGTGATCCTCAAAGTCCGCCACCACCGCCACCACGGCCCCATCGCAGGCGTTGACAAAAACCAGATCCGCCTCCTCCTCGCCGCAGCAGCCGGTCAGGGTACACAGCGCCGCCAAAACCATGAGGCACAGGGTCAAAAACCGCTTCATTCTCTGTTCTCCTTTCCAAAATCGGACCGCAAATGGACCGCCCATTGCCGGGACGCGGTCATGGGGCCGGCTTCGCCTGATGGTCATTCCTCCTCCGGGACAAACTCCAGAATGTCCCCCGGCTGGCAGTCCAGCGCCCGGCAGATGGCCTCCAGGGTAGAAAAGCGCACCGCCCTGGCCCTGTTGTTTTTCAAAATGGACAGGTTTGCCATGGTCACGTCTACCCGCTGGGACAGCTCCCCCAGGGACATCTTCCGGCGCGCCATCATCACGTCCAGGTTGACGATAATTGCCATATGCCCGCCCTCCTTGCAGGCGCCCCGCCCCCTGCGGGGCGGAGACGCAGGATATCCGCCATATGCCCGCCCCTAGATAGTCAGGTCGCTTTCCGCCTTCAGCTGGGCGGCCTGCTGGAACAGGGCGGACATGACCATGCACAGCAGCCCCGCCATGAGGAAAATGGGGACGAACAGGGCGTTGTAGGTGAGCAAGGGAGCAACGCTCCGATAGTACGCGAACCCCCAGACCAGCCGCAGAAGCGCCGCCCCGGAGATGAGGAAACAGCAGATGGCCGCCCGCTTCAGGCTTTTGGCGTTGTCCATCACGAAGGGTGTCCCCTTCAGCATGGTGTCCAGCACCCCCTTGCCCTGCCAGAGGATGACGGCGGTGCATGTGCCGCAGGCCCAGAGGAACACCGTGAGCACGGCCATATAGGCGTCCCCCCACACCGCAAACCAGGAGAGGAGGAGCACAATGTCGAAGCAGTAATAGATGTCTGGCACAGGTTCCAGGCCAAACAGATCGGACAGCTCATCAATTCCCCAGCCTACCACCTCACCGGCAGACGATGTGAATGCCATCATCGGAACCAGAAACAACGCCAGAATATTACACACAAACGTGATGACCACCAGCACCCGCAGCACACGGGCCAGCTTCTGCACGGGAGTCTGTTCCATTTCAACCACCTCTTGTCCACGAGGATACCACCGTCCATATTGTTTGTCAAGTATTTTTTATTGTTTTTCGATAAATCCACTGACAGAAGAGCACCCCGCGCAGACTGCGCGGGGTGCCTCTCACTCCTCCCATGGGTCGAAGTCATAGGTCTCAGGCGCTGTGGGCAGCTCACACGCCGGCGCCGCTGCCCCCTCGGGCCTGGGCCGGAACAGGGCGGCGATGCTCCTGTGGCAGATCAGCGGGGCAAGGATCCCCGCCGCCGCCAACGCCCCCAGGAAGATCAGGATTTCCGTTCCCTCCTCTGTCTCCGGGAGGAGGGAGTGGAGCTCGCCAATGGCGTTGAAGGCCACATGGGCCAGGATGGACGGCCAGATGGAGCCCAGCCGCAGGTCAATCAGCCCAAACAGCAGCCCGATCACAAAGGTGTAGGCAAACCACACCGGGTGGCCGTGGCACACCCCGAAGATGGCGGCGGACAGCACCGCGGCCAGCCAGCCGGGCACGGCCTGGGACAGCCGGGTCATCATCAGCCCCCGGAAGATCAGCTCCTCCACCACCGGGGCCACCAGCACCGTGGCGGCCACGCCGATCAGCCCGCCGGTTCCAATGCTGGAGGACGCCTCGCCATAGCTCTCCAGCCACTCCTCAGGGAGGGCGGACATCACCAGGGTGATTATCAGATACAGCGCCGGAGCCAGCGCCACCCCGGACATCAGCCCCGGGCCCTCCACCCTCCGCAGCCACAGGGCGTCCCCCAGCTTCTTGCGCCGGATGAGATAGATCAGCAGCACCGCCGCGATGGTCAGCAGCCCGGACAGCGCGCTGAACAGCATGGCGTGCTCGTACATCATTTCGTACAGCTCCGCCGCTCTCTCCGCCTCGCCCATGCCCCCCAACACGCTGGACGCCAGCATCAGCGGCATCATCACCAGCGCCTGCATCCCCAAAAACAGGACCAGATAACACACGGATTTGCCCAGCGCCACCACCAGCCAGGCCGCCCGTTCTCCAATTTTCTGCCTCATACCCGGATCCCTCCCAGCACCTTTCCCAGAGAATCATGGATCACCAGGTCCGCCTCCCGGTCGTAGGGGGTGGGGTCCCGGTTGATGAGCACCAGCTGATTTCCCCGGTAATAGTTGATGAGCCCCGCGGCGGGGTAGACCACCAGGGAGGTGCCGCCCACGATGAGCACCTCCGCCTGGGCGATGGCGCGCACCGCGCCCTCCACCGTCTCCTGGTCCAGCCCCTCCTCATAGAGCACCACGTCCGGCTTCACCAGCGCGCCGCACACCGGGCAGCAGGGCACGTCCTCCCCCTCCGCCACAAAGTCCACGCTGTAGAAGGTCCGGCACTTGGTGCAGTAGTTGCGGTGGACCGAGCCGTGGAGCTCATACACCGTTCTGCTCCCCGCCAGCTGGTGGAGGCCGTCGATGTTCTGGGTCACCACCGCCCTCAGCTTCCCCGCCCGCTCCAGCTCCGCCAGCTTCAGGTGGGCGGCGTTGGGCCTGGCGTCCAGGCAGAGCATCTTGTCCCGGTAAAAGCGGTAGAAGTCCTTGGTATGCCGGGCGAAATAGGTGTGGCTCAGGATGGTCTCCGGCAGCTGGTCATACTTCTGGCTGTACAGCCCGTCCACGCTGCGGAAATCCGGGATGCCGCTCTCAGTGGACACCCCCGCCCCGCCGAAAAAGACGATGTTGCCGCTGTTTTCAACCCACTTCTGCAACTGTTCCTGAGGAGTCATGCCTCTCCCCTCCTTTGGCTCAATTATAACAAAGTCCCCCTTGGGTTACAAGGGGGACTTCGGCTAGGCGCCGTTTGAAAATTGGCGATGTGCCCAACAGCGAGGAATTTTTTCGCCAGACAAGGCGATTTGACGCAGAAATACTTTGTGTATTTCCAGTCAAATCAACGCTGTATGGCGGGAAAGGACCCCCTGCTTGGGCATGTTGACAATTTTCAAACAAGCCCTAATCCTTCATCAATAGATACAAAACCGCCTTCTGGGCGTGGAGCCGGTTCTCCGCCTCCTCAAAGATCTCATCGGCGTGGGCCTCGAACACCCCGGCGCTGATCTCCTCCCCCTTGTGGGCGGGGAGGCAGTGCTGCACCATGCAGCCGGGGTTGGCCAGCTTCATCAATGCCTCATCCACGCAATAGCCTGCAAAGGCCCTTGCCCGGATGGCCCGCTCCTCCTCCTGGCCCATGGACGCCCACACGTCGGTGATCACCACGTCGGCGCCCGCCACCGCGTCGGCGGGCGAGCGCACCAGCTCAAATCTGCTGTCCGCCGCCGACTTGGCGAAGTCCAGCACCACCGGGTCCGGGTCGTACCCCTCGGGGCAGGCCACCGACACGTCCATGCCGCACTTCAGCCCCCCCACAATGAGGGAGTTGGCCATGTTGTTGCCGTCCCCAATGAAGGCCAGCTTCAGCCCCTCCAGCCGGGTCATCTTCTCCCGGACGGTCATCAGGTCGGCCAGCACCTGGCAGGGGTGGGCAAAGTCGGTGAGGCCGTTGATCACCGGGATGGACGCCTTTTGCGCCAGCTCCTCCACCTCCGCCTGGGCGAAGGTGCGGATCATGATGCCGTCGCAGTACCGGGCCAGCACCCGGGCGGTGTCCTCCACCGGCTCCCCCCGGCCAATCTGGCTCTCCTTGCCGGACAGGAACAGGGCGTGCCCCCCCAGCTGGTACATGCCCACCTCGAAGGACACCCGGGTGCGGGTGGAGTTCTTCTCAAAGATCATTGCCAGGGTCTTCCCCTTCAGGTGATCGTGGGGGATGCGGTGCTTCTGGCTGTACTTCATCTGGTCCGCCGTGTCCAGAATCTCGTGGATGTCCTCCCGGGAAAGGTCCAGCAGCTTGAGCAGATCTTTTTTCATGGGTATCTCCTCCCTAGGAAAGCGTTGCTTTCAAAATGGCCAGCCCCTTATCCATCTCCTCCTTGGTGATGGTCAGCGGCGGCAGGAACCGCAGCCCCGGCCCGGCGGTGAGGGACAGCAGTCCCGCCTGGTTCAGCTTGGCGCACAGCTCCTTGTTGGAGAAGCCGCCGTTCACCTCCACGCCAACCATCAGCCCCATGCCCCGGGTCCCGCCCAGGCAGGGCAGGTCCATGTCCTCAATGGATTCCCGCAGATAGGCGCCCTTTTCCTTCACCTGGGCGATGGCCCCGTCATCCAGGATGTCCAGCACGGCGCGGGCCGCGGCGGCGGATACGGGATTGCCCCCAAAGGTGGAGGCGTGGTCGCCGGGACCAAACACCTTCCGGCACCGCTGATTCACCAGAAAGCCGCCCATGGGCAGCCCCCCGGCAATCCCCTTGGCGAAGGAAACCGCGTCAGGCTGGACGCCGTACTGCTGGAAGCAGAACAGGGAGCCGGTGCGGCCCACGCCGGTCTGCACCTCGTCCACCAGGAACAGCCAGTCCCGGTCCTGGCACAGCTTCACCAGCTCATGGACGAAGTCCGGGTCCAGGGGCAGCACGCCCCCCTCCCCCTGGACCAGCTCCACCAGCACGGCGCACACGTCGTGGCCCGCCGCCTGCTTCACGCTGTCCAGGCTGGGCTCCGCCCGGCGGAAGCCCTCGGTGAAGGGGAAAAAGTATTTGTGGAACACGTCCTGGCCGGTGGCGGCCAGGGTGGTGATGGTCCGGCCGTGGAAGGAGCGGTTCAGGGTGATGATGGTGCCCCGGCCCTCGCCGTACTTCTCCCAGGACCACTTCCGGGCCAGCTTGATGATCCCCTCATTGCCCTCCGCGCCGGAGTTGCCGAAAAAGGCCGCCGCCATGCCGGAGCGGGTGCACAGCTTCTCCGCCAGCCTGGCATAGGGCTCGGAGTAGTACAGGTTGGAGATGTGGCCCAGCTTCCCGGCCTGCTCCGCCACCGCCGCCGTCCACTTCGGGTGGGCGGTGCCCACCGACAGCACCCCGATGCCGGAGGCAAAGTCGATGTACTCCCTGCCGTCCAGCCCGTACAGCGTGGCCCCCTGGCCATGGTGGATGGCGATGGGATTGCGGCCATAGCTCTGGACCACGTACTGCCGGTCCAGCTCTCTCAGTTCCTCAAAGGTCATGTGAATGTCCTCCCCTTTACACCATTGTCACGCTTTGCCTGTTCGCGCCGGCTCGGACGCTAAACAGTGATCATGGTCCCCACTCCGGCGTCGCTGAGCAGCTCGATGAGGATAGAGTGGGGGATGCGGCCGTCCAGGATGACGGTGGAGCGCACGCCGGAGCGCACCGCCTCCACGGCACAGTCGATCTTGGGGATCATGCCGCCCTGGATGACCCCGTCCTTCACCAGCCCCGGCACCTCGGAGGCCCGGGCGTGGGGGATCAGGGTGGACTCGTCCGCCGGGTCGGTGAGCAGCCCCCGCACATCGGTGAGCAGCAGCAGCTTCTCCGCGTTCATGGCGATGGCCAGCCTGGCGGCGGCGGTGTCCGCGTTCACGTTGTAGGCGGTGGGGCCGTCGGCGCCCCGGGCCACGGTGGACACCACGGGGATATAGCCATTGTGGAGCGCGTCCTCCACCACGGCGGGCTCCACCCTGGTGATGGAGCCCACCAGGCCGTATTTCTCGTCCAGCCGGACGGCCTGGAGCAAATCCGCGTCCATGCCGCACAGGCCCACCGCCCGGCCCCCCTGGCCGTTTATGAGGGCCACCAGGTCCTTGTTCACCTTGCCGCACAGCACCTGCTGCACCACCTCCATGGTGGTCTCGTCGGTGACCCGCAGGCCGTCCACAAACTGGGACGCATGGCCCAGCCGCTTCAGCATGTCGCTGATCTCCGGCCCGCCGCCGTGGACCACCACCACCCGGACCCCCACCAGGGAGAGCAGGATCAGGTCGGAGATCACCGCCCGGCGCAGCTCCTCCGAGATCATGGCGTTGCCGCCGTATTTCACCACCACGGTTTTGCCGCTGTACTTCTGGATGTAGGGCAGCGCCTCGGCCAGCACCTGGGCCCGGTCAATGAGGGAGGACATGGGCATAACCACCTTTGTTCTAAATTGTGATCCGCGGGAAAAACTCCGCCGCCCCGCCTTGGCCGGCGGAAGTTGAGCGCGAATCAGGTTCGATAGTCGCCGTTGATCTTCACGTAGTCGTACGTCAGGTCGCAGCCCCAGCAGGTGGCCTCGTGGGTCCCCTCGTTGAGAGCCACCTCGATGACCACCTCGTCCTGGGTGAGAATCTTTTTGGCCAGCTCCTCGTCAAAGTCCAGGCCCGTGCCCTTCTCGCACACCAGAACGCTGCCCTGGATGGAGGAGAAGCCGATGTCCACATACTCCGGGCGGAAGGGGGCCTTGGAGTAGCCCATGGCGCACAGCACCCGCCCCCAGTTGGCGTCCGCGCCGAACAGCGCCGCCTTCACCAGGGAGGAGCCCACCACCGCCTTGGCCAGCCGCTCGGCGCTGTCCTCGCTGCGGGCAGAGCGGACGGTGCAGGTCACCAGCCGGGAGGCCCCCTCCCCGTCGGCGGCGATGGAGCGGGCCATGGCCTCACACACCTGATGGAGGGCCTTGCAGAATACGATGTAATTGTCGTCCTTCCACTCGATCTGCTCGTTGCCCGCCATGCCGTTGGCCAGTACCACGCACATGTCGTTGGTGGAGGTGTCCCCGTCCACCGTCACCCGGTTGAAGGTGCGGGGGACGATGTCGTGGAGGGCGTCCTGGAGCACGTCGTGGGTGATGGCGCAGTCGGTGGTGATAAAGCACAGCATGGTGCCCATGTTGGGGTGGATCATGCCGGAACCCTTGGCGATGGCCCCGATGGTCACGGTTTTGCCGCCGATGGTGACGGCCACGGCGGTCTCCTTTTTCACCGTGTCGGTGGTCATGACCGCGTGGGCGGCGGCGTCCGAACCGTTGTCGTTCAGGGCGGAGGCCAGGGCAGGTATCCCCTTCTCAATGGCGGAGATGTTCAGCTCCTGGCCGATGACGCCGGTGGACGCCACCACGAAATCGCCGGGCTTCAGCCCCGTGGCCTTGGCGGCCAGGGCGCACATCCGCTCCGCGTTCTCGTGGCTCAGGGGGGCGCAGGCGTTGGCGTTGCCGCTGTTGGCGATGACCCCCCGGCATACCCCGTCCTCCAGGTGGCCCATGGTGACGTAGATGGGGGCGGCCTTCACCCGGTTCAGGGTGTAGACGGCGGCGGCGGCGCACTCCCGCTCCGACAGGATCATGGCCAGGTCGTTTTTGTCCGGGCTGCTCCCCGCCTTCACGCCGCAGTGTACCCCGGCGGCGGTAAACCCCTTGGCGGCGCACACGCCGCCGGAAATCTCTTTCAACATGATCGCAACTCCTTTATTTGTAGGGACGTTCCTTTTCATTTGAAAAGAAATTTTTGTCCGCAAGGCTGCGCCTTGCTCATGACATGAAAAAAGTTAATCCAGCTTTTGAAATTGCAGCCGGTGCATGTAATCCAGCGCATCCTGTTGAGAAAACACGCTATCCTCCGGCGTGCGGAAAACCGCCCCGTACGCAGAGCCTTCGATCTGAACGATCAAAGCGTACCCCGTTCCGTCCTCCTTCGGATAGCCGCACACCAACAGCGGAGCTTCCTCCGTCCCGTCCTCCAGAATGCGGCAGTCCTCCGCCTCCCAGGCGTCCCGCTGATACGCCGCGCACACCTCCTGGGGCAAAAATTCACCCTCTAAGAGAACGGTGCCGCTCCGAAGGATCTGGATGCGGTTGTCCCGGCACTCCACCTCATAGGGGCCCACGCCGGATGTGTCCAGCCGCAGGGAAATTTGCTCCTCCCCCACCGTGAACCGTTGCTCCGCAAAGCCCCACAGCGTCCAGGAAATCCCGCCCTGGGGGATCAGCAGTCCCACCGCCAGCCCAACCGCCAGAATCAGCAGGATAACCGCGGGGTGCAGGAAGGTTTTCCCGTTCTTCCGCTCAACCAGCTTCATTCGCAATCCGTCCTTTTACAGCGCGAGGCCTTTTGTCTCCTCAAACCCCAGCATCAGGTTCATATTCTGCACCGCCGCGCCGGAGGCCCCCTTACCCAGGTTGTCCAGCCGGGCGGTGAGCATCAGCTGCTCCTCGTTCCCGTTGACGAAGATTTGCAGAATATCCTTCCCCGCCAGATTGTTGGAGCCGATGAAGCCGCAGCTGGGCGCGTCGGCGGGGCGCAGCCGAACGACGGGGCTTCCGGCGTAATAGCCGTCATACAGCTCGCGGAGGGCTTCAACGGACCGCCGCCCCTTCAGCTGGTCGGCAAACAGTGCCGCCGTCACCGTCATGCCCTGGGGAAAGTCACAGATCATAGGCATAAAGATGGGACCGCGGGTGAGGCCGCTCACCTGCCTCATCTCCGGGATATGCTTGTGGGAGAGGCCGACGGCGTAGTGCCGGGGGCTGTCCAGCTCCGCTTCCCGGCCCGAATCGGTATACTGGGCGATGCCCTTCTTCCCCGCCCCAGTGTAGCCGGACAGGGCGTGACAGGTCACACACGCCTCCGGGGACAGGACCCCCAGCTCCACCAGGGGCCGGATCAGCGACAAAAAGCCGGTGGCATAGCAGCCGGGGGTTGCCACCCGCTTGGCAGTCCTGATCCTCTCCCGCTGTCCGTGGAGCTCCGGGAAGCCGTACACCCACCCCGCCGCCGTGCGGTGGGCGGTGGAGCAGTCGATCACCCGGGTGGTGTGGTTGTCAAGGAGGGCCACCGCCTCCCGGGCGGCGGCGTCCGGCAGGCACAGGAACACCAGGTCAGCGGCGTTGAGCAGTTTTTTCCGCTCGGCCGCGTCCTTGCGCCTGTCCTCGTCGATGAGCAGCAGCTCGATGTCGTCCCGCGCCCCCAGCCGCTCATAGATCTGCAGGCCGGTGGTGCCCTCCTTGCCGTCGATGTAGATCTTCGGTTTGCTCATATCCTCACGTCCTTGTCACGGCCTGAACTCGTACCGCGCCCCGGTCTCCCGGTCCCGGTACTCGTGCTTCTCATAGTAGCCGATGAGGGCGCCGCTCTCGTCCCGCAGGGCCACCATGTACACGTCCTTGTTCTCCTCATCGTTGCGGGAGGTGTAGATCAGGTTGTGGGACCCGCTCTCCTGAAACCAGGCCACCACTTTTCGGATCATCTCATGGGACCCGGGGCCGTGGCAGTCCAGCAGGCTCCGGCCCACCAGGGCCATGCCGCCCTGCTGGGCGTACCGCGACCCCGCCGCCGGGTTCATGTAGATGACGATGTGCTCCAGATTACACAGCACCACCGGGGCGCGGTCCTGGTCCAGCACGCTTTTGAAATAGGGCGTCAGGTCCATATCAGTCCTCCGCCCTCCACTGGGCCACGAACGCCTCGATCAGCGCGATCTGCTGCTTCACGCTCTCCTCCGACGGGCCGCCGTACACCTTCCGCTCGTTGACGCAGGTCTTGAGCTGGAGGGCGTCGTACACGCTCTCGTCGAAGAGGCCCGAGATGGCCCGGAAGTCCTTCAGGGGCAGGGTGTCCAGGCTCTCGCCGGTGCGCAGGCACATGTGGACCAGCCGGCCCACGATCATGTACGCCTCCCGGAAGGGCATCCCCTTTTTCACCAGGTAGTCGGCGCAGTCGGTGGCGTTGATGAAGCCCACCGACGCCGCCCGGGCCATGTTCCTGTCCTTCACCGTCAGGGTGTCCAGCATGGCGGCAAACACGGGGACGCACAGCTCCACGGTGTCGATGGCGTCAAACACCGGCTCCTTGTCCTCCTGCATGTCCTTGTTGTAGGCCAGGGGGAGGCCCTTCATCACCGTGAGCAGGGTGATGAGGGAGCCGTACACCCGCCCGGTCTTGCCCCGGACCAGCTCGGCCACGTCGGGGTTCTTCTTCTGGGGCATGATGGAGGAGCCGGTGGAGTAGGCGTCGTCCAGCTCCACGAATTTGAACTCCCAGGAGCACCACAGGATGATCTCCTCAGAGAACCGGGACAGGTGCATCATCAGAATGGACAGGGCGGACAGCAGCTCGATGGCGTAGTCCCGGTCGGACACGGAATCCATGGAGTTGTCGGTGGGCTTGGAAAAGCCCAGGGCGGCGGCGGTCTGGAACCGGTCCACCGGGTAGGTGGAGGTGGCCAGGGCTCCGGAGCCCAGGGGGCACTCGTCCATCCGCTCCAAGCAGTCCTCCAGCCGGGTCACGTCCCGCTTGAGCATATTGGCGTAAGCCATCATGTAGTGGCCGAAGGTGGTGGGCTGGGCCCGCTGGAGGTGGGTGTACCCCGGCATGACGGTGGACAGGTTGGCGCGGGCCTTCTTTACCAGCACCTTTTCCAGGTCCAGCAGCAGGCCGATGATGTGGGGGATCTCCTCCTTCACATACAGCCGGAAGTCGGTGGCCACCTGGTCGTTGCGGGACCGGGCAGTGTGCAGCCGCTTGCCCGTCTGGCCGATGCGCTGGGTCAGCAGGGCCTCGATGTTCATGTGGATGTCCTCGTTGTCCAGGGAGAACTCCACCCGGTCCGCCTCAATGTCCGCCAAAATGGCCTGGAGGCCCTCCACAATCTTCTCCGCCTCGTGCGCCTCGATGACCCCGGTCCTGCCCAGCATGGCGGCGTGGGCCATGGAGCCCCGGATGTCCTGCTCGTACAGCCGGGCGTCAAAGCCGATGGACGAGTTGAAATCGTTGACCAGGGTGTCGGTCTCCTTTTGGAAACGGCCCGCCCAGAGTTTCATAGTGATTACCTCGCTTATCTGTTATCACGCCTCACCACGTCGGCGCAAAGTCCGCTCGGCTCCGTTTCCGCCTGCGGCAAAAACTCCGCCCGCTTCCTTGCGCCTCCTTCCCCGGCCGGCCCCGCTTCGCTGGGCTCCGGTCGGGATATAGGCGGCAATTTGAAACGTTACTATTACAATTTCCCCTGTTCTCTCAGCGCCTGGACCTTGTCCGGCAGGCCCCACAGGTTGATAAACCCAGTGGCGTCGTCCTGGTTGTAGTCGCTCTCCTCAAAGGTCACCAGGTTCTCGGAGTACAGCGTCTCGGGGGAGGTGACGGAGGCGGTGATGATGTTGCCCTTGTACAGCTTCAGCTTCACCGTGCCGGTGACGTGCTTCTGGGTGTCCACCGCGAAGGCCTGGAGGGCCTCCCGCAGGGGGGTAAACCACTTGCCGTTGTACACCAGGTCGGCGAAATCCACCGCCAGCTTGGACTTCATGTGCTTGGTGTCCTTGTCCACACAGATCATCTCCAGCACCTCGTGGGCCCGGTAGAGGATGGCGCCCCCCGGCGTCTCGTACACGCCCCGGTCCTTCATGCCCACCAGACGGTTCTCCACAATGTCCAGCAGGCCGATGCCGTTGTCGCCGCCCAGCTTGTTCAGCTTCCGGATGATGTCGGACGCCTTCAGCTTCTCCCCGTCGATGGCCACCGGCCAGCCCTTCTCAAAGTCCAGGGTGACATAGGTGGGGGCGTCCGGGGCCTGGAAGGGGGACACGCTCATCTCCAGGAAGCCGGGCTTGTCATACTGGGGCTCGTTGGCCGGGTCCTCCAGGTCCAGCCCCTCGTGGGACAGGTGCCACAGGTTCTTGTCCTTGGAGTAGTTGGTCTCCCGGGAAATCTTCAGGGGCACGTTGTGGGCCTCGGCGTAGTCGATCTCCTCATCCCGACCCTTGATATCCCACTCCCGCCAGGGGGCGATGATCCGCATCTCGGGGGCAAAGCGCTTGATGGCCAGCTCAAAGCGGACCTGGTCGTTGCCCTTGCCGGTGCAGCCGTGGCAGATGGCGTCCGCCCCCTCCTTCTTGGCGATCTCCACCAGCCGGCGGGCGATGACGGGCCGGGCAAAGGCAGTGCCCAGCAGGTAGTCCTCATACTTGGCCCCCATCATCATGGAGGGAATGATCACCTCGTCCACCATCACGTCGGTGAGGTCCTCAATGTACAGCTTGGACGCGCCGGTCTTGATGGCCTTTTCCTCCAGGCCGTCCAGCTCGTCCCCCTGGCCCACGTCGGCGGAGACGGCAATGATCTCAGGGTTGTTGTAATTTTCCTTCAGCCAGGGGATAATAATGGATGTATCCAGCCCGCCGGAGTAGGCCAGCACTACTTTTTTCACATCAGCCACGGTGATTCCCTCCGTTTTTTCCTTTGTCGCAGGGCATGGTTCCCTGCCGTTTGTAAGAGTATACTACCCCGCCCGTCTGTTGGCAAGTGATTTTTTGCATAGTTATTCTATTTCCTCCCAAATTTTCTGGGCAATATTCCACATATTCGGATAATTATTCATTCAATCGGTGCATAATCGCCCAGGCTATTCATCGCCCGCGGAGGGAAGGAAATAATTTCTTCAATTCCTATTGACAAGGTATGCTTTTTACGGTATGATTTCCCCACGCAGATATTCCAGCGCGTTATGTCAGGCTGTGCGCTGCTCACAACGGCTCAGACGCTCAGCGGATATCACGCTTCGCCTGTTCGCAGCGCGCGGCTTCCCTTCGACTCGGGCAAAACCCGCCCCCGCTGCGCGGCGGCTGGGCTTTTGCCCTCGCTTCGCTCCATCCGCGCTGCTCACAACGGCTCAAACGCTCAAGATAAGGAGATGGAACAACCCATGATATACGCGGACAACGCCGCGACCACCAAGACCAGTCCCGCCGCCCGGCAGGCCATGCTGGACGCCATGGAGCGGTTCTGGGGCAACCCCTCCAGCCTTCACACCCCCGGCCAGCAGGCCAGGGAGGCCCTGCAAACCGCCCGGGAGGCGGTGGCCCGGGCCATCGGCGCCCAGCCCCGGGAGATCTGCTTCACCTCCGGCGGCAGCGAGGCGGACAACCAGGCCATCGTCAGCGCCGCCAGGGTGGGAGCCAAAAAGGGCAAAAAGCACCTGGTCACCACCGCCATCGAGCACCACGCCGTGCTCCACACCATGGACCAGCTGTCCAAGGAGGGCTTTGAGGTCACCCTGATCCCCGTGGATGAGAGCGGCATTGTAAAGGCGGAGGACGTGGCCGCCGCCCTCCGGGAGGACACCGCCCTGGTGTCCGTCATGTTCGCCAACAACGAGATCGGCACCATCCAGCCCGTGGCGGAGATCGGCGCCCTGTGCCGGGAGCGGGGCGTCCCCTTTCACACCGACGCGGTCCAGGCCGCGGGCCACCTGCCCATCGACGTGAACGCCCAGAATATCGATATGCTGTCCCTGTCCGGCCACAAGTTCCACGGCCCCCGGGGGGTGGGTGCGCTGTACGTCCGCCGGGGGGCTCCCCTGCTCCCCTTCATCCACGGCGGCGCCCAGGAGTCGGGCCGCCGGGCGGGCACGGAAAACCTCCCCGCCATTCTGGGCATGGCCGCCGCCCTGGAGGACTCGCTGGCCCACATGGAGGAAAACAGCGCCCACGCCGCGGCACTTCGGGACGCCCTCATCGAAAAGCTGTCCCAAATTCCCCACGCCGCCCTCAACGGCCACCGGGAGCGGCGGCTGCCCGGCAACGTGAGCTTCTGCTTTGAGGGCATCGAGGGCGAGTCCCTTCTCCTGCTGCTGGACGACAAGGGCATCGCCGCCTCCTCGGGGTCGGCGTGCACCTCCGGCTCCCTGGATCCCAGCCACGTGCTGCTGGCCATCGGCCGGCCCCACGAGGTGGCCCACGGCTCCCTGCGCCTCACCCTGGACCGGAGCAACACCATGGAGGAGGTGGAGGCCATCGCCGAGGCCACAAAAGAGGTGGTAACCTATCTTCGGGGCATGTCTCCCGTTTGGAAAGCACTGCAGAGAGGAGAGCGCAGCTATGTTATACAGTGAAAAGGTGATGGACCACTTCCGCAACCCCCGCAACGTGGGGGAGATCGAGAACGCCGACGGCGTGGGCGAGGTGGGCAACGCCAAGTGCGGCGACATCATGAAGATGTACCTCAAAATTGAGGACGGGGTCATTGTGGATGTGAAATTTGAGACCTTCGGCTGCGGCAGCGCCATCGCCACCAGCTCCATGGCCACCGAGCTGATCAAGGGCAAAAAGGTGGAGGAGGCCCTGGCCCTCACCAACCAGGCGGTGGTGGAGGCGCTGGACGGCCTGCCCGCCCACAAGATCCACTGCTCCGTGCTGGCAGAGGAGGCGGTGCGGGCCGCCGTCAAGGACTACTACGACAAAAACGGCATCGCCTACGAGCCGGAGCAGTTTTGCAGCGGCGACTGCGCCTGCTGCCACGAGCACGACCACCACGAGGAATGAACAACGGAAAGGGCCCCGGCGCACAGCGCCGGGGCCCTTTCGCGGGCATTTTGTTTTACAGCCTGGGTGCTTGCAGGCGCTTTTTCACACCTGCCGCTTTTCCGCCCGCAGCACGATGTCCTCCCGCTCCACCGCCAGGCACAGGGTGTCCCCCGCGCACAGGCGCTCGGACAGCAGCAGGTCGGCGGCGGGCTCCTCCACCCGGCGGCGCACCGCCCGGCGGATGGGCCGGGCCCCCTGCTCCCGTTCGCTGCCCGGGTCGGCCAGCAGGGTCACCGCCTCCCACTTGGCGTCCAGCTCCACCCCCAGCCGGTCCAGCCGCTCCCGCACGCCCCCCAGCAGGCGCAGGGCGATGCGCTCCAGGTCCCGCCGCTCCAGCCGGTCGAACAGGATCACCTCGTCCAGCCGGTTGAGAAACTCCGGCTTGAACCTGCCCTTCAGCTCCGCCATCACCGCCTCCCGGCGCCTGCTGTCGGAGTCCCCTCCCGCAAAGCCCAGGGGGGGCGACTTGCTCACCAGCTTCTGAGCCCCCACGTTGGAGGTCATCACCACCACCGTGTTGCGGAAATCCGCCTTCCGGCCCTGGCCGTCGGTGAGCTGGCCGTCCTCCATCACCTGGAGGAGGATGTTCTGCATGTCCTCGTGGGCCTTCTCAATCTCATCGAACAGCACCACCGACCAGGGGCGGCGGCGGACCTGCTCAGTGAGCTGGCCCCCCTCCTCGTGGCCCACGTAGCCCGGGGGCGACCCCACCAGCCGGGAGGCGGCGTGCTTTTCCATATACTCCGACATGTCGAAGCGGAGCAGGGCCTCCTCGCTGCCGAACAGCGCCGCCGCCAGCGCCCGGCACAGCTCCGTCTTGCCCACCCCGGTGGGCCCCAGGAACAGGAACACCCCAATGGGCCGGTTTGGCTCCTTCAGCCCCACCCGGCCACGGCGGATGGCGGCGGCCACAGCCGACACCGCCTGGTCCTGGCCCACCACCCGGCGGTGGAGCTCCCCCTCCAGCTCCAGCAGCCGGCGGGCCTCCCCCTTGGTGATGGACTCCAGGGGAATGCCCGTCCACTGGGCCAGCACCGCCGCCACGTCCTCCCGCTCCAGGCAGCGCTGGGCGCCCCCCTTCTGGCGGCTCTGCTTGCGGTCCAGCTCCCGGCGGAAGTCCGCCTCCGCGTCCCGGAGGATGGCGGCGCGCTCAAAGTCCTGGGCGGCGATGGCCTGGGCCTTCTCCCGGGCCGCCCGCTCCGCCCGGTCGGACAGCGCCCGCAGGGTGATGGGCACCTCCTCCTCCACCCGCAGGCGGGCCGCCCCCTCGTCGATGAGGTCAATGGCCTTGTCCGGCAGGAACCGGTCGGGGAGGTAGCGCTGGGACAGCTCCACCGCCGCGTCCACCGCCCCATCGGAGATGGTCAGGCCGTGGTGCTCCTCATACCGGCGGCGCAGCCCCCGCAGGATGGCCTTGGCCTGCTCCTGGGTGGGCTCCGCCACCCGCACGGGCTGGAAACGCCGCTCCAGGGCCGCGTCCTTCTCGATATACTTGCGGTACTCCTCCAGGGTGGTGGCCCCCACCACCTGGATCTCCCCCCGGCTCAGGGCGGGCTTGAGGATGTTGGCTGCGTCGATGGCCCCCTCGGCGGAGCCCGCCCCCACGATGTTGTGCAGCTCGTCCAGGAACAAAATGACGTTCCCGGCGCGGCGCACCTCGGCCAGCACCTGGTTTACCCGCTCCTCAAACTCCCCCCGGTACTTGGTGCCCGCCACCATGGCCACCAGGTCCAGGCTCAGCAGCCGTTTGCCCCGCAGAGGCTCGGGCACCGCGCCCGAGGCCATGCGCATGGCCAGCCCCTCCGCCACCGCCGTCTTGCCCACGCCGGGCTCGCCGATGAGAGCGGGGTTGTTTTTGCTGCGCCGGGCCAGGATCTGGATCACCCGGCCCACCTCCTGCTCCCGGCCCACCAGGGGGTCCAGGATCCCCAGGGCCGCCATTCGGGTCAGGTCCCGGGAAAACCGGTCGGTGAGCCGGGTGTCCGTCCCCTCCCTGGCCCGGGGCCGCTCCTCCCGGTAGAGGGCCTGGGGGTCGCCCCCCGGATGCCCGGCGGTGTTCCGGGGCGTCTGCTCCCCTTTGTTCCGATCCATCATAAAAAAACCCCGCAATCTTTGAAAAATACTCAGCCGTTCCACGCGATCACTCCTATCGTCCCGGAGGAAAATCTCGTCACCTGGCAAGCATGGGAAATTTTGACCGAAATTATACAGTCCGCCCCCTTAAAATTTCTTATTGCATTTTTCTCTGAATGTGGTACAATAGGGGTCGGTTCAAAACATTCATTTCTTGGAGGTGTATGCTACATGGCACGTAAAATCACCGACGCCTGCGTCTCCTGCGGCGCTTGCGAAAGCGCCTGCCCCGTGGGCGCGATCTCCATGGGCGCCGAGCACATGGAAATCGACGCCGGCGCCTGCATTGACTGCGGCGCTTGCGAGGGCACCTGCCCCACCGGCGCGATTGAGGCCGAGTAATCTGAGCACCCAAAACCCCCTGCCCTCTTTTTTGGAGGGCGGGGGGTTTGCTTTTTCCGCCCAACCGGCCCATTTTTCCGTTTTTTCCATACTTTGGATGGTCCGCAGGCCCGGCGCGTCGGGGACCCCGCCGCCCTTCCGTCAAAGTGCTCCCATTTCTCCCGGTTTCGCCGGAAATTGCTTGGGCAAATTGCTGATTTTGTGGAATCTTTAACATGCAGGCGGAAAATATCATGGATTTGGATGGGAAGTTATGCTATACTGAGGAACTGGTGGGAGCTGGTCTTCCCGCCCGTCCCATCAGACCGCGTCCGCCCGCATCCTGCGGACCGGCGCTGTAGTGATACACTATATTTAGAGGAGGAACTATCTATGGAAACCTACGGTCTGGAACAGTACGGCATCACTGGCATCAAGGAAATCATTTACAATCCCACCTATGAGCAGCTCTTCGAGGCGGAGATGGACCCCACGCTGGAGGGCTTCGAAAAGGGACAGATGACCGAGCTGGGCGCGGTCAACGTGATGACCGGCATCTATACGGGCCGCTCCCCCAAGGACAAGTTCATCGTGATGGACGAGAACTCCAAGGACACCGTCTGGTGGACCTCCGACGAATTCAAGAACGACAACAAGCCCGCCACCCAGGCCGCCTGGGACGCCTGCAAGGCCCTGGCGGTGAAGGAGCTTTCCAATAAGAAGCTGTACGTGATGGACGTGTTCTGCGGCACCAACCCCGACTCCCGCATGGCCGTGCGCTTCATCATGGAGGTGGCTTGGCAGGCCCACTTTGTCAAGAACATGTTCATCGCCCCCACTGAGGAGGAGCTGAAGAACTTCAAGCCCGACTTCGTCTCCTACAACGCCGCCAAGGCCAAGGTGGAGAACTTCAAGGAGCTGGGCCTCAACTCTGAGACCGCCGCTATCTTCAACATCACCTCCCGTGAGCAGGTCATCCTCAACACCTGGTACGGCGGCGAGATGAAGAAGGGCATGTTCTCCATGATGAACTA
>CAJUEC010000041.1 GCA_910585155.1 uncultured Oscillospiraceae bacterium
AAAAATGACATTCTATTTCGGCGAAAATCGACATTTTCTGCTTGGCGTTGACAATTATCGCCCCCCTTCGTAGCCTTCGTTTATGAGGGCTTTTTGCGTGGAAAAAGAATAAAGACAAATCCGAAACCCGTTGCGGCACAAGGGTTTTCCGATTTGTCTTTATTATGACATAAGGGCATACCTTCGCGACCATGGCACTGCAAAACGGTGTGGATGTGAAAACCGTATCCACTATGCTGGGTCACTACGACGCCGGGTTTACCCTCCGCACCTATACCCACTCCACCCGTCAGAAACAGGATGAGGCCGCCCGGGCTATGGGCAGCTTTATGACGCAGGTAATGTAAAAACAGGATCAACACACAGCAGGAGCGCCGGATTTTATGTCCGGTGCTCTTGCGCCGTTTCCGGACATTTCCCCGTGTGGGTCAGGTTGTGGGTCTTGGCTGGTTTCATGCGGAAAGTGCAAAGCAAAGCAGTCGCCTTTCAACCCCGAAACGGGACAGGACGGTAAAACTAAAATAAGCGTAAAAGTGCAATAATTCCCGAATATCATCTGATATTCGGGAATTATTGGAGCTGATGGTGGGAATCGAACCCACAACCTTCTCATTACGAGTGAGATGCTCTGCCATTGAGCCACATCAGCGTATTCGATTGTTTCCGCTCGGTCTGGTAGTTACGAATCAGCTGCTCTACCGACTGAGCTATACCAGCGTGGAGAAGCTGCCGGAGGCTATTCTAGCACAAGGACCCGGGCCCCGTCAAGAGCGGCGGGCAAAATATCTGTGAAAATGCGCCAGAACGGCGGGGCGGGGAAGGGTAAGATAGGGGGAATCCGTGGATTGATTTTTTTACTGTACTGTGCTAAACTAAATCATATCACAATCGTCGCTTGGAAGCGGGAAAGGACCTGGCCATGATTGACAGCTGGAACATTACCATCCCTGAGCTCACTGGGGACGAGCCCCGCCGGGCCTACATCTATCTCCCCGACTCCTGGGAAATGGACCCGGATCTGCGCTATCCCGTGCTCTACATGTTTGACGGGCACAACGTGTTTTTCGACGAGGACGCCACCTACGGCAAGAGCTGGGGCATGGGCGAATACCTGGACGCCACCCAGACCCAGCTCATCGTGGCGGCGGTGGAGTGCAACCACCACCCGGACAATGGCCGGCTGAGCGAATACTCCCCCTGGTCTTTTGCCACCGGGGGCTTTGGCCGGGTGGCAGGGCGGGGGAGGACCACCATGGAGTGGATGGTCCGCTCCTTCAAGCCGCTGATCGACCGGGAATTCCCCACCCTCCCCGGGCGGGGCGACACCTTCATCGCGGGCAGCTCCATGGGGGGGCTGATGAGCCTGTACGCCGCGCTGGAGTACAACCGCTATTTCTCCCGGGCGGCGGCGCTGTCCCCCTCCCTGTGGGTGGCCCCGGGGAAGGTGGACACCCTGATCCGCTCCGCCCGGGTGGCGCCGGGCACGGTGGTGTACATGGACTACGGCTCCCGGGAGATGTCCAACCACGCCCAGACCTTCAAGCTGCTGGGCCGGACGGCGGCGGCGCTGCTGGACCGGCAGGTGCTACTGGACTTCCGCATCGTCCCCGGCGGGGACCACAGCGAGGCCAGCTGGGAGCGGCAGATTCCATTTTTCATGAACACGCTGCTGTATGGGCGGGAATAGACCCGCGCCGATGGAGGGATAAGCGATGGAGACACAATATTTCAAGGACTACAGCCCCGCTATGGGCCGGGACATGGAGTGCAAGGTCTACGGCCACGCCGGCCGCCCTGTGCTGTTCATCCCCTGCCAGGACGGCCGATTTTTCGACTTTGAGAATTTCAAAATGACCGACGCGTGGGCCCCCTGGATCGACTCAGGACAGGTGATGGTGTTTGCCATCGACACTGTGGACGCCGAGAGCTGGTCCAACAAGGGGGACGACCCCTATTGGCGCATCCGCCGGTACGAGCAGTGGATCGCCTACATCACCGATGAGATGGTGCCCTTTATGCGCTCCATGGTGAATCAGCGCAACGGCTGGGAGGGGGAGGCCGGGGTGCTGGTGTTCGGCTGCTCCCTGGGGGCCACCCACGCCGCCAACCTGTTTTTCCGCCGCCCGGATCTGTTTGACCGCCTGCTGGCCCTCAGCGGCATCTACAGCGCCGACTACGGCTTTGACAGCTACATGGACGAGGTGGTCTACCGCAACTCGCCGGTACACTATCTGGCGGGAATGCCCAAGGATCACCCCTTTATCCAGCTCTACAACCAGAAAAAAGGGGTCATCTGCGTGGGCCGGGGCCCCTGGGAGATTCCGGGCACCACCCTGTGGCTGGCGGACATCTTCCGGGAGAAGGACATCCACCTCTGGGTGGATGTGTGGGGCTGGGACGTGGCCCACGACTGGGACTGGTGGTATAAGCAGGTGGCCTATTTTGTACCCTACCTGCTGGAGCAGTGAATTTGCCGGGAGGCATCAAAAAGAGAGAAGGAACACCCATGAAAAACGTGATCTTCATTTCCCCCAACTTCCCCACCAATTACTGGCAGTTCTGCCGGGAGCTGAAAAACAACGGGCTCAACGTGCTGGGCATCGGTGACGCGCACTACGATGGCCTGTCCGGCGAGCTGCGGGACAGCCTGAACGAGTACTACCGGGTGGACAGCCTGGAGAACTATGACGAGGTGTACCGCGCCGTGGCCTACTTCATCTTTCGGTACGGCCGGGTGGACTGGCTGGAGTCCAACAACGAGTACTGGCTGGAGCGGGACGCCCAGCTGCGCACCGATTTCCACATCACCTCCGGCTTTCAGGTGGACGACATACCCCGGATCAAGTACAAGTCCAAGATGAAGGAGTTCTATGAGCGGGCGGGCATCCCCGCCGCCCGCTGCCACCTGGTGGACGGCGAGGAGGGCTGCCTGGCCTTCATCAAGGAGGTGGGTTGGCCGGTGGTGGTCAAGCCGGACAACGGCGTGGGCGCCTCCGACACCCACAGGCTGGACGGGGAGGCCGACCTGAGGCGCTTTCTGGAGAACCGGCGGAACGTGACCTATATCATGGAGGAATTCGTCCACGCCGAGGTCAACTCCTACGACGCCATCATTGATTCCAAGGGCGAGCCCATTTTTGAGACGGGCAACGTCACCCCCATGTCCATCATGGACATTGTCAACAACGAGGACAACTCCATCTACTACATCGTCAAGGACCTCCCCGCCGACACCAGAAAGGCGGGCCGGGCCACCGTCAAGAGCTTCGGGGTGAAGAGCCGGTTCGTCCACTTCGAGTTCTTCCGCCTCACCCGGGACCAGAAGGGCATGGGCAAAAAGGGGGACGTGGTGGCGCTGGAGGTGAACATGCGCCCCTGCGGTGGGTTCAGTCCGGACATGATGAACTACGCCAACTCCACCAACGTGTACAAGATCTGGGCGGACATGATCGCCTTTGACCGCTCCACCCTGGAGACGGGGGAGCACGCTTTCTGCGCCTACGCCGGCCGGCGGGACGGCAAAAACTTTGCCCTGGACCACGAGACGGTGCTGGAGAAGTACGGCGGGCACATGAAGATGGTGGGCCGCATCCCCGATGTGCTGGCCGGCGCCATGGGCAACCAGATGTATATGGCCACCTTCACCACCAAGAGGGAGATGGAGGCGTTCTACAGGGACGTGCTGAAGCAGAAGGCCAGAAAAAAGAAATGATTGAAATTCCGCGCCCCACCGCCTGGGCGCGGAATTTTTTGTATAGTTTTTCCTCTGGGTGGACATACTGGGAGCACCAATGTGAAGGAGGGACCCACCTATGTCGTACCTGAGCACCAAGGAGCTGTCCGCCCTGGAGGACCAGCTGGGCTTTGAGCGGATGCTGTGCTGCAAGTACCAGGACGCGGCGCAGGCCACCGCTGAGGCCGAGCTGAAAACCTGCTACAGTCAGTATGCCGCCCAGCACAAGCGGAACTATGACACCCTGCTGGGCTTTTTGCGGTAAGGAGGACCGGCCATGAAGGAAAACGAGATCATCACCGACCTGCTGCTCACCGAGAAGAAGATGAGCACCAACTACAACCTGTTCGCCTCCGAGTGCACCAACGTGCAGCTGCGGGACACCTTTGTGAACCTGCTCACCCAGGGCCACCAGACCCAGGCGCAGCTCTTTGAGGCCGCCAAGAAAAAGGGCTGGTACAAGGTGGAGCAGGCCCAGCCCCAGATGATCGCCCAGGCGGAGCAGAAATTCACCAACCAGGCGCCGACCATCGAAGCGTGAGGGTAGACCCATAGGGGCGGATGGAACGGAGCAAAAGCCCAAGGCCCGCGGGAATCCTTAAAAAAGTCTAAAATCTGCCCCCGGCGTATGGAAACGCCGGGGGCTTTTGTGCTATACTACCGGTTAAGTCAAAAACTGGGGGGAACAACCATGGACACCGCCAACATTCTCGTCGTGGAGGACGACGCGGATATCAACCGCCTGCTGTGCACCATTCTGGAGGGGGCGGGCTACACCTGCCGCTCCGCCTTTTCCGGCAGTGAGGCCCTGCTGTGGGCGGAGAAATACGACTATGACCTCATTGTGCTGGACCTGATGCTCCCTGGGGTGACGGGGGAGGAGCTGATCGCCCGCATCCGCCGGGGCGGGACCATGCCCATCATCGTGGCGTCGGCCAAGGTGGGGGTGTCGGACCGGGTGAATGTGCTGAGGCTGGGGGCGGACGACTTCATCCCCAAGCCCTTCGACAACGCGGAGGTGCTGGCCCGGGTGGAGGCCCAGCTGCGCCGCAGCCGGCAGTTTGCCGCCCCCAAGGCGGACGTGCTCACGGCGGGCCCCCTCACCCTGGACCGGGACAGCCACACCGCGGCGGTGGGCGGGGAGGAGCTGTCCCTCACCGGCCGGGAGTTCGACATCCTGGCCCTTCTCCTGGAAAATCCCCGCCGGGCCTTCTCCAGGGCCCAGATCTACGAGGCGGTGTGGGGGGAGGACTTCATTGGGGATGAGAACACGGTGAATGTCCACGTGAGCAACCTGCGCTCCAAGCTGGCCAAGGCGGACCCGGAGACGGCCTATATCAAGACCGTGTGGGGGATTGGGTTTAAGCTGGCGGATATCCCGTAGGGACCGGCTGGCCCGGCCCGCCTTTCGGGGGCTGCTCCCTTGCCGCGGGAGGGGCAAGCCCCTCCCCTACAGGATATGCCGGCTTTTCGCGGCAAAATGCGTGCGGGGGAATTTAGGTTTTCTTTAGATTTCCTTTGAGGAGTTTTGGCCTTTCCGCGATATGATGTGCTCAACTCAAACAGAAAGGCGGAAACGCTATGAATGCAAACACAGCGGTGATGGCGGCCTACGGCCTGAAAAAGGCCTACGGCGCCTGTCTGGCCCTGGATGGGGTGAACATGCTGGTGCGCCGGGGGGACATCTACGGGCTGGTGGGCCGCAACGGCGCGGGCAAAACCACCCTCATGCGCCTGGTCACCGGCCAGTCCGAGCCCACCGGGGGCGAGCTGGAGCTGTTCGGCGCGTCGGGCAGGGACATGCGCCTCCAGCGGCGGCGCACTGGGGTCATGATTGAAATTCCCTCCTTCTCCCCCTTCCTCACCGCCCGGGAGAACCTGGAGTACTACCGCCTCCAGCGGGGCATTCCCGGCAGGCAGGTGGTGGACGAGGTGCTGGAGCAGGTGGATTTGAAGGACACGGGCAAGAAGAAATTCAAGTCCTTCTCCCTGGGGATGAAGCAGCGGCTGGGGCTGGCCCTGGCCCTGATGAACCGCCCGGACCTGCTCATCCTGGACGAGCCCATCAACGGCCTGGACCCGGAGGGGGTGGTGGAGTTCCGGCAGATTCTGCGCACCCTCAACCAGGAGCGGCAGACCACCATTCTGATGTCCAGCCACATCCTGTCCGAGCTGTCCAGCGTGGCCACCCGGTACGGGTTTATGGAGCAGGGCAGGATTTTGGAGGAGATCTCCGCCGAGGCCCTCCACGACAAGTGCCGCACCTGCCTGCGCCTGGAGGTGGACGACGCGGCCCGTGCCGCCGCCCTCCTTCAGACGGAGCTGGGCACCGACAAGTTCGAGGTGCTGCCCGGCAACGTGGTGCAGCTCTACGACTGCCTGGACGACCCCAAGCGGGCGTCCTACGCCCTGGCACGAAACGGCGTGGCCCTGCTGGCCATGGAGCAGAAGGGCGCGGACCTGGAGGCCTACTTCCTCAACCTGATCGGAGGTGGCCGCCATGCTTAACTACATCCGCGCCGAGGCCTACAAGCTGCTGTGCCGCCCCTACACCTATATCACCCTGGCGGTGATGCTGGCGCTGGAGGGAATTTTCGCGGAGGGCTTCGCCTTCCACAATTCCCACTCCTCCGCCACCCCCTTCGGCGGGGCCATCGTCAACATCGTGGGGATGGGGGTCATCGGCTTTTGTATGTGTATGCTCACCGGGGACATAGTGTTTGCGGGGCAGTACAAGAACTCCACCCTGAAAAACGAGGTGTCCTTCGGCCTGAGCCGCACCCGGATCTATCTGGGCAAGCTCATCGCCCAGACCCTGCTGTCCCTTGTGTACCTGGTGGTGATGATGGCCTTTTTCATCGGCCTGTGCGCCATCTGCCTGCCCATGGAGGGTCCTGCCGGGTTCTATTCCTCCGGGGACGCCCTGTTCATCGTGGGCTATTTCCTGGCGGCGGCTCTGCCCCTTTGGCTGGGCGCCCAGGCGGCCATGTGCATGTGCCTGTTCCTCACCAGCGGGGAGATGACCAGCTACTTCCTCTACGTGGGTTTGGTGTTTGTGCTGGAGACCGTTGTGGATGTGGTGGGCCTGCTGGTGGGGGGCGGATTTGGGGAGCTGCTGCTGAACATACGCCGGCATTTCCCCGGATTTCTCATGGACGCGACCAAGAGCTTGGTGGGCGACTGGGGACACATGGGCAAGGTGTGGCTGGTGGGGGCGTTCTGGGTGGCGGCCTGCACCGCCATCGGCCTGTACGGCTTCCACAAAAAAGAGATCAAATGACAGTATGATTGCGGGGTGATTATTTGAACGGGAAAAAACTCACAGTGTGCCTTTTTGCCGCCGTCGCCGCGGCCCTGTGCGTATTCGGGATCGTAAGGCACAAAAGGTAAAACCTGCGCTTTCAGCCGGATCGCAAGATCCGGCGAAAGCCGTTTCGTGAGGTGTTCATATGAACCTGACCTTTCTCCTGAGGGGTCCGCTGGGAATTATGGGTCCCATTCTGCTGATTCTGCTGTGCCTGTGTCTGAGGCGGGGGGACCGCTCCCCCTGGTACGTCAAGGCGATTCTGCTGGCGCTGCTGTTGCTGCTGCTGCTCATCATGTTTGGCGTTATATGAGGCGAAAGGGGTGGCTTGTGTGAAAAACGTCCTGATTGTGCTGCTGGTTCTGCTGTGCGCCGCGCTGGCCGGGCGGCAGATCACCCTGGAGCAAGGGCTGCGCCGGGCCGCCCGCCGGATGCGGGAGCAGATGGCCGGCGAGACCACGACCCGGCTGGCGCTGCCCTGCCCCAGCGTCGGGGCGGAGAAGCTGCTGGTCTGCCTCAACGAGCTGCTGGAGCTGCGGCAGGAGGAGCGGGCGGTCTACCGCCGGAAGGAGCAGGAGCTCAGACAGCAGATCGCCAACGTGTCCCACGACCTGCGCACGCCGCTGACCTCCATTCTGGGCTATCTCCAGCTGCTGGAGGGGGAGGGTCTGCCGCAGGAGAAAAGGGCGGAGTATCTGACGGTTATTGAGGGGAGGGCCCGCACCCTGCAAACCTTCATCGCCGCCTTCTACGACCTGTCCCGGATTGAGGGGGGCGAGCTGCCCCTGGAGCGGGAGCGGGTGGACCTGGGCCGGGCGCTGTCCGACCAGCTGGCGGTCTCCTACGAGCAGATTGAGGAGAGCGGCCTGATTATGGAGGTGGACGTGGCCCCCGAACTGCCCCCGGTGTGGGCGGACAGCGGAGCGGTGACCCGGATTTTTTCCAACCTGCTCACCAATGCCCTGCGCCACGGGACGGACACCCTTTCCGTCAAGCTGTACCGGGAGGGAGGGAGGGTGGTGTCCGCCTTTTCCAACCGGGCGGAGGGGCTCACCGCCGAGGACGCCGCCCACGTGTTCGAGCGGTTCTATACCGCCGACAAAATGCGCACCGGCCAGTCCACCGGCCTGGGTCTGGCCATTGTCAAGGCGCTGGCGGAGCGGATGGGCCACACCGCCCGCGCCCGGTGGGAGGACGGGGTGTTCACCATCGAGGTGAGATGGGCGGTTTGACCGGGCCCGCGCGTCTGTTTTGTCAATTTTAACAAACAGTTAAAGGGTTGGCGGTTTACGCCAACCCTTTTCTGTGGTATGATAACCCAGGATCCCCCATATTATGACGCAAAGGAGCTTGTCTATGGCTCAGCAGGCACAATTTCAGGCCCCGCCCCCCAAGCGCCGCCGGGAGAGCGGCCCTGACCGCCGGCAGGGGGAGGAGCCCTCCCGGCAGGAGCGCTCCCGGCCCGCCCGGGACCCGGAGCGGGTGTTTCCCGACCCCGAGCTGGGGCTCACCTCCGCGCAGGCCGCCCAGCTGTTGGAGCAGGGCCTGGGCAACGGGGCGGTGGAGTCCAACGCGAAATCCACCGGGCAGATCATCCGGGAAAATACGCTGACCTTTTTCAACCTGGTGTTTGTGGTTCTGGCTGTGCTGCTGGTGCTGGCCGGGGACTTCAAGGACATGATGTTTCTGGGCATCGCCATCATCAACTCGGTCATCGGCATCATCCAGCAGCTGCGCTCCCGGGCCACCCTGGAAAAGCTCACCCTGCTCAGTGAGAGCCGGGTGAAGGTGGTGCGGGACGGCCAGCTGGGCACTGTGCCCATCCACAAGCTGGTGCGGGAGGACATTGTGGAGCTGGGGGCGGGGGACCAGATTCCCGCCGACGGCCCGGTGATGACCGGGCAGGTGACGGTGAACGAGGCCCTCATCACCGGCGAGGCCGACCCCATCACCAAAAATCCCGGCGACGAGCTGCTCAGCGGCAGCTTTGTGGTGTCCGGCAAGTGCCGGGCCCGGCTGGACCGGGTGGGCTCCGCCAGCTACGCCGCCCGGCTGTCCCTGGAGGCCAAGGCGGACCAGGGGGTGGCCAAGTCGGAGATGATGCGGTCGCTGGACAAGCTGATCCGCTTCATCGGCTTTGCCCTCATCCCCATCGGCGCGGCCCTGTTCTACAATGAGCTGGTGGTGCAGGAGAACGCCTTTGCCCAGGCGGTCCCCGCCGTGGTGGCCGCCCTCATCGGCATGATCCCCGAGGGGCTGTACCTGCTCACCAGCGTGGCGCTGGCGGTGTCCGTCATGCGCCTGGGCCAGCGGAAAACCCTGGTGCACGAGATGAGCGCGGTGGAGACCCTGGCCCACGTGGACGTTTTGTGCGTGGACAAGACGGGTACCATCACCCAGCCGGAGATGTCCGTGCGGGAGATCGTCCCCCTGGACGAGGAGCGCTGCCCCGCGGCCAAGGTGGAGGAGATCTTCAACGCCTACTATCAGGCCATCGACGCGGACAACGACACCGCCCGGGCCATGGCGGAGCGGTTCCACAAGTCCTCCATCTGGCAGGTGGAGCGCACGGTGCCCTTCACCTCGGCCAACAAGTGGTCGGCGGTGGTGTTCAAGTCCTATGGGGCCTATGTGGTGGGGGCGCCGGAGTTCATCATGAAGGCCCGGTACGCCGACCTGGAGCACATGGTCACCCCCTATCAGCAGGAGGGCTGCCGGGTGCTGCTGCTGGCCCGGTGCGCCAGCGCCCCCACCATGGAGGGGGGCATCGCGGGCGGGGTGGAGCCCCTGGCCCTGGCGGTGATCAGCAACCCTATCCGGGAGGAGGCCCCGGAGACCTTCCGCTACTTCGCCCAGCAGGGGGTAGCGGTGAAGGTGATCTCGGGGGACAACCCCTCCACCGTGTCCGCCGTGGCCGTTCAGGCGGGCATCCAGGGGGCGGAGCGCTACGTGGACGCCGCCACCCTCAAGGAGCCGGCGGACTACGCCCGGGCGGTGCGGGAGTACAACGTGTTCGGCCGGGTGACGCCGGACCAGAAGCGCAAGCTGGTGAAGGCCCTGCAAAAGGCGGGGCACACCGTGGCCATGACGGGGGACGGCGTCAACGACGTGCTGGCCCTGAAGGACGCGGACTGCGGCATCGCCATGGCCTCCGGGGCGGAGGCGGCCTGCCAGGTGGCCCAGGTGGTGCTGCTGGACTCCAACTTCGCCTCCATGCCCCAGGTGGTGCAGGAGGGGCGGCGGGTGATCAACAACATCCAGCGGGCGGCGGCACTGTACCTGGTGAAGAATATCATGTCCTTCTTCCTGTCTCTCATCACCCTGTTCGCCGGCTTCCCCTATCCCTTCATCCCCATCCAGCTCACCCTCATCAGCGCCCTGACCATCGGGGCCCCCTCCTTCGTGCTGGCCCTGGAGCCCAACCACGAGATTGTGAAGGGCCGCTTCATGACCAATGTGCTCCGGCGGGCTTTGCCGGGGGGGCTGGCCAACGTGGTGCTGATGATCTTCATCGAGCTGTTTACCGTGGCCTTCTCCTTTGAGCGGGTCACCCTGTCCACCCTGGCCACCGTCATCATGGGGGAGGTGGGCCTGCTGGTGCTGTACTATATCTCCAAGCCCCTGGACTGGAAGCGGTGGACCCTGCTGGGCGCCATGTCAGCGGCCTTCACCGTGGCGGTGCTGGCCTTCGGCGGGGTGTTCCAGCTCACCCCCCTGGACTTCCAGGCGGCGCTGGTGATTGTGGTGTTTTTGATGCTGACCCCGTCGGTGATTTTTGTGTTTGAGCGGGCCTTTGAGTGGGGCAGCAAAGCGCCGGCCCTGCTGGCCCGGCTGCGGGAGGCCAGCCCGCGCCCCAAGGACAGGCATTTGGGGCGATAGCGGCAGAGCAGCCGCCTCATGGGAATGAGGCGGCTGTTTTTTGTTGCAATTTTCCGCCCTGTACGCTATAATGACAACAAACCGCCTTTTAGGCGGAACGGGGGCGGGGCCCCTGGAGAGAGAGGGAGGTATTGTTATGGAATATGATCGCGCACAGCTGAAGCGGAGCGTCCGGCTGGCCATGAAAAGGGCCAGTCCCAGCCCCATGCTGGTCACCCTGCTGTTCACTGTGGTGGTGTCGGTGGGCACGCTGCTGCTCAACACCATTGCGGGCAGGCTGCTCACCGGCGGAATGAACCGTTATACTGCGCTGTTTCTGGGCTACATAGGGGCGGGCTATGATGTGGAGGAGGCCGCTGAGCAGATGCTGCTGGCGCTGCTCAGCCAAGGCCCGGGAATTGTGCTGGCCGCAGGGGTGGGGAGCTTTGTGCTGTCCATTCTGATTTCCCTGTGGCAGAGCACCATGGGCGTGGGCTATGCGGGCTACGCCCTGTCCATGGTCCGGGGGGAGAACCCCACCATGGGAAAGATCTTCTGTGCCATTCCCCGAATCGGCGGCGTGCTGATCACCCGGATTGTGACGGGGGTGTTTATTTTCCTGTGGACCCTGCTGCTGTTGGTGGGATACGTGCTGGTGGTGCTGGGGGTGGCCGTGCTGGCTGTGGCTGTTGAGTCTGCGGCGCTGACGGTGCTGCTGATGCTGGCTGCCACGGTGGCCTATATGCTGGGCGTGATCCGGGTTACCCTGCGGTACGCCCTGGTGGACTATGTTTTTCTGGACCAGGGGCTGTCCGGCATGGACGCCGTCCAGGAGAGCAAGCGGCTGATGCAAAACAACACCGGCCGGGCCTTCATGCTCCAGCTGTCCTTTTTCGGCTGGCATCTGCTGATGGTGGGCATCATTTACATCGGTGTGATGATCGGCGTGGTGTCCGTGGGGGTGTGGGTGGCGGTCAACGGCCTGGACGACGTGGCCGGGCTGCTTGCCTCCGCCGGAATGGCGGTGCTGGTGATGGCGGCGGCGGCCATCGGCGCCACGGTGCTCAACCTGTGGCTGCGGCCCTATGTCACCGGGTCTATGGCCAGATTCTACGACTGGGCCAGGGGCACGCCGGACGGCTTTACGGGGGGCGGTGACGCCAACGCCGGCGGCTGGAACGACTCCACCGGCTACACCTGGTCCTCCGGCCCCAGCGCGGGCGCCGGCACGGGCACCAAGCCCGGCGATCCGCCCGCCCCCCAGGGGCCCAGGGACGACCCCTGGAAGTGACCGCGCAATCCCAGCGGCGGGGACGGGCATCCGCCCCCGCCCTTTTTACACAAAAGGAGAGATGAACCCATGGACAAGCTGCAAATGAAGACCCCCCTGGTGGAGATGGACGGGGACGAGATGACCCGCATTCTCTGGCAGCAGATCAAGGAGGAGCTGCTGGAGCCCTATATTGACCTGAAGACCGAGTACTATGACCTGGGGCTCCCCCACCGGGAGGAGACCGGCGACCAGGTGACCATCGACGCGGCCCAGGCCAACAAGAAATACGGCGTGGCGGTGAAGTGCGCCACCATCACCCCCAACCAGCAGCGGGTGGAGGAGTACAAGCTGTCCCAGATGTGGAAGTCCCCCAATGGCACCATCCGGGCCATTCTGGACGGCACTGTGTTTCGCGCCCCCATCATGGTGAAGGGGCTCAACCCGGTGGTGAAGAACTGGCAGGCCCCCATCACCATCGCCCGCCACGCCTTCGGAGACGTGTACAAGGCCGCCGAGCTCAAGGTCCCCGGCCCCGGCAGGGCGGAGCTGGTGTTCACCGCCGACGACGGCACGCAGCAGCGCCAGACCATCCACCAATTTGACGGCCCCGGGGTGCTCCAGGGGCAGTTCAACCTGGAGGGGTCCATCGCCTCCTTCGCCCGCTCCTGCTTCCAATTCGCCCTGGACACGCGCCAGGACCTGTGGTTCTCCACCAAGGACACCATCTCCAAGCAGTACGACCACACCTTTAAGGACATCTTCGCGGAGATCTACCAGAAGGAGTACAGGGAGAGATTTGAGCAGGCGGGCATCACCTATTTCTACACCCTCATTGATGACGCGGTGGCCCGGGTGATCCGCTCCAAGGGGGGCTTCATCTGGGCCTGCAAGAACTACGACGGCGACGTGATGAGCGACATGGTTTCCACCGCCTTCGGCTCCCTGGCCATGATGACCTCCGTGCTGGTGTCCCCCGAGGGCAATTACGAGTACGAGGCCGCCCACGGCACGGTCACCCAGCACTACTACCGCCACCTGAAGGGGGAGCAGGTGTCCACCAACCCCATGGCCACCCTGTTCGCCTGGACGGGGGCGCTGGCCAAGCGGGGAGAGCTGGACGGCCTGCCTGAGCTGACCGCCTTTGCCCATAAGCTGGAGAAGGCGGCGGTTGATACCATTGAGAGCGGCGTGATGACCGGCGACCTGGTGGGCCTGTGGGAGGGGGAGGCCCCCGCCTGCAAGGTGACGGGGCTGGAGTTCCTCCGGGCCATCCGGGAGAGGCTGTGAGTTCCCTTGCCGGAATCACTGTGTGTAGTGTAAGAAGCTGTACCGATAGCCGAAGTGTTCCAATTCGCGAGGCAAAATTGCCGATGGCAAGGCAAAAAATCGCGGGGATACTTTGTGTATTTCAAGATTTTTTAACGTGGCTCATCGGCGATTTTGGCCGCGAAGAGGTATGCTGAGGCTATTGGTACAGGTTCTAAGACGAGACCCGCACCGAGCAAACGGTGCGGGTCTCGTTTTGTCTGTATTCAAATTGTGCCGCTGCCGGCGGATAAGAGCTCTTTTTGTCCGGCTCAATCGGTGGTGATGTTCAGCTGCTCGCCGTCGGCGGACAGGCTGATCGCGGTGATGGGCTGGGCGTACCGCTGGATGAGCTTGGCGGCGACGGGGTCCTCCAGGTCCTTTTGAATCTGGCGGCGGAGGTTCCGGGCCCCGTAGGCGGCGGAATAGGACTTCTTTACCAGATAGTCAAGCACGCTCTCATCGTAGGAAAAGGCGATGCCCTTGTCCTTCATCACCCCGTCCAGCTCGGCCAGCATGATCCGGGCGATGGCCTTGAAGCTGTCCTCGGTGAGCTGGTTGAAGTAGACGATTTCGTCCACCCGGTTGATAAACTCCGGCCGCAGGAAGGTCTCCAGCCCCTTCATGGCCTTCTCCTTCCCCAGCTCGTTGGAGGAGCGGTCAAAGCCCAGGGAGCCGCCCTTTTTGTCACTTCCGGCGTTGGAGGTCATGACGATGACGGTGTTCTCGAAGTTGACCACCTTGCCGTGGGCGTCGGAGATATGGCCGTCGTCCAGAATCTGGAGCAGTACGTTGAGCACGTCGGGGTGGGCCTTCTCGATCTCGTCGAAGAGGACCACGGTGTACGGCTTGCGGCGGATCTTCTCAGTGAGCTGGCCCGCGTCGTCGTAGCCCACGTACCCCGGGGGGGAGCCGATGATCCGGGAGACGGAGTGCTTCTCCATGAACTCGCTCATGTCCAGCCGGATGAGGGATTCAGGGGAGGAGAACAGGTCGGTGGCCAGCTGCTTGACCAGCTCCGTCTTGCCCACGCCGGTGGAGCCCACGAAGATGAAGCTCACCGGCTTGTGCTTGGCGGATATGCCCACCCGCCCCCGGCGGATGGCGTTGGACACCGCGTTGACCGCGTCGTCCTGGCCCACGATGTGCTTCTTCAAGCGCTGGTCCAGGTGGGCCAGCCGCTCAAATTCCTGCTCCTGGATGGAGGTGGCGGGAATCTTGGTCCACAGCTCGATGACCCGGGCCAGATGGGCGGCGGTCAGCGGGGGGTTCCCCTTGGCGGCCAGGGCCTCCCGCTCCCCGGTGAGCTGGGCCTGACGGCTCTTCAGCTCGGCCAGCCGCTGGTACGCCTTGTCGTTGGCGGCGGTCTGCACCGCCTGCTTCTCGGCGGTGACGGCGGCCAGCTTCTCCTGGAGCTCGGCGATCTGCTTTCTCCGCCCGTCCTGCCGCTCCTGGAAGGCGGGGTCGTCCCGGTTGGGGGCCTCGGAATCGTCCCGGCTCACCGCCATCTCCAGGGTGTCCCGCTGGCGCTGGAGGCGCTGCTCCTGCTTTTGCAGGTCCTGGAGCTTGGGGTCGTTCTGGGCCCCGGTGGAGGCCAGAACCACCTCCATCTCCTTGGCGTAGTCGGCCAGCTCCTTGTCGATCTCTGCCAGCCGGGCCAGCTCCTTGTTGTGGAGGTTCACGTCGGAGGAGGCCTCGTCGATGAGGTCGATGGCCTTGTCGGGCAGGTAGCGGTCGGTGATGTACCGCTCGCTCATCACCACCGCCTGCCGGCAGATGTCGGGGCTGATGGTCACGTGGTGGAAGGACTCGTAGTAGGGGGCGATGCCCTTCAAAATCTCCACCGAGTCGTCAATGGAGGGCTCATCCACCACGACGGGCTGGAAGCGCCGCTCCAGGGCGGAGTCCTTCTCGATGTACTTGCGGTACTCGGTGAGGGTGGTGGCGCCGATCACCTGGATCTCCCCCCGGCTCAGGGCGGGCTTGAGGATATTGGCGGCGTTCATGGAGCCCTCCGCGTCCCCCGCGCCCACGATGGAGTGGACCTCGTCGATGACCAGGATGATGTTGCCCAGCTTCTTCACCTCGTCGATGAGGCCCTTCATGCGGCTCTCAAACTGGCCGCGGAACTGGGTTCCCGCCACCAGGGCGGTGAGGTCCAGCAGGTAGACCTCCTTGTCCAGCAGCTTATAGGGCACGTCCCGGTCGAAGATGCGCTGGGCCAGCCCCTCGGCGATGGCGGTTTTGCCCACGCCGGGGTCCCCGATGAGGCAGGGGTTGTTCTTCTGCCGGCGGTTCAGGATCTGGATGGTGCGCTCGATTTCACTGGCGCGGCCCACGATGCGGTCCAGCTTGCCCTCCTGGGCCTTGCGGGTGAGGGAGATGCAGTAGTTTTCCAGGAATTTGCGCTTCTGGCCCCGCTCAGACTTGGCGGGGGTCTTGTCCTCCCGGGCGGCTCCCCCCCGCTGGGTGGGGTCCCGGTCGGGGGCGCTGTCCGACTGGCCGCCGAACAGCTTGTTTAGGAAGGGGAAGGTGGCAGTGCGGCCCTCGTCCTCCTCGCCGTCGCCCTCGCCGCTGTCCTCAGAGGGTCCGGCCAGGCCGTCCGGCTCCTCCGCGCCGCCGAAGGCGGACATCATCTCGGTGGAGATGGACTCCAGATCCTCATCAGAAATGCCCATCTTCTTCATCATGTCGTCCACCGGCTTGATGCCCAGCTCGCGGGCGCATTTCAGGCAGAGACCCTCGTTTTTGGTCTCGTTATTTTCGATTTTGGTGATAAAGATCACCGCCACGTTTTTGTGGCAGCGGGTGCAGAGAGTAGGACGCATGGTGTCGCTCCTTTCAGGGAGAGGCCGGAGACCGCCGCCGGCCCCCCGCCCTCACGCTGTTATTTGCAGTTTGGCAGTACCATATCAGATAAATATGAACATGTCATGAATTTTAGAGTGGTAATTTTGCGGTGGGCAGGGAAATCCTCGGGTGGGGCGGCGCTAGACAGGCAGGTTGTCCAGCAGCTCGCCCAGACGCTGGACGGTGAACAGGGAGAGGAGGGGCGTCTCAGGGGGGCTGGGCACCAGTCCGGCCAGCTGCCCCAGCCACACCAGCACCACGGTGAGCAGCACGCCTTTGACCAGCCCCACCAGCAGCCCCCCCGCCGTGTTCACCTGGGACAGAATGGGCAGCTGGAAGGCCAGATCCAGGGCATGGCTGAGCAAGAACCAGATCAGCAGCACCCCCAGAAAGACCAGGGCGAACAGCAACGCCCGGGCAATCCCAAGGGACAGGTAGGAGGCCAGGGAGTCCAGGGGGGTGAAGGCCTCGTTATCAGGCAGCTTCTGGCCGGCCGCGGCCTGCTCCAGGAACTGGTCAAAGCCCTCGAACAGCCCCTTCTCCTGGATGGAGCGCACCAACTCCTCCACGGTGTAGGTCCCCAGCTCCGCGTCTGGGAGGGAGGGCTCCGCGTCCGCCCCCCGGACGGTCTGGACCACGATGGGGCGCAGGATGTTGCCCACCGGGACGCAGAACCGCTCCGACAGGAACTGGGCGGCGAAGAAGGCCACGAATACCGCCGCCAGCCCGCACAGCGAGAGAATCAGCCCCTTGGAGGCGCCCCGCCAGGCAAACAGGGCCAGCAGGGCCACGATCAAAAGATCAAAGACATACTTCTCCATAAATAGTTCCTCCCCACGCCCTGCGTGGACCGATGGGACGGGCCCATCAGGGAATGTAGAACCCGGCGCTGTCCGCCGAGATCAGGATGGCGGAGCCGTCCGCCATGAGCAGCACCACCCGGGCGCCCTGAGTGCCCTCCAGGGTGGCGTACAGCTCCAGCTGATCGGTGTAGATGTCCAGCCGGTCGCCGGTGAGGACGGCCAGATACCGTCCCGCAGCGGAGATGGACATCACCTGCTCATTGAGCTCCAGGGTGCGGCGCTGGCCCTGGCTGTCCACCACCCACAGCTCCGCCTGACTGCCCGCCCGGTATTTGCCCAGCAGGGCGGCGGCAAAGCCGTCTCCGCTGAGGGTGTACCGCCGCAAGTGCTTGTCCGCCCAGCTCACGCCCACGGACTGGCCGGTGTGGTCGGTGACGGTGATGCCCCGGTCCCCCAGCGTCCACAGGCTGGAGGCGGTGTGCCGTGTTTCCAGCACCACCACGCCCCCCAGGGGAAGGGAGAGGTCGGGCTGGTAGCTGCCGCTGGAGTAGTTCATGTCGTACAGCTCCAGGTTGGTGGAAAAGGCCCCCCCCGACTGGCCCACGGTGAGGATGGCCAGGGTGTGCCCGTCGTCGGACAAGGCGGCGTCCATCACAAAGGCGGAGGTGAGGTTGGCGCTCATCACAGGGGTGTAGGAGGCGTTGTACACCGTCACGGACCCCCGGTAGCCGCTGGACTGGGTGACCACGGTGAGCTGGCCGTTTCTGTTCAGCCGGGCGGACAGGATGGAGTCCAGCCCCTCCGCCGACCACACCAGGGCCCGCTGGCCCAAGATATACAGGGAGGAGCCCCCTGCGTCGTACACCACGGCCAGCGAGCCGTTGGTGTTCACCACCGGGCTGTCCATGCTTACGGGCTGATTGATGTACTGGGTGCCGCTGCCGGAGTACAGGGCGATGGTGTTGCGGGAGCACACCAGCAGGTCCCCGTCCAACACGGCAAAGGTGTCGGTGAGCTCGCCGCCGTAGGTGAAGGACTCCGCCCGGCCGCTGTCGCCCCGGGTGAGGGAGCGGTAGGTGAACCAGCGCTTCACGCTGTCCAGGTTGAAGCTGTCCCGAAAGGCCACCGCCGCCGTCAGCACCAGGGCCACCGTCAGCACCACCAGGGTGGCCGCCGCCCGCATCAGGAACCGGGGCAGCTTCGGTTTTGGCGGGGGAGGGGGCTCGGGCTGCTTGGAGTTCAGCAAAATTGGCTGAATGTTTGATTGTTTTCGGCTATGCTCTTCCATAATCGCTCCGTTGTCACAGCACGTTTTCCCTGTACCACAGGTTGGTCATATACAAACCGTTGGGAGGGGCTGTCGGCCCCGCTAAGGTCCTGTTTCTTGACGCAAGGATGGCGGGGATCTCCGCCGGGTCCAGCTTGCCCTCGGCGGCGTAGATGCAGGTGCCCACCATGGCCCGCACCATATTGTAGAGGAAGCCGTCGGCGCACACCCGGCAGTCGATGACGGTGCCGCGGCGTTCAACCTCAAAGTAGTGGACGGTGCGCACGGTGGTGCGGGTCTCGGTGCCCACCGAGCGGACGGCGGCAAAGTCGTGGGTGCCCACAAACTGGGCCGCAGCCCGGGCCATGACGCCCTCGTCCAGGGGCTTGGGGTAGAACCACACCCGGTTGACATAAAACGGGTCCCGGATGCGGGAGTTGTAAATCTTATAGGTGTACTCCTTTTTGAGGCAGGAGCCGATGGCGTTGAAGCCGTCGGGCACCTCCGTGGCCTTGAACACCGAGATGTCGTCGGGCAGCCGGGTGTTCACCGCCAGGGGGAGGCGCTCCGCCGGGATGCCCGAGGTGGTGCGGAAGTTGGCCACGTACACCTGGGCGTGGACCCCCGCGTCGGTGCGGCCCGCCCCGGTGACCTTCACCGGGTGGCACACCACGGAGGCCAGGGCCCTTTCCAGGGTTTCCGCCACAGATACGGCGTTTTTCTGCACCTGCCAGCCGTGGTAGGCGGTGCCGGTGTAGCTCAGCCGCAGGGCGATGTTGCGCTGCTCCATGTCACAACCCCCAATGTGCGAGGATGCTGATCAAGACCGCCAGCGCCAGCGTCCCCACCATAAATGCCACATCCCCGGGGCGGTAGTGGAGCTGCTTCATCCGGGTGCGGCCCTCGCCGCCGTGGTAGCAGCGGCACTCCATGGCGGTGGCCAGCTCGTCCGCCCGCCGGAAGGCGGAGATGAACAGCGGCACCAGCAGGGGGATCAGGGCCTTTGCCCGCTGGATCAGGCTGCCCGAGTCGAAGTCCGCGCCCCGGGCCTTCTGGGCGGACATGATCTTGTCCGTCTCCTCGATGAGGGTGGGGATGAACCGCAGGGCGATGGACATCATCATGGACAGCTCGTGGACGGGGACGTGGATTTTTTTCAGCGGCCCCATCAGGCTCTCCAGCCCGTCGGTGAGCTCCAGGGGAGAGGTGGTGTAGGTGAGCAGGAAGGTGCAGGTGATGAGCATAATGATGCGCACCACCATGAAAAAGGCGTGGAGGATGCCCTCCCGGGTGATGCTGAAGATCCAGAAGGACACCAGCGGCTCGCCGGGGGTGTAGAAGATGTTGAGCACGGCGGTGAACACCAGGATGAACACCACCGGCTTGAGGCCCCGCACCAGGGCCTTTGGCTTCACGGTGGACACCTTCACCACCGCCGCCAGCGCCAGCAGCAGCACAGCGTAGGTGACAAACCACTTGCCCAGGAAGAGGGCCACGATGTAGCAGATCATGGCCACCAGCTTGGCGCGGGGGTCCAGCCGGTGGATGGGGGAGGACCCGGGGAAGTACTGCCCCAGGGTGATGTCGCGCAGCGCCATTACACGCGCCTCCCTTCGTCAGAACCGGCCTGTCTGCGGGGGGCCCGGTGGAGGGCCGCCAGAATGGCCTCCCGGGCCTGGGGAATGGTATAGACGGAGGGGGATACGTCCACCCCCATGGACCGCAGCCGGGTGAACACCCTGGTCATGGCGGGCACGCCCAGCCCCATGGCCTCCAGCTCCTCTCCGTGGGTGAAAACCTGCTCGGGGGGGCCGGAGAAGGGAACGGTCCCTTTGTGGATGACCACCAGCCGCTCCGCCTCCCGGGCCACCTCCTCCATGGAGTGGGACACCAGGATGATGCAGGCGTTCTTCTCCTGGTGGTAGGTGCGGATGTTGTCCAGAATCCGGGCGGAGCCGGAGGGATCCAGCCCGGCGGTGGGCTCGTCCAGCACCAGCACCTGGGGCTCCATGGCGATGACGCCGGCGATGGCCACCCGGCGCTTCTGCCCCCCGGACAGGTCGAAGGGGGACTTCTCCAGCACCCCGGGCTCCAGCCCCACGAACCGGGCGGACTGCTTCACCCGCCGGTCCACCTCGTCGGGGTCCAGCCCCATATTTTTGGGGCCGAAGGCGATGTCCTGGTACACCGTCTCCTCGAAGAGCTGGTACTCCGGGTACTGGAACACCAGCCCCACCTGGCAGCGGACCTGCCGGGTGCGGTCCTTGGACTCCCAGATGTCTGTGCCGTCAAACAGCACTTCCCCGGAGGTGGGCTTCAGCAGGCCGTTGAGGTGCTGGATCAGGGTGGATTTCCCCGACCCGGTGCGGCCGATGATGGCCAGGTACTCCCCGGGCTGGGCGGAGAAATCCACGCAGTCCAGGGCGGTGTGCTCAAAGGGCGTGCCCCGGCTGTAGGTGTGGGTTAAGTTTTTTGTCTCAATGATAGCGCCCATGTAGAAGCTCCTTGGTTGGAGATGATGTGCTATAAGCCACACAAACTGGAATTTACAGCGGCAATCATAAACTGATATCCACTGATTTTGACCTCAA
>CAJUEC010000042.1 GCA_910585155.1 uncultured Oscillospiraceae bacterium
AATCCAAGCGGAGACGGGCCTATGAGAAGCAAATCCAGATGTCTGGCTTCCCCATCAAGAAGACCCTGGACGACTTCGATTTCTCTTTCCAGCCCTCCATCGACAAGCGCCAGATCGACGAGTTGGCCACCATGCGCTTCCTGGAAAACGGGGAGAATGTGGTGTTCCTCGGCCCGCCCGGCGTGGGCAAGACCCATCTGGCCTCCGCTCTGGGCCTTGTGGCGGCACAGCACCGTTTCTCTACCTACTACATCAACTGCCACCAGCTCATTGAACAGCTCAAGAAGGCCCACTTTGAGAACCGTCTGCCGGATAAGCTCAAGGTTCTGGCCAAGTATAGGATGCTCATCATCGACGAAATCGGATACCTCCCCATGGACATCCAGGGTGCAAACCTGTTCTTCCAGCTCATTGCCAGACGGTATGAGAAAACGTCCACCGTTTTTACCTCCAACAAGACTTTCTCCCAGTGGAACGAGGTCTTTGCCGACGTCACCATCGCCTCTGCCATCCTGGACCGTGTCCTGCATCACTGCACCGTTATCAATATCAAGGGTGAGTCTTACCGCTTGAAAGAACGCAAGGAATTTATGCGCCAGAAGCAGCAAATTGTGAACACTCTTTTTGAGCAAGGAAACGCTTGATTTTGTCCCCCCCTTGCCGCCGAAAAACTACAAAATTTCTTCGGCGTTTTCTTACAATTTCAAATTGGTGTTGACACAAATTACTGTACAAAATGACTACAAGCAATAAATAATCTGTGTCATATTCCTATGTTTTATCCTCTATTGGGAGATAAGAGCATGGGAAATTTTATTTTTAAGGAGAATGAAATATGAGAATTCCATATGGTTTTGACTTGACTTCTATCGGTTCTCTTGCGATCAATGAAAATGAAGCTGAAACTGTCCGCATGATTTTTGACTACTACCTCGCCGGGGCCAGCTTAGGCAAGGCAGTGGATATGCTTTACAAAAAGCAAATCCACTCTCCGACAGGAAAAGCAAAATGGCCACGTGCGGCGGTCGATCATCTGCTGTCCAACTCGAAATATATTGCCATCGTTGGCTTCGAATCCTTCACGGATGCACAGTTTGAGAAAAACGCTCGTTGCAATATCGACTATGATAAAGCGGGTTCACCCCGCAGGTCAACCCGATATGTTTCACCGTCCATGCTACAGATGTAACTAACACCAGTAAAATGATACGAACAACCTCACATGAAGCCAAGCTTTCCATGCAGATGCTTTTTGTTAGTTAAATGAGGTTGCACCATTTCATGCGATTGTTTCGGTGTTTTCTTTCATGGTAAAGAACGAGTTCAGTTTTGATGAGGAGTGTACTGCCTATGACAGAAGAAAACTACTTGTATCGAACAAGTCCGCTAACACTTAGGAGCCAGTTTTCTGGCTCAGGGCATTGGAAAATCCCAGTGATTCCTAAAGCGCATTTCACTGATAATGAATTTCAAGCCCTGCGTCTGATTGGCTATGATCGGACAAAACCCGACGATGAGCGGCATTTGGAGAGAATGGTGCATTTCTTCCTCTATAATTACAAGTTTGAACGTGTGTGGAAGCGTCCGAATCAAGATGTGGAGAAGCTGAAGCGATATCGGGCCATTTTATCCCCCGATTTCAGTATGTATCTTGAAATGGCTCCTGTCATGCAGCTATACAATGTGTTCCGCAACCGATGGTGCGGCGCGTACTTTTCCAGTAAGGGTATCCGCGTTGTACCAACTGTCAGCTGGGGTTGTGAGGATACCTTTGACTTTTGCTTTGACGGCATCCCGAAGGGAAGCACCGTGGCAGTATCCACATACATGGTAAGCGCCCATGGAAATCATGCGGATCAAAAAGATTTTTTCATGAAGGGCTACCGGGAAATGCTCCAGCGTATTGAACCGGAACGCATCATATGCTATAATGAACCATTCCCAGAGATGGAGGGAAATATCGTATTCGTTGATTATGAGCTGTCCTCCTGGAAGTATCAGAACGAGAATTATACCCCGTCTAAATATCTGGCCTATATTCTTGGAGAGCTGCCCTTACCCGCAGGCAGCAAAATTCATATCAAGTCCGGCTGTGTGCTGCGGGAAAACCAAATTGAAAAAGGTATGGGAAGCGCCCATGGCGGGCCATGGCAGCCTGCGAAACCAGCGGATGAACGTTTTTTGGGCGAACCCGGAACAATAAAAGATACTTGGGTGCCTACGTCAAAGGGTGGATATCGAGCTATTACCAAGATTGGTTCAGATGGACGGGCAACCGAGGAGTGGCACTTTACCGATCATGGAAGTCCTGGGTCACATTCAGTTCCACATAGACATAGTATCGGCTGGCCTAATGGTTTTCCCCTTCCGGGTCCACCTATTAATAATCCAGGTGCAGCTCCTGAAATGAAGCAACATGGAGGAACATATAAAATGAATCACTATCCGACGCCGGAAAGTATTGAGTTGAACCGATTTAAAACGATCAGCGATTTCAAATGGTGTGTGAATTGCGGCGGAGAGATTGAATTCGAGTGGAATAACAAACTGTTTGGAATCTTCCCGAAACTCCGAAAAACACCTGATGCCCCGCTCCAGATGATGATTTCTCAAATTTATGTGGATAATGCAGACCGGGCCGAAAAGTGGTGCGATAATGCGGATGAGGTGCTGGAGTATGTCATTGACGGAGACCGACTGCGGGATATCATCACCAAGGTAGATGTGACCAGCCGCACCATTTGATCTGGTTTTATCTGGCAAGCAAAGAACAGGGCATCTAAAGTGATCGCCCCTGCCAAGATAGGTTGACAGGTCACCAAGATAGGTGGCCTGTCAATTTTATTTTGAAAGTTCATATATCCAACAAACTGCAGTGATTTTTGTCACTGTGGTTCTGATTTTGTGAAAGGATAGATTCCCATGAATATCATTGAAAAAAGCGAATCCATCCGGGATGGACTTCAGAAAGGCTTTCGGGATGGCACCTCTAAAATGGCTCTCCGCAAATGCTATGGCTATGATGTTGGGGCCGATGGTGAGTTAGTGGTCAATTCCGATGAGGCTGCTATCGTCCGCTGGATTTTCGAATCCTATCTCAACGGCAACAGCTTGGGCAAAATTGCTGCTGGACTGGAGAAGCGGGGTATTCTTTCCCCAACGGGCAAACCCAAGTGGAATCGGGAGGCACTCAACAAGCTGATCTCTAACGAAAAATACACAGGGCGGGTTCTCCTTCAGAAAACGGTCAGCACTGGTGGTTCCCAGATCAAAAATAATGGCTTCATGGATCGGTGTCTCTACTCCGACACTCATGAAGCCATTATTTCTGACGAGATATTCAAATCTGTGCAACAGGAAAAGGCGCGGCGAACAGGTTGTCCGGAAGCTATTCCCGCAATTCAGCTGATTTTCTGAACGCACTTTATACCGAAGGTATCCTTGCTGTTCTTCTCACCGGAAACAGCAGACGGCAAATTATCACCAGCGCCGCCAGCCCCACAGCAAGGCCCACCGCCGTATCCGAAAGGTAATGCGCCCCCATCACAATGCGGGAGACCGCTACCGTCAGCGCCCAACCGAAGCCAGCACAAAAGAGTGCGGTCTTTCGGCGATTCCATTGGGGACGGAGCATGGGAAGCAGTGACAGCAGCATCAAACTGGACGAATTGGCCGAATGGCCGGAGGGAAAGCTCTTGAACTCCTCCGCCGCTATCCCTGCTGCCACTAAGGTGTCCCGCAGCTCGGTGCCTGGCTGCCACCAGGGCATGAAATACGCCCGGGCATCGCTGGCCACTAATCGCATCCTGGCCCTGCCCCAGGGGATCTTGATGAGGTTCACCACCAAAATATCCGCAAAGATCACCAGCAGAAACACCGCCGCCACCCGAAGTACAGTTTTTCGATCCGCACCCCGGCATAGGAGCAGAATCCCCCAGACCGTCAGCCCCGTGCAGCCCACGCCGGTGAGGGCCGCCAGCCAAACAGGAATATCCAGGTACCCGGTGGGGAGCGCCGCCGCCATGGCCCCGCCGGAGAGGATGAACCAGCACCCCGCAATCATCTGCAACATACCCGCCAGCCGCCGTTCCCGATTGCGGGCGGACAGCAGCATGGCCCCGGCGGCGGAAAATCCCAGCGCCACCGGGTACTCCCCAAATCCCGCCAGCAGCTTTGCCAGCGGGTTATCCGGGTGATAGAGAGCCAGGGAGATGGGGTAGTCAGCAAAGCTGCCCACCGCCAGCATGGCCAGCAGGATCAGCGCCGTCGCCAGCAGCGCGCGTTTCGAGGGCAGTGGATTGACCCGCATCTCACAGCACCTCCCGCATCATGTCGGCGATCTCCGCCATCAGATCCTCACCCTGTGGCATGACCCCAATCTGATCGGCAAAGCCGTGGCCCAGCCCCCGGTAGACAATGGTTTTCAGCTTGACCCCCGCTTTGACTGCGTGGCGGGCGTAGGCGAAGTCCTCAAACACCAGGAAATCGTGCTCCCCGAAGGCCAGCAGCGTGGGCGGCAGGGCATGGAAATCGTCCAGGATAGGCGAGGCGTAAATATGCTCCGGCTTTTCGTGTCCCTGTAAGTACACGTCGTCCAGCATATTCCCACCGCCGCCGCTGACCAGCATCCCCATCATGCGGAACATGGCGTCGATCATCTTTCCATGGCGCTTGCTCTTGTGATACTTGGCCGGATCGACCCCGTGATAGAATTCTGTGTGGGTTCCGGCGATGTTCACCGCTGGGTAGATGAGGGCCTGCAGCCCCACCATGCCAGTTCCTTCCTCCCGATCCCGGAGGGTGACCGCCGCCGCCAGGTTGCCCCCGGCGGAATCGCCGGACACCGCCAGCTTTTTCTTCGCCGCGCCCAGCTCCTCCGCGTGGCCGAAGGCCCAGCGGGTAGCGGCCCAGCAGTCGTCCAGCGGCTGGGGATAGTGGTGTTCCGGGCACAGGCGGTAGTCCACGTTGAGCACCACACAGTCCAGCTCCCGCACCAGCACCTTGCACATCTGCTCCACGATATCCGGGCCGCCGCCAAAAAAACCGCCGCCATGGTAATAGACCAGCATGGGCAGCCCCTGTCCAGCGTTGGTGCGTTTGTAGATGCGCACCGGCACCTGATAGCCGTCGGCGCTCTCTACGGTGACGTGTCGGGTATCCACCCCTTCCGTCACCACGTAATCTCCCTTGTATTCCCCGAACATTTTCCGGGGCATGGCAATCTGCTCCGCCACCGTGGCGTTGGCCTTGGGCTTGGGCATAAAACGGCTCAGCAACGGCATCAAACGCATGGACTTGGCCAGACGGGGATCCATATCCCCGTCCGCCCCCCCTTCCGGGATGGGTTTGACCAGGATGGGTACGCCGTCCTTTTCCACCCTCTGTACCCCTTTGCGAAGGGACTCCAACAACGCCGCGTCATACTTTCTCCCCATGTGAAAACCTCCCAAAATCAAATTGGATACCATCATCTTATCACAGCAGATTGACAATGTAATATAAAAATGATACATATATTACAGAAAGGACGGTGATCCCGTGGATTTAGAGACCCTGACCACATGGTGCCACAGCCTTGCCAAGGCATACTCTACCGGCATCCGGCTGTATCGGGGCGGGGAACCGCTCTACTACTACTCTGTCTACCCCCTGCACCCCGATCCAGCAGAACCGTATATTCCCAAAATATTGGAATGTGAGGAGGAGGCGGGGATCATCACCACTCCCGCCTATCAATTTTATGGCTTCCTGGCGGTGGAGCCGGGGCTGTGGGTGATCCTCGGCCCCACCCGGGCGCTGCGGGGCGACGGACGGGAACTGGACGAGCTGCTTGCCCTGCTGGCAGTTCCAGCCGAGGAGCGGGAAGGCTATACCCAGGCGTTACGCAGTGCCCCGGTCATCAGCGCCCACCGCATGGCGTGGCTGTTGTCCTCCTTGGTCACAGCCCTGCGGGGACAGCCCTTCCCAGTGGAACAGGTATGGTTGGATATCCGCCCCGAGGACAGCCAACAGTCTGTACACACCAGCCATGCCCGGCAGCGTCTGGAGGATGCCGACAATGCCGACGCTCAGCAGATGGTTCGTCAGAGCTACGCATGGGAACAGCTCGTCACCTCCTACATCGAGGACGGCAGACCGGAGACTTTGCGGGAGCTGTTCTCCGTCCCGCCCCGGGTAGCGGCGGGCCGCATGGCCCAGGACGGACTGCGGCAGGTGCGGAACATGGGCATCTGCACCGCCGCACTGTCCTCCCGGGCGGCAATCCGGGGCGGGCTGAACCCACAGGACGCCTTTCTCGCCTCCGACCTCTACATCCAGAAGCTGGAGCTCGTGACCGACCCCGCCGCCATCGAGCGGCTCATCCAGGAGATGATGATCGCCTACGCCCAGCGGGTGGAGCGGCTTCGGGGGCCCCAGGCGGGACAGGACCGGTTTTTCCGCCTGTGCGCCCAGTATGTCTCCCAGAACATCTTCACTACCATCCGGGCGGAACAGATGGCCAGGGAACTGGGGTACACCCGGGCCTACCTCTGCACCCGATTCAAGCAGGAAACCGGAATTTCCCTCACCCGGTACGTCCAGCAGGAGAAAGTGGCGGAAGCCAAGCACCTGCTGCGGTTCACCGACCAAGAACTGGGGGATATCGCGGCGCTGTTGGATTTCTCCTCCCAGAGCCATTTCCAGACCGTGTTCAAGCAGGTCACCGGGGAGACACCCATGGCCTACCGCCGGAGCAGCCAGGTATAAACAGCCCCGCATTTTGTAATGAGCTGAACGAATCTGCAATCCATTTGCGCCCCAATCTGCTATTATGGTACCATCCATCAAAATACGAAAAGGAGTGGAATCGCATGATGCAGGAAGTTCAAAAACAGGCGCGGGAACTGGTGGCCCAAATGACGCTGGAGGAGAAAGCGTCCCTGTGCTCCGGGAAAAACTTCTGGGAGAGCAAGGCGGTGGAACGGCTGGGGGTGCGCTCCTTCATGCTCACCGACGGTCCCCACGGCCTGCGCAAGCAGGCGGGGGCGGCGGACCACCTGGGGCTGAACGCCTCGGTGCCCGCCACCTGCTTCCCGCCCGCCGCCGCCACAGCGTGCAGCTTCGACCGGGCACTGCTGCAGGAGGTTGGTACGGCCATGGGCGAGGAGTGCCGGGCGGAGGAGGTCGGAATCATCCTGGGCCCCGCCGCCAACATCAAGCGCAGCCCCCTGTGCGGGCGGAATTTTGAGTATTTCTCCGAGGATCCGCTGGTCACGGGCGAGAGCGCCGCAGGGCTCATCGAGGGCATCCAGGGTCAGAATGTGGGCGCCTGCATGAAGCACTACCTGGCCAACAACCAGGAGAAGGCCCGGGTCAGTTCCAACTCGGTGGTAGACCAGCGGGCCCTGCGGGAGATCTATCTGGCAGGCTTTGAGAAGGCTGTAAAGGAGGCCCAGCCCTGGACACTGATGTGCTCCTATAATAAGATCAACGGCACCTACGCCTCCGACCACAAGGAGCTGATGACCGATGTGCCCCGGGGCGAATGGGGCTTCCAGGGGGCCATCATGACCGACTGGGGGGCCATGAACGACCGGGTGGAGGCCATCAAGGCAGGACTGGACTTGGAGATGCCAGGGCCTTGCGATGGGAACGATGAAAAAATCGTCCAAGCCGTCCGGGAGGGCCGGCTGGACGAAACGCTGGTGGATGCCTGCGCCGCCCGGATGGTAGCGCTGGCCCTGCGGGTGGCGCAAAACGCCAAAACGGCCTACAATCAGGCGGCCCACCACGAGCTGGCCGGACGGGCCGCCCGGGAGAGCGCGGTACTGCTGCGCCGGGGCTCCACCCTTCCCTTGAAAGAGGGCACAAAGCTGGCGGTCATCGGGGACTTCGCCCGCCACCCCAGGTATCAGGGGGCCGGCTCCAGCAAGATCAACCCCACCCAGCTCACCAGCCTGTGCGGCGCGCTGGACGCAAGAGGGGTCAAATACACCTACGCCCACGGCTTCGAGGCCGAGGGCGGCGTAGACGAGGCGCTGATCGCCCAGGCGGTGCAGACCACCCGGGGCGCGGATGTGGCGGTGGTGATGCTGGGCCTGCCGGACAGCTTTGAGAGTGAGGGCTTTGACCGCGTTCACATGGATCTGCCGGAGAACCAAAACCGGTTGATGGCGGAGCTGATAAAAACTGGAACCCACATCGTGGCGGTGCTCAGCACCGGCGGGGCGGTGCTGCTGCCCTGGCGGGAGCAGGTGGACAGCATCCTGCTGATGTACCTGGGCGGACAGAACAGCGGCAGTGCTGTGGCGGATCTGCTGCTGGGCAAGGCGAACCCCTGCGGCAAGCTGGCGGAAACCTGGCCGCTGGTGCTGGAGGACACCCCCTGCCACGGCTTCTTCGGCAAGGGCGGCAACGTGGAATACCGTGAGAGCGTCTACGTAGGCTATCGCTACTACGACAAAGCCCAGAAAGCGGTAGCTTATCCCTTTGGCCATGGCCTTAGCTACACCGAGTTTGAGTATACCGGCCTGGCCCTGTCCCATACCGAGCTGGGCGAAAACGACAAGCTGACTGTACGGGTCACGGTGAAAAACACCGGCGCGCTGGCTGGAAAAGAGGTGGTGCAGCTCTATGTGGCCCCGCCTGCGGACGGGATGTTCCGCCCGGTGCGGGAGCTGCGGGCCTATGTCAAGGTAGATCTGGCCTCTGGAAAGAGCAAAACGGTGGAGCTGACCCTGGATCGACGGGCCTTCGCCTATTACGATGTCCAGGCCAGGAATTGGCGGGTGGACAGCGGTGCATATACAGTGGAAATCGGCTCCTCCAGCCGGGATATCCGGCTGTCCCAGACGGTCAATGTCCAAGGGATGGTTCCCAACACAGCGCTCAACGAAAAAATCCCCGCCTACTGCGACCCCGCTAAGCAGTGGCCCGTTCCCAAGGAGCAGTTTGAGGCTGTGCTGGGCCATCCCGTACCCCCGGAGCGAAGCCTGCGGCCCTTTACCACCAACTCCACCCTGGGCGAGATTCAGGCCAGCTTTGTGGGACGGTTCTTCGTCAAGCAGGTCAAGGCCAACATGGCCAAGCAGTTTGGCGGCGGTGATGGGATGGATGAGTTTACCAAGATCATTGATGCCATGCTGGAGGATATGCCCCTGCGGCAGCTGGCCATGCTGTCCGGCGGGGCCATGACGCCCGCTTTGATGGACGGATTGGTGGAGCTGATGAACGGACACTTTTTACGCGGGCTGAAGAAAATGCGCGGGTGACTTTAAGATCAGCCTATACTTATGCGAAATCCCAGTTCTATGTACAAAAATTGTTTCTGTACCTTGAAATCGTTGTGCCGCAACGCTTTGCGGAAATAGTGTTTTCGTAGTGACAAGCCACGAAAGTCCGCAGTCGATGATACAATCGACTGCGGACTTTTTAATTTTGTCTATGAAAAAGCCTTGAAATCAAGGGGATAGCGGGACGCCGGGGGTGCAGATGGCTTCCGGCGTTTCGTTTTTGCGTTTTTGGGGAGTCGAGGTACTGGTGAGGGAGGACCAGAATTTGAACCCTCCCCCTGTCTCGCTGGAGGGAAAATTAAAAGGTTGAGGGAATCGTTGAAAGGTTGTCATTCCATTCACCGGTCACTTTCCAAGTCGTGGAGAGTTTTTCCGTCTTGGGTTTTCCAGGAAGTCCATCCATTGGCACTTTTTCCTATAACAAACATAGCCGCTCCAGATGGGCTGGCAAGAAGGACATCTTCCAGCAGAACATAGTTTTCATCTACTTGAGCTGACTTTCGGCGCTCCTTGATTCCGGCTGAAATAGTGTTATCATCCTGCGGCGAAATACTGCTACCCCGTAGTACAACAAAGCCATCGCTGGTTTGCCTTGCCGTAGCATTGACGGTTATACCATACTGCTTAACTGTACGAGTAAGGTAGAACTTAACACCCTCATCTGTTTCTGCTCCATCTATTGGAAGTTCTTTTGGTAGCGGAATCTGACTCAAAGGAACAAAAACCTTGTGCCCCAATGTACCCATGATGAGTTTGGCGAAATCAATGAACTCCTCTAACTCACTTTCTTTCTCCTCGGTTATGTTCCCGGAGGTAGGATCATTTCCATTTTTCACTTCATAGCGGTTGGCAGCGATAGCGAGATTACAGAAACGATTTTCAAGATAACTGATCTCCGTGGGGCCAAAGGAATTGTTTGATGTAGTAAACACTACTGCCTCTGTCCAGTAATCCTTTTCTGGATTGCGTTTATGCTCCTGCAGACGGTTAAGGATACCTTCGCCATTTTTCCTGGCCCCGGCCTGTCCTATATACACAACCAGTTTCCCCGTTTGGTCGGAGGTTCCAAATAGGAAATATACACCGCTCTGCTTTAAGTCATCCCGCTCCTTGCACTTGTCAAGTTCGGTACGGGGAATTTTATAGGCGATGCCTGTCCAGTTGGCAAGGGTGCATTTGATGCGGCCATTGGCATCACCATCCATCAAAAATAGGTTGATACTTTTTCCACGTGACATTGCTGATTCTCCTTAATTTTCGGATGCCCTTTGATTTTCTGAATGAGGCATCTCGTAAGGTTTTCCATCTTTGTTATAAGTGAGATTATCAAACACATTTGATTCATTTGTTAATTATTAACTGTTTTGTTGAAAGGAGACTGTTATGAGTTTAGAACAACTTTTAGAAAAGAGAAATGCGACACAACTTTCGTTCGTATCTCCTATTATTGGGATCAGAATGATGTCAAGTGTGGGCCACGCCAACCCTAACTGTAACTGCAATTGTGACTGTAAGTGTACAACTGATAATTGTGCATGTGAATGTGCATGCGAGTGCAACTGATTTTAAACTGAACATCCCACCCAATCTGAACGAGTCTATAAGTTTTAGCTGATTAGGTGGGACGTTTTATACCTTGATTTTTTGCAGTGTAAGACTTCTGGCCATTCTCTGGCAAAATAAAATACAGAATTTCAAGCACTTCAATTTTGAGCGTTGGCAGTGACCTACTTCTCTGGTATGAAATCTTCTGGTTTTGTTTTGCACACCCCTCTGCAAACACCCCCTACGCAAAAAGGGTGTGCATTTGTATCAGATATAGCTACCTTTGCCAGCTCAGAAATTCTCACCACTGTTCCGTTTCCGGCTTTTCCGAAAACTGCACTGTGGTGAGAATTTCTGAGCTTTCGCCCCCGACTCGCTTTGCTGGACTCAGGGACGAGTAGGGCGGGAGAGTCGGAGACAGTCGGTCCGAAAAATCGATTTTAACCGCTTATTCCACGTCGCCGCAAGCTCATTTTGCTGCCCCTCCTTTCCCCGCAAAGCCAAAAGGAAAGACACCCTCTGGGTGTCTTTCCTTTTGGCTTTGCGGCGTTTCACCCATTTGATTTCAACGCCCGGCGGAAATAAGTTCCACCCCGCTCTTTTGTCACCCTATTTTCTGGCCTCCTACGGAACACCCCCTTTACGGCACGGTCTGTCTTGTGATAAAATCACTGGTGAGAAACCAGGGCAACCCGATTCGCACCGTGCGAAGAAATTTTACGGCAGGAGAAAAAATATGAACAGTGAAACCCATGGGTTTATTCTGAAATCCACCCGGGAGCTGGAGGAGCAGTTTGAGGCGCGGTTCCCCACCCTGGGGGAGGAGCTTTGACAGGAGGGGCCGACGGTATGAAAGAACATTTATATCGCGCCTATGTGGATATCCTGCGGGAGGAGCTGGTCCCCGCCATGGGCTGCACCGAGCCCATCGCCGTGGCCTACGCCGCCGCTCTGGCCCGGCAGACCCTGGGCTGTCTGCCCCAGAGGGTGGATATCCGCGTCAGCGCCAATATCATCAAAAATGTGAAAAGCGTCATCGTCCCCCACACGGGGGGACTGCGGGGCATCGCCGCGGCCGCCGCCGCTGGCATCGCGGCGGGGGACGCCGGGCGGGAGCTGGAGGTGCTGTCCGGCGTGGGAGCCGAACAGCTTCCGGCCATCAAGGCGTACTTGGAGCGCACCCCCATCGCCGTCTCCCCTGCGGACGGCGGGCTCATTTTCGATATCCAGATCAGCGTGGAGGGGCAGGGCCGCACCACCTTTGTCCGCATCGCCGGGAGCCACACCAACGTGGTCCGGGTGGAACGGAACGCAGAGGTGCTTTTGGAGCGGGCCTGCGGCCAGTCTGGCGGGCCGGAGCCGGCGGACCGGAGCCTGCTCACCGTGGAGGGCATTGTGGCCTTTGCCGGCGCAGTGGAGATTGCGGATATAAAGGAGACCCTGGACCGGCAGATCCGGATGAACCGGGCCATTGCCCAGGAGGGGCTTCGGGGCACGTGGGGCGCGGGCATCGGAAAAATCCTGCTGGACGCCTACGGCTCCGGCGCCCACAACCGGGCCAAGGCCTGGGCCGCCGCCGGGTCCGACGCCCGGATGAGCGGCTGCGAGCTGCCGGTGGTCATCAACTCGGGCAGCGGCAACCAGGGGATGACCGCCTCCCTGCCGGTGATCGTCTACGCCGAGGAGCTGAACGCGGGAGAGGAGGCGCTGTACCGGGCCCTGGTGGTGTCCAACCTGGTGACCATCCACCTGAAAACCGGGATCGGGCGTTTGTCCGCCTACTGCGGGGCCACCAGCGCCGGGTGCGGGGCCGGGGCCGGCATCGCCTACCTCCACGGCGGGGGGACCCGCGAGATTGCCCACACCATCGTCAACGCCGTGGCCATCAACTCCGGCATGATCTGCGACGGGGCCAAGGCCAGCTGCGCGGCCAAGATCGCCTCCGCCGTGGAGGCCGGGCTGCTGGGCTGGCAGATGCAGCGGCACGGCTCCCAGTTCTACGGCGGGGACGGCATCATCGTGAAAGGAGTGGAAAACACCATCAAAAACGTGGGACGTCTGGCCCGGGAGGGCATGGCGGGCACAGACCGGGAGATTATCAGCATTATGGTGGAGGGGTGCTGACCCGCCGCCATCAAATTTGAATGAAAAAGGGAGAGGAAAGCCATGTCAGAGCTTATGGACGCCATTGTAAAGGCCCAGGCCGGCCCAGGCCTGGAGCTGCGGCGGGTGCCTGTGCCCCAGCCCCATGCGGGAGAGGTGCTGATCAAGGTGCGCAAGACCGCCATCTGCGGCACCGATGTACACATCTACAACTGGGACCCCTGGGCGGTGGAGCACATCAAGCCCCCCATGACCATCGGCCACGAGTACGTGGGCGAGGTGGCCGCCCTGGGGGAGGGTGTCTCCGGCCTGCGGCTGGGCCAGCGGGTATCCGGCGAGGGGCATATCACCTGCCACCGCTGCCGCAACTGCCACAACGGCAACATTCAGTGGTGCCGGGACACCGTCAGCGTGGGGGTGGACCGGGACGGGGCCTTCGCGGAATACGTCTGCATCCCGGAGAGCAACGTGATCCCCATCGACGAGAGCCTGGACGAGGACGTGGTGGCCTTTTTTGACGCCTTCGGCAACGCCACCCACACCGCCCTGATGTTCCCCCTCATCGGGGAGGACGTACTCATCACCGGGGCGGGCCCCATCGGCATCATCGCCGCCGCCGTGGCCAAGTACGCCGGGGCCCGGCGGGTCATCATCACCGACGTGAACGACTACCGCCTGGAGCTGGCCCGAAAGATGGGGGTGGACGCGGCGGTGAACACCGCCCGGGAGGACCTGCCCAGGATCATGAAGGGCCAGGGCCTGGTGGAGGGCTTTGACGTGGGCCTGGAGATGTCCGGCAACGGCGCGGCCCTCCAGCAGATGATCGGCGCCATGCGCAACGGCGGCAAGATCTCTCTGCTGGGCATTTCCAACCGTCCGGTGCCCATGGACATGAACACCATCATCACCAAGGGGCTCACCCTCCAGGGCATCTACGGCCGGCACCTGGACAACTGGCACCAGATGAGCTACATGGTCCAGGGCGGGCTGGACGTGAGCCCCGTCATCACCCACCGGTTCCACTATACCGAGTTCGAGAAGGGCTTTGAGGCCATGAATTCCGGCCGGTCCGGCAAGGTTGTGCTGGACTGGACCGTCAGATGAAGGAGGCACCGCACATGAAATCCGCACTGACTGCCATCAACGCCGAGCTGGACGCCATCCGGGCGGCGGGCACCTGGCGCGAGGAGCGCGTCATCACCACCCCCCAGTATTCCCGCATCGACACCACCGCCCGGCCCGGCGTGGTGAACCTGTGCGCCAACAACTACCTGGGCCTGTCCACCCATCCGGAGCTGATTGAGGCCGCCAAGTCCAGCTATGACCGGTGGGGCTTCGGACTGTCCTCGGTGCGCTTCATCTGCGGCACCCAGCAGGTCCACAAGGAACTGGAGGCCAGGATCTCCAGCTTCCTGGGCATGGAGGACACCATTCTGTACTCCTCCTGCTTCGACGCCAACGGAGGCCTGTTTGAGACCCTGCTGGACGTGGAGGACGCCATCGTCTCCGACGAGCTGAACCACGCCTCCATCATTGACGGCGTGCGGCTGTGCAAGGCCAGGCGCTACCGCTACAAAAACAACGACATGGGCGACCTGCGGACCCAGCTGGCCGCCGCCCGGGAGGCCGGGACCAAAAAAATCGTCATCGCCACCGACGGGGTGTTCTCCATGGACGGGTACGTGGCCAACCTGCCCGGCATCTGCGACCTGGCGGACGAGTTCGACGCGCTGGTGATGGTGGACGACAGCCACGCCGTGGGCTTTATGGGGGCCCACGGCCGGGGCACCCCGGAGTACCACGGGGTGATGGACCGGGTGGACATCCTCACCGGCACCTTCGGCAAGGCCCTGGGAGGCGCGTCCGGGGGCTACACCGCCGCCCGCCGGCCCATCGTGGAGCTGCTGCGCCAGCGCAGCCGGCCCTACCTGTTCTCCAACACCGTGGCCCCGGCCATCTGCGCCGCCACCATCCGCACCATAGAGCTTCTGGAGGAATCCACCGCCCTGCGGGACAAGGTGCACGAGAATGCCCGCTATTTCCGCGGCGAGATGGAGAAGCTGGGCTTCGACCTGCTGCCCGGGGAGCACCCCATTGTGCCGGTGATGCTGTACGACCCCAAGACCGCCCACGAATTTGCCCGCCGGATGCTGGACAAGGGGGTCTATGTGGTGGCGTTCTGCTACCCCGTGGTACCCAAGGGGAAGGACCGGATCCGCACCCAGATCAGCGCGGGCCACACCAGGGAGGACCTGGATCTGGCCGTGCGCGCCTTCGGCGAGGTCAAACAGGAGATGGGTCTGTGAGACGCAGCCTCCCGCAGACCGCGGCCTCCTGAGCGGCATTTGGACAAAACACGACCGGAGCGCACCGATGTGCGCTCCGGTCTGTTCATTCCCAGGGCCTGCTTGGAAATTGTCAGCACGCCTAAATTTGCGGCGGGACCATCCGCCCCTCCCCCAGAGGCCGCGCCCCGGCGCCCCCCTTCCGCAGGGCCCGCTCCATCTCCTCGTCGGTGAGGAACTCGGTCATCACGTGGCGGTAGCGCTTGGGCAGGTGGGTGGACTGGCATTTGGGATTGCGCCGCCCCTCAATGGCGATGGTCTGGTAATACCTTCGCCACATGGCCCGGTAGGAGCGCTCGGTCTCCCCGGCGGGCCCCATGCGGAAGTCCTCCGCCGGGACCAGCCTCCACTGCCCCCGGTCGGACAAAAAGGCCTCCCGGTGGGTGCGGTCGTAGAGGACGATCCGCTCCCCGGAGAACCGGGCGGCGAAGTGGGGCGCCAGCAGGGGGAGCACACGGTTTTTGGGCTCGATCTCCCCCACCAGCACCCCCTCCAGCTCGGAAAAGCGGACAAAGCCCTTCAGATGGTCCCACTCCGTCCACATCTTGGTCAGCGCCAGGTTCACCCGGGCCATCACCGGGTCGCTGAGGTCCAGCCGCACCCGGTCCCCCTCCGCCAGCCCCCGGCGGATGAGGGTGAACAGGGCCAGCTCCTTTTCCGGCAGGCAGGTGAGAAAGCCCCGGGCAATCAGCTTCTGGAACGGGGGGGACACCCGTTTGGCCAGCGCCTTGTACAGCCGCCGGGCCCGCTCCCGGTCGGCGGGGAGCTCCCGCTCCTCCCACAGGGAGGCCCCGTCCTCCGGCAGCAGGAAGGCGGCGGGCTCAGTCTTTTCCTCCAAGGCGTCCCAGACGCAGGTCAGGAATCCGGCGAAGGTGCCGTCATAGCGGTAGCAGACTTGTTCCAAATGCACTCCCTCCCCAGGAGATCGGCCGGAGGGCCTTACACCCCGCCGTCCCTCCGCTTTTTCCACCAGAGGAGCCAGTCCTTGTCCAGGGTGGTGGCGTGGGGCTGCTGGAAAAGCGCCTCACAGGGGAACTCCGGGCACTGGGGGCAGAACTCCACCCCCCTGCGCTCCACACAGTCCCGGCTGAAGCACTCGCCCCCCTGGTGGGCGGGGACGCAGCCCTCACACTCGCGGCTTATGTAGGCCGGACAGCAGCCGCAGTAGAAGCCGCACCGGCCCATGGGGAGGCCGGCGGGGAGATCCTTTCGGGCATTCTCCTTCACATTCTGATCCTCCCTTCAAATGAAATCGCATCAACCCGTCATAGCGTCAAACAGGGTGAGCTGCTCCCCCTGCTCCGGGGGGAGGGCGTCCCGCTCCAGTCCGGTGAGGCGGCGATAGACGCTCTCCCGGCTGAACCGCAGGCCGGGGAGCATCCGCCCGGAGCAGGTGATGAAGTACTGGGCCCGCTTCATCACGATGCCCAGCCGTTTCAGCCCCTCGAAGGAGAGGGGGCCGTAGCGCCGGGCGGCCACGATCCGCTGGGCCCCCCGCATCCCGATGCCGGGCACCCGCAGGATGGCCTCGTAATCTGCCCGGTTCACCTCCACCGGGAAGAACTCCGGGTGGCGCAGGGCCCAGTCGCTCTTGGGGTCCAGGGCGGCGTCGAAGTTGGGGTGGCCCTCGTCCAGGATTTCCCCGGCGGTAAAGCCGTAGAACCGCAGCAGCCAGTCCGCCTGGTACAGCCGGTGCTCCCGGAGGAGGGGGGGCTTGAACCCCACGGGGGCGGGCAGGCTCTTGTGGTCGGACACCGGCATATAGGCGGAGAAAAACACCCGCTTCAGCCTGTATTTTCGGTACAGCCCCTCGGTCAGCGACAAAATGTGCCGGTCGCTCTCCGGGGTGGCCCCCACGATCATCTGGGTGGACTGCCCCGCCGGAGCAAAGCGCGGCGCATGGCGGTACAGCTTCAGCTCCGCCTTGGACTGGGCCGCCCCGTCCCGGATCTGGGCCATGGGCCGGAGGATGGCCGACTTGGTCTTGTCGGGGGCCAGCAGCTGGAGGGACGCCTGGGAGGGCAGCTCGATGTTGACGCTGAGCCGGTCCGCCAGCAGGCCCAGCTGGTAGGTGAGCCCCGGGTCCGCCCCGGGGATGGCCTTGGCGTGGATGTAGCCGTTGAAGCGGTACTCGGTGCGCAGCAGGCGCAGGGTCTCAATCATCCGCTCGGTGGTGTAGTCCGGGCTTTTCAGCACCGCCGAGGACAAAAACAGACCCTCGATGTAGTTGCGCCGGTAGAACTGGATGGTGAGCTCCGCCAGCTCCCGGGGGGTAAAGGCGGTGCGGGGCACGTCGTTGGACCGGCGGTTGACGCAGTAGGCGCAGTCGTAGCAGCAGTAGTTGGTATACAGCACCTTCAGCAGGGACACGCACCGCCCGTCGGCGGAGAAGGTGTGGCAGCAGCCGGAATTGGCGGCGGTGCCGATGGTCCCCGGCCTCCCGCCCCGGACCACCCCGCTGGAGGTGCAGGCGGCGTCATACTTGGCGGCGTCGGCCAGAATCGTCAGCTTGTCCATGACCTCCATTGGGGTCCCTCCCTCCCGGCGGGGCGGCGCGCTCCCTCCGCGCAGTCAAACGTTTGTATCTTAATTATAGTACGTTCGCTTTGTTTGTCAAGGATTATTTTTCACCAGCCCTCCAGACCGGAAAAAGGACGGGAAAAGCCCCCGCTTTCCCCGTCCTCGCTCTGTTGAAAAGGCCCCGGGAGCTCAGCCGAACAGGCCCCCGCTGTCCCGGTTGTCCAGCACGTCCAGCATGGCGGACAGCATCTCCGCCGCCTCCGCCCGGGTGAGCTCCCGGTTCAGGTCGGTGCTGCTGGTCAGCACGGACACCGCCTCCATGTTCACCACCGACTGGTAGGCCCAGGCGGGGGTGGTCTCCGCCGAGAGGGTGGACGCCGCTCCGGCCACGTCCCCGGTGGCCAGCAGCCGGTCGATGATGACGGCGGCCTCCGCCCGGGTCACCGTGCTGTCCGGGGCAAACACCGTCTGCCCCGCGTCGTTGCGGCTACCCTCCACCGCGCCCTGGACCAGCGCCGCGGAGACATAGCCCTTGGCCCAGGTGGAGATGTCCCCGTCGTCATAGAAGCCGGTGAGGGTCACGTCCGCCATGGGGGCCTTGCCCGCGGCGGTCATGGCCATGGCCAAAAATTCCTCCCGGGTGAAGGTGTCCTCCGGGTCGAAGCAGTACAGCGCGCCCACCTGCCGGCCGGTGTACACCCCCTCTTCCGCCAGGCGCAGGGCGGCGTAGTGGGCGGCGCTGCCGGACAGGTCGGAGTAGCTCACGCTGGCCGTCTGCTTTTTGATGGTGATTTTCACCGTGGCGGGCTTGGACGTGTTCCCCTTGGCGTCAACCGCCACATAGGTGAAGGAATCCTTGCCCTTCTTCCCCTCGTAGGGGGTGTACCAGAAGGCGGCGGGGTCGTCCTTGTCCAGGGTGACCTGCCCCCGGGCGGGGCTGTCCACAATCTGGAAGGTGACCAGATCGCCCTCCGGGTCCACGGCGGCGAAGCGGCTGGAGATGGCCACCCCTTTATAGGTGTTAAGGGTGAGGTCCTCGGCGATGGGGGCGGCGTTTTCCACGTCGGCGGTGGCGGTGGTCAGCGCCGCCGCCGGCAGGGCCAGCGCCCCCGCCAGACACAGGGACAGTATCACAATGCGGATTTTCAAAAGGAAAGCCTCCTTTGTACGATGATGGGACTAGCATACGCCAAAGGAGAAAAAAATATACGGGCGCTCCAAAGAGTGGAGCGCCCGCAATTTGCGTCTCAGCCGATGTACCTGCTCAAAAAATCCTCCACTGTGGACCAATACAGCTCCGGGGCCACACCGGATGCCTCGCCGTGGGCCGCACCGGGGACGGACAGCCGCTCCTTGTCCGGGCTGGCGCAGGCATTGTAAACCACATCCAGCATGGCGTAGGGGACAAAGGTATCCTCCTCCCCGTGGATGAACAGCATGGGCAGGGAGGTCTTTTTCAGCTGCTCCGCCGCCGACGCCTCTTTGAAGCCGAACCCCGCCCGGACCTGGGTCACCAGGGAGGCGGCGTCCAGCACCGGGAAGGTGGGCAGGCCAAACATCTCCTGGAGCTGCCCGGCGAACTCGTCCCACACCGAGGAGTAGCCGCAGTCCTCAATGATGCACTTGACATTGGGGGAGAGATCGGCCTCCCCGGCGGTCATCATCACGGTGGCCCCGCCCATGGAGATGCCGAACAGCATGATCTCCGCCTCCGGGTCCTGCTCCGCCAGGGTGTTCGCCCAGGCCACAATGTCCCGGCGCTCCAGCCAGCCCATGCTGACATAGGTCCCTCCGCTCCGCTCATGGGCACGGGCGGCGGGGGCAAGAATGTGGAAGCCCATGTCGTAAAACTGGGCGGCCGTCTTGCTCATGGACTGGGGAATGCTGCCGTAGCCGTGGCACAGCAGGGCGTATCGGTGGCTCTCCGCCTCCTGGGGCACATAGAGGGCGTGGAGATTCAAGCCGTCGTGACTGGTGAGCCAGCGGTCCTCCCCGTTTTCCTGGAGCCAGGTGCCCTGGGCGTCCTGCTCCCAGTCCCCTCCGTCGATCATGCCTCCGGCCTGGGGGTCCAGGGCGAAATGGAACAGATAATTTCCGGCAAAGGCCAGCGCCCCCGCCGCGAGAACCAGCAGCACCGCCAGAACAATCAGCGCAATTCTGCCCGCGCGCCGTTTTTTTACAGATTTCTCCATGTTATCACAGCCTTTCCTGGTTTTTGCGGCAGATATGATATCACATCCGGCCCGCCTTGTCCAGTGGACCGGCCCGCGCCTCCAGCCGGACGGCCTCAGCGGAGGACTGCCCATTGTGAGACCATACAAATCCGTTTTGTCCATAAATTGGCTCATTTTATCTATATACAGGGGCCGCCCCACTCCATATAATTGTAGTTGAAAAAAGGGTGTTTCACCCTTTTCCCCGGCCACTTATTTTCTTTTTTGTTTGCAATGCCGCTGACGGGGCCTGGGCGGCCTTCCCCGCCCGGTCCATGGATGGCGGAAGGTCTTCGGCTGTACGGGCAATCTGAACCTTTACGGGTTGAAATAAGGAGGAATTTTTGATGAAAAATCAGTTTGATCTGAGCGGAAAGGTGGCGCTGGTCACCGGCGCATCCTACGGAATCGGCTTCGCCATCGCCGCCG
>CAJUEC010000043.1 GCA_910585155.1 uncultured Oscillospiraceae bacterium
CCCAGAAAACCGGCGTCCGGCACAACACCGAGGCCAACTATAACTTTGTCCTCAACATCATCAAAAAAGAGGACTTCGGCCAGCAGCGCATCGACCGGGTAAAGCTGTCCGACGCTAAGTGCTGGCTTATCAAATTACAGCAGGACGGCAGAGGGTACAGTTCTATTCATTCTATCCGGGGTGTTGTCAGACCGGCCTTTCAGATGGCCGTTGATGATGATTTGATACGTAAAAATCCGTTTGAGTTTCAGCTTGCCACCGTTGTTGTCAACGACAGTGTGACAAGGGAAGCGATTACAAGAAAACAGGAACGAGCATTTCTGGAATTTGTAAAGGGTGACAAGCACTTTTCCCGGTACTATGACGGCATCTATATCCTATTCAAGACGGGACTTCGCATCTCGGAATTTGTTGGACTGACGCTGGCTGATCTGGATATGAAGAACCGAAAAATCAGTGTCAACCACCAGCTTCAGCGGAAGCGGAACATGGAGTATATCATCGAGGACACAAAAACCTCCAGCGGGACGCGGGAAATCCCCATGACAGACGATGTGTACCAGTGCTTCCAGCGTATCATTGCTAACCGGCCAAGGCCCAAGGCCGAGCCGATGATCGATGGCAGGTGTGGTTTTCTGTATCTGGACAAGGACGGCAAGCCGATGGTGGCGCTTCATTGGGAGCATTACTTCAAGCACATCTGCCAGAAGTACAACAGCATCTATAAGGTGCAGATGCCCAAAGTCACCCCGCACGTTTGCAGGCACACATTTTGTTCCAACATGGCAAAGAGCGGCATGAACCCCAAGACGCCGCAATACCTCATGGGCCACTCGGATATTGGCGTCACGCTGAACACCTTATTGGAAAATTGCCGACAGGCCCAGACGGGGGCTGACCGTCAAGGGTCAGCATCCCATTCCTCAAAAAAATTTTTTCGGCTGGCGCAACCAGTCTGATTAATTCTTGAGTAGAGAAGTGAAAGGCCCTTTCAAATCTCAAGGAGGTGTTTGGATGGAAGATTCCCGTATTGTGGAGCTGTATTGGGACCGCTCCGAGCGCGCAATCTCCGAGACATCAAATAAGTATGGAAAATACTGCTACGCCATCGCCTACCACATCCTGGCCGATGCGGAAGATGCTGACGAGAGCGTGAACGACACCTACTTAGGGGCGTGGAACGCCATACCGCCCCATCGTCCGTCGGTGCTGTCCACCTTTCTGGGGAAAATCACCCGCCGCATTTCCATCAACCGCTGGAATGAAAACCGGGCGAAGAAGCGGGGCAGGGGCGAGGTTCCGCAGGCCCTGGACGAGCTTTCCCAGGTCATTGCCTCGCCGGACACGCCGGAGCAGGCCCTGGACGCCCGGGAGCTGGCCGCCGCCGTCAACCGGTTTCTGGGCGCCCTGCCGGAGCCGGAGCGGGACCTGTTCGTGTGCCGCTACTGGTTTCTGGCTCCTGTGGCTGAGCTCAGCGGGAGGTTTGGGTTCAGCCTGAGCAAGACCAAATCCATGCTCTTCCGCACCCGTCAAAAGCTGAAGGCCCATTTGGAAAAGGAGGGATTCGTTTGAACAGCAAATTATTGCTGAACGCCTTGGAGCACATCGACGAATGCTACATTCTCCATGCGCAAAAACATCTGGGTTATCTGGAAGACGCCGCCAAACCCCGGCACCGCTCCATGAAGCGGATTTTCACCGTGGCCCTGGCGGCGGCGCTGGCCCTGATCTGCACCCTGGCGGCGGCCATGGCGGTGAGCCCGGAATTCCGGGAGGCCGTCATCTCCCTGTTCCAGATCGGCGAGGTGGAGCGGGTGCCCGATGTGTCGGAGTCTGAGTACAAGGTGAAGCAGGTGACCATCGGCGGCGAGGTGTCCGCCCAGTATGTGAAAGTGAATGGCTTTTGGGACGCGTACAGCGGGCTGGGGCTCCTCCAACGGCGGGATCCGGCCGATGGACAAGAGCATTTTTACGATGTGGCCGGCGGTGAGCTGGTAGAGGTGGGAGCAGACGCTTCCGAGATATCCACCTCGGTGAGCTGGTACGGCCGGACCATCCCCGTCCATCTGCGCTTCTTTGTCTACCAGGACGCGCTCTACCTCAATAACAGTTATGGCGGCTCCTGTGAGGAGGACAGCATGACCTTTCGGGTGGGTCCCGAGCGTTTGGGCTCCCGCACCGACGTGGTCCTGCTGCGGGGCGAGTGCTGCGGGTCGGAGGCTGACACCAACTGGGCCTGGGTCTGTGATTTGAAAACCGGCGAGGTCTGGGACGTGCTGGCGGGCTGCGGCCTGGAGAAGTTCCCCTACATGGAGCGGGTCCTGCTGGCCGAAGATCTGAAGCACGCCCTGATCCGGGGGTGGGACGGCGCCTCCGACAGCGGAATAGCGCCCTATCTGGCGGATCTGGAGGAAAAGACCTGCACCCCCCTCAGTGAATTGATGCGCCTGGATATCCCCACCGCCTTCGGCAGCTATGAGGTCACGCTCTATGACAGCGACACCGTGCTGCTGGCCATGGCCCCCCTGTGGCGGCCCGAGCCCACCAGTGTGTGGGCCTACCACATCCCCAGCGGCACGGTGACGCCCACGGCGGAAAACGAGGAGGAGCTGACCTCGATCACTCCCGAAGCCGACGTCTATGGTTGGGCGCTGGCCCAAAAGGTGGACGAGAACGGCAATGTCACCATCGTGGATCTGCGCACCGGGAGACAGGTCAAGCTGGAGGGCATCACCGCCGCCGACCGCTGCTATCTCAAGATCAACAACGCCCGGACCAGACTGTTATGGGTGGACTGGGGGGCTTACGGGCTGAACCGTCTGGGCGTCATCGACCTGGAGAGCGGGGAATTCACAGCCTTTGAGCGGGAGAACATGGAGCTGCGTTATAATGAAGCCGTTTTCTGGCTGGATGACGACCGGGTGGTGACCATGATGGACCTTCACACAGGCGAGCCCTTTGAATCCTACCCCACCAACGAATATTACCTGTGCATCTACGAATTTTGACAGGAGGAATCAAAAATGAAGCGATACCGTCTGCTCCTTTTGGGGCTGTTCGCCGCCCTGGCGCTGACCGGGTGCGCACCCAGCGGGTGGGCGCCGTCCCCCACGCCGGAGCCCACCCCGGCCTCCCCGCCGGCGGAAACCCTTTCGCCCCCGTCGCTGGCACTGCCCACTCCGTCCCCCGCGCCGTCCCTGGAGCCGTCTCCGGAGCCGGAGGAGGGAAGCTATTTTGACAACGCCCTGTTCGTAGGCGACTCCATCATGGAGGGCATCCGCCAGTATGTGGCGGTCCAGCGTCAGGAGGGCGAGCTGCTGGGCACGGCCCAGTTCCTCACCACCACCATGGGGGTGTCCCTGGCCGACCTGGTGGGAGACCGGGACAATGGCGTGCGGTTCAGCTACCAGGGGGAGGAGCGGCCCCTGGAGGATATCGTGGCGGACATCGCCCCCCGGCGGGTGTTTCTGCTGCTGGGGCTGAACGATCTGGCCTCCGACCAGGACCCGGTGATCACGGATATTGTGGAGCGTTACATCCGCTTGATTGACAGCCTTCAGACGGCCTGCCCCGGGGTGGAGTGCGTCATCATCACCAATCCGCCCAAGGTGGCCTCCCAGTGGCTGCCGGACTACACCGCCAACCGGCGCTTTGGAAACCCGCTGATCCAGGAGCTGGTGGACGGCCTCACCCAAATGTGCCGGGAGAACAATATCCCCTGTGTGGACGCCCACGAGTGCCTCAAAAACGAACATGGCGCCCTGCCCGACGACTACTGCCGGGACGGGTACATCCACCTGAACCACCAGGGCGCGGCGGCGGTGGTGGAGGCGCTGGAGGCCTTCGCCGAGGGGCGGTGACGGGCATGCGCAAGTGCGTGACAGTGCTGGCGGCCTTGGCTCTGCTGCTGTCCGGGTGCGGCACGCCGGCGAGAGATCTTCCGGCTCCAGCCGAGCTGTTCGCCGCAGTCCAGGCCCAGGTGGAGCTGCCGGAAATGATAGACACCGCCGGGACAGAGCTGGAGGCCCTCACCGGGATTGGGCCGGACAGCTATGACAGCGCGGTGTGCTGCCGCTTGTGCGAGGGCACAGCCCCGGACGAGATCATCATTGTCCGGGCCCGGGACGAGGCAACCGCCGGGGAGATCCAGGCGCTTTTGGACCAGCGACTGGAATACAAGCAGGAGTCTGGCCAGCTCTATTTGACGGAGTACCAGCCCATGCTCCAGGCCGGCGTGGTCCGGCGGGACGGGCTGACCGTCTCCCTGATCGTATCCGGGCAGGCGGATGAGATTCTGCGGGTCTATGACGGCCTGGGGTGATCTAGGGCTTGTTTGAAAATTGTCAGCATGCCCAAGTGGCGGGTCTTTTTCCGCCATATGTCGTTGATTTGACTTGAAATACACAAAGTATTTCGGCGTCAAAATCGCCTCGTCTGGCGAAAAAATCCCTCGCCGCTGGGCACACTGCCAATTTTCAAACAGCGCCTAATCAGCGGGCGTCCAATTGCGATCTTCCGTCTTTGCCTCCTGAAGGCGAACGGACGGGGCTCAAGCAAGCCCCGTCCGTTCGCTTTTGTCCGGTGATTTTTTTGAACTCGTTCCACGGGGCTATCTCTCCGGCATTTTGAACCCCGCAAGCGCCTTGTTCAGGTAGTCATTGAACGGCTTCATCCGGCGGAAGATGTCCGCCGCCTTGGCCAGGAACAGCCCGCCGTCCGCCAGCTCCTGGTCTGGAATTGGATATTCCAGATACCAACTCTTAAACTTCAGGTATTCCGCCTGGGGATGGTCCCTGTCGTATCCAGCCGGGACGTTTTTCAGTGCTGACCCGCCCACCGTAAAATGCTCCCGGAAGGACGGGGCGGTGATGACCGCCTCCCACTCGCCGCCGTGCTCCGAGATGTAGTCCCGTACCATCCGGGTGGCGTCCTTGAACATGTCGGCGAACAGGCCGCCGCCCAGGAAGGACTGGCCGCCGGGCTTGAGCATCAGGTAATAGCCCACCGGAATGGGCAGCTTTCCCATGGACGAGATGTGGGCCCGGAAGGCAGGGTTATAGGGGGACTTGTCCCGGCTGAACCGGGTGTCCCGCACCAGCTTGAAGGTCAGGTCTTTGGGGGCGTGGCCCAGGACGCTGCCGTCAAATGCCCCGATTTGGAGTATCATCGCCTGAATCAGCTCCTCAAACTGCCCGTTGGCCGCCTGGTACTCCGCCTTGTGGGCGTGGTACCACTCCCGGTTGTTGTTGGCGCTCAGTTCGGCCAGGTAGTCCATCATCAGCTGTGTATTCATCGCTCCGCCCCCCGCGCCGCCGCGACCGTGGAGAAGGCCGGGCCGTTCAGAAAGTCCCGGATCATCCGCTTCAGCCGCTCTGTGGACTGGTACGCCCGGCAGAACGAGAACTGCTGGGCGTATCCGTCGATCTCCTCCATAGCCGCCGTCACCTCCACGGCGGTGTCACTGGGCCTGGCGGCGGTGAAGTCCAGCCGGTCAGGGGCGATTCGGTGATTCTGGATGGCATAGTTGACACGGTTCGCGCAGCGGCAGGTTCCCTTCCCGTACTCGCCGCAGTATTCCAAAAGAAACTCGGCCATCCTTTTCCGTGCCCGGGAGAGGCGCTGGCGGTAGGCCTCCGGGGTGATGCCCAGAATGTCCCCGGCAATCCGGCTGTCCACCCGGAACATGGTACCCAGGATAAAGATGCAGCGGCTCTCCGGGTCCAGGCACTGGAGCATGACGTTCGTGCAGGACAGCTTCAGCTCCTCGGCCAGGATTTCCCTCTCCACGTTCTGGGTCAGGTCGGGCACATCCTGAATCTTCCCGCTGCGGATGTCCTCTCCATAGAACTCAAAGCTCAGCGGGAATTGGGCAAACATGTGCTTTTTGTAGTCCTTGAGATGGTTCACCGCAATGCGGAACACCCAGGTGGTGAAGGCGCTGTCCCCTTTGAAGGAGGAGAGGTGGGTCATTACCTTCAGAAGGATGTCCTGGGACGCGTCCTCCGCGTCGTGGAAGGTGCCCAGCATCCGCAGGGACAGGTTGAATACCAGATCCTGCACACCGGCCAGCACCGTCTCCAGCGCGGCCTTATCCCCGGCGGTGGCCTGCCCGATCAGAGCAGACAGTTCTCGATCTTCTTTCGTGTTCATAAAAACACCTCCTGTAGGATTAGACTGGCATAAAGCGAAGCTGTGACAAAAAAATGGAGGCATTCTGCCCGTCTCCCTCCGTATGGCGCCAACAAGCACAGTATGTGATGGGCCGCGGCAGTTGTCAAGCGCGATTTTCAAAGGCAGGGGGCATACGGCAGACCCGCCCACAAACATTTTTCTTGCCTCTCCCGCAAAATATGCTATACTTGTTTTACTAGGGCTTGTTTGAAACATGTCAGCATACCCAAACGACGGGTCTTTTTCCGCCAAACGGTGTTGATTTGACTTGAAATACACAAAGTATTTCTGCGTCAAATCGCCTTGTCTGACGAAAAAATCCCTCGCCGCTGGGCACATTGCCATTTTTCAAACGGCGCCTAAATAGAAAAACGCTGAAGGAAAGCAGGTGATCCCCATGCCGAAGCACATCCTGGTGGTAGATGATGAAGCCGCCATCGCCGACCTGGTGGAGGTCTACCTGCAAAGCGAGGATTTCACCGTCCACAAGTTCGGCAGCGCCGGGGACGCGCTGCGCTGCGTGGAGTCCACCAGCCTGGACCTGGCCATTTTGGACGTGATGCTCCCGGATATGGACGGCTTTGCCCTGTGCCGGCGCATCCGAGAGAGCGGGAGGCTGTTCCCCATCGTCATGCTCACCGCCCGGGTGGAGGACGTGGACAAGATCACCGGCCTCACCCTGGGGGCGGACGACTACGTGACCAAGCCCTTCAACCCCCTGGAGCTGGTGGCCCGGGTGAAGACCCAGCTGCGGCGCTACACCCGCTACAACACGGGGAGCCCCGCCACGGCGCAGCCGGAGGGATACGACATCCGGGGGCTGCAAATCTCCAAGGCCGCCCACAGGTGCACCCTGTTCGGGGAGGAGCTGTCCCTCACCCCGCTGGAGTTCTCCATCCTGTGGTACCTCTGCCAGCGGCAGGGGCGGGTGGTGCCCAGCGAGGAGCTGTTTGAGGCGGTGTGGGGAGAGAAGTACATGGACTGCAACAACACCGTTATGAGCCACATCGCCCGGCTGCGGGAGAAAATGCGCGAGCCCAGCCGGAAGCCCAGATTCATCAAAACCGTGTGGGGGGTGGGTTACACCATTGAATAGCAGACGGCTTTCCCTCCAGCTGTGGATGCAGTATATTCTGGCCCTGCTGGCCTGGGCCTTCGCGGTGTTCCTCATGGCCTATCTGGCCTTTCTGCTGTGCCGGATGCGGACCTGGCACGGGACCGAATTTCTCTACCCCATTCTCCATACGCTGGGCCGCTACGTCGTCTTTGTCTACGCCCTGGTGACGTGCGCGGGCTGGCTGGTGATCAGCTACCTCTTCATCGCCCGCCCCATGCGGTACCTGGACACCCTGGCAAATGCCTCCCAGTCCCTGGCCCATCCCGGGGAGGAGCCCATCATCCTGCCCCCCGCCCTGGCACAGACAGAGGCCCAGCTCAACCTGGCCCGGGAGAAGGCCCTCCGGGACGCCATGGCCGCCCGGGAGGCGGAGCAGCGGAAAAATGACCTCATCGTCTACCTGGCCCACGACCTGAAGACGCCCCTCACCAGCGTGATCGGTTACCTCACCCTGCTGCGGGACGAGCCGGAGCTGTCCCCGGAGTTCCGCGCCCGCTACACCGGCGTGGCCCTGAATAAGGCGGAGCGGCTGGAGGAGCTGATCAACGAGTTCTTCGACATCACCCGCTTCAGCCTCACCCATCTGGAGCTGGAAAAGCGCCCGGTGGACCTGTCCCGGATGCTCCAGCAGGTGGCCGCCGAGTTTGAGCCCCAATTCGTGGAGAGCGGGCTCACCTGCCATCTGGACCTGCCCCCGGCGCTGGAGTACAGCTGCGACCCGGACAAGCTGGCCCGGGTGTTCGACAACCTGCTGCGCAACGCCTGCCGCTACAGCACCTCCGGCACCCGGGTGCAGGTCTCCGCCGCGGTGGAGGAAGCGCACATCATCCTCACCTTCACCAACACCGGGGCCACCATCCCCCCGGAGAAGCTGGAGCGCATTTTTGAGCAGTTCTTCCGGCTGGACGCCGCCCGCGCCACCCGCACGGGCGGCGCGGGCCTTGGCTTGGCCATAGCCAAGGAGATCGTCTCCCTCCACGGCGGCGCCATCTCCGCCCGGAGCGCGGACGGCGTCACCGCCTTCACCATCCTCCTCCCCGCGCCGTAAGAAAATCGCAAGAATTTCGCGGGAAATTTTCAAGAGGGCCGCGGGAAACCCTTCAGACATGAAGCGCCCCGTTCTGCTACCATTGGAGGTACAGAACGGGGCGCTTCCGCCTCTGAAAGGGGTCATTTCGATGCGAAAGACAATCTTAGTGCTGTTCGGCGGCTGTTCCAGCGAGCACGGCGTATCCCTCCAGTCCGCCCAGGCGGTGTTGGAGCACTTAAACAGAGACAACTACCACCCCCTGATGGTGGGCATCACCAAGACCGGCCAGTGGTTCTGCTACCGGGGCCCGGTGGCCTCCATCGGCGACGGGAGCTGGGAGCGGGACTGGGCCAACCTCACCCCCTGCGCCCTGGCTCCGGACCGGGACCGGCGGCAGCTTCTCCTCCTGGGCGACCGGATCAGCCGGATCTCCTTCGACGCGGCCTTCCCCGTCCTCCACGGCAAAAACGGGGAGGACGGCACGGTGCAGGGGCTGCTGGAGCTGGCGGGGACGCCTGTGGTGGGCTGCGGCATCCTGTCCAGCGCCCTGTGCATGGACAAGCACCGGGCCCACCAGCTGGCCTCCCTGGCCGGGGTGGACGTGCCCCGGGGGATGGTCTTCAACCAGAGCGCGGCCCCGGAGGAGCTGGAGGCGGCGGGGCGGGCGCTGGGCTTCCCCCTGTTCGTCAAGCCGGTGCGGGCGGGGTCGTCCTTCGGCATCGCGCGGGTCACCCAGCCCCAGCAGCTTGCCGCCGCGGTGGAACGGGCATTTTTCCACGACCGGGAGGTCCTTCTGGAGGAGGCCGTCCCCGGCTTCGAGGTGGGCTGCGCCGTCCTGGGCAACCCGGAAGAGGGGGAGCTGACCACGGGACTGGTGGACGAGATCGAGCTGTCCGGCGGCTTCTTCGACTTTGAGGAGAAGTACACCCTGAAAACCTCCGCCATCCACTGCCCCGCCCGGATTTCTCAGCCCAAGGCGGAGGAGCTCCAGGCGGCGGCCAAGCGGGTCTACCGGGCGCTGGACTGCCGGGTGTTCGCCCGGGTGGACTTCTTTCTCACCCCGGAGGGGCGGGTGGTGTTCAACGAGGTGAACACCATCCCCGGCTTCACCGCCCACAGCCGCTACCCCAGCATGATGAAGGGGATCGGCCTGGGCTTCCCCGCCCTGCTGGACCGGCTGGTGGAGCTGGGGGCCGGCGCATGAGAACCCGGCCCGCCCTGGACCGGGCCCGCCTGCTGGCGGCGGTGCTGGTGGTGTGCATCCACACCGGCCCGCTGTCCTCCGTCAGCCCCGGCTGGGACTTCTGGCTCACCCGGGTGCTGGCCCGGACGGCGGTGCCCTTCTTCCTCATGGTCACGGGGTATTTCCTGGCCCGGGGCGGCTGGAAGGACACCCAGCGCTTTCTGAAAAAGACCGCCCTCACCTATCTGGCGGCGGTGGCGCTCTATCTGCCCCTCAATTTATACGGCGGGGGCTTCGGGCCGCTGGAGTGGGTCAAAAAGCTGTTCCTGGACGGGACCCTATACCATCTGTGGTATTTCCCCGCCGTACTCCTGGGCGTATTGACTGCCCGGGCCCTCTCCCGGCTGGGCCCCGCCGCCGCCCTGGCCGCCGCCGGGGGCCTGTACCTCATCGGCCTGGGCGGGGACAGCTATTGGGGGCTTGTCTCCGGCCTGCCCGGGGCCGCCGCATGCTACGAGGCCATTTTCACCCTGTCCAGCTATACCCGGAACGGCCTGTTCTACGCCCCGCTGTTCCTCCTGCTGGGGGCGGCGGGCCATCGGTGGAGCAAACGGGCCTCTTTGGCGGGGGCGGCGCTGTCCCTGGCGGCCATGACCGGGGAGGGCTTCCTCCTGCGCGGCTTAGGGTGGCAGCGCCACGACAGCATGTACCTGGCCCTGCCGCTGTGCATGGTCTTCCTGTTTTCCCTCCTGCTGCGCGTCAACCGCGGGGAGGACAGGCGCGCCCGCCGCCTGTCCCTGCTCATCTACCTGCTGCACCCCTGGGTGATCGTCCTGGTCCGGGGCGGGGCCAAGGCCCTGAAGCTCACCGAACTGCTGGTGGTCAACAGCCTGGGGCACTTCTGCGCCGTCCTGGCCCTCACCCTCGCCGCCGCCCTGGCGCTGGACGCCCTGCGGCCCATCCGCCCCTCTCCCGCCGCCCGGGCCTGGAGGGAGCTTGACCTGGACGCCCTCCGGCACAACGGGTCGGTGCTCCAATCCCGGCTGTCCCCCGGCTGCGAATTGATGGCGGTGGTGAAGGCGGACGGGTACGGCCACGGCGCGAGGGCTGTGGCCCGGTCCCTGCAAAGGAGCGGTGTCCGCGCCTTTGCCGTGGCCTGTCTGGCGGAGGGGATCGCCCTGCGGCGGGCGGGGGTGGGGGGGCTCATCCTGATCCTGGGCTATACCCCGCCGGAGGAGGTCCCCCTGCTGCGCCGGTGGCGGCTCACCCAGGCGGTGGCCGACGAGGAACACGGGGCGGCGCTGAACGCCGAGGGAAAGCCCGTCCGCGTCCACCTGGCCATCGACACCGGGATGCGCCGCCTGGGCGTCCCGGCGGAGGACACCGCCGCCCTGTCCCGTCTGTACGGGATGAAAAACCTGAAGATCGGCGGGGTGTTCTCCCACCTGTGTGTGTCCGACCAGCCGGAGGACCGGTCCGCGGCGGACTACACCCAGGGCCAGCTCGCCCGATTCTACCGCGCGGCGGAGTGGCTGCGGGCAAACGGATTTGACCCCGGGGCCCTCCACATCCAGGCCAGCGGCGGCATCCTGCACCTGCCGCCCCAGCCCTGCGCCTACGCCCGGGCGGGCATCGCCCTCTACGGCGTGGGCAGCGGCGGCGCGGCGGACGCTGTGGAGGCGGGGCTGCGGCCCGTGCTCTCCCTCCGGGCCAGGGTCGCCTGCGTGCGGCAGCTCCGGCCCGGGGAGGCGGCGGGCTACGGCCTGGCCTTCCGGGCGGAGCGGGATACCCGGCTGGCGGTGCTCTCCATCGGCTATGCCGACGGCCTGCCCCGTGAGCTGGCCCAGAACGGCGGGCGGGTGCTGCTCCACGGGCGGTCCTGCCCCATGGCGGGGCGCATGTGCATGGACCAGCTGTTGGTGGACGTCACCGGCGTGCCCGGCGTCCGCGCCGGTGACGCCGCCACCCTCATCGGGCGGGACGGCGGGCTGACCATCCGGGCGGAGGAGGTGGCCCGGCGGTGCGGCACCATCACCAATGAGCTGCTGTCCCGGCTGGGCCATCGGGTCGCGCAGGTGGTCCGCTGACCCAGCCAAAGCGGTTCCGCCCCAGCTTCCGGCCTGGAAACTGCGCAAATTGAACGCCTCGACTTTGCGCATACTCTGTGATAGAATGGTTGAAAAGAACGGAACAGAGGGCATTTTATTGCAGGACCGATATCACGAGCGGGTGGGCGGCGTGCATCAGATGCCCATCATTTCGGACGATTTCTGGGACATCCTGCTGCGCTACGATTGGCCCGGCAACATCCGGGAGCTGGAGAACACCATAGAGGCGGCGGTGGCGCTGTGCGATGACAATACGCTGACCCCGGTGGCTCTGCCCATCGGCTTGTCGGCGATGGGCCAGGGGGTCAGCGTATGCAGGGAGTATTTTGATAAAAACAGCTATAAGCAGATGCTGAACCAGCAGGACGCGGCGATCATCGCCGCGGCGCTGGAAAAATTTCAGGGGCACCGGGAAAAGACCGCGCAGTATCTGGGCATATCAAAGCGCACGCTGCAATACAAGCTGAAACAATTTGGGCTGAATTGAGAAGCTGTACCAAGTGATTGGTACAGCTTCTGCGCGTCAATCCCGAGGGGGGCGCCGGCCCGGCCGCCGGTTACCGCATTGTTGAATTCCGCCACACCGGCGTGGTCCTGACATAGGTACTGCTGAATGGACGGCTGGGATTTTTGATGCGCTCCAGCAAAATGTCCGCCGCCATCCGGCCGATGTCGGCATTGGGGATCTGCACGGTGGTCAGCGAGGGCTCCACCACGGCGGACTGGGGCATCCCGTCAAAGCCGGCCACCATGATATCGTCCGGGATGGCCAATCCCAGCCGCTTCAATGCCGCCATCATGTGGAGGGCCAGAAAGTCGTTGGCGCAGATGAACCCGTCCGGGATGTCCGGCATCCGGTGGAGCTGCTCCAAAAGCCAGCCCTCATCGTTGTAGGGCTCCATGTCATTGGACAGGATGCACAGCTCCCGCTCCAGCGGTATGTCCGCCTCGCGCAGGGCCAGGGAGAAGCCCATCCACCGCTCATAAAAGCTGTTGCAGTGCCGCATGTCCCCCACAAAGCCCAGCCGCTGCGCCCCCGCCGCGATGACGTGGGCCGCGACCTCCATGGTGCTGGCCACATTTTCCATGGAGATCAGGTCACATCTCATCGCCGTGGTATGCGCATTTGCGTAGGCGTCCACCAGGATGACGGGAAGCCCCAGGGTGCACAGCATATCCAGGTAGCCGCGGTCAAACAGCTCGATGCTGAGGATGCCCGCGGTCTGCTCCAAGGGCAAATGGGCGGGGAGGCGCTCCGCCAGGATATCCTCCGGCGGCACCTCGTACATCGTCAGCGTGTACCCGGCGCGGCTGAGCCGCTCCGCAAAGGCCGGGATAAAGAAGGTGCCAAAGTGGTAGTCCGCCGGCATGCGGCTGGTGAGCAGGGCGATGTTCTTGCTGTTCCTCACCGGACCGGCAGCTTCGGCAACGGGCTCGGGCAGCTGATAATAGCCCAGCTCCTGGGCCTTTTGCAGCACCAGCTGCTGGGTGGCCTCCGGCACCGCGCCCCGGCCGTTGAATATTTTTGATACCGTGTTCCGGGACAATCCGCAGGCATCGGCGATGTCCTGCATGGTGATCCGCCTGTGCGCCATTCTGTCCGCCTCCTTTGCTCGTGTTTTGAGATAAGCCTATCATAACACACAAATTCTCCAAAATCAATGTTACAAAATGTAAAATTTAAAAGCCCGTAATGTAAATTCTGCACAATTTTTGCAGCTGGGTTTTGAGCGATCTCACAGATTTCTTTGCGTTGCACATCTTTGTATTGACATATCGTAACATCTGGTTTATATTTATTTTGCAGTGAGTTACTAAATGTAAAACAAAGGTTTACATTTTATGGGCAGGCGCACAACTCGATGATTTATTTTGTCCACCTGTGCGCCAGTCTGCGGCAGGCGGAGATTTACATCCTGCACCGCCGCCCTGCTCACGGCGCGGGTTCCAATCAAAGAGGAAAGTATGGGGTGGAAAACATGGCAAACAGCAAAACCGTTTCGGCGCCGGCGGCGGCGCCTCCCGGCGGGAAGGGCCGCGGACAGGGGCTGACAAAAAGCAGATGGCGGTACCTGCGGGAGAATTATCCGTTTCTGATCATGCTCCTGCCCGCGGTGGTGGTGGTGTTCCTGTTCAACTACCTGCCCATCTACGGCGTGCTGATCGCGTTTCAGGACTTCATGCCCGGGGACAGGATTTTTTCAGACACCACAATCTGGGTTGGCTTTCACAACTTCATCCGCTTCTTTACCGACGTCCAGTTCTGGCCGCTGATGAAAAACACCTTCCTGCTGTGCATTCTGGGCTTTGTCATCGGCTTCCCGCTGCCCATCATCATCGCCCTGATGCTCAACTCCCTGGCGGGGAAAAAGACGAAAAAGTTCCTCCAGACCATTTTCACCGCCCCCCACTTCATCTCCCTGGTGGTGCTGGTGGGTATGCTCCAGCTGTTCTTTGGGCGCTACGGCCTGGTGAACAATGTCGTCGCCAACCTGGGCGGCGAGCGGTTCTCCTACTTCCTGGAGAACGCCGCCTTCCGGCCCCTCTACATTCTCTCCAGCAACTGGCAGGACTTCGGCTGGAGCGCCATCATCTACATTGCCGCCCTGGCCAACGTGGACCCGGGACAGCATGAGGCGGCCATTGTGGACGGCGCCTCCCGGTTCCAGCGGGTGCTGCACATCGACATACCGGCCATCATGCCCATGATCAGCGTGATGCTCATTATGTCCATCGGCGGGCTGATGGGCGTGGGCTATGAGAAGGCCCTGCTGATGCAGACCGACGGCAACCTGGCGGCGAGCGAGCTGATCGCCACCTATGTCTACAAGCGGGGCCTGACCGGCGTGCCGGACCAGGCGTACGCCACCGCTATCGGCCTGTTTAACTCGGTGATCAACGTGATCCTGCTCATCATCGCCAACACGACGTCCAAGAAGTTCTCCGAGAACTCACTGTGGTAAGGGGGCTCCATCAATGCAGACAAATGGAAAAGCCTTGAAAAAAGCCGGGGTACGGAAGATCAGCGGGGATATGGTATTTCGTATCATCAACGGTATTCTGCTGGGCATGGCGGCCCTCATCGTGCTCTACCCGCTGTACTTCATCATCATCGCGTCCTTCTCCAGTCCGGAGGCCGTCCTGTCGGGCAAGGTGGTGCTGTTCCCGGTGGACATCAACTTTGACGGCTATCTGAAAATCCTGGAGCGGCAGGATATCTGGCGGGGCTATCTGAACACCATCCTCTATACGGTGCTCACGGTGATTTTCGCCCTGGGGGTCACGGTGCCCGCGGGCTGGGCGCTGAGCCGCAGGACCCTGCCGGGGAAAAAGCTGTGGATGGTCTATTTCATCATCCCCATGTTCTTCGGCGGCGGCCTGATCCCCTTCTACAACGTGATGAGCAGTCTGGGCCTGGTCAACACCATCTGGGCCATTGTGCTGCCCTCCATCCTGTCGGTGTGGAACCTGTTCATGACCAAGACCTTTTTTGAGAGCAGCATCTCCGACGGGCTGATCGAGGCGGCGAAGATCGACGGCGCGGGGCCGTTCCGCATCTTCTTCTCCATCGTCATCCCCCTGTCCAAGGCGATTCTGGCGGTGATGGCGCTGTATTACGCGGTGGGCCAGTGGAACAGCTACTTCAACGCCATGATCTTCCTCCAGGACGAGACCCTCTACCCCCTCCAGCTGGTGCTGAAGGAGATCCTCATCGCCTCCGAGAGCACCGTGGGCGGCAGCGGGGAGACCATTCTGGAGCAGTTCCGCCTGGCAAACCAGCTGAAATACGTGTCCGTCATCGTGTCCAGCCTGCCGGTGCTGTGCCTGTACCCCTTTGTTCAGAAGTACTTTGCCCAGGGCGTCATGATCGGATCGCTGAAGGAATAAGTTCCTTTTTCTCGAGAGAAAAAGGAACCAAAAAGAGCTTTCATTCGCTGACGTCTGGGGTGGTCTGCATTCCGTCCCCCCGGCAGCGAAACCCAGAGAAAATGAATCCGTAAAACTTCAAAATGGAGGTAACACGAACATGAAAAAGCTGCTCTCCTCTCTTGTACTGGCGGCAATGCTGCTGTCTCTGGCCGCCTGCGGCGGCAAGGGGGACACCGGCAAGCCCGCCGGCTCCGACGTGGACACCCTGGTGTCCCAGTACGGCTTCCAGTGGACCGACCCCAGCGCCCCCATCCTCAACGACAAGGGCGCGGCCGAGATCTCCTTCAACATCTACTCGTCCAAGAACGCCTCCGCCCTGGACTACAACGACATGAAGATCATGCAGGATCTGTTCGAGCAGACCAACGTGAACGTCAGCTGGGAGAACGTGTCCGAATCCGTGTACGGCCAGCAGAAGAACCTGATCTTCGGCAACGCGGACAACCGGCCCGACGCCATCTACCATGCGGGCATGGGCGCGGGCGAGATCATCAAGTACGCCAAGCGCCACGTGCTGCTCCCCATCAGCGACTACCTGGAGTACATGCCCAACTTCGCCAGGATCCTGGAGGAGCGCCCCGACATCAAAAACCAGCTCACCAACGTGGAGGACGGCAAGATCTACTCCCTCCCCCGGGTGGAGGAGATGGGGCTGCTCCAGCACCCCAACATCCTGTTCCTCAACAGGAGCTGGGCCCAGCAGGCCATCGACGCCGGCGCGGTGGACGGCGTCGCCGCCGCCGACCTGAAGGACGGGCTCACCCTCACCGCCGGCCAGATGGAGCAGCTGCTGCGCTACTTCAAGGACAACGACATGAACGGCAACGGCGACGCCAACGACGAGCGGCCCATGAGCTTTGTCTACAACAACTGGCAGGGCAACCAGTGCGACCTGTACGGAATGTTCGGCCTGAACGACAATCTGGAGCACCGGGTGGTGGTGGACGGCAGGGTCACCTACACCGTGGCGGACGACCGCTTCCAGGAGGCCACCAACTTCATCGCCGGCTGGGTCACCGAGGGGCTCATCGACAAGGTGTCCTTCGAGCAGTCCCAGGACAACTTCCTGGCCAACGGCAAGGGGCTGGAGACCTACGGCGCCTTCTACTGGTGGGAGAGCGAGACGGTGGTGTCCAACCCGGAAAATTACATCGTGTGCAATCCCCTGGTGGGCCCCAACGGGGATCAGACCATCTGCGTCAGCAACAACCCCGAGATCAGCACCGGCGAGGTGGTGGTGTTCGCCGACTGCCCCAACGTGGAGGTGCTGCTGGCCTACCTGGACCGCTACTACGACCCCATGATTTCCGCCCAGATCAACTACGGCCCCATCGGCATCGTCTACGAGGAGGAGCTGGACGCCAGCGGCAAGCTGGTACAGAAGGAGCTTCCCGCCGGGCTGACCGCCGACGAGCTGCGTATGCAGAATGCCCCCTACGGCATCATCTATCTGTCCGACTATGCCTGGGAGAACGTGGTGAACATGGAGCCCCGGGCCCAGCTCCGGGTGGAGCGGCTGGAGGCTTATGCCAAGCCCTTCGTCCCCGCCGGGGTGGAGCCCTGCGGCAACCTCCAGTTCACCCTGGATGAGCTGAACACCCTGAGCAGCTACGAGACCAACCTGAACGACTATATCCGCACCAACCTGATCGGCTGGCTGATGAAGGGCGGCGTGTCCGACGGGGAGTGGGAGACCTTCCAGAGCGAGCTCAACGGCAAGGTCAATCTCCCCGCCATCCAGCAGGTCTACCAGCTGGCGGGGGTGTCCGCCGCCGACAAGGAGGATGGCGACGTCACCGCCAGGATCGTGGTGGAGTCCACCCCGGAGCTGGTTTTCAAAAACGGCAAGGCCGTGGCGGAGAAGGCGGGCAGCTATGAGCTGACCTACTCCGTCACCGACAAGGGCGGCCTCACCACCGAGGCCTACGCCACCCTCACCGTCACCAAGCGGACCGGGGACGCGGTGGTGTACAAGGAGTTCGACTTTACCGCCCCCCAGACCGTGGACAGCAGGGGCTGGGAGGCAAAGGTGGCGGACGGCGTGGAGGCCGCCGGTGAGCTGAGGCAGGGCGCCTATGTGTTCGATATCACCTCCCCCGGCGGGGGCGACGGCGACATCCAGCTGGTGAAGTCCGGCGTGGAGCTGAGGGCGGCGGACTACCGGGTGGTGGTGTACGCCAAGTCCACCAAGGATACATACGCCCACATCCTGGCCCGGGACGAGAACGCGGAGGGCTGGGCCACCTTCGGCGGGGCCTACAATATGGCCATCGGCCCGGAGGTCACCCCCATCGAGCTGCGCTTCACCTCCACCGGCGCGGGCAGCGCGGAGCTGATGATCAACCTGGGCAGGATCACCCCCAACCCGGATAACGCCGCCGACACCACCCCGGAGGATTTCACCGTCACCATCGACAAGATCGAGATCTTTGAGATCTCCGGCGAGGAGACCCGCGCCCCCGCCTTCACCGGCAGCCCCGAGCTGACCGTGTCCGCCGGCGACGGCGCCGCCGCCCAGGTCAACGGAACCTCGGTGGAGATCAGCGCCTACCCCACAGAAGGCGGCGTGTGGAGCATTAAGGCCGACACCGCTCTGCCCGGCATCGCCATTGAGGAGGGGCAGAAGTACTACTACAGCTTCACCCTCAGCAGCCAGTCCGCCCAGGGCGGCGAGTGCCTGGTGGAGAGCGCCGCCCAGGCGGACGCAAATCGGGTGCATTTCAACGGCTTTTCCGCCAACGCCGGGGAGGACACCCAGATTACCGGGGTGTTCACCGCCGACAAGGCCGTGGCCGACCCGGTGATCCGCCTCCAGATCGGCAGCCCCTCCGACGGGGTGACGTCCAACGTCATCACCATCAGCGGCGTGGAGTTCGGCAAGGTGGAGGGCGACCTGGAGACCGTGAAGACCATCGACTCCTTTATGGCCTTCGGCAAGGGCACCGCCAACGAGGCCAACGCCGGCCAGCCCTGGTCCACCTTCAACGGCACCGACGAGGACAACGAGCGGGGCGTGGGCGCCATCTGGACCGAGAACGGAAGCTTCTTCTACCGCATCGACCAGGGCGGCGTCACCGACTGGCACAACAAGCTGATGTGCGGCTACGCCGGCAACCCCCTGACCCTGGCCGCCGACAGCTATTACACCGTGGAGATCACCGCCAAGGCGGACAAGGACGTGTCCTGCGGCTTCTTCCTCAACCCCCTGGGCGGCTGGGACCCCCGCATCTCCGAGGGCATGGACATCACCACCCAGGAGCAGACCTTTACCTTTACCACCACCGACACCTTTGTCACCGACATGGACTTCGAGATGCTGTTCCAGTTCGGCTCGGAGCAGACCGCCCAGCTGGGCTCTGTGACCATCGAAATCTCCAATGTGACCATCTATCAGATGCCCGTGATGTGAGAAGCTGTACCAATAGACCTCAGCACGGGTGCTGGCCGACCAATGTCCACCCGGCGGCAGAAGCAGGGCTATCTTGAGAAGCTGTACCAATAGACCCCAGCACACATCCTTGCGGCCCAAATCGCCGCCAG
>CAJUEC010000044.1 GCA_910585155.1 uncultured Oscillospiraceae bacterium
TCGGCGGCAATTTTTCCTCGCAAGTCTGCGTACTTCGGCTATTGGTACAGCTTCTGAGAACTCTTGTAAGCATACAGGGGGGATGTCAGCCGCATCCCCCCTGTACGCGCCCGTGGGAATCACACACAGAAACGGAGGCAGCGATGAACAAAAACCGATACGCCCCCCTGATTGGAACCTGTCTGGCCCTGAGCGTTCTCCTGTCCGGCTGCGGGCAGGAGGCGGGGCCCACGGCCCCGCCCGAGGAGAGCGGCGAGGCATTTTCCTATCCCGAAAACGACAAGGATTTTTCCAGCCTGCGCACCCCGGGCAGCCAGGAGGCGGCCTACGAATACCAGCTGTTTTTTCTCCCCGGCATAGACGGGGTGGAGCAGCCCTACGTGGGGGACCCCATGCCCTACTGCGAGGACGGGGTCTACTACATCTACTATTTGAAGGATGCCGGGGACTCCTACAACCACTCCATTTACCTGGCCACCACCACGGATTTTGTCCACTATGAGGAGCAGGACGGGCCTGTGCTGGAAGCCTCCCGCAGCGGCGGGCAGGACAGCTGGATCGGCACAGGCTCTGTGGTGAAGGCGGGCGGGAAATACTACCTCTTCTACACCGGCCACACCGGCGCGGCCACGGCGGAGTACAAGGAAAAAATCATGGTGGCGGTGAGCGACAGCCTCACCTCCTTCCAGAAGGTGGAGGGCTGGTCCATCACGCCCCCGGCGGAGCTGGGCCAGAAAAACGACTTCCGGGACCCCCAGGCCTACTACGACCCGGAGACGGACACCATCTCCCTGACCATCACCGCCGCCCAGGGCGGCGTGGCGCGGATTTTGAAGTACACCCTCAGCGCCGACCTGGAGACCGCCCGCTATGACGGCATCATCTTTACCGACCCGGTGGGCGATTTCTGGAACCTGGAGTGCAGCGACACCTTCCGCATGGGGGATAAATGGTACCTCACCTACTCCGCTCAGGACGACACCCTGTGGTACGCCTCGGCGGACGGGCAGTTTGGCCCCTACTCCCAGCCGCAGCGGCTGGAGGGGAAGCTGTTCTACGCCGCCAAGCACGTGGAGGACGGCGGCAGCTCCTACATGGTGGGCTGGGCCAGGCGGTCCGAGTCCCCCTCCTCCACCCAGGACGTGGCCGCCTGGGCGGGCAACCTGGTGGTGCAGAAGCTGGTCCAGACGGAGGACGGCGGGCTGGTGCTGGCCCCGGTGGACGGCATTTTGGAGCAGTTTACCGCCCGCCGGGAGCTGCCGCTGGGGTCGTCCGCCGCCGTGATAGAGGCCGGGTCCGCCTACAGCTATGCCGACGCCTTCACCTGCTACGAGCGGTTTGTCCTCACCGGGAGGTTCTCCTGCTCCGGCAGCGGCTCCTTTGGGCTGGCCTTCGACTACAATGGCAGGGAGGACAAATACAAAATGATCTCCCTCAGCCCACGGGAGGGAAAGCTCCAGCTTTTCTTCAACGAGGGAGCCACGCTGATCGCGGAAAACACCCTGGACATCCAGCCGGAACAGGAGTATTCTTTTACCTATATACAGGAGGGCTCCGTGGGTGTATTCTATCTCGACGGCCAGGCGGCGCTGACCGTGCGGCTGTACGGCGTCAGCGGCAAGCCCATCAAGCTGTTCGCCGAGAGCAACACCGTGACCTTCTCGTCCCTGCGGCAGTACACCAGCTGAGCCCGGCCCGCGAAGAGAAACGGAGGCGATGGATATGCGGGGTATTTTCAGCGTTGACAGCCCGGTGATGCGGGCGCTCATCAAGCTTTTCGACTGCATCTGCGCCAGCATCCTCTGGCTGCTGTTTTCCCTGCCCATCGTCACCATGGGCGCGGCCAGCGCGGCGCTGTATACCACGGTCCGCAGGTATCTGCGCCGGGACGAGGGCCATCTGTGGAGCACCTTCTGGGGGGCGTTTAGGGAAAACCTGCGCCGCTCCACCCTGGTGTGGCTGGCCGCCCTGGGGGTGCTGGCGCTGCTGGCGGCGGACGCGCTGGTGTTCCGCGGGCTGAAGCTGGGCGGAAGCCCCTTGGGCGATCTCTACTGGGTGATTCTGGCGCTGAGCTGCGGGGCGGTGACCTGGACGGCGTACCTGTCCGCCTACGGGGCCCGGTTCAGCGGCAGGGCCAGGGATGTGCTGCGCTTCAGCTTCATCCTCATGGCCGCCCACCCCGTCCGGGCGCTGGGGGTGTTTCTGCCCATTCTGGCCGGGGCCGCCCTGGTAATCACCGGACCGCAATGGGCGGCCATCGTCCCCACCGCCGTCTGCTGGCTGAACAGCGTGGTCATAGAACAGGTATTCCTTCTGCACATGAGGCCGGAGGATGCGGAAAAGGCGCAGGGCGGCAGCTCTGAGCGGGAATCAAGCCGATGAAGGAGAATTTTTGTGGAAAGCCAAAAATTGCTGCTCGCGAGAGCGTATGAGAAAGAGGGCGGGGAAAAAATCGACCCGTCAGCCCGGCCCCGGTTTCACCTGTCCCCCTATCTGGGCTGGATGAACGACCCCAACGGCTTCTCTTACTATAAAGGTGAATACCATCTGTTCTACCAGTACAACCCCTACAGCACCGTGTGGGACTCCATGCACTGGGGCCACGCGGTGAGCCCGGACCTGCTCCACTGGACCTACCTCCCCGCCGCCCTGGCCCCGGATCAGCCCTATGACTCCTTCGGCTGCTTTTCCGGCAGCGCCATCGACCTGGCCGACGGCAGACAGCTCCTCCTCTACACCGGCGTGCGCAAAGAGGAGGGCGGGGAGCGTCAGACCCAGTGCGTGGCCGTGGGCGACGGGCTGAACTACCGGAAGTGCGCCCAAAACCCGGTGATCGACGGGCCTGCCCTGCCCGCCGGGCTGAGCCGGAGCAGCTTCCGGGACCCAAAGGTCTGGCGGGAGCCGGACGGCAGCCTGCGGTGCGTGGTGGGCGGCTGCGGCGGGGACGGCCTGGGCCGCATCCTGCTGTTCTCCAGCCCCGACGGCTTCCGGTGGGCGTTCGAGAGCATCCTGGCGGAGAACGGCGGGCGGCTGGGCCGGATGTGGGAGTGTCCCGACTTTTTCCCGCTGGACGGGAAGCACGTGCTGCTGGTCAGCCCCCAGGATATGCTGCCGGAGGGGCTGGAGTACCACAACGGCAACGGCACAGTGTGCATGATCGGGCGCTATGACGAGGCGAAAAAGCGTTTTTATCCCGAAAAAGATCAGGCCATTGACTGCGGCATCGACTTTTACGCCCCCCAGACCGTGCTCACCCCGGACGGCAGGCGGGTGATGATCGGCTGGATGCAGAATTGGGACACCTGCGCCCCGACCAGAGATGAAGCCCGGCCCTGGTTCGGGCAGATGAGCCTGCCCCGGGAGCTGTCCGTTCAAAACGGACGGCTGTACCAGCGCCCCCTGCGGGAGCTGGAGGACCACCGAAGCGGCAGGGTGGAGCACAGGGACGCCGCCTTTGAGGGGGAGCTGACCCTGCCCGGGGTGGAGGGGCGGACGGTGGACCTGGAATTGACCATCCGGCCCCAGGACGGCGGGGCGCCCTGCCGGAGGTTCACCCTCCGCTTTGCCCAGGACGGCCGGCGCCACACGGCGCTGAGCTTCCGCCCCCATGAGTCCGTGCTGGAAATCGACCGCAGCTTTTCCGGCTCCCGCCGGGCGTGCGTCCATCAGCGCCGCTGCCTGGTTCCCAGCAGAGACGGTACGCTGAAGCTGCGGGTCATTTTGGACCGGTTCAGCGCGGAGGTGTTCGTCAACGACGGGGAGCAGGTCCTGACCGCCGCCATCACCACGGACGAGGCGGCAAAGGGCATCTCCTTTGCCGCCGACGGGCCGGTGCGCATGGACGTGACGAAGTACGATTTGTTTGCGGAGGGATGAGGAGATGAAGCGATTTGACGTGACGGCCCTGGGGGAGCTGCTCATCGATTTCACCCAGAACGGCCTGAGCGGCCAGGGCAACGCCCTCTTTGAGGCCAACCCCGGCGGGGCGCCCTGCAACGTGCTGGCCATGCTGAAAAAGCTGGGCCGCTCCTGCGCCTTTGTGGGCAAGGTGGGGGACGATCTGTTTGGCCATCTGCTCCGGGACGCGGCGGCCCAGGCGGGGATCTGCATGGATTACCTGGTGTTCGACAGGAATGTGCGCACCACCCTGGCCTTCGTCAAGACCTTCTCCAGCGGCGACCGGGACTTCTCCTTCTACCGCAACCCCGGCGCGGATATGATGCTGGGTGAGGACGAGCTGCCCCTGGACGTCATCGCGGACAGCCGGATTTTCCACTTCGGCACCCTGTCCATGACCCACGAGGGGGTGCGGAAGGCCACCCGCAGAGCCATCGAGGCCGCGAAGCAGGGCGGAGCCGTGATCTCCTTCGATCCCAATCTCCGCCCGCCCCTGTGGGACAGCCTGGATGAGGCCAGGGCCCAGATTGCGTACGGCCTGGCCCAGTGCGACGTGCTGAAAATCGCCGACAACGAGCTGGAGTTTATGACTGGAGAGACGGACCTCCACAGGGGCGCGGCCCTCCTGCGGGAGCAGTACCCCAACATCAAGCTGTGCAACGTCACCGCCGGGGCCCAGGGCAGCTATTCCCACTACGGGGACAAGCGGGTGTTTGCCCCGGCCTGTAAGCTGGGGGGCGTCATTGAGACCACCGGCGCGGGGGACACCTTCTGCGCCAGCGTGCTGAGCTTCGTGCTGGAGCACGGCCTGGAGGGGCTGACGGAGGCGGACCTCACCGAGATGCTCCGCTTTGCCAACGCGGCGGCCTACCTGGTCACCACCCGGAAGGGGGCCATCCGCTCCATGCCGGAGCGGGAAGAGGTGGAGCGGCTGCGGGCGGCCTGCGGTCACTCCCCGGAGGACTGAGCGGCAGAAGCGGAAAGCGCCAGGGACAAAATTGTCCCTGGCGCTTTGTTTGGTCCGCCGCAACGCCTCACGGCGTTTCCTGCCGGCGGAATGAGACCGATATTTTCGTGCCCCGGCCCAGCTCGCTCTCCACGGCCAGCTCCGCCCCGTGATACTGGGCGATATGCTTTACGATGGACAGCCCCAGGCCGGTGCCCCCCGACGCCTTGGACCGGCTTTTATCCACCCGGAAAAACCGCTCAAAAATCCTGTCCTGGTACTCCGGCGGTATGCCGATGCCGGTGTCTGAGACTGAAACCACCGCCCTCTGGCCGTCCTCCTCCACCGAGACCTCCACGCTGCCGCCCTCCACGTTGTACTTGATGGCATTGTCGCAGAGATTGTAGATCATCTCGCAGATCAGGCCCCGCGCACCGCTGACCAGGGCGCGTTCCCCCGTGACCGACAGGCGGATCTGTCTTGCCGCCGCGCTGCTTTGCAGCGCGGCCGCGGCCTCCCGCGCCGCCTCGTACAGCTCCACCTCCTGCCATGCCAGCGCGGCCCCCTCGTCCAGCTGGGACAGATGGATGATGTCCTCCACCAGCCGGGTCATCCGCTGGGCCTCGGCGTGGATTCTGCCCGCGAAGGGCCGGATGTCCTCCTCCCTCACCAGGCCGTTTTCCAGCAGCTCGGCGCAGCCGGAGATGGATTGCAGGGGGGTTTTCAGCTCGTGGGACACGTTGGCGGTAAACTCCCGGCGCAGCGCCTCCGTCTTTTCCTTCTCCGTGATGTCGAAAAAGAGCAGCGCCGCCCCGGCGGGCTTATCCCCGGAGATGATTGGGGCGGCCTCCAGCCGGTGCCGCGTCCCCCGAACCGCGATGGTCTGTTCCCCCCGCTCCCCCCTCAGGGCCTGTTCCACCACGGCCCGCAGGTCCACGTTCCCGGCCAGCGCCAGGATGTCCGTGCCCACGCTGAACGCGCCCAGCCCCAGAAGCGCCATGGCGGCGGGGTTGATGCTGACGATTTTATGTTCCCGGTCCAGCAGCACCATGCCCTCGCTCATGCTGCTCACGATGGTATTCAGCGTATCCTGCTTCCGCTGGAGCGCCGCCTCCTGCCATTTGAGCTGCTTCTGCTGGCTCTGCGCCCGCCGCAGAAGGGGCGCCAGCTCCTCGTATCCTCCGCCGGGCATGGGCGCGTCCAGGTCCATCTCGGCCAGCGGCTTCACAATTCGCCTGGAGATATGGACCGCCAAAAGCGCCGACAGGATGACCGCCACCAGGAACACGGTGCAGATGGGCTGCGCCATGCCGAGCGCCAGCGTCAGGATGGAGTTTTGCGCAATGGACAGCCGCAGCACCGTGCCGTCCGCCAGACGCTGGGCGGCATACAGGGAACGGAGCATCAGGGTGGCGGAATAGCGCCGGCTCTCCCCGTAGCCGGTGGAGAGGGCCTCAACCACCTCCTCCCGCGCCATATGGTTCTCAGCGGTGCCGGCCTGGCTGTCGTAGAGCACCGTCCCGTCCGCGCCAATCCAGGTGATGCGGCAGTCCTTGAGGTCCAGGCCGCGGAAATATCCGGCGCCCTCATTGGACACGCCCTGGGCCGCCAAAACGGTCTGCATCCTCAGCTGCGCCTGCTGCACATTGGTGAAATAGCCGTACAGAATCCCCATAATCAGGGCCAGCGAGGTGAGAAAAACCCCAAACACCGCAAAAAAGATGGAGCAAAAAATCCGTTTTGTCATCTGCTGTCCTCCAGACGGTACCCCAGGCCCCGAACCGTCTCGATCTGCCTCCCGCATTCGCCCAGCTTTGTGCGCAGGGTGGCGATGTGCACGTCCACCGTCCTGGTCTCCCCCACATGCTCCACGCCCCATACCGCCTCCAGCAGCTGGCCCCGGGTGAACACCCGCCCGGGCCGCTCCATCAGCGTGCGAAGCAGCAGATATTCCTTCCGGGTGAGGGCGGTCCGCACCCCGTCCGCATAGGCGGCGCACCCCTCCAGGTCCAGCTCCAGGCCGCCTGTGCGCAGGGCCCTGGGCGGCTCCTTCGGCCCCGCCCGGCGCAGCACCGCCCGCACCCGGGACACCATCTCCATCATGCCGAAGGGCTTGGAGAGGTAGTCGTCGGCCCCCAGGTCCAGCCCCGTCACCCGGTCGAATTCCGTCCCCTTCGCCGTGGCCATGATGACGGGGATATCCGCCGTATCCGTCCGGGCGCGCAGCTTTTTCAGGATGGAAAGGCCGTCCTCTCCAGGCAGCATGATGTCCAGCAGGATCAGCTCCGGACGCCGCTCCCCCAGGGCCTCCTCCAGGGACGCGCCGCCGTCCAGCCCGGCGGCCTCCAGGCCTGCGGCGTTCAGTGCGTAGACCATCAGGTCCCGGATGCCGCTGTCGTCCTCCACACAGAAGATCATTGCAACCTCACCTCACATCCATCATACCACATGAAGCCCCTCCCATCAATGCGGGCGCGCCGGCCTCAGCGCGTATTTCTCGCTGTACTGATGAACCCTGGCCGAGAAATCCCCTCCATCGTTTCGCAGCGCCCGCAGGGACCTGTGCAGATCCATGCCGCCGTCCGCCGCGTCGATGACGCTCCCGGCGATGTTGGAGCAGTGGTCGGCGGTGCGCTCCAGGTCGGTCAGCAGGTCGGACCAGGCAAAGCCCGTGCCGATGGTGCACACGCCCTGCTGGAGGCGGAGGATGTGGCGGGTGCGCAGCTGCTCCTTGAGCTGGTCGATGACCTGCTCAAGCGGCTCCACCTGGGCGGCGGCGGCCAGGTCATTCTCCAGAAACGCCGCGAGGGACAGCTCCAGAATCTCGGTGACGGCGGCGCACAGCACGTCCAGCTCGGCCATCGCGGCGTCCGTGAGGCGCAGCTTTTTCTCCCGCATCTCCGCCCCGGACCCCAGCAGGTTCACCGCGTGGTCGGCAATGCGCTCAAAGTCGCCGATGATCTTCAGCAGCTTGGCGGCCTCCATGCTGTCCGCCTCGCCGATCTGCCGGGCGCTCAGCTTCACCAGATAGCTGCCCAGAATGTCCTCATAGCGGTCGGTCCTCTCCTCCCCCTCCCGGATGGAGGCGGCCAGCTCCGGCGTACACGCCCGCAGCGAGGAGAGGGACTCTCTCAGGGCCGACCCGGCGGTTTTTGCCATGTCGGAGGCCACCTCCCGGCACCGCTCCAGGGCGATGTGGGGCGCGGCCAGCAGGCGCTCGTCCAGCTCCGGGCGGGCCTCGGGCTGCCCCGCGTCGGGAATCAGCCCGTTGACCAGCCGCTCCAGGAAGCCGGACAGGGGCAGCATGAGCAGCGTACACAGAACATTGAACACCGTGTGGGCGGCGGCGATGCCTACCCGCGTCGCCGGCTGCTCCAGAAGGGCAGGGGCAAGCAGGGCCCGAAGCAGGCAGAACGCGGCCAGCCACACCGCGCTGCCGATCACGTTGAAGGACAGGTGGACCAGGGCGGCCCGCTTCGCGTTTTTATTCGCCCCCACGGAGGAGAGCATGGCGGTGGCGCAGGTGCCGATGTTCTGCCCCATGATGATGGGGATGGCCGCGCCGTAGGAGACCTGCCCGGTCACGGCCAGCGCCTGCAAAATCCCAACGGAGGCGGAGCTGGACTGGATGACCGCCGTAAGCGCCGCCCCGGCCAGGACGCCCAGAACCGGGTTTTGGAACAGGATGAACAGCTGCTGAAAGGCCGGGACGTCCCGCAGGCCGGAGACCGCGCCGGACATGGTCTCCATGCCGAACATCAGCGTGGTGAAGCCCAGCAGAATCGTGCCTGTGTCCCGCTTCTTCGCGGACTTGCAGAACAGATAGAGGATGATCCCGGCCACGGCCAGCACCGGGGTGAAGGAGGCGGGCTTTAAGAGCTGGATGAATACATTTCCGCTGTCAATCCCCGTCAGGCTCAGGATCCACGCCGTGACCGTGGTGCCGATGTTGGCCCCCATGATCACGTTGATGGCCTGCCTCAGGGTCATCAGGCCCGAGTTGACGAAGCCCACCACCATAACGGTGGCGGCCGAGGAGCTTTGGATCACCGCGGTGACGCCCAGCCCCGTCAGCAGGCCGGAGACCCTGCCGGAGGTGAACCGCCCCAGAATGGAGCGCAGCTGGTCCCCGGCCCTCCGCTCCAGCGCCTGCCCCATAACGCTCATCCCGAACAGGAACAGGCTCAGGCCGCCGGCCAGAGTCAATATGTCAAATAAATCCATAGCGCAATCTTCCCCCAATTTCAGAAGCCCTGCCAATCGCCCCGGCATCATCCCCGCGGCCGTCTTGACCGCCAATTCGAAGGGCTGTAAGTGCGGCTTCTCAATATGCTACGGATATATTTTGACATGTGAATGTAAATTCTACTACCAAAGCCGTGTAAAATCTATGTAAAATTCAAACTCGAAGGTGCGGGCCGGCGGCTGAAATAATTCTGCCGAAAGCGGAATCAAGACTGGTTTTTACCGTGAATCCATGCTATACTGATATAAAAATGAGAGAAAAGGAACGGCTATGGCGATCAATAAAGCGACGCGGGCAGCGCTGAGTATTCTGTCCTACCCGGAGATCGACGTGAAAAAGACCTATCTGGTGGAGCGGGAGCTCCACAAGCTGCTGGCCCACCGGCGGAAGAACCCGGCGCTCTACCGCGTCTGGGAGTACCCGGTGTCAAACGGCGGCCATCAGATCCCCGTGCGTGTGTTCAAGCCCGCCGAGGCAGCTGGGCCCGCCGTGCTGGTCTTCTTCCATGGCGGCGGCTGGGTGACGGGCACGGTGGACAGCTACGACGGGGTGTGCGCGGATATGGCGGCCATGACCGGCTGCGCCGTGGCCAGCGTGGATTACCGCCTGGCGCCGGAGCACCGCTTTCCCGCCGCGCCGGAGGACTGCTACGCCGCCGCCCGGGAGGTGTTCCGCAACGCCGGGCTGTTGGGCGTGCGGCGGGAGGATATCGTTCTGATCGGAGACAGCGCGGGGGGAAATCTGGCCGCCGCCGTCTCGCTGATGGCCCGGGACCGGGGGGAATTTCTGCCCCGCCGCCAGATATTGATCTATCCGGCCCTGGCCGGCGACCACTCGGAGAGCTCCCCCTATCCCTCCGTGCGGGAGAACGGGACCGGGTATCTGCTGACCGCCAAACGGGTGCGGGACTTCCTGGACCTCTACCGCTCCTCCGACGGCGACCCGACAAACCCCTACTTCGCCCCGCTGAGCGCGGACAGTCTGGCGGACCAGCCGGATACGCTGATCATCACGGCCCAGTACTGCCCGCTGCGGGATGAGGGCGAGGCCTATGGGGAGCGGCTGCGGAAGGCCGGGGGATACGCGGAGACACATCGGATTCCCGACGCCCTTCACGGCTACTTCTCCCTCCCCGCCCGGTTTGCGCTGGTAAGACAGACCTATGAGATCATCAACCGTTTTTTGGAGAGAAGCGTATGAACAGCAGAAGCTCGCCGCCCTGGCGGACACTGGACAACGCCGCGAAGATCTTTCCATCCACCGGCTCCTCCCACGACTCCAAGGTGTTTCGCTTCGTCTGCGAGCTGCGGGAGCCGGTGGAGCCCCAGCTTTTGCAGGCCGCGTTGGACAAGGCCCTAGAACGCTTTCCCATGTACCGCTCCGTGATGAAGCGGGGGTGGTTTTGGTACTACCTGGAGGAGAGCCCCCTGCCCGCCCGGGTCTCCGCCGAGGAGCTGCCGCCCTGCTACACCATCTACCCCTCCGTCCGCCGCAGCCTGCTCTTCCGCGTGCTCTACTACCGCAGGCGGATCAGCCTGGAGGTCCACCACGCCCTGACGGACGGCACCGGGGCGCTCCACTTCCTGTGCGCGCTGGTGTATGAGTACCTGCTCCTGCGCTATAAGGGCGTGTTTTCCGGCTCCTTCCCCGCTCCGCCCTATGACGCCGCTCAATTCCAGCGCCAGGTGGACAGCTTTCAAAAGTATTACGAGAAGCCGTCCCGCCGCTTTGCCCGGCTTTCTCCCCCCGCCTACCAGTTCCGGGGAGAGCGCCTGCCCCGGCGGCAGCTGGCCGTGTTGGAGGGGCGGATGCCCTTGGACCAGGCCCTGGCCTGCGCGCGGGAACGGGGCGCCACGCTGACCGAGCTGATGACGGCGGTTTTCCTGTGCGCGATTCATGACGGGATGCGGGTGCGGGACCGCAGGAAGCCGGTGGTCGTGGCTATTCCCGTGAATTTGCGCAACTTCTTTCCCTCGGAATCCGCCCGGAACTTCTTCGCCACCATCAATGTGGGCTATGACTTCAGCAGGGGAGCGGACGGCCTGGAGCCGGTGCTGGCGGAGGTCAAGCGCAGCTTTCAGGCAAACCTGACCCAGGAGCGGATGGGGGAGCACATGAACCGGCTGTGCGCGCTGGAGCACAGCGTTCCCCTCCGGCTGGTGCCCTTGCCCCTCAAGGACGTGATCCTGCTCGCCGCCAACCGCCTGACCGCCCGGGGGGTGACGGCCTCCTTTTCCAACATCGGAAAGGTGTCCATGCCCAAGGAGATGGAATCGCTGATCCATTTTTTCGGCGCGTATACAAGCGCCGGGAAGACCCAGGCCTGCGCCTGTTCCTTTGGCGGACAGTATGTGGTCAGCTTTGCCGGCCCCTTCCGAAGCCACGAGACGGAGCGCGTATTTTTCAAAAAGCTGGTGCAGATGGGGATCGACGTGGTGCTGACCACCAATCTGCCGCCTGAAAGTGAAAGGGGATCGTGATGCTGTACTGTAAAAAATGCGGCGTACACCTGTCCGGCTCCATGCGCCGCTGCCCGCTGTGCCAGGGGGAGGTGTCCGGCACGCCGGAGGAGGACCCATACCCGGTCCTGCTGAAGATGGAGCGGCCATATTGGCTGACCGTCCGGCTTGCCGGATGGATCACGACGGTGGTTTTGGCGGTCTGCGCCGCGGTCAATTACTGCTTCCCCTCCGGGGGCTGGTGGTTTTTGTTTGTGGCGGCGGGCCTGGCCAGCGCGTGGCTGCTGCTGGGCATCGCGTTTCGAAAACGGCGCAACCCCATGAAGGCCATTGTCTGGCTGCTGGCTGCCGTGTCGGCGCTGGTGCTGATATGGGACTGGCGCACAGGCTTTAAGGGCTGGTCCATCAATTTCGTGCTGCCCTGCCTGATCCCCTGTATGCAGCTGGCGGTAGCCGCGGCCGCGTGGGTTCTGCGGCTGCGGCCATCCGACTACCTGCTCTATCTGGGCCTGTGCGCGCTTGCCGGCTTCCTCCCCCTGATCCCCCTGCTGTGCGGCGCGCTGTGGATGATCTACCCCTCGGTGATATGTATTGGCTTCAGCGCGGTTCTTCTGTCCACCCTGGTCCTGTTCCGGGGCGCGGCGCTGCGGGCGGAGATCATCCGGCGCGGGCACCTGTAAACAACGGCAGCTCCCACCCGGTTCGGGGGGAGCTGCCGTTGGTCCATTCACATCGGTTTTGTGGAGCACAGCCTGAACCCTCTCTTGACTTTTCTGCGCAGGCGAGTATAATAGCCCCGCGAATAACAGCGGTTGTCCCGGAGGAGATGGTTCTTTTGCGTCGAAAAAATGATTTGGGGCGGGACCCCATGGCGGGCCTCCTGTTCCGGCTGGCGGCGCCCACCATGCTGGCCCAGTTCATCAACGTGCTGTACAGCGTGGTGGACCGGATGTTTATCGGCCACATCGCCGGGGTCGGCTCCCTGGCTCTGGCGGGGGTGGGGGTGTGCGGGCCCATCATCACCCTGCTGGCCTCGTTTTCTTTCCTGGTGGGGCTGGGCGGCACGCCGCTGATGGCCATGCGGCTGGGGGCCGGAGATCAGGCCGAGGCCTCCGAGCTGCTGTCCAACTGCTTCCGGCTGCTGCTGGGCCTGGCGGTGGGACTGAGTGTGTTGTTTTTCCTGCTGCGCCGCCAGTTCCTCTGGTGGTTCGGGGCCAGTGTGGACACCTTTCCCTATGCCCTGGACTACATCACCATCTACATCGCGGGGACCGCCTTCGCCCTGCTGTCCGGCGGGCTGAACAGCTTTCTCATCGCCCAGGGCCGCTCCGGGCTGGGCATGGGCACGGTGGTGCTGGGGGCGGCGCTGAACATCGGCCTGGACCCGGTGTTTATCTTCGCGCTGGACCTGGGCGTGGCCGGCGCGGCCTGGGCCACCATCCTCTCCCAGGCCGCCGCCTGCGCCTTCGCCCTGTGCTCGCTGCGGCTGCCGGGCCTGCCCGTCCCCCTGCGGTGGGGACGCTTCCAGCCCGCGCTGTGCAAAAAGGTGCTGTTCCTGGGTACCGCGCCCTTTCTGACCTATGCGCTGGACAGCGTGATCCTGATCGTTTTAAACGCAGTCCTCCAGCGCCGGGGCGGGCCCGGGGAGGGGGATGTGCTGATCACCTGCGCCGCCATTGTCCAGAGCTACATGCTGCTGATTTCCATGCCTATGAGCGGCATCACGCTGGGGTGCCAGGGGGTAGTGAGCTTCAACCTGGGCGCGGCCAACCGGGCGCGGGTGGAGCAGGCCCTGCGGGGGGTGCTCCTGCTGTGCCTGGGGTTTGCCGCGCTGATGCTGGCCGTCACCCACCTGTGCGCCCCCTGGTTCGTCCGGCTGTTCACCGGGGACGCCCAGGTGATGGCCCGGAGCGTGTCGTATATCAAGCTCTACACCGCCGGGGTGCTGTTCATGGCCGTCCAGTGGATGGCGGTGGACATGTCCACCGCCCTGGGACAGGTGGGGCTGGCCCTGTTCTGCTCCCTGGTGCGGAAAATTCTGTTCCTCACCGGCGTTCTGCTCTTCCCGGCGCTGCTCACCGCCGCCGCGGCATTCGCCGCCGAGCCCTTCTGCGACGTCACCGCCAGCATCATCTCCGCCGTGCTGTTTCTCCGCTTTACGCCGAGGCTGCTGGCAAGGCGGTGCGCACACAAACAGCCCTGCGCGGCGGAATCCGGCCGCTGAACAGGGCTGGATTCCGCCGCCCTCATCCCGCGCCCGGGCGAGGCGGCGGGCGGCCTTGTGCGCATAAGGCTTGGCGCTAACGGTAAAATGGAAAGAAGATGGGCACGAAGACAGCGACCACCAGTACGACCAGCACCTCCAGCAGAATGTTGACCTTAAAATAGTCTTGGAATTGGTAGCCTGCTATCATGGTCACGCCGATTTGGGCGTTGGCCAAGGGGGTCGCAAAGGCTAGATTGGCCCCGTAGCACACGGCCAGACCAAAGGGGATGGGATTGAAGCCCATATAGCCGCACAGGGACAGCACCGGCGTCAGAACGATGATGACCGCGGTGGAATTGGAGATGAAATTGCTGACAAGCACAGCCAGGGAGACGGCGGCCAGCAGCAATGCCATGGGGTGAATCTCGGCACCAAAAACAGAGATGAGCGCGGAGGCGATCAGCTCGTCACACCCGCTCTCGCCGATGCCGGCCGCCAGGCCCAGGCAGCCCGCCAGGCGGATCAGAACGGCCCAGTCCATGTTTTTCAGCACGGAGCGTTCCGTCGTGCAGCCGGTGACCAGACAGAGCAGCGCGCCGATGACGGCGGCCATGGCGACGTTGACCGCCTCGGTGATGAACAGCACGATTACCAGCGCCATGATGAGTCCCATGATAATCCGCTTGTCTGTCCCGGTCCCGCCGGTTCCCTGCCGGATGCAGTAGCTGTCCAGCTTTTTCTGGTCCACGCCGGCTTCCTCCCCGTCCTTCCACAGCTTTCGGCTCAGCGGATACCACAGAATGTGAACATAGGCCAGAAAAACCAGGGTGAGGATGACGCCCACAGGCATATAGTCGAAGGGGCGCAGGGACAGCCCGCAGGTACCCTCCAGCAGGTTCTGCACCTGAAGCTGAGGTGTGCTCCCCATCAGCGTACACACGCCGCCAAACATGGCGGCCATGGCGATGGGCATGCACAGGCGCTTGAGGTGCATGTGCGCGGAGCCCTTGGACACGGTGTTGACGATGGCCAAGTACATGGCGATGACGGCCATATTGGCCATAAAGGCGGACAGGACGGCGGAGAGCAGGATGCCGGCAGTGATGAATCTGCGCTCGCTGCCGGCTCCGGCTCTCATGATGACGCCGCTCAGGGCGGCGGCCAAGCCGGATTGAAGCATGGCGTCGCCGATGACCAGCATACCGGCGACCATGATGGTGGTGCTGCTGGAGAAGCCGGAAAACGCCTGGGAGAAACTGCACACCCCGGTCAGGGCGAAGAGGGCGCAGCCCAAAACAGCGGTGGCCGCGCTGGGAAACCAGTTGGTCAAAAACAAGACGATACAGCCGGTCAGGATCAATAGCGTGATGACGGCAGGGTCCATTTCTCTCCCTCCTGTGTGGCCCCGGGCCGGCCTCAGCCCAAGCCGTTCCGCAGGCGCTGCAAAACCTTCTCGCTGCCGGAGACGATCTCGTCGAAAAGTTCCTGTACGGTTTTTATCTCATGGATCACGCCGCTGCATTGGCCGATGGGGAACAGGCAGCCCTCCACATCGCCAGTCTCATAGCAGCGGCGCTGGTTCTTGCCGCTGATGACGGGCAGCAGCTCGTCCAGGGTGGCTCCGGCCTGCTCCATCTCCAAGGTCTTGGCCGCCGTGGCGTTCTTACACACCCGGTTCGCGTTGCGCAGGGAGCGCTGCACCAGCATGGTGCCGTGTTCCTCGGTCTCCACCAGCCGCCGCTTGAAGCTGTCGTGGACAGGGCACTCCCTGGTGGCCACGAAACGGGTACCCATGACCACGCCCTCGGCCCCCAGCGCCAGCGCGGCCACAAAGCCCCGGCTGTCCGCGATGCCGCCCCCGGCAACCACCGGGATGGACAGCTCCTCCTGCGCCTTGGGGATCAGGGCCATCGTGGAAACGTCGTCCATGCCTGGGTGGCCCGCGCACTCATAGCCCACGATTGTCACCGCGTCCACCCCCAGCCGTTCCACCGACTTGGCGTAGCGCACCGCGGGGACCTTGTGCATGATTTTGATCCCGTGATCGTGGCACAGCTGAATGTACTCGCCCGGCTTGCGTCCGGAGGTCTCTACAATGGGAGCTCCGCCCTCTATGACGGCCTGAAAATAATTGTCTGTGTTATCCTTGTAATCTTTGTGGGGGAGCGTGGAGATATTCACGGCAAAGGGCTTGTCCGTCAGCTCCTTCATCCGCCGGATTTCCGCCGTCAGTCCAGCCCGGTCCTGAAAGCGGGTGGCATTGATGATACCCAGCCCGCCCGCGTTGGAGACGGCGGCGGCAAACTCCGCCGTGGCCAGCCACTGCATGCCGCCCTGAATGATGGGATATTTGATGCCAAAAAGCTGTGTGATGCGAGTTTTCATGGAGAGTATCCTTTCTGTGTCTGTGGGTGCGGAGGCCGGCCGGCCTCCGCACCATTGTTTTTGGGAGACGGCTCAAAATACCAGGCAGCCGACGCCGTAGCCGACACCCACCAGCGCCAGCAGGGCCGCGAGCATGGGAACCAAGCCGTGCTTGACCATGAACATGCCGTCCACGTCGCCGCTGCCCACCACAAAGGACGTGGTGGTCGTGCAGCCGGGGGTCCACATGGCGTAGTGGGCCGCGCAGATCATGACCACGCCCAGCGCGGGGCCGTTGATGCCGGGAACCAGCAGGGCCAGCGGAGCGGCTACCTTAAACAGAACCATGGCGATGCTGTTGGAGACAAGGTTGGTCAGCAGGAGCACTGCGCCCACGCATACCACCATGAACAGGATGGGCGCCATGCCCTGAATGACGGGGCCGAAGGTCTGCTGAATCCAGGGGGATATGCCCAGCTCCTCGTCGGCCACCACCGTGCCCAGCATACGCACAGTGCCGATCATCATGCAGCTCTGCCAGGCAATCTTTTTTGTCATGCTGTTGAAATCCATCAGCGGCCTGCCGTCCACGGGAATCACGCACATGACGCAGATGCACAGCAGAATGGGCAGGGCGGAGCCCATACTTTTGCAAAACGCGCCCACAGTGCCGCTCAGGAAGGGGATGGGCTTGGTGATGTCGGCGGCAGCCCAGCTGAACACCACCAGGCCGAAGCACAGCGCGGCAAACTTCTCCTGCTTGGTCATTTTAGACATGCCGGACCGCAGCTCTTCGATGTCCAGCTTTACCAGGCCGGAGGCGTCCATCCTATAGATGTACTTCATGATGAGCACCAGCAGGACGATCCACACAACACCGATGGCGCAGCCAATGGCGGCGGACTGGGCGATGCTGATCTCCAGGCCGAAGGCTTCCGCCACCCAGCCCATGCCGGTGATGAAGTTGCCGTGGCCGATGGCGGTCATGCCGTTGCCGGCAATCGTGATCCACGCGATGCAGCAGAACAGAAACTGGGAAAAGCGGTCCTTGCGGTCACAGCCGCAGGTATCCAGCATCTCCTTGGCCAGGGCCAGGAACATCACGCAGGTGGCGGAGGAGGTCATGAACAGGCCCAGCACAAACATGGCCACAAAAAACATTCCGACGATGACATAGGGCCGCCCGTTGACAAATTTCCGCGTAATGAACCACATGGCGATACGGCGGGACAGGCCGGTCTCGGACAGCACAGCATTGACCAGCATGCAGCCCATCAGAAAGGCAAACATCCAATCGCCGAACGCGCCTTTGATGGCGTTGGCGGCACTCATGTAATTGGTCAGGCCCATCAGGCAGATAGTGAGCACACTGGTCCAGCCGGTGCCCACGGACACCCAAAGGTAAGTAGCCAGGATCAGAATGCCGATGACCTCCATGCCATCGGAGGTAATGGGCGCGGGGGCCGGGAGGAGGAACTTGAAAACCAGATAGATCACCAGGGCAATGCCGGTGTGGATCAGGTTCTTCTGGGCTTTGGTTGTCGGGTTTGCCATTGTTCACATCCCTTTCTCTTCGCTGATTGCGCGCCGCTTTGGGCGGCGGTCAGTCCCTGCAGAGGTGTCAACGCCAATTTGAAATTGTAAGAAAACGCCGAAGAAATTTTGTAGTTTTTCGGCGGGGGGTAACAAAACTAAGCGTTTCCTTGTTCAAAAAGAGTGTTCACGATTTGCTGTTTCTGGCGCATAAATTCCTTGCGCTCCTTCAGGCGGTAAGACTCACCCTTGATGTTAATGACAGTGCAGTGATGCAGTACACGATCCAGGATGGCGGAGGCGATGGTGACGTCGGCAAAGACCTCGTTCC
>CAJUEC010000045.1 GCA_910585155.1 uncultured Oscillospiraceae bacterium
GCGCTCCTGCTGGCACTCCACCACCGTCCCGGTGGGCTTGTGGATGAGCCGGACGGCGGAGGAGGTCTTATTGATGTGCTGGCCCCCCGCCCCGGAGGAGCGGAACACCTGCATCTCCACATCCGCGGGGTCGATCTGCACGTCCACCGTCTCCATCTCGGGCAGCACCGCCACGGTGGCGGTGGATGTGTGGACCCGCCCGCCGGACTCGGTCTCCGGCACCCGCTGCACCCGGTGGACGCCGCTCTCGAACTTCAGCCTGGACCAGGCCCCGTCGCCTTCGATGGTGAGAGAGATCTCCTTGACGCCCCCCAGCTCGGTCTCGCTGGCGGAGTTGACCTCCACCCGCCAGCCCCGCTTTTCCGCGTACATGGTGTACATCCGGGTGAGGGAGTGGGCGAACAGGGCGGACTCCTCGCCGCCAACCCCGGCCCGGATCTCCATGATGACGTTCTTGCCGTCGTTGGGGTCCCGGGGGAGGAGCAGAATCTTGATCTCCTGCTCCAGCCGCCCGATGTTGTCCTTGGCCTGGGCCAGCTCCGCCTGGGCCAGCTCCTTCATCTCCGGGTCACCCAGCAGCTCCTCCGCCCCGGCCAGGTCGCTTTGGGCCTTTTGCAGCGCCCGGTAGGCGGTCACCAGGGGCTCCAGCTCCTTTTGCTCCCGGTTGAGGCGGGAGACCAAATCCGGGTCGCTGTAGGTTTCGTTGGCGGCCAGCCGGGCCTCCAGCTCCGCATAGCGGAGCTCTATGTTTTTCAGGTTATCCTGCATTTCATCACCTTTTACCAGTCAAACACAAAGGATTTCACCAGGGCCAGCGGCTCCCGGAAGAACATCTGCACCCTTGAGGGGGCGTGGCTCACCGGGGCGGGCAGGGTGGTCACGTTGTCCAGCCGCCCGGCGGCCCGCTGCCACAGCATGAGGATGCGGGAGAGGTGGAAGTCGCTGGACACCAGCACGTAGCGGCACTGCTCCGGGGCGGGGATGGAGCCCCAGGGGGGGCCGCCGCCCCAGAGGGCCAGGGTGTTGCGGATGTTCTGGTGGGTGTTCCGGGACTGGTCCTCCATGCGGATCTGCTCCCCGTCCACCCCGTGGGCGGTGAGGTAGTCGTACATGCACTGGGCCTCGGACTGGTGCTCATCATCCCCCCTGCCGCCGCTGACGACAATGCGGGTGTTTGGGTGGTCCTCCAAATAGGCCAGGGCGGTGTCCAGCCGGTCCCGCAGCAGGATGGATGGCCCGTCCGGCTTCACCTGACAGCCGAAGATGACCATCACCTCCGGCCCGTCCCCGGCCTGGGCGGTCCGGCCCTGGGCCCCCCGCCAGATGACCAGCTCCAGCGCGCCCAGGGCCAGCGCCCCCGCGATGAGCAGGGCCAGCAGGGCGATGAGCCAGGATTTCTTTTTCCTCTGCGGGCTGTTTCCCCGGTAGCTTTTGTATCCCATAGCGCTATGTCATCCTTTCGCCTCTTCCAGCTCCGCCGCCAGCCGTTCCCACTCCGCGTACAGGTGGGCCAGCTGGTCCTCGGCCTCCTCCCGCTCCTTGTAGATGTCCTGGAGCTTCAGGTAATCGGACGCGGCCTCCTCCGCCGCCTGGGCCAGCTCGTCCAGCCGGACCTCCGCCTTCTCCACCGCCCGCTCCGCGGCCCGGACCTGCTTTTCCAGCTCCTTGGTGCCGCCGGGACGGCGGGGCTTGTCCTCTTTCGGCTTCTCCGGCTCGGGGGCGGGGGCCTTGGCGTTTTTCAGCTGCTCCTGCCGCTCCCGGAAGGCCCGGAACTCGCTGTAAGAGCCCCGGAAATCGGTGATCTGCCCGTTTTCCAGCATCCACACCCGGGTGGCGAACTTCTCGATGAAGTAGCGGTCGTGGGAGACGAACAGCAGGTTGCCGCCGTACTCCTCCACCGCCTCCTCGATCCACTCCCTTGAGTCGATGTCCAGGTGGTTGGTGGGCTCGTCCAGGATGAGCAGGTTGATCCGGCTGTCCATGAGCATACACAGGCGCAGCCGGGACTGCTCCCCGCCGGACAGGGCGGACACCTGCTTGAACACGTCCTCCCCCCGGAATTTGAAGGAGGCCAGCCGGTCCCGGGCCTCCTGGGTGGTGCAGTTCTGGGCGTAGAGCATGGTGTCCACCAGGTTTCGGTCGGGCCGGTCAAAGTGGATGATCTGAGGCAGATATCCCACCCGGATGGAGGGCCCCAGGTAGATGGAGCCGGCGTCCGGCGCCTCCTCCCCCATGATGAGCTTGATGAAGGTGGACTTGCCGGTGCCGTTGTCCCCCAGCAGGGCGATCCGCTCGCCCCCGGTCACATCCAGGTTGATGTGGTCAAACAGCACCCGCTCCCCAAAGGACTTTTTCAGCTCGGTGACCACCAGGGCCTCGTCCCCGTGAAACTCCCGCTCCCCGAACCGGGTGGCCAGCTTACGCTCCTTTGTGGGTTTGTCCGTGGTGCGCATGCGCTCAATGCGCCGCTCCATATTGATGGCCCGCTTGTACTGCTTGTCGTTGCCCTTAAAGGCCCACAGGCGCATCTGTTCCGCGGCGGCCTCCAGCTGGGCGATCTTGGCCTGCTCCTTCTCGTACTGCTTGAGCCGCTCCTGATACCGGCGCTCCTTCTCCTCCACGTAGAAGGAGTAGTTGCCGGAGTAGAGCTCCGCCCTGCCGTCCTGGATCTCCGCCACCCGCTTTACCACCTTATCCAGGAACCAGCGGTCGTGGGAGATGGCCAGCACCGTGCCCTTGAACCGCTCCAGATAGCTCTCCAGCCACTCGGTGGCGTTCAGGTCCAGGTGGTTGGTGGGCTCGTCCAGCAGCAGGATGTCGGTGTCCTCCAGGATGAGCCGGGCCAGGTTGATCCGGGTTTTTTCCCCGCCGGAAAGCGCGTCAAAGGGCCGCTGGCGCATGTCCGCGCCGATGCCCAGGCCGTTGCAAACCTTGTTGAGCCGGGTCTCGGTGTCGTACCCGCCCCCCAGCTCAAAGGCGGCGGTGAGCTGGTCGTACCGGGCCAGCACCTGGGGGTCGGCGTTCTCGCCCATCCGGGCGGCCAGCTCGGCCAGCTCCCGTTCCATGGCGTGGAGGGGGGCGAAGGCGGTGTCCAGCACGTCCCGCACGGTGTAGCCCTGGGGATACACGGGAATCTGGGAGATGAGCCCCAGCCGCTTGCCCGGGGCGATGGCGATGGTCCCCTCGTCGGGGCGGACCTGGCCCGTCATCATGCGGAAGATGGTGGTTTTGCCCGCGCCGTTGCGGCCCAGCAGGCCCACCCGCTCTCCCTGGTCGATTTGGAGGGAGAAGCCGTCCAAAATTCGTTTGCCGACCTCGAATTCCTTGACCAGGCCGGTAAGCTGTATGTCGATCATAGGTAAGATAACTCCTTATTGCGGGACATTTGCCAGCAGAAAGTCCACGATCTTCTCAAAGGCCATGGAGCGCGACGCCTTGACCAATATGGTCACCCCCGCCCGCAGCTCCCGGGACAGGGCGTTTTTGGCCGTGTCCAGGGTGGGGAAGTAGTCCGCCTGCTCCAGCCCCGCCTCCTTGGCCCCCTCGGCGATGAACCGGGCCAGGTCGCCCACGGCGATGAGCCGGTCCGCTCCGGACTGGGCGAAACAGCCCCCCACCGCCCGGTGGAACTGCTCCGAGCCGGGGCCCAGCTCCTTCATGTCGCCCACCACCGCCACCCGCCGGCGGCCCTGGGCGTCTCCCAGCACGGCGGCGGCGGCCCGCATGGACTGGGGGTTGGCGTTGTAGGCGTCGTTCAAAATCACGATGTCGCCCTTGCAGCGGAGGATGTTCATCCGCATCTTGGTGGGCAGGAAGGCCCCGATGCCCCGGACGATCTCGTCAGGGGCCATGCCCATGGCCTCCCCCACGGCGGCGGCCATGAGGGTGGGGTAGATCATGTGGCTGCCCAGGGCGGGTATGCTGGCCTCAAACTGGCTGCGGGGGGTTTTGATCCGGCAGGACAGGGGGCCCGCGCCGTCGCTGTTCAGGTCCCGGGCGGTGTAGTCCAGCCCCTCGCCCCCCCCCACGAACACGGTGCGCTGGGGGAGCTGCCCCCGCAGGGTGGACAAGAGGGGGTCGTCCCCGTTGAGCACGGCCAGGCCGTCCGCCTTCAGGTGGGGGAACAGCTCGCACTTGGCCCGGAAGATGTTCTCCCGGCTGCCCAGGTTCTCGATGTGGGCGTCGCCGATGTTGGTGATGAGGGCCATGTCCGGCTCCACCAGCCGGCCCAGGTAGTCGATCTCCCCGGCGTGGTCCATGCCCATCTCCACCACGCACACCTCATGCTGCTTCTCCAGCTTCAGCAGGGTGAGGGGCACGCCGATGTCGTTGTTGAAGTTGCCGTCCGTCTTGTGCACGCAGAACCTGGCCCCCAGCACCGCCGCCACCATGTCCTTGGTGGTGGTCTTGCCCACCGAGCCGGTGATGGCGATGAAGGGGATGGGGAACAGCCGCCGGTAGTACCGGGCCAGACTCCACAGGGCGCGCTGGGTGGAGCGCACCTTGATGTAGAATTTCCCGGGCAGGTAGCTCTCCCGCTCCCGGGCGGTGAGACAGCCCGCCGCCCCCGCCTCCAGGGCGGAGCCGATGAAGGAGTGGCCGTCAAAGCGCTCCCCCTCCAGGGGGATGAACAGGCAGCCGGGGGTGATGCTCCGGCTGTCGGTGCTCACGTTGGACACGGCGGCGTCAAGCGCTGAAAAATCCCCCAGCAGCTGGCCGTCCACCGCCTCCAAAAGCTGCCTCAGTGTCAATGCCTCCATAGATTGCGCTCCTCTCAGGGGGAGGGGCCTGCCCCTCCCTATAGATTTATTTCCCGGCCCTGCGGGCCTCCAGGGAAGCGTTGATGATGCGCTCGCACAGCTCGCCGTAGCCGATGCCCGCCGCCGCCGCCTCCTGGGGCAGCAGGCTGGTGGGGGTCATGCCGGGCAGGGTGTTGATCTCCAAAAACCAGGGGGCGCCGTCCTCGGTGACGATGAAGTCCGCCCGGGCGTACACGCTCAGGCCCAGGGCGCGGAACACCGTCAGCGCCGCCTGCCCCAGCCGCTGCTCCCACTCCGCCGGGATGGGGGCGGGGGTGATCTCCTCCGCCGCCCCGGGCTGGTACTTGTTCTCGTAGTCGTAAAAGCCGGTCTTGGGGATGATCTCAATGGAGGGCAGGGCCCGGTCCTCCAAAATGCCCACCTGGATCTCCCGGCCGGCGATGTACTGCTCCACCACGCACGTCCCGCCGAAGGCCAGCCCCTGGGTGAGGGCGGGGGAGAGCTCCTCCCGGCTGCGGACGATGGACACGCCGATGGACGACCCGGAGGCCAGGGGTTTTACCACGCAGGGCACCTCCAGCCGGCGGGTGAGGGCGGGGATGTCCTGGGCGGTGTACCGCACCAGCTCCCACTTGGGGGTGAGGACGCCCAGAGGGGCGGCCAGCCGCTTGGTCAGGTCCTTGTCCATGGCGATGGCGCTGCCCAGGTGGCCCGCCCCGGTGTAGGGGATGCCCAGCAGGTCCAGCGCGGCCTGGACCCGTCCGTCCTCGCCGCAGGCGCCGTGGAGGCCCAGGAACACCACGTCAGCCAGCCGGCAGGCCTCCAGCACGCCGGGGCCGAACTGGCCGTCTCCGCCGCCTGTCCGGGCCGCCTTCACCGCCGCCAGGTCGGGGGCCTGGCGGCCAATCCGGGTCAGCTCCGCGGGGATGGGGGCGGAGAACAGGGCTTGAGGGGGCAGGTCGGTGCCCAGGTACATATCAATCAGGGCGGTCTCATGACCCCGCTCCCGCAGGGCGGCGCACACCTTGCAGCCGCTGGACAGGGACACGTTGCGCTCATCGCTGAGCCCGCCGGCCAAAACCACGATTTTCATATTGTCGCTCCTTACTGTTTGCCGATTCTGCTCCTATTTTATGCTTGAATACAAATTATACCACAAGTAAAGCAGAGACACAAGAGGCAACGGGCGAAACAAAGCCCCCGCTTCCGCGGGGGCCCCGGCTTGATGAAAAAGCCTCGCAGAGTTCGCGCCGCAGGCGCGAAAACATCAAAATCAGTTTTCCGGCAGGACATGTGCCTGCCGGAAAACTCTTCTCGGCCCGCAAGTGTGTCCGCAGGACGCGCGCGGCGGGCCGCAGGTTAAGCCGCCGGAAAAGGTAGATCCTTTTCCGGCGGGCTCAGCCCCCGCTTCCGCGGGGCCCCGGTTTGGCGCGGGCGTTCCCTATAGTATGTTTGTCAGCGTGGGCAGCTCCGCCTCCACCAAAAGACCCAGTTGGGTCAGCAGCCGGGCGTTGACGGCGGCGTACTCGGCGGGCTGCTTCTCGGCCCCCTCCAGGAAGGCAAGCGCCTCGTCCAGCGAGATGAGGACGGCGTCGATGTCCGTGTGGCGCAGGGTGGTGTGGAGATAGCCCTCGTGGGCCACCCAGCGCTCCTTGGCCTGCCGGGTGAGCCGGGCCGCCCCCTCCCAGTCCTCCTGGGCGGCCATCTGCTGGGCCCGGGTGAGCTGGCCGGTGAGCTGGCCGGTGAAGTCGTTCAGGTGCCAGATGTGCAGCCCGGACAGCGCCGCCATGGCGACAATCAGGCCGACGGACACGTACAGCCGCCTCATTTTGACCCCTCCTTTTTGGGAATGCAGTAGGTGCTGCCCCCCTCGTCCACGGTGAGCAGGAAGGCCTGGCGGTGGGAGTGGAGCCCGTGGGCGGCCAGCTGCTTTTCCAGCCAGATCTCCTCGTAGCCCATCCCCCTCAGGTTGTGTTCCAGCAGGCGGCCGTCGCTGACCAGCACCACCGGCAGGCCGGTCTCCTGGACCGCCGCCCCCACCTGGGCGGCGGTGGCGGGCTTGTCGGCGGCGTAGGGCAGCACGGACAGCTGGCCGTTGGTCTCCAGCAGGGCGAACTTGATGGATTTGAAATCGGCGTAGCCCTGGATGCGCAGCTCCTCCATCAGCTCGTCGATGGTGAGCCGGTTCTTTTTCAGCTCCGCCTGGGCCACCTGGCCGTTCTCCACCACGATGGAGGGCCTGCCGCACAGCAGCGCCCGGAACCGGATGGACTTGGTGCACAGCACCGAGAGGATGGTGGACAGGGCCAGCAGCACCACGATGGGGATCAGCCCGGACAGCAGGGGGATGCCGTTGTCCTGCATGGGGACGGAGGCCAGGTCGGCGATGATGAGGGTGAGCACCAGCTCGGAGGGCTCCAGCTGGCCGATCTGGTGCTTGCCCAGCAGACGGATGCCCGCGATGATGAACAGGTAGAGCGTGATGGTGCGGATGAGTACGACGAACATATAAAACCTCGTTTCTGGAAAATCAGGCAAAAAGGGCCCCCCGCAAAACCGTTTTTGACCTTAGAGCCTGTTTAAAATCTCTCAAAACGTCATTTGCCGGAGCTTTTCCCGCCATGCTTCGTTGGGATTTCTTGAGAACCTGTATTCACAACTTCAAACGCCGTCTGGGCGGGTCTTTTTCCGCCATGCTGCGTTGAATTTTCTTGCAATACACAAAGTATTCCGGCGAAAATTCGCCTTGCCTGACGGGAAAATCCCTCGGCCAGCCGGCATCCTCGGCTGTGAATACAGGTTCTGAAATAAACACAATTATTCCTGCAAAATCCCGCCTCGCCTGACGAGAAAATCTCTCGTCAGCTGGCATGCTTCGAGATATGAAACAGGCTCTTAGAGGGAGGGGAGGGCAGGGGGGCGGGGCGGACTTTGCGACGACGTCATTTTGCCCTTGAGCCGGGGCGGATATGCCCCCGGTTTGTCCAAAACTCCAATTTTTGTGAGAACGGCAAAAAGACGCGGAGAATTTCTTGATTTTTGGAGGGTGGGTCAGTAAAATAAATGAAGTATGAAGGAAGGTGGGATGCAGGCTTGAAAGCGACTTTGATTTTGGCCAACGGCGCGGTGTTTCAGGGCGACTCCATCGGCGCCATGGAGGACCGGGTGTGCGAGATGGTGTTCAACACCTCCATGACCGGCTATCAGGAGATTCTGACCGACCCCTCCTACGCCGGACAGGGGGTTGTGATGTCCTATCCCCTCATGGGCAATTACGGCGTGAACCATGAGGACAACGAATCCCGGCGCCCCTGGGCGGAGGCTCTGGTGGTGCGCCATCTCTCCCCTGTGGGGAGCAATTTCCGCTGCGAGGGCAGCCTGGGGGATTATCTGCGTCAACACAATATCGTGGGCATTCAGGGTGTGGACACCCGCGCCCTCACCAAGCTCCTCCGCAGCCAGGGGACCATGAACGGCATGATCACCTGCGCGGAGCATTTTCATGTCCGGGAGGTGATGGACAAGCTGGCCCAGTACCGGGTGTCCGGCACCGTGGAGCGGGTGACCCGGAGGGAGCCCCAGGTGTACGCCCCAGACGGGGATCTGAATTACCGGGTGGCGCTGATGGACTACGGCGTCAAGCAGAACATGGTCGAGTGCCTGCGGAAACGGGGGTGCGAGGTCACCGTGTTCCCCGCCCACACCCCGGCGGCGGAGCTCCTGCGGGGCGAGCGGGTGGGAGACCGCTGCGTGCCCTATGACGGCGTGATGCTGTCCAACGGCCCCGGCGACCCGGCGGACAACGTGGACATCATCCGGGAGGTCCGCTCGCTGTACGAGTCCAGCCTCCCCCTGTTCGCCGTCTGCCTGGGGCACCAGCTGCTGGCCCTGGCCACCGGGGCGAAAACCCATAAGATGACCTTTGGCCACCGGGGGGGCAACCACCCGGTGAAGGACCTGGAGGCGGGCCGGTGCTTCATCACCAGCCAGAACCACGGCTACGTGGTGGACGGGGACAGCGTGGACCCGGCGGTGGCCCAGGTGTCCCACGTGAATGTGAACGACGGCACGGTGGAGGGGCTGAAGTACAGCCGCCCCAACTGCTTCACGGTGCAGTTCCACCCCGAGGCCAGCCCCGGCCCCGAGGATACGGAGTACCTGTTTGACCGCTTTATCGCGTCCATGGGAGGTGAGCAGTAATGCCGAAAGACCCCAATATTAAAAAAGTCCTGGTGCTGGGCTCCGGCCCCATCGTCATCGGCCAGGCCGCCGAGTTCGACTACGCCGGCACCCAGGCCTGCCGGGCCTTGAAGGAGGAGGGCGTGGAGGTGGTTTTGGTCAACTCCAACCCCGCCACCATCATGACCGACAAGGACATCGCCGACCACGTGTACATCGAGCCGCTGAACGTGGACAGCGTCACCCAGATCATCCAGATGGAGCGCCCCGACTCCGTTCTGCCCACCCTGGGGGGGCAGACGGGGCTCAACCTGGCCATGGCCCTCCACGAGAACGGCACCCTGGCGAAATACGGCGTGCGCCTGCTGGGCACCAGCCCCGAGTCCATCCACAAGGCGGAGGACCGCCAGGGCTTCAAGGACTGCATGGAGTCCATCGGCCAGCCCTGCGTCGTCTCCGACGTGGTGGAGAGCGTGGACGCCGCCGCCGCCTTCGCCCAGTCCATCGGCTACCCCGTCATCGTCCGGCCCGCCTACACCCTGGGGGGCACCGGGGGCGGCATCGCCTACGACGAGCCCTCCCTGCGGGAGATCGCCGACCGGGGGATCCACCTCAGCCGGGTGGGCCAGGTGCTCATCGAGCGGTGCATCGCCGGGTGGAAGGAGATCGAGTTCGAGGTGATGCGGGATTCCGCCGGGAATGTCATCCAGATCTGCTCCATGGAGAACCTGGACCCGGTGGGCGTCCACACCGGCGACTCCATCGTGGTGGCCCCCACCCAGACCCTGGCCAACCGGGAGTACCAGATGCTGCGCTCCGCCGCGCTGGACATCATCACCGCTCTGGGCATCGAGGGGGGCTGCAACTGCCAGTTTGCCCTGAACCCGGATTCCTATGAGTACGCCGTCATCGAGGTGAACCCCCGGGTGTCCCGCTCCTCCGCCCTGGCCTCCAAGGCCACGGGCTACCCCATCGCCAAGGTGGCCGCCAAGATCGCCCTGGGCTTCACCCTGGACGAGATTCCCAACGCCGTCACCGGCAAGACCACCGCCTGCTTTGAGCCCACCCTGGACTACTGCGTGCTGAAGATCCCCCGCCTGCCCTTCGACAAGTTCACCACCGCCAGCCGGACCCTGGGCACCCAGATGAAGGCCACCGGCGAGGTGATGGCCATCGCCAACTCCTTCGAGGGGGCGCTGATGAAGGCCATCCGCTCCCTGGAGCTCAACGTCCGGGCCCTGCGCCTGCCCAAGCTGGACGACCTGTACACCGATGAGATTGAGGACCTGCTGGTCAACGTGGATGACGAGCGCCTGTTTGTGGTGGCCGAGGCCATCCGCCGGGGGGTGTCGCCCCAGAAGATCAACTCCATCACCAAGATGGACCTGTGGTTCCTGGACCGCTTCAAAAAGATCATCGACATGGAGCAGGCCCTGATTCTGTGCAAGGGGGAGCCGGACGCCGACGCCCTGCGCCGGGCCAAGGAGATGTGCTTTGCCGACAGCTACATCGGCTGGCTGTGCCAGATGGAGCAGAAGGACGTGAAGGCCCTGCGGGAGCGGTACGGCATTGTGCCCTCCTTCAAAATGGTGGACACCTGCGCCGCCGAGTTCGACGCGGAGACCCCCTACTACTACTCCTCCTATGACGGGGAGAACGAGGCGGAGGGCGGGGACACCGACCGGAAAAAGGTGCTGGTGCTGGGCTCCGGCCCCATCCGCATCGGCCAGGGCATCGAGTTTGACTACTGCTCCGTCCACTCCGTGTGGGCGCTGAGGCGGCTGGGCTATGAGACCATCATTGTCAACAACAACCCGGAGACCGTGTCCACCGACTTCGACGTGGCGGATAAGCTGTACTTCGAGCCCCTCACCGCCGAGGACGTGCAGAACATCGTGGAGCAGGAGAAGCCCTGGGGGGCGGTGGTCCAGTTCGGCGGGCAGACCGCCATCAAGCTGGCCAAGGCGCTGACCGAGATGGGCGTGCCCATCCTGGGCACCTCCTCCGACGGGGTGGACGCCGCCGAGGACCGGGAGCGGTTCGATGAGATCCTGAACCAATGCGGCATCCCCCGGGCCAAGGGCCGGACCGTGTTCACCACCGAGGAGGCTTTGCGCGCCGCCAACGAGGTGGGCTACCCGGTGCTGGTGCGCCCCTCCTATGTGCTGGGGGGCCAGGGGATGGAGATCGCCTACAACGATCGGAACATCACCGACTTCATGCGCATCATCAATCAGACCGTCCAGGAGCACCCCATCCTCATCGACAAGTACCTCATGGGCCGGGAGGTGGAGGTGGACGGCGTGTTCGACGGGGAGGACCTGCTCATCCCCGGCGTCATGGAGCACGTGGAGCGGGCCGGGGTCCACTCCGGGGATTCCATCTCCGTCTATCCCTCCATCCATGTGGAGGACCAGCACAAAAAGACCATCGAGCGCTACACCCACGACCTGGCCAAGGCGCTAGGGGTTATCGGCCTGATCAACATCCAGTTCATCATCTACGACGACAAGGTGTACGTCATCGAGGTGAACCCCCGCTCCTCCCGCACCATCCCCTATATCTCCAAGGTCACCGGCGTGCCCATCATTGATCTGGCCACCAAGGTGATGCTGGGGCAGAAGCTGCGGGATCTGGGCTACGGCACGGGTATCTACAAGGAGGCGGACTATTTCGCGGTAAAGATGCCGGTGTTCTCCTTTGAGAAGCTGGCCGACGTGGACACCGGCCTGGGTCCGGAGATGAAGTCCACCGGCGAGGTGCTGGGCATCGCCGAGTCCTTTCCCCAGGCGCTGCTGAAGGCCTTCAAGGGGGCCAACATGCGGGCGCCCAAGAAGGGCGGGCGGATCATCCTCACCGTGAAGGACGAGGACAAGGGGGAGGCCATCGGCATCGCCCGGGGCTTCGCCGACCAGGGGGTGGAGATTCTGGCCACCGAGGGCACCTGCCGGACCCTGGCGGAGGCGGGGGTGCCCTGCACCGCCGTGGCCCGGGTGTCCGAGGGGCACCCCAACATCATGGACATGATCGCCTCAGGCACCATCGACCTGGTCATCAACACCCCCACCCGGGGCAGGCGGCAGAACACCGACGGCTTCAAGATCCGCCGGGCCGCCGTGGAGCACTCCGTGGGCTGCGTCACCTCCATCGACACCGCCCGGGCCCTGCTCACCGCCCGCCAGCAGGGCCGGAGCCGGGACCTCCAGGCGGTGGACGTAACCAGGATCTGAGGGCGGACAGGAGGAGCTTGACATGCGCTACACCCGAATGCGGTTTGATATCTGGCTGTGCCTGCTGCTGGCCTTCGGGGTCAGCCTGGGAACGGTGAAGCTCACCCAGCTCATCGTGCCCAGCCTGTATGAGCAGCACGTGGAGGACCACACCGTGGCCGACGGCGACATCGGCGGCAAGGCGGGGGCGGAGGTGTTCCGGGCCCAGAGCGTGGACGACCTGCTCAGCCACGACACCTTCACCATTCTGTCCAACGGCATCGAGTACTGCAACCGGGGGGGCGGCTACTACGGCAGTCACTATATGAACGCCGTCACCCTGCCCTCCGGGGAGCTGGTGGCCGCCGTCATCAACTCGGACAGCGTGCAGACGGAGGGGGACTACTTTTCCGGGGTGAACACCCTTCCGGTGGGCCGGGTGGTGTATGAGAACCTGGAGGAGAACGAGAGCTTTCTGCACCAGATTGAGTACAGTGAGCCTTTGAGCCGCCGCGACTTCTACATCGACATGCTGGGCACGGGGGGCAAGGTGGCCCAGGTGGACTACACCCAGCGCTGGACCGGCACCGTTCAGGTGGTCACCATTCTGGTCTGCTTCCCCCTCTTCCACTCCCTGGGGGCCAGGCTGGGCCTCTTTCCCTTCTTCTTCACCCCCAGGGCCAAGAAGGGGGAGGAGCGGAAGAGCGAGTGGGACTGACCCGCCTCCCAGCGGAACGCGCCGAATCATTTGAGAAAGGAAGAAACCCGATGAAAACCGAGCAAGTGAAAAAAATCAACTATGTGTACCTGTTGTGCTATATTTTTGTTCCTCTGGCTGTGGCCGGGCTGAGCCTGTTCATCGGCTACACCTTTTTCCCGGACGGGGGGCACGGGGCGGCCATATCTATGTTTGTGATACCCCTGCTGGCGGTGCTCTGGTGGATTTTCGCCGGCCGGAACATCTACCGCCTGGGCAAAAAGCGGATGGTGAAGCAGCTGGACGAGATGGGCATTGACCGCCGCCAGATTTTCTACAGCGACGGCTGCGTGGTGTCCATGGACATGGAGCAGGGCAAGATCGGCCTGCTGTTTTTCTGGAGCCCCTTCCAGGTGCAGGTGGCCCCCGCCAGCCGGGTGACCAAGGCCTGGACGGACGACGGCGCCGGCGGCGCCGGCTTTATGCGGGGCACCAGCCGGGTGAGTTTCCTGTTTGTGATCGACGGCATCAAAATCCGGGTGAACACCTTCATCTCCAACCAGCGCTGGAAGATGAACGATGAGAAGGTGCTGGAGGGCATTTCCAAGGCGGACCGGTGGGTGATGCTGCTGGATCAGGTCCGGGGCCAGGGAGCGGGCGCGTGACATGGGACTGTTTGACAAGCTGCTGGCCAAATTCCAGGACGACTGGTGCAAAGAGTGCAGGCGCCCCATGGAGAAGGTCCGCAAGCAGCTCTTTGCCCTGCCTGGAGTGAGCGTGGGCCACTACACGGCGCACAAGGACCCGGGGTTTTATCGGAAAACCCTGTATATTGTGGAGAAAAAGGCGGATATTCCCCCCGGTATGTACGCCTGCGGGGCCATTCAGTACCGCTGCCCCGAGTGCACCCGGCGGGTGACGGTGCTGGACCCCTTCCTCCCGGTGCGGAACGAGGAGAAGCACGAGGGAACCGTGGTGTTCCGGGACGGGGAGCTGGACGACCTGCTGTGGAACTGAGACGCCCCAGTGTTTCACGTGAAACATTAGTTTGAAGATTGGAACAAAAAAAGGAGGCGCGGCCATGTCCCATCAGACTGTCATTGTCCTGGACTTCGGAGGGCAGTATAACCAGCTCATCGCCCGGCGGGTCCGGGAGTGCGGGGTGTACTGCGAGGTCAGGCCCTATACCGCGCCCTTGGCGGCCTTGCGGGCCATGAACCCCATCGGCATCATCTTTACCGGGGGGCCCAATTCGGTGTACCTGGAGGACGCCCCCAAGGTGGACCCCGGCATCTTCACCTGGGGGGTGCCCATTCTGGGCATCTGCTATGGCTGCCAGCTGATGGCCCACCTGCTGGGGGGCCGGGTGGCTGCCGCCCAGGACGACTCCGCCCGGGAGTACGGCAAGACCGAGACCCAGTTCGACACCGGCTGCAAGCTGTTCCAGGGCCTGCCTGGGGCGGGGATCACCTGGATGAGCCACGGGGACTACATGGAGCGGGCGCCCCAGGGCTTTGCCGCCACGGCCCGCTCCGCCGCCTGCCCCAACGCCGCCATCGCCGACGAGGCCCGGGGGTTCTACGGAGTGCAGTTCCACCCGGAGGTGAACCACACCCAGGGGGGAACCGACATGCTCCGGAACTTCCTCTACGAGGTGTGCCACGCGGCGGGGGACTGGACCATGGAGGACTACCGGCGCGCCGCCGTGGCCGCCCTGCGGGAGAAGATCGGGGGCGGGAAGGTGCTGCTGGCCCTCAGCGGCGGGGTGGACTCCTCGGTGGCGGCGGCGCTGCTGGCCGAGGCGGTGGGGGAGCAGCTCACCTGCGTGTTCGTGGACCACGGCCTCATGCGGAAGGACGAGGGGGACGAGGTGGAGGCCGCGTTCTCCAGGCGGGCCATGAACTTCATCCGGGTCAACGCCCAGGACCGGTTCCTCATCCGGCTGGCGGGGGTGGATGAGCCGGAGCGGAAACGGAAGATCATCGGCGAGGAGTTCATCCGGGTATTCGAGGAGGAGGCCAGGAGAATCGGAGCGGTGGACTACCTGGCCCAGGGCACCATCTACCCCGACGTCATCGAGTCCGGGGCGGGAGACGCCGCCGTTATCAAGAGCCATCACAATGTGGGCGGCCTGCCCGACTGTGTGGACTTCAAGGAGATTGTGGAGCCCCTGCGCCTGCTGTTCAAGGACGAGGTGCGGGACCTGGGCCGGGAGCTGGGACTGCCGGAATACCTGGTGGCCCGCCAGCCCTTCCCGGGGCCGGGGCTGGCCATCCGGGTGATCGGAGACGTCACAAAGGAGAAGCTGGACATGCTGCGGGAGGCGGACGCCATCTTCCGGGAGGAGGCGGCCCGCGCCGGGGAGGACCGGCGGCTGAGCCAGTATTTCGCCGCCCTCACCAACATGCGCTCCGTGGGGGTGATGGGGGACGGGCGGACCTACGACTACGCCGTGGCCCTGCGGGCGGTGACCACCGACGACTTCATGACGGCGGACTGGGCCCGCGTCCCCTACGAGCTGCTGGACCGGGTGAGCGTGCGCATCGTCAACGAGGTGGCGGGCATCAACCGGGTGCTGTACGATATCACCTCAAAACCCCCGGGGACGGTGGAATTTGAGTGACCCGGTCATCATGCTGGCAATGTTGAAACAAGCCCTAAGGAAGGACTGATTCAATCGGCAGGCGCATGGAATCAGTGCTTCCCTAATATCAAGGAGGATGAGAAAATGGAAAACAATATGCGTCCCGCGGATATGAAGCGGATCAACACCCCTGAGCTGGCCATGGCCTTCATCGACGAGCAGGTGAAGGCGGTCCGGGAGCAGGTGGGGGGCAAGAAGGTGCTGCTGGCCCTGTCCGGCGGGGTGGACTCGTCGGTGGTGGCGGCGCTGCTCATCCGCGCCATCGGAAAGCAGCTGGTGTGCGTCCACGTGAACCACGGTCTCATGCGCAAGGGGGAGAGCGAGCAGGTGGTGGAGGTGTTCCGGAACCAGATGGACGCCAACCTCATCTATGTGGACGTCACCGACCGCTTCCTGGACCTGCTGGCCGGGGTGGACGAGCCGGAGCGGAAGCGGAAGATCATCGGCGGCGAGTTCATCAAGGTGTTTGAGGAGGAGGCCCGGAAGCTGGAGGGCATCGACTTTTTGGCCCAGGGGACCATCTACCCGGACATTCTGGAGAGCGACGGCGTGAAGGCCCACCATAACGTGGGCGGCCTGCCCGACGACTTCAAGTTTGAGCTGGTGGAGCCGGTGCGGCTGCTGTTCAAGGACGAGGTGCGCTGCGTGGGTCACGCCCTGGGCCTGCCCGGGTCCATGGTGGAGCGTCAGCCCTTCCCCGGTCCCGGGCTGGGGGTGCGGTGCCTGGGGGCCATCACCCGGGACCGGCTGGCCGCCCTGCGGGAGTCGGACGCCATTTTGCGGGAGGAGTTCGACGCCGCGGGGCTGGCGGACCAGGTGTGGCAGTTCTTCACTGTGGTGCCGGACTTCCGCTCCACCGGCGTGCGGGACGGCAAGCGGGCCTTTGACTGGCCGGTGATTATCCGGGCGGTGAACACCGTGGACGCCATGACTGCTACCGTGCCCGAGATCGACTGGGCGGTGCTGCAGAAGATCACGGGGCGGATTCTGGCGGAGGTGCCGAGGGTGTGCCGGGTGCTGTATGACCTGACGCCCAAGCCGGTGGGGACGATTGAGTGGGAATGAGTTTTTGAAACTCTGAACCCGTTGCGGCACAACGGATAGACGGTTTTTCGCCTCTCTTTTGATAACGATTTGATAACGCTCCCCATAGGCCGTATCATTCTGTATCCCCGGTGGATTGCAGGTGAAAAGTGTTCCTTTACGGCTTGTGGGTGACAAAAACCATATTACAAAGCCCTTACCGATGGCAACGTCGGTAAGGGCTTTTGCTGTCTGTCAATCCTTTCCCAGCCTGTCCTTGAACGCTTCTACAAGGAAGTCGCTCAATTCCTTGGAGGGGACTTTGACCCATTTCCGGGTGGTGTCGTACTTGGGGTAGTTGTAGCGCCAGCGGTCGTAGTCCTCCCTGGTGATCTCCCCGGCCTCCAGCTTTTTGGCCTGCTCCGCCCAAGCGGACAGCATTTCAAGCATATCAACATAGGTCTTGCCTTTGGACTTGTCCAGTTTCAAACAGATTTCGCCGTCAATCTCTCCGATGGTAAGGCCCCGTATGTCCTCCA
>CAJUEC010000046.1 GCA_910585155.1 uncultured Oscillospiraceae bacterium
TGGCGAAAAAATCCCTCGCTGTTGGGCACATCGCCAATTTTCAAACGGCGCCTAGCTTCATAGTCATAATGTTTTGGACGCCCCGGAGGGCTTCGGGCACGATTTCCGAGGAAAAGATGCCGTCTCGTTTCCCACTTAACGGTTTGGAAAACGCTGAGTGAAACGGGATTGCGGGGCAATTTCGCTTCACTCAACGCTCCCAGCCGGAACCATGGGCTTTCACCGCCGTCCCAAGCGGCATAGCCGGGGTTTTAGAGGTGGCGCCAATGGCCGCGAGGAGGTGTGCCGCGGCCATTGGCACGGCTGCTTATGCTTCAGGCGGCTTCCCGCTCCTGCATACTGAAATATCGGGCCAGGCCCTGGGCCTTGATGTTTTTGGCGGCGTTGACCTCCCGGTTGTGGACCGTGCCGCAGCGGGGGCAGGTCCAGGTCCGCCGACGGCAGGGGGCCTCGTCGTCCCGCACCAGGCCGCAGACGGAGCAGGTGCGGCTGGTGGGCTGGTAGCGGTCCACCAGGATCAGCGCCTTGCCCTGCCGCGCCAGCTTGTAGCGCAGGCATTCCCGGAACATCCCAAAGCCGGATTCCAGCACATTGCCCCGCCTTGTCCGTTGGGCCAGCGCCGGCAGGGAGTCGCTTCTCATGCACACGGCGTCCCAGCCGTTGGCTATCCGGCTGGATTCCTTGTGGATGAAGTCGCGCCGCTGGTTGGCGATGTGCTCGTGGAGCTGGCGGTACTTCCGCACCGCCTCCTGGTAATTCTTGGAGCCAGGCTCCATCCGGTTGAGCTGGCGCTGAATTTTGGCCAGCTTCTCCTGGGAGCGCTTCAGCCAGTGGGGCGGGTTGGCGGTCTGGCCGTTGTCGGCGGCGTAGAAATGGGGGACGGAGTACTTCAGCCCCACCGCCGTTTCCGCCGCCGGAACAACGGGCTCGGGCTCCCTGACGGCGTATTCGTAGAGAATGTAGGCGTAAAATTTGCCTGACTTCGCCTTCTCCACCGTGACCCGCTTCAGCCTCCACCCGTTTCGCGGGCGGCGGGGGAACACCGCTCTGACAATCCCGGCCTTGGTCATGCGGATGCCGTCCCTGGTGGTGTAGATGGTGGGGCCGGATTCAAACACGTGGTTGCAGGCGGTGAAGGAATCCTTGTCGGTCTTTTTTCGCTTGAAGTTGGGGCAGCCGAAGTGCTCAGGGCTTTTGAAAAACACGCGGAAGGCCTGGGAGAGCTTGTTGTGCTCCTGGATGAGGGCCTGGTTGTCCACTTCCTTTAAGAAGGGGGCCTCCTTTTTGTACTTGGCGGGGGTGGGGATGAAATGCTGATCGGTCTCCAGGTAAAACCTCTGCTGGTCGGCCAGCATCCGGTTCCAGATGTAGCGGCAGCAGCCAAAGGTGTTTTCAAACAGCCGGGCCTGGGCCTCATTGGGGTAGAGGCGGGCCTTGACGGTGCAGTACTGGATGATTTTTTCTGGTTCGCCGCGTCCGCCGCGAGATGATTTTTCCTTCATGCGCTGACACCTTTCCCGTGAAATTTCGAAAAAGTGTACCTTTTCGAAGTGAAAAAATTGCGCAAAAAAATCCCTCACACCTCTTAACTTTCCGGGTTGGGCTGCCGATTAAGAGGGTGAGGGAAGGAATGTATGTAATTTCGGAAAGGTACACTTATTCGGAATGAAGATGGGACCCGTTCAGCTCGACTTTTCGAACTGAACCGCTTTGTCATAAAACGTTGTAATGGGCATAGCGCAAGCGTTTGCGGCCTGCTGCAGCGTTATTTTTTTCCGCCGCCAGTCCTGGTGAACCTGATGGAAATTATCGGGAACCGGCTTGGGCGGCCTGCCAAATTTCACCCCCCTGGCCTTTGCCGCCGCGATGCCCTCCGCCTGGCGCTGACGGATGCTGGTGCGCTCGTTCTCGGCCACGAATGAGAGCACCTGGAGGACAATGTCGCTGAGAAAGGTGCCCATCAGGTCCTTGCCGCGCCGGGTGTCCAGCAATGGCATATCCAGCACCACGATGTCCACCCCCTTTTCTTTGGTCAGGATCCGCCATTGCTCCAGAATCTCCTCATAATTGCGCCCCAGGCGGTCGATGCTCTTGACGCAGAGCAGATCGTCTTTTTTCAGCTTCCGCAGCAGCCGTTTGTATTGGGGGCGCTGAAAGTCCTTTCCGGACTGCTTGTCCACAAACAGATTTGTCTCCGGCACCGCCATCTCCCGAAGGGCGATGAGCTGCCGGTCTTCATTCTGCTCCCGCGTGCTGACGCGGATATAGCCGTATGTGGTTGAAATGGCTACCGCACCTCCTTTCGGCGCCTGTGATGCCCCAGGGCGCCAGCCAGCTTTTCGATCAGTTTACCCATAGTCATGCCCTCCCTCCCGGACGGTCTAAGAACCTGTATTCACAGCCGAGGATGCCGGATGGCCGAGGGATTTTCCCGTCAGGCAAGGCGAATTTTCGCAGGAATAATTGTGTTTATTTCAAGAAAATTCAACGCCGCATGACGGGAAAAGGCCCGGTCAGATGGTGAATTGAGGTTGTGGATACAGGTTCTAAGATTTTATTGTGCTCCTGACGTCCATTTTATACCCTTTTTTCGATTCGTTCATCAGGATGTGACTCGGGTTGTCGGAGCTGACCCGGCTGGGGAAGGTGGGCAAAACACTGAATCACGGCACAAAAAAGACCGCCTGGCCAGCCTGGCCAGGCGGTTTTGCGTTTATTGGGTACATCGGCTGCGGTTTTGATCAGGACGGCGGGAGCTGCCGGAGGTCTGGCCCCCACTGAGAGGCCAAAATCGCCAGCATCTGCGCGTTTCGGGGCTTCTGCGCCAGAGGCCTGTGGGCCAGCCCCTCCAGCAGGGGGCGGTTCTCCCGCCAGATGACACAGCATACCGTCCGTATGTTCCGCTCCACTGCCTTCCAATTTGTGCCGTACTGCTTCGCGACGTCCGGGTACAGGCGTTTTGTCACCTGAAGCAGCCGGTCCGGCTGTTCTATGCACAGCGAAACCGCGCAGGCCATGTGAAAAAAGCCCGCGTAATTTGCGGTCACACCAAGCTGGTTCAGCAGGCCGTACAGGTCCGCCATTCCGCCTCCCTTGCCCATGGTCACACCTCACAGGCTTCGGATGCCGTTTCCTTCAGCGTCCTGTCCTGGGCGTAGGCGGCATCGATCTCAACCCAAAATTCAGCTGTTTCTTTTTCGCTGAATTCCAATGCCTTGATCAGCCTGAACATCGTGGATGGCAGCGGCAGGTGCTCGTGGCACTCCATCTGCTGGATGCAGTTGCGGGTCACCCCTGCCCTTTCCGCCAAAGCGGTTTGAGACAGCCCCATCTCCTTTCTTCTGTGGGTTATCTTTTCTTCCAGGAACCGGCTGACATGGGGGAACTCTCTGCGGGAACTTCTCGGTCTCGACATTTTTCAACACCTCCTACTCAGAAGGATATCGAAATTGTCAGTATTTGTCAGCCAATTCCTTTTGGCATTTTCGAAAGAATTTTACGTTTTGTGCCTGTCCGCTCTGCGATTGTGACAGAAAATGGCTGCGAAAATTGTTTCTTTAGGCATTTTGCAGAAAAAAGAAGCAAATTGTAGGAGTGTAATTTATATGTGCTGAAAGCACGCTTCGATTTTGAGATCTTTTTTTGACAAGTACATGAAAAGAGTGCGGCCAATGCTGATCACCGCGACAGAATGGGAAAAGAACCTCGGTCGGCATCTGGCTCTGTTGGTTATTCCATAAGCACCGCGGCCTCATAGTCTCCCAGACAGCCGGAGAACGCAGCCCCTGTCACCAGGTTTTCCCGCCCCCGCAGGTCCGGCAGGGCGACAGACCCCTCCTGGGTGTGGAAGAGAATGGTGATACGCTGATTTCCCAGCTCCCGCTCCATGCGGATCAGCCCGGCTTCGTCCTCCGCATACGTTTCGACAAGCGTCCCCTCTGTCAAAGCCGGGCACCGGCGGCGAATCTGGATCAGGGTTTGATAATATGCGAAAAGCGCCCCGTTCCGCCTGCTCTCCGCCCAGAGCATCCCTCTCCGGCAGTCGGGATCGGGACCGCCCTCCATGCCGGCCTCGTCGCCGTAATAGATCATGGGCATGCCGGGAAGCAGAAGCTGAAGCGCCGCCGCTAGCTTCTGCTTTTTTAGGTTGTTTCCGGCGCTGTGCAGGAATCTCGCCGTGTCGTGGCTGTCGATCAAATTCCACAGGTATCCGTCCAAGGCGCGGTTCAAATTGCCCCGCATAAAGCCCAGGTGATCCAGAAAGGCGCTGGCGCCCATGGTGCCGGAGGCGGCCAAGTCCAGCGCGGCGTAGTAAAACGGGTAATTCATCACGCTGTCCCACTCGTCGCCCGCCAGGAAGTCCCCGGCGAGGTGCCAGATTTCCCCTACAAGCAGGGCGTCCTGCTTCACCGCCTTGATTTCCCGGCGGAACCGCTTCCAGAAGGTGTGGCTGATCTCGTCCCCCACATCCAGCCGCCAGCCGTCGATATCGCACTCCCGGATCCAGTAGGCGGCCACATCAATAATGTAGTCCGCAGCGGCTCTGTTTTGCAGGTTCAGCTTGGGCATGTCTCCGTAATACCCGAAGGCCTTATAGCCGGGCGGCTTGCCCCGTTCGGCCTTCAGCGGCAGCTTGTGGGGATAGTACCAGTCCAAATATTCGGAGCTGCCCTGATGCTTCAAAATGTCCTGAAAGGCGAAGAAGTTTACCGACGTGTGGTTGAACACGCCGTCCAGAATCACATACATCCCCAGCCCGTGGGCCCTGCGGACCAGCTCCTTCAGGTCCTCCTTGGTCCCGAAAGCGGGGTCGATGGTGTAGTAGTCGTCTGTGTCATATTTGTGGCTGGATCTGGACTGGAACACAGGCGTCAGGTAGAGGATGTCCGCGCCCAGTGTTTTGAGGTAGTCCAGACGGCGGATGACGCCCCGCAGGGAGCCCTTGAGATCGGCGTGATGGCTGATGGGCGCCTGGTACCACAGCTCCTCCGGCACATCCCTGTCCGTGGCAAAGCGGGAGGGGAAAATCTGATAGACCACCTTGTTTTTTGCCCAGCCGGGCAGCGCAAAGCGCTCCTCCTCCCGAAGGGTCTGGGGGCAGTCGTACATCCTGTCGATGTCCGTGACGGGCTGGCCGTAAAAAGCGTGGTTGCTGTAATAGACCACGGCTCCCGCCCGGTCCTCGATCTCAAAAAAATATCGAAGGCAGATCACGTCGATCTCCACTTCGGCCTCATAATAATCCCGGTAGCGGTCCGAATGCGCCGGCCTCATGGGATAGGCGCGGCGGGTGTCCGCAAGCCTCAGCGGCAGGTATTTGTCCTGGGTATGGAGGACCACCCTGGCCGCGTCGCCCTTTTTCACTTCAAGCCTGATGAGGAAACGCCCTTTTTCCAGCGCAAAACAATAGTTCTTGTCCGCAAAATGCCTGATCGCGGCATATTCCATCCTCTGTCGCCCCTTTTCTCCGGCGGTCCGGCTCCAACATGAAACTTACGCCGCCTGATTCAGCCGGACCCACAGCGCCATCAGCGCCAGGATCAGCGGATAATAGGCGTAGTAGGCGTATTTGCCCAGCCTGCTGCCTCCGGCGGCGCGCTCGCCATTGCACAGGGAGATGAGGATAAACCCCATGGAGGCGGTCATATACACCAGGCTCACCCCCACCCCGGCGATGAGGCTTACCGTCCGCCGCCCGCGCAGGAGAAAAAGCACCGAGGCGATCAGGACAAACCCCCAGCCGAATTGGACGCGGAGGAGGACGGCCCACAGGCACCCGCCCACCGCAGCCAGCACGCTGAACACATAGGTTTTCATCCCCTGGCCCTCCGCGCGCTTCATCAGCCACAGGGTGATGAGGGCGATGAATACGCCCCACAGGGTGTTTTGGGTGCTCCAGTCCCACGGCCGCCCCAGCACCGCCAAATCGTAGGGCACCTCAGAAATCAGGGCAAAGGCCAGCACCGACAGGGCGTATTTTCCCATATTGGAGGTGTGCTTCACCCCCTGCACCAGCAGATAGGCGTAGATGGAGATGGCGATCATGCCGATGATTTCCGCCAGGGAGGCGATGCTGGCCCACAGCATGGCCTGGGCGTCCCCGCCCAGCAGGTCGTTGAGCTGCTGGGGGGTGTAGCTGGGCACGTGGAGAATGCCGTTCTGGATCACCGCGGTGCTGAAAAAATAGAGGGTCAGCAGAATTGTCCCGGCGATCTTCAGGGTGTTGGTGGTAATTTTGGGGAACACGGATTTCCGTTGGCGCAATGCGTTGTCACATTCCATTGGCATCGAGAGGTTCCTCCTTGGACTGGGGTGTAAGAACTTGGTCCTGCCCAGGGGCAGGGCCGGTGGAGCCCCGGACAATCAGCGGGGCCCGCAGGTGGATGGAGTCGATTTCCACGCTGTTGAGCAGGCAGGACAGGGCGTAATACCCGCATTTGCCCAGGGCGAGCCGGTCCTGCCGGACGGTGGTAAGGGGGGGGGTCATGTAGGCGGCGAGGGGCTGGTCGTCAAAGCCCACGATGCTCACATCCTTGGGAATATTCAGGCGGCGGTCATAGCACTCCGTGTAGGCCGCCACGGCCCGGCTGTCATCGGAGCACAGAATGGCTGTGGCCCCTCGTTCGATGAGCTTGGGGAGATATTTCCGCGTGGATTCCGCCACGTAATACCCCATGCCGATCAGCTCCGGATCCACCGGCAGGCCGCACTCCTCCAGGGCGCCGCAATAGGCGCTGTACCGCTCTTTCAGCACATAGGACTCCAGAGGGCCGCAGAGCAGGCCGATGCGCCGGTGGCCCAGGCCGCAGAGGTGGTGCACCGCCGCCAGCAGCCCGCCGGCGTTGTTGCAGCTCACCGAAGCCATGTAGGGGTTCTCCTTGATGCAGTTGTCATAGAGGACGGTGGGAATGGGGACAGTGCGGAATTCCTCCATCCAGGGGTCCAGCAGGGAGAAGCCCAGCACAAACGCCCCCCGCCAGCCCCCGTGTGACATGAACTGCTGATAAGTGGTGCCGCGCTGGTATTCCTCGGTAAGGGGCACCACGTCAACCGCAAAGCCCTCCGACCGGGCCATCTCCTGAAAGCCCGCGACAAAGTCATAGCCGAATTGGTTGGGGTCCTGGTATCCCATGTTCTCGACGAGGATGCACAGCTTTTTTGGCCCCCGCCGGCCGGAATAGCCCAGCTCGGCGGCGGTTTCCAGTATCTTCAGGCGCAGCTCCTCGCTCACGTCGGAAGCGTTGTTCAACCCCTTGGAGACGGTGCTCTTGGATATGCCCAGCTTGGCCGCGATGTCGTTTAAAGTGACCATGGAGACCTCCCTTCCCGCAGGCTGTCCGGGGACAGCCGCGCCGCGTTCCAGATCGTGGACCTGATGTGTGCAGTTATTATACCAGTGCGGAGGCGAAAAAGCAACGCTTGTTTCGAAACATCGAAAAAGGCTCTGGGAGGGCGGAAGTAAGCCAACGCGGCGCTTCCCGGATGAAGTTTTCGAAAATCTCGAAAAATAAGTTTCGATTCTGGATTTTTCGGCGGAGAGAATTGGCGTTATGCACAAAGGAAAAAAGAGGAAGGCGGGAGAAAGTTTGGAGTTATTACGAATTTTCTCCTTGACAATCCCCATCTGGTGTGCTACTCTCGTCATTAGCAAAACTTTTCGAAACATTGTTTTGACGATGGCGGACACCGGGGACAATTCCTGGATTTGAAAAAGTTTCGAAACTTTGTTGAGAGAAGTGAGCTTGAAATGAAAAGGAGGAATCTTCAATGAAAAGAAAAACGTTAGCTCTGCTCCTGGCCGGTGCGATGACCTTAAGCCTGCTGGCAGGCTGCGGCAAGGACAGCGGCAGCACGCCGAGCAGCAACCCCGGCGGCACCCCCTCCGACAGCGGCGGCTCCGGTGAGGTCACCGACATCACCCTCAAGGTGTGGTGCCCCTCCAACCAGATTGACACCGGCATCATGGCCGAGCAGCAGAAGGCGTTCCAGGCGGAGCATCCCGAGTGGAACATCACCTGGGACACCACCGCCGTGGGCGAGGACACCTGCCAGGAGAGCGTGTTGCGCGATGTAGAGGCCGCGGCCGACGTGTTCTTCTTCGCCAACGACCAGCTGCCCGACCTGGTGAGCGCGGGCGCCATCGCCCAGCTGGGCGGCTCCGCCGCCGAGATGGTGAACTCCACCATGGCCCCGGCCGTCATCGACACCGCCATGTCCGACGGCAAGCTCTACGCCATCCCCTTCACCCACAACACCTTCTTCATGTACTATGACAAGAGCCTGCTCAGCGAGGATCAGGTCAAGTCCATGGAGGGCATCATGGGCGCGGAGACCGCCGACAACGTCTATAACTTCTACTTCGAGTCCTCCGGCGGCTGGAAGCTGGGCGCGTGGTACTACGGCGCGGGCCTGCCCGTGTTCGGCCCCGACGGCAGCGACCTGAGCGCGGGCGTGGCCTGGAACAACGCCACCGGCCTGGCCGTCAGCAACTACCTCATCGACCTGATCAACAACCCCAAGTGCGCGTATGACGGCGAGATCGCCGTGTCCGAGCTCATCGGCGACCACCGCCTGGGCGCCTGGTGGGACGGAGCCTGGAACTACGATACCTACCACGATGTGCTGGGCGACGACCTGGGCATGGCCGTGATCCCCACCTTTAATCCCGACGGCACCGACTACCAGCTGCTGGGCTTCTACGGCTCCAAGTGCATCGGCGTCAACGCCAAGTCCAAGAACCCCGCCGCCGCCGTGGCCTTCGCCGCCTTCCTGGGCAATGAGGCGAACCAGGTGCTGCGCTTTGAGAAGTCCGCCCAGATCCCCACCAACATGGCCGCCGCCGAGAGCGAGGCCGTGAAGTCCAACGCTCTGGCCACCGTTCTGGTGAACGAGTCCAACAACTGCAGCGTGATGCAGCCCGTCAACACCACCTTCTCCGCCCGTTACTGGACCTATGCCGGCGCCATCCCCACCGAGATGCGCAGCGGCGCGATCAACAAGGACAACGTGCAGTCCAAGCTGGATACCTTTGTCGCCGCCATGACCGCAGAGTGAGGCTCCCCAGCATGAATTTAATATCGGATGAAAATGCCATGGCATTTTCATCCGTGTAGGCCAGCCTACACGGAATGTCTGATACGTACAAAATTCACATGTCCATAAGGCGGCGGGGCGCTGCTGCTGCGGCGCCCCGCCGCGATCCAAAAACAGGGGGGAGCGAGAAAATCTATGGAGACGAAAAGCAAGACTCCGCACACCGACGCGCCGGCGCGGATCACCGTGCTGCCAAACACGGCGCGTCCCTTACAGGTGATCCGTGAGAGCGACGCCATTTCCAAGCTGTCCCTTCTCATCTTTGGTCTGGGCAACCTGGTCAACAGGCAGATTTGCCGCGGCCTCATTCTGCTGGCCGTTGAGGTGGGCTACATCGCCTATATGGTTGCCTTCGGCGCTGCGGCCATGGGGGATTTCTTCACCCTGGGCACCACGCTCCAGGAAGAGGTCTGGAGCGACGCTCTTGGCATCTTCGTGTACACCGACGGCGACAACTCTATGCTGTGTATGCTGTACGGCGTCATTACCATTGTGCTGACGGCCATTGTCATCGCCGTGGCCTACATGTCCCTGAAAAGCGCCTACTGCACCCAGAAGCGCAAGGAGCGGGGGATGCACATTCCCACCTTCCGGGACGACCTGCACTCCCTGCTGGAGGAGAACATCCACGGCCTTCTGATGGCGTTCCCCTCTTTCGGCATCCTGGCCTTTACCATCATCCCGCTGGTTTTCATGATCCTCATCGCGTTCACCAGCTATGACCGGGACCACCAGCCCCCCGGGAACCTGTTTGGGTGGGTGGGCCTGGCCAACTTCGCCCAGCTGTTCAGCGGCGGCAGCAAGCTGGCCGCCACCTTCTGGCCGGTGCTGGGCTGGACCCTGATTTGGGCCGTGTGCGCCACCTTCAGCAACTTCATCCTGGGCATGCTGCTGGCCCTGCTCATCAACCGCAAGGGCACCCGCATCAAGGGGTTTTGGCGCTTTTTGTTTGTGCTGTCCATCGCCGTGCCCCAGTTCGTCACCCTGCTGAGCATGAGCACCATTTTCAACGCCAACGGCCCGGTGAACGTGATGCTGCGGGCCATCGGCCTGCTGGAGGCCACGGAGTCGGTCCCGTTCTTCACCGACGCGACCTACGCCAAGCTCACCATCATCGGCATCAATATTTGGATCGGCATCCCGTATACCATGCTGTCCACCACCGGCATCCTGCAGAACATCCCCGTTGAGCTGTATGAGGCCGCCCGCATCGACGGCGCCAAGCCGCCCACCATCTTCCGCAAGATCACCCTGCCCTACATGATGTTCGTGATGACGCCCACCCTGATCACCTCCTTCACCGGGAACATCAACAACTTCAACGTGATCTACCTGCTGACAGGGGGAGGGCCGGACTCCCTGGACTACTACTTCGCGGGCAAGACGGACCTTCTCATCACCTGGCTGTACCGGCTGACCATTACGCAGAAGGACTACAACCTGGGGTCGGTCATCGGCATCATGACCTTCCTTGTGCTGGCGGTCACATCGCTGCTTACCTACCACCAGACTGGCGCATACAAGGATGAGGGGGCGTTCCAATAATGAAACAAAGAAGACTGATTTCCAACACGCTTTGCCACGTGCTGCTGGCTGTGCTCGGCTTCATCTGGGTGCTGCCCATCTTCTATGTCATTTTGACCGCGTTTCGGGCGGAAACAGGCTCTTATAAGAGCTATATCTTCCCCAAGAGCTATACTTTGGACAACTTTATCAACCTGATCAACACCAGCAGCAGCATCATTGACTTCAAGCGCTGGTTCCTGAACACCCTGATCATCGCCATTTTCAGTACCATCATTGCCGCGTTCTTCACCGTCTGCGTGGCCTACTGCATGAGCCGCCTGCGCTTCCGCCTGCGCAAGCCCTTTATGAACCTGGCCATGATCCTGGGGATGTTCCCCGGTTTCATGTCCATGATCGCTGTGTATTACATCCTCAAGGGCCTGGGCTTCCTGGAGACCGGCGTGCTGAAGCAGGTGGCGCTTGTCCTGGTCTATTCCGGGGGAGCGGGGCTGGGCTTCTACATCGCCAAGGGCTTTTTGGACACCATCCCGAAGGCCATTGACGAGGCCGCTTACATCGACGGCGCCACCAAGTGGCAGACCCTGATTCACGTCACCCTGCCCCTGTCCAAGCCCATCATCACCTACACCCTGCTGACCGCCTTCATGGCCCCCTGGGTGGACTATATCTTCGCCAAGGTCATTATGGGCAGCGACACCCAGTACTACACCATCGCCATCGGGCTGTGGACCATGCTGCAAAAGGAGTATATTGAGACCTATTATACCCAGTTCTACGCCGGCTGCGTCCTGATCTCCATCCCCATCGCGATTTTGTTTATCCTGACGCAGAAATATTATGTGGAGGGTGTGTCCGGGGCTGTGAAGGGCTGACGCCGCCCCGCCGTCCCGCGCCCCGCGAAAAGGGCGGGGAATACCTCGACAATTTACGGGCATGGCCCGCGCGCTCCCGGACCGCGGTATAATCATTCAACTTTCGACCTTGTGAGTTTTTGACTATATGGCGGCCTCATCGATGGAGCGGCGCGGGCTGTGCCCTCTTTCTATGCGCCGGCAAGGCGAGGAACGGAGGCAGATTGTGGAAGCGATGAAACAGACCGCATATGACAAGGGCTTTGACGCGCGGTACCGCTATGACGGCGGGGACCTGGGCTGCCTGTGCGGGCCGGGGCGCACCGTATTCAAGCTGTGGAGCCCCGAGGCCCAGCGGGTGGAGCTGTCCCTGTACCGGGATGATACGTCCGGCGCGTATGAGGTCCTGCCGCTGGAGCGGGGGGACCGGGGCGTCTGGACGGCGGCGGTGGAGGAAAATCTCCACGGGACATACTACGACTACGCCGTTTGGACCGGCGGCGTCCGCCGGACCACCGCCGACCCCTATGCCACGGCCTGCGGCCGCAACGGCGGGCGGAGCATGGCGGTGGAGCTGTCCCGCACCCACCCGGAGGGCTGGGACAGGGACCGCCCTCCCGCAGCCCAGCCGGAGCAGATCATCTACGAGCTGCATGTGAAGGACTTCTCCTTCGATCCGGACAGCGGGGTGCCCGCCCAGTACCGGGGGAAGTTCAAGGCGTTCTCCTGGCGGGACGAGCGGGGCCGGCTCCCGGTGTGCATGAAGCACCTGGCCGGCCTGGGGGTGACCCACGTCCAGCTGCTGCCCATTTTTGACTTCGGCTCGGTGGACGAGGGGGGCAGCGAGGAGCAGTTCAACTGGGGCTATGACCCGGTGAACTTCAATGTGCCCGAGGGCAGCTATACCACCGATCCCTCCGACGGCGCGGCCCGCGTCCGGGAGTGCAAGGAGATGATTCAGGCCCTCCACCAGAACGGCCTGCGGGTGGTGATGGACGTGGTGTATAACCACACCTACCGGGCCGACTCCTGGCTGGAGCGCAGCGCCCCGGGATACTATTACCGCAGGAACGGGGACGGCACCCTGTCCGACGGCTCCGCCTGCGGAAACGATGTCGCCGCGGGCCGGGCCATGGTGGACAATTACATCGTCAATTCCGTGCTGTACTGGGCCCGGGAGTACCACATCGACGGCTTCCGCTTCGATCTGATGGGCCTGCTGACGGTGGAGCTGATGAACCGGATCCGCGCCGAGCTGGACGCCGCCTTCGGCCCCGGCGAGAAGCTGATGTACGGCGAGCCCTGGCGGGCCCGGGAGTCCCCCATGGAGCCGGGCTCGCGCCCCGCGCTGAAGGACGCCCTGGCCCTGCTCCACCCAGACGTGGGCGTTTTCTGCGACCTGACCCGGGACGCCATCAAGGGAGACGCCTTTATCGAGCGCTCCCCCGGCTTTGTCAACGGCGGAGAGGGTCTGGAGGGGGACATCCTCCGGGCCGTCACCGGCTGGCGGGAGGGCTGGGGGGACTACACCCCCCGGAGCTGCTCCCAAATTCTCAATTACATCTCCGCCCACGACAATTTCACCCTGTGGGATAAGCTGGTGATGTGCCTGGACGTGAACGGGGACGGAGCCGGTGCGGCGGACCTGGATGGGCTCTGGGCGGATGTGCTGGCCCAGAACAAGCTGGCGGCGTTCATCTGTTTCACCTGTCAGGGCAGATTGTTTTTCCAGGCCGGGGAGGAGTTTGGCCGCACTAAGCTGGGGGAGGGAAACAGCTTCCGCTCCCCGCCCCGGCTCAATATGCTGTGCTGGGAGCGGGCCCGCCGGTTTGAGGGCCTGACGGACTACTACCGCCAGCTCATCCGGCTGCGCAAATCCCTGCCGGGGCTGTGGGACAAATCCCCCGCCGCGGCGGAGCGGATCACCGCCCGGACCATCCACTGTCCCAAGGTGGTGTCCTTCCAGGTGGAGGGGGGCGGCCCTCTGGGGGAGCGGCTGCTGGTGGTTTACAACGCCTCGGACCAGCCCTTTTCCCTCCCCCTGCCCCAGGGGCGGTGGACCATCCGGGCGGACGGGCGGAACGCCGACCAGCGCCGCCGCGTGGAGCAAAAGGAGCTCGCCATTCCCCCGTGCAGCGGCGCGCTGCTCCTGCGGGAGGGAGATTGAGGCAAGGGGTGCTTTTATGAAATTTATCTACGGAAAACAGGACTGGCTCACCTTCGAGCGGGGGGAGGAGACCTGCTTCCTCATGACCAACGGGCTGGGAGGCTTCTGCTCCCTCACCGCCATCGGCTCCTGCGCCCGGAACGAGCACGGGCTGCTGATGGCCTGCGAGCGCGCCCCCAACCGCCGGGTGCAGATGATCCAGCGGCTGGAGGACACGCTGACGCTGAACAGGCGGACCGTCCCCCTGTCCAGCCAGGATTTCGGAGACCGCGCCCTCCGGGAGGACGGGCGGGTTTATCAGGCGGGCTTCACCTTCCGGGACTATCCCCAGTGGACCTATCAGCTCCAGGGGGTGGAGGTGGTCAAGCGGGCCGCCCTCATGCCGGGGGAAAACGCCGTGGCCCTGAGCTACGAGATCAACAACCGCAGCCGGAGTGGGGCCGTCCTCCGGGTGACGCCCCACCTGCGCTTCGTCCCCAAGGGGGAGGCGCTGCTCCCCGGCCAGCAGTTCACGCTGGAGGAGAACCGGATCAGCTCCAACGGGCGGACGCTGTACCTCCAGACCAACGGGCAGGTGATCCCACTGCCCCAGGCCCTGCGGGGGCCCTTCCAGTTTGCCCAGGACGCCATGGACGGCAAGCCGGCCGCAGGGTGGGCCGCCGTGAATCACTGCGTCCAGCTGTCCGTCCCCCCAGGGGAGAGCCGGACGCTGGAGGCGGTGTACGGCATGGCACAGCCCCTGCCCGGGGCGGCGGAGGTGTTCTCCCGGCTGGAGGCCCAAAACCGGGCGCTGGAGCGCCGGGCGGGCCTGGAGGACGGGGCGGCCCGGGCGCTGGTCCGGGCGGCGGGGCAGTTTCTCTCCCGCCGGGAGTCCACCGGAGGGCACACCATCCTGGCGGGCTTCCCCTTTTTCGAGGACTGGGGCCGGGACACCATGATCGCCCTGCCGGGGTGCCTGCTGTCCACCGGGCGGTGCGAGGAGGCCAAGAGCGTGCTGGAGACCTTTTTGGCCTACGAGCGGGACGGTCTGGTGCCCAACCTTTTCCCCGAGGGCGGGGAGGAGCCCCGCTACAACACGGCGGACGCGGCGCTGCTGCTGGTGAACTGCGTGTGGCTGTACTGGAAAAAGACCGGGGACGCCGCCTTTGTGAAAAAGGCGTTCCCGGTGCTGGCGCGGATTGCCGCCGCCTATCAGCGGGGCACCCGCCACGCCATCCGCATGGACGGCGATGGGCTCATCTCCGCCGGGGAGGGGCTGGATCAGGTGACGTGGATGGACGTGTGCGTGGACGGCATCCTCCCCACCCCCCGCCACGGCAAGCCGGTGGAGATCAACGCCTACTGGTATAACGCCCTGTGCGTCCTCCGGGAGCTGGCCCCCCTGGCCGGGGCGGACGGGGCGGAGTACGCCGCTTTGGCCCAGTGGGTGAGGGAGAGCTTCAACCAAGCCTTCTGGATGGAGGACAAGGGGTATCTGCGGGACGTGATCTCCGGCACGGCGGCGGACGAGCAGCTACGCTGCAATCAGATCTGGGCGGTGTCCCTGCCCTTTTCCGCCCTTTCGCCGGAGCGGGAGCGGCGGGTGGTGGAGGCCGTATTTGAAGCGCTGTACACCCCCTACGGCCTGCGCACCCTGGACCCCGCCGACGGGGAGTTCCGGCCCTTCTACGGCGGGGACCGGCTGAAGCGGGACCTGGCCTACCACCAGGGCACCGTGTGGGCCTTCCCCCTGGGGGGCTACTATCTGGCCTACCTGAAGGTAAACGGCGGTTCCCGGCGGGCCAGGGACACGGTCCTGAGGCAGCTGGAGGCCATTGCCAGCGCCCTGCGGGAGGGCTGCGCCGGGCAGCTGCCCGAGATCTACGACGGCGGCGACCCGGTGACCTCCAAGGGCTGCTTTGCCCAGGCGTGGAGCGTAGGGGAGCTGCTGCGGGTTTATGAAGCGCTGGAGACGCTGGAAAAAGGAGGAGCATCCACATGAACTATGGCGCGTTGAAGGAGTACGCCCTGTCCGGGCAGACGGTCAGCCTGCAATTTGAGGGCGGCGAGGCGCGGCTGGAGCTGATCGCCCCCGGCATCGTCAATGTATTCGCCCCCCTGGCCTCCCCGGAGCACCGCTCCAAGGCCATTGAGGGGGATAAGACCCGGCCCGTGCCCTTTACGGCGGAGCGCCGGGAGGACGGCCTGTGGGTGGAGGCCGGCGAGGTCAGGGCGCGGGTGAGCGACGGCTTCTGCGTGGATTTTTTTGATGCCGAGGGCAATGGGGTCTGCCTGGACTACCGGGGGGCGCGCCGCCCGCTGGAACGGATCAGCCCCGAGCGGGCCGGGCTGCTCCTGGCGGAGGGCCACGGGGCCGAGCTGGAGGGCCCGGCCCACGCCTTTGAGGTGGTGAAGCAGCTTCAGGGGGGCGAGCATTTCTACGGCCTGGGGGACAAGACGGGGTTTCTGGACAAGCGGGGCTATGAGTACGAGATGTGGAACAGCGACATCCCCGACCCCCATGTGGACAGCTTCAAGGCGCTGTACAAGTCCA
>CAJUEC010000047.1 GCA_910585155.1 uncultured Oscillospiraceae bacterium
TGGCCCATCTCCCCGCTGTGGTCGTAGCCGGTGATCTCGGACTCCCAATAGCCGCACACAACCTCCAGCGGATTGTCAAAACGGAGCAGAAATTCCACATCCTCCTCATCGCAGGCGTCCAGCAATTCCTCATGGAGCTGCTGGGCGGCGGTGATCTCCGGGGCCATGGCGATCAGTTCGGAGGCCGTTTTCCCTTGGAGAGATTCTATAAAAGCTGTGTAGTTCTCATCCAGCCGTTTCTTCAGGGCGTCCTTCCGCTCACTGCTCATCGCGCACCCTTGCCTTTCCGGGGAGCCTGCCTGCGGGGCGGGCTGCGCCCAATAGTCTCCTGGTCGGTCTTGACCTGGATGCCCAAGTCCATGGCGTGGCGGATCTCCGCCCACATCCCCTCCGTCCACTCCGCGCCGTAGACATGGACTTCCTGGCAGGATTCCACCAGCCGCAGGCCCATCTCCCGCGCCGCCTGATCCTGCACAGGGTTCTCCGGGTCGGCAATGGGCGGGAACATCAGGTGGGGGCAGACGGGGATGTCGCCCGCCTGGAACACCTCCTGGGCCTTCTGGCGGGCGAACTCGATGTTTTTTTCCACGTCACCCCGGAGGGGAGCGCAGATGTACACCAGTTTGGGGCCGTCCTGGGCGCGCTCCTGCTGCCGGTCCCGGAACACATCCAGATACTGTCTGGCGGCCTGCCGGATCGTCTCATAGTCGGCGGCGGTGGGCTGAAATGCGTACCACTCCGGCTTGCCCTGATACACCCAAATATAGGGGGCCACCCCGTTGCGAAAGTTCGGATTTCCGGGGACAGGCTTCATGCCCAGCAGGTCTTTCAGCTTCAGCACCAGGGTGTCCACCGGCCCGTCCGTGCGGTTCAGGACGGTGATCTTCAGGGAATCGTAGTGATCCGCATAGCCGGTGGTGATAAACTGTGCCCGCACCCGCAGGTCCTTGCCCAGCGTTCCGAGACAGCTCCGGCCCGAATAGGTGGGGTCACGGATCACCTGCCCATCCCCGAACACCCGACCCAGCTCCCGTTCAAAGAAATTGCTCATTTTCCACCTTCTTTCTCGTAGATGATGTAATATTCGGTATCGTCATTGCCCCAGCGGATGGTTTCCATGCACTGTAATTCTCTGACCAGCCAGCCCGCGTCACCCATGACGGCGGCCACATCGGCGGCCCGGACACAGCGGACGCTCCGCTCGACCCAGCTTCCACGGGGCTTGATTTTTGCGGTGAATGCGTTCCGTTTCATCCGCCTGAATGCCGGGGAGGATGCCTCCACAGACATTCCAAAGGTGGTCCCGCTGAATTCCCTCATATGGAGATCCATTATCCTTTTTGCGCCCCCTCGCTGTAAAACGGGCAGGTCATGCACACCGTGCGATTGGGCAGCTCATAGTGCTTGCCCGTGAACAAGCGCGCCCGGTTTTCACAGCCGCTGGAGACCCGCCAGGGTGCCTGTTTCCGCTTCCGGCTGTGGACGCAGGTCTTATAGCCATGCACATTCCTGATCTTCATCTGTCCTGTCCTTTGGCCCCACGCTTTTTCTTGGAAGATTTTGCTTGCTCTGCATGGGCCTGGAGAGGTTTCTGGCTGCCCTCGTCTGCGGCAGGAGCCGCGTCCGGGTCACGGTACTCATAGCTGCTCCCATCCGCAGTCAGGCACAGGTCATAGTCAGAGAGAGCGGCGCCCATGATCTCCGCCGCCATCTCATAGGCTTCCCGGCTGCCGCCCTCCGGCACGTTGATGTCGATGACCTCGCCGCCCTTCAGCGTCATCTCACCCACGTTGCGCCCGATGTCCTCATCCGCCCAACGGTAGGTGATGGTCTGCTCCGGGTACTTTCTGGACAAAAGCGTTATGATTTGCGGGACAGAATTCCAGGCGGTGAAGAACTCCATGGTATCAGAATCCTTCTCCAGCGGCGGGAATCCGTAAGCGTTCCACTTTGTCCCCCAATTGCGGCTGCACCACTCATACCATGTGGGGCTGCCGAACCGCTGGACATTGCTGTATGCCTGTTCACCCAAGGCCCAGGTCATGGGGGCGGCCAACCGCTGTTTTCGGTACAGCCCCTCGCACTTACGAAGGGCCAGCGCATACTCCGCAGGGGTCAGCCCCGGCTTCTGCCGCTCCAAATCCGTCAACGCCTGATGGTATTCCCGTACCAGCTTCAGGCCCCGATCCGTTCTGGTGCCGGCCTCCACATCCAACTCCTTGGGCATGGGCAGCAGTTTGTTAAAGTCGATACTGCCCAGAGGCTGGCCCTCCATCCGCATATCCTGGGCCATCTGCTGGAAAGCGGCCAGCGCCGTGCTGTCCGAACCGAACGTGATCTGATTCGTGATATTGTTTGGCATTACGTCCTCCTTTTTACCATCGCAGGTGTTCCTCCGCCCCGCAGCGGCGGCAGGACAGGGTGCTGGTCCCGTTCTCCGGGTCGGCTGTTTCTTTCCACAGATGGCCCTTGGCCTCGCAGACCATCATGGTCTCCAGACACTTCCTGGCCTCAGCGGCGGCCTCCTCCCGGAGCTGTTCCATGGGCGGCACCGGAAGCCCCTGGGCATGATAGTCTCTGATCAAATCCCCAATATCCATTTGAAAAAGTTCCAACTCCATATATTGAGCCAGACGCTCCTGCAGCTTTGCTTCGTCCACCACCGGCTCCGTAGGGGCCTCAAATGTTGGGGCGTCAAATTCCTGGTATTTGCTTATGATATACACCTCCTGCTTGCGGCAGCGGGGGGCCGTCCAGACAGACAGCCCCCCGCGCACCTTATTTTTCATTTGCCCGCAGCCTCCACCGGCCCGTTCCGCTGCAGCCACTCATCGAAGTCCAGGGCGTCCGCCAGCAGGAGCGCCATCTGGTGGATGGCGGCCCGATCCTGGGCATCGTCCAGCCGGACGGCGGTCTCGAACAGGCCCCAGATTAGTTCGGCGGTCATGGGGCCATCGTAGCACTCCAGGAGCTGATCGTCCGGCAGGGCGGCCCTGCCGCTGGCTGTCGCCAGCAGTTCCTTCTGGTGCTGGATCAGGGCGGCGCTGCTGTCCGCCAGCTCCTGGGGCAGCTCCCAGGCTTTGACGGTCAGGGCCGCGCCTGTCTCCAACAGGGACACGTCCGCGGGCTTATCCGGGGTGCCCAGGGCCAGCAGGTTGACCGCCTCCGTGGTGATCTGCAAGAGCAGCTTTTCCGGCGCGGGGTGGCGCTCGTACCTCGTCATTTCGCTCGTCCTCCTCATCATGATTTTGTGGCAGTGCTGACAGCAACCATACCAGCTTTTGCCGGGAAAAGCTATTCACGATACCCAACAAAAGCAAGGCGCTGAAACCGGGCAATACCAACAATGGCCGGCTATGCCGCCTGCCTGGGGGCCGCTTCGCTGTCCTCCAGCCGGAACATGGCGTCGATGTCCGAGAATCGCTGTGTGCGGTTGAACTTTTCCGTTGTTTTGCCGGGAATGGCCTGGAGGGACAGCATCCTGGCCCACAGGTCCGGGTGGTGGTCGTAGAGGTGGCGCAGTTCCGCCCGCTTGGCGTTGGGGCAGAACCAGCACCCGCCCCGGTCGGTAAAGGTGTAGACAGGCGAAAGGAGTCCCGCCTTTCGGCAGAACTCCCAAGCATCCTGTTCCGTGAGATCGTATTTTGCCAGCAGGGATACCTGCCTGCCGTCCTCCAGCCGCAGCAGACGTTCCTGCTCATCTTTGGCGATGCCGATATATTTGACTGTCTCTGGCGGCAGGGTTTTCTGATACCGCTGGATGGGCCGGACCTTGCAGTCCCGCTGAACAGCGCACCGCCCACAGATGGGGAAGGAGCGCACCATGCCCTTTTTCGGGCCGCGGGTCACCCGCCCGGTGAACAGCTCCATATAGGTCTTTTCCGAGCGCAGGACGATGATCTTGACCCCCATCCGCTCCAGCCTGGGAATGGCGGTATCGTAGATGAAGTCTCGATGCTCCGGCACCTCGCCGGAGATGTCCTTGTCAAACATGACTTCACAGTAGACCGCCTCGTCCAGCGGCTCATCATGCTCTTTCGCAAGCAAAATGGTGGCCAGCGAGTCCTTCCCGAAACTCACTGAGGCGATGTGCTTTTCCGTCACCGGGCAAACGCCCCAGCCGCCGCCATCTGGCAGGCTTCCGCCAGGACGGCGGCCTGACCCGTCTGCTCCCAGGGGGCGTCCTGGTGGGTGAAGTGGCCGTAGTTGCAGAGCCGGGCGAAGATGGGCCGGTCCAGCCCCAGGGCAGCGATCATCCCGGCAGGCGTCAGGTTGAACACAGCCCGGACAGCCTGCTCCAGCACAGCCTCCGGGTACTTCCCGCTCTGGTGGGCGTTGATGTCCACCGCCACCGGCTCGGCCCTGCCGATGGCGTAGGCGAGGCTGACGGTGCATTTTTCCGCCAGCCCAGCGGCCGCGATGTTCTTGGCGATGTACCGGGCCATGTAGGCCCCGCTGCGGTCCACCTTGCTGCCGTCCTTGCCGGACAGCGCCCCGCCACCGTGGGGGGCCAGCCCGCCGTAGGTGTCCGCCATCAGCTTCCGGCCCGTCAGGCCGGTATCCGCCTCGAAGCCGCCCAGCACGAACCGCCCGGAGGGGTTGACGAACACCCCGGTTTTCGGGTCCGGGTACAGTTCCCGCAGGCTGGGAACAATGACGTGGCGGATGACCTCCCGGCGCAGCCCGTCCAGATCCTTGTCCTCATCATGCTGGCAGGAGACCACCACCGCGGCGATCCGATAGGGCTTGCCGTCCCGGTACTCCACGGACACCTGGGCTTTGCCGTCCGGCCCCAGGCCCTGGATGATCCCGGTTTTCCGGGCGTTGGTCAGCAGCAGGGTCAGCCGGTGGGCCAGCACCACAGGCAGGGGCAGCAGTTCCGCCGTCTCCCCGCAGGCATAGCCGTACATGATACCCTGGTCCCCGGCGCCCATCTGGGGATCACTTTCCACAGCGCCGGCGATATCGCCGCTTTGGTCGTGGGTGATGACTTCCACCTCATAGTCCGAGCCGTAGCCGGTTTCCCGAACAGTGCGGCAGACGATGGCGGGGATGTCCGGCAGCTCGGAGGCGGTGATCTCCCCGGCCACGATGATCTTCCCCGCGGTGGCCATGACCTCGCAGGCCACGCGGGCGGCGGGGTCGTTGCCCAGACAGGCGTCCAGGACGCTGTCGGCAATGGTGTCGCACAGCTTGTCCGGGTGGCCCTCGGTGACCGACTCTGCGGTCAGGATGCAGTTATCTTTCATAGTGGTTCCCCCTTTTCTTCTTTTGTTCAGATGTTTCATGCTGGATCTGCTCCCGGCATTGGGGCAGATCGAAGCCCAGGGACAGGATGTCCTTGTCGGACATGGCCAGGGCCTCATGGAGAATGTCGTACAGCTCGGCGCTGTCGTGCTGCTCCCCCATGTAGCCGATGATGGCATCCATCAGTTCCTGCTGGGGTTCCAGCGCGTCGGCCACGTTGGCCAGCGCGTCGGCGTAGCCGTGGAGCCACGCGGCATTGTAGCTGTCCTGGTCCGGCTCCCAGCTGGCGCGGAGGCGGGCCAGTTCGGCGGAGGCGGACACCGCCCCGATGCTGGACAGGTCATAGTTGGGCATAGGTTCCCTCCTTTGGGCGAGGGGGGAACGGAGTCACCGCTCCCCCCTTGTCATGTTCTTGGCTGGCGGCTTTTTCTTCTTCCCTGAAGATCTTTCCTGGGGTGGCTGTTCCTTGGCCGCCGTGACGATCATCACGTTGTCATACAGATTTTTGTACCGCTGGATCTGCTCGTCTGTTAAAGAGACAAACTGTTCCCCGCTTATCCCGGCGATGAAAAACGTGCCGTGGAGGATATCCAGCGGTACCAGCCCACCCTCATCCAGCAAGGGGCGGTTGTATGGCAGACCCAGGAGCTTCCCCTGCTCATTGCAGACGATGGCTTCTCTCTCAAAGGAAACGGATTCAATGTATCCGTCCACGGTCTGCTGCATGGCCTCCAGCGTATCGGGGATCTCCCGCACCTCGCAGGGCTTCATCGGTTCCACCACTAAAACTTTCATGCTCGTTCACCTCGGTTTTTCTTCTTTTTTGCCCTTTTGCGATAGGCATAGTTAAAATCCGGCGTGGGCAGGTCCTCCCTCATCCGATCTTTCTGATAGCAGAAAATGTAGAATTTCTTCTTTTGGGGGAAAAACCGCAAATGATAGCGGTATCGCTGGGTGTCGATGCGGAAGGCGTAAAAGGTCCGCCTGTCGTACATCCGTGCCTGGGGATGTGCCAGACAGAATTGCAGCATAGACTGGAAATTTTCCAGCGGCCCGCTGCGTTGCAGCATTTCAAACAGATTCCACAGTTCCGCGTCAAAGGCTGGCGATTGCAGCAGTTTGTTCCCTTCGAGCCAATCCGTTGTCAGCCCACCGCCGTCAAATGCGCCCCGCAGGCAGCCCACGCGGGCGGTCTCCTGGAGTTTGGTCGTGAACAGCGGGGAGACATCACCCTCCGGTACATCGAAAAACGGATATTTTTCACCGCTCATGGCGCTTTTTCCCATCCTTTTGGGGCTGCGGCGCCGGCGCTTGGGGAACAGGCGGGCGTTCCTGCTCCCGATCCATCTCCCGCAGCATCTTCAGCGTCTCCCGGAAAGCCAGATACCGCTGAATCTGTCGGGGGTCATCGGTCAGGGTGTAGACTGTCTCCCACAGGGGACTCCCGTGGTAGCTTACGTCCTCCTGCACAACGAGGGCGGGGTGGTCCCCGCCCTCGTCCAGCATGATGCGCTGATCCCGGCACTCCTCAGCGTGGCTGTAGAGGCCGTAGGCCACGCCAATGACCTTCATGGCCTCCAGCGCGTCCACGGTGGTATAGACGCTGCCGGTGCTGATATGCACCTCGCCGGTCAAAGAGATTTTTTTACTGGACATAGTGTTTCTCCTCCCATCATGACCTCAGCGGTCATGACTGCCCCGCCGTTTCGGCGGCTTGGGGCGGTCAAAAATGCTGGCGTTGATCCGTTCCGTCTCCTGATGCACCTCCTGAACAGCGTGTTCCCATGCCTTTTTCAGCGCAGACACCGGCAGTCCGTTCTGTTGGTAGCCCTCCAGGATACCGTTGTAGTAGGACTCGGTGGGCAGCATGGGTTCCCGGAAGCGGTCATCCATAATATAGGCCATAACAGACAGGGAGCGGCCCTCGCTGTCCCGGACGGTAACCATCTTCTTGTCATAAAAGCGGGGATAGCCCTCGTAGCGATCCAGGGAGCGCTCACACGACTGCGTGATGCTCCACAGCAGACCCTGGACGGTCTCGCCCTCCTTGGGGGCGATGGTGGCGAAGCCGCCCCTGCGGAACAGCAGTTCATAGTTCTCCAAAGTCACCGGCCCCACCACCGAGGCGTCCGGGCAGCGGTACTCCATCTGGCCCAGGTTGATATTGGACCCATAGGCGAAATACAAGGTATTTTCCATAGTCACTCCTCCAAAATAACCAGCGCCCCGGCCTTGGCCAGATGGGCGAACATGGCCAGCGCCTGCCCCTCCACACCGGACTCCGGCAGGGGACAGTCCAGGTCGGTGGCCCGGATGAAGTTGCTCCGAAGCTGGTAGATATAGCTCTCCGTATCCGGGTACTCGGTGGGATCGAAGGTTTGCTGGCGGAGCTGCTCCATGATCTCCACGGCACTGCCCTGGTAGGCGCGTTCGTCAATGCAAATTTTCATTGTCATCTCTCACTTTCACGGCGTTTTTTCTTCTTTTGATTGGCCGGGTAGCTGTCCTTATCGTGGCGCCACGCCCTATCCCCCTCCAGGTGGGCGAGTAAATGGTCACGGGTATGCTTGAACTCCTCTCCGTTGAGGCCCAGGCGGACCAGCCAGACCCGGAAGGTGAACAGCTCGTTCTCGCTTTTGGTCTTGCGCATGACGGTGCTGCGCTGGGCGATGGCCTGGGCGGAGATGGCAAGGCACAGGTTCACATAGGCGGCTATTTTTCCGGCGTGGAGGGTAGCGTTGAAGCACCGCCATTCCACGGTGCCGCGGTAAAAGACAGAATGCAGATTCAAGGCATGGTAGCGTGTCCAGTTATAATGCTCGGTGTTTTCCACGACTCCTTCGTACCACACCCGTTCCAACTGGGTGAGGTCGGTGGTCTCGTCCGAGGACAGCGTCCGGGCCTGCCGCAGCATGGGTTCCCGTACCTTTTTGCACCAGCGCTCCGCTCTGGATTCGCTCACCTGCAAAGCCTTAAATAAAATATCTTCCTTGGAATACATGATGCCGATCAGGTTCTTCAGGCTCTGGCGGTTGTGGTTGGCGGCGTCCACATGGACGTGGATGCCGCAGGAGCCGTTGACCTTGGCCCCGGCCTTTCGCACCCGGCGCACACATTCCTGGAACTTGGGCAGTTCAGCGTAGGTCAGCTTGGGCGTGACCATCTCCACCTGATACTCTCTGCTGTCCGTACCGGAAGCGGATATGTACCCGCCCGCAGTTTTCTTCTCTGGCTTGATGCTGCTGTCGCTCATCAGCTTCCACACCTTGCCCTCCGGGTCGGTCACGCCCCAGGTGTCGTAATAGGTCCCCAGATATTGGGGCGATGTTCCAAAATAGGCGGCCAGCGCCTCGGCGGCCTGCCTGCGGGTGATGCCCGTCATCTCCACTTCCACACCGAAGCATTGGTCCTTGATGCCGATCTCGCTCATGCGGCCGCATCCTCCCTTCGGAGCTGCTCATCCACCGCCCGGATTCGGCGGCCTATGGCCTCAATCACATTGACGGTGACAGAATTGCCCGCCTGTTTATACGCCTGAGCGTCCGAGGTGATGGCCAGCAGGCGGTCGATCTGGTCCTCCGCGAAGCCCTGGAGGCGGAGGCACTCCCTGGGCATCAGGCGGCGGATACGCCCGCCGCGCTCCACGATGCCCTGGATGCTGCTGGTCTCCAGGGTGTGGGCGATGTCGCGGCCCACACGGCCGCGGCGGGTGTTGCTCCCGGCGTAGCCCAGATCCACGGTGTCGCCGGGGCCTGCCTCCTTGTAGCCCCGCTTGGTGGCCTCCTTGATCAGCAGCACCCCGGAGCGCTCCCTGGGGTGGGTGGACAGGCTCGTCTGCCCGTACCGGGCGGTGAGACACCGGGCGATCTCCGTCTGTTCCGGCGCACCTTTGCTCAGGTCCACCAGGTACAGACCTGTCTTGCCGCCCATGCCGCCTGCGCCGGAGGTCTGGGTGCAGGCTAACCCTTCCGGGTCGTAGACTCTCGATCCCTGTGGCCCGCCGATGAGCTGTATAAGAGCTTTTGCGTCATCTCCGAAGACAGGAAGTATTTGGCCGGCGCATCGGGGATCAAGATAGCAGATAAGGAACACCCGCTTCCGCGATTGGGGGACGTGGAAATTGGCGCTGTTAAGCACTGACCACTCGACATGATACCCCAGCTCATCCAGCGCGGAGAGGATGACAGCAAACGTCCTCCCCTGGTCATGCGTGAGAAGGCCGGGAACATTTTCAAGCAGCAAATACGCAGGCTTCCTTGCTTCAGCCAGTCGGGCAATCTCAAAGAAGAGAGCGCCTCTGGGGTCAGCAAAGCCCAATTTATGCCCTGATGCTGACCACGATTGACACGGAAAACCGGCGCAAAGCAGGTCGAAATCCGGCATTCCGCCGGGGTCGATTTTGGTTGCGTCTGGATAGTATACTTCCTCCTTCCCAATATCGTGGATGGCACGGTAGCTGGCGTCGGCGTACTTGTCGATCTCGCAGTGGCCGACACACTGGAAACCGCCTGCGCGGGTCAGTCCGGCCCGGAAGCCGCCGATCCCCGCGAACATATCAAAATAGCGGATCAGATCATTCGTCACCTCCATCATTTTGCAGCGCAAGCAGAAAGCCGAGGACATTGTCATCCAAGTCCCCGGCCCCCTGCGGCTGCCCGGTTTTTTCTTTTACAGAGATAAATTCCACGCTGTGCAGTTCCTCCCGGATGACCGCGCGGATCTCCTCCAGCAGAGCGTCCCGTTTATAGCCCTTGCAGATCATCCAGCACACAGCGTCCGTCCGCTGTCCAGCGGGGATAGCCCGGATGATTCCCCACGCCTCCCGCTGGTGGGGAGCGGAGAGGTTGAGGGAGAGGTTCACCCGCCGCTTATCCGCCACCCTTCACACCCCGCGACAACTGGCCCACAAGGCGCTCGTAGCCCTTGGCATTCAGACATACGTCATCCATGATAAGCGGGCGGCACAGGCCGTCTGTGGCCGACACATGGCGCTTCAGCAGCGCCGCCCCGCCGCCCAGGAAGACGGCGGGCATGGCGCGGGCATCCAGGCCGCTCTCCGTGATGGCGGACAGCAGGCGGCGGGTATAGGCTCCGGCCTCCCGGTGGATGATCTCCCTGGCCTGTTCGCCCATACTGCCCGCCTCGCCCCGCAGGACACTCTCAATCTGCGCCGCTGTCATGGACAGGCCCAGGGCGCGGCGCACCTGCTCCGCGATCTCGTCCAGACAGCGGATCATGCCCAGCTCCAGGCTCCGGCAGGTGCCGGCGTTGGGGATGCGGTTGTCCAGCCGCATCAGGTCCACCGTCCAGCCCCCGATGTCCGCCACGATGACGGAGGGTTCATCCAGAAGCTCATGCTGGGTCAGCACGGCGGCGTAGCCCTGGGGGAACAGGGACACCTCCGCGATGGTGACGTTGTAGGCGACGCCCTCATAGCGAAAGGACACCGGCTGGCCGTCCCGGAGCAGGTAGGCCCGGAACTTTTTCTTGTCCCGCCCGAAGCTGGTGAGCGGCAGGCCCGCCGCAAGATGGACAGCGGCGGTGGGTTCCGCGCCCCGGTGGGCCAGCTCTTTGGCAATAGCGGCGAGGGTCAAGAGGTAGTAGTCCTCCGTGACCGTTTTGTCTTTCTGGAGCGGCTGCCGCCCGCTGCCCACCACATAGAACCTGCCGCCGTATTCCAGCACATCCTGCTGGGTGTAGGGTTCATGCTCATACTCCACCAGCCCGGTGGGGAAAGCGCAGTGGGTGGTTTTCATGGCGGCGTAGCCGTGATCCACCCCGATGGTGATGGTCTCGCTCATCTGGAATCACCTCGATTCTTCTTGATTCTTCTGCTCTTTTTTTCTGTAGCACGAACCATTTTGATTTCCGGGTTAGTGAGGTTCCAAGTATCGTCACGCTGCCTGATTCTCTGTGCCAACTCCTCCGGCGTCAAATATTTAGCGCATAGTTTTGGCAGGTAGGCGGCAGTCTCGCTCCAGGTATAGGGATACCCGATCCCTTCGCCATACACAATATCCGGCTCGATCTTCTCCGACCATGCACGGGATACGGCGGGGTCAAAATCTTCGTAAGTGTTCCGTCCAGTGAGTTCCTCATAAGCGTAACTACCTACATAGCAGATCGTTTCAAAACAGCAGTCCCCATAGACAGGTACATCCGCCAATGAGTCCGGGTCCTTCAGCGCGGCCATGTACACATCCCGGCCCTGGGCGATCAGCCAGCCCCGGAAGTCGGTAAAACCGTCATCGGTGCAGCCGTCCAACATGACAGAGGCGGCGCTCCAGAGGCCGTATTTGTATGCCGCCGCCCGATACGCAAAAGCGGCATAGTCGAAATTCAGGGCCTGCTCCGGCCCCATCTCTATCAGCCGGTCCTCCAGCCATTGGCAGAAGGCATCCTGGTCCTGGCCGCACTGCTCCTTTGCCTGGGCGATCAGTTCCCAGAAGGTGTCCTTGTTGATCTCACTGATACTGCTCACCGTGTCTCACCTCCCCGTTTTGGCTGCGGGCTGTGCTGCTTCAGTTCCGTTATAGCGCCCGCCTCCTGTTCCGGCTCTAAAAGGCTTTGAAAGCCCATTCTTTCCAGCACCTTCGCATAGAGCTGCTTTTCAAATGCCTGGTATTCGGAGGTAGAGGTATCCACCTCCCGCAGCGTGGCGGACTCGTAGGTGCTGCCGGGGATAATGTCCCAATCCACCGCCCGGAAGTGGACGGCGGTCAGCCAGTCCAAGAGGCTGTGGCCGCTCATCTCCTCAAACAGTCCCCGGTTGTCCTCATAAGGGAAACAGGACGGCACATCGATCCCCGTCAGTTCCTGAGCCATGCGGTACAGCGTAAAGGCGCTGGCGTCCAGGCCGGGGGAGATCGTATCGTAAAACCGTTTCAGCTCATCCGGCGTGGACAGCCGGGGGCAGAACTCCTCCAGGGCGGCCTGGAGCGCCTCTGCCTTGCTGGACAGGAACTTTGTGTAGTCTTTTTGCTCCTCCAATGTGAGCCGCAGTGAGCCTTGCTCCAGTTCGCTCTGTTCCAGCGCCTGCTGTGCCTGCCACAGCTCAGACCGGGCGGTCTCCAGCTCGGCGCGGGCGGCTGGGTACTCCCGGATGGCCCGGAGCATATCTCTCAGCCCCATGGTCAGCCCGCCTTTCGGAACCGGGAGAGCAGTTGATCCAGCACACGGATGCGGCCCCGCACCTTCCCGGAGGATACGTCCAGCCCCTTCATCTGGCGCCGGATGCGGTAACGGATGGCTTTGAGGTCCTGCCGGTCGCTGCAGCACTCTATCACGATGTACTCGCTGCCGCGGGCCAGCACCTCCCGCCTGCCGTTCTCATCCCGGATGCTGGACATCAGCCGCTGGCCCAGCCGCTTCCGGTAGCTGTTCTGGAGGGCTTCCGCGTCCCCGGACACACCATGTTTTTTCAGAATGGCGGCGATCTCCCCGGAGCTGATCCGCATATTGGCGGACAGCACGTCCATGATCTCGTCCTCCGCCGCAGGGGGCAGGAGGGGCTTGGGAGGCCCCGCCGCCCGTGCGGGCTGCTGCTTGCTCATCGCTCCACCCCTTTCTTTTCACGAGATTTTTTGATATTTTTGGGATGCTCCGGCAGTGGTACCCCAACATCCTCCGGGCAGTAGACATACATCCCCTTGATGGCATGGGCCTGCTCGGAAACAAAACCGGCAGGCGCGACCTCCAGGCTGGCCGCCGCCAACACCGTCCGTTTGCGCCGGTCCTTCCGGGAGGTGTAGCTGTAGTGATGCTCCCCGTCCCGGTAGATGTGGATGCCCTCCGGCTCCCCGCGCTGTCTGGCATAGGCGGTTACAGCGTCTTTCTCCGCAATAAACGGGGGAATGACGCCCTTCTGCAGCTCCGGGCCGATGCTGTTGACGTAGCGGATCATCTCCCGGATATCCCGACAGTCGAACTCCGGCGCGTCAAAGCCGTACCGCTCCGTGACCAGCGCCCACTTCATGCGCTCATGGGGGCTGTCCAGAGAGATCACAAAATATTTTCCGCCGCGCTCCCCGGACAGCGGCTCGAAGCGGGCATCGTCATACAGCGGCCCAGACAGCGGGCAGTTGTTCTTAAACCAGACGTAGTAATTGTCCAGGATAAAGGGGTCGGTGATGCCCATAACCACCCGGCCTATCTTCTTCAGCCGTCCCGCCAAAGCATGGTCCTGGCAAAACCAGTCATACCAGCCAGCCCTGCATTGTGTGTATCTGTCCTGGAGGCTAAAAGCCCCGGCCCGGAACTGCTCCTGCCACTGGCGGACAGACAGCTCATCCGGCATCGCCGTCACCTCCCGGCAGCAGCGTTTCCAGAATGCCGGCGATAGCGGTGAACACCTCCGCCAGCTCACGGGCGTCCTTCACGCTGTCCTCGATCTCCTCCCGTGTCATGCGGGTACACTCTGCCCAGATGCGGACATTTTCCTCTGTGGGGGTCAGCAGCACGGCCTTTTCAAAGGCTTTGCAGAACAAATCCGCGATTCTGCCCCTTCGGTCGGCCTCCGCGTCACACTGCCGGATCTCCTTTTTCGCCTTTTCCAGCTCTACCGCCAGGGCGGCGGCCTCGTCCCGCTGCTCCTCCGGCAGCTCCCGCACCTGCCGGGTGATGTTGTAGCCCTGGTTGATGGACAAATCGCCGCTGTCCAGGGCCTCTTTCACAGCGGTGGGGGCGTGTTCATCGATCTGCATGACCTTGCCCATGGTGCGTTCCCCCAGGCCGACAGCGTCCGCCAGCTCCCTGCGGGTGTCCACAGGGTCAGAGTGGACTTCCGGCAATGTTGCCGAAAGTCCACTATCATACTGATTCCCATGGTATTCCTGCTGATTGGCCCTCGCCCTGGCCTCAATGTCCGGCTTCAGCCGGAGGGCGATCTTGCCCAGCTCCCACTTGTCCAGGTTGCGGCGGCCCTTCTGGGTGTCCAGCGCCCACTGCTTGGCCTCCAGCATATCTTCAAACGAGAACACGGCCATCTGGTAGGGCAGGCCGTGCTGTTCGCACAGCCTCTGCCGGTTGTGGCCGTCAATGACCACCATGTCCTCGTTGACGATGACCGGGGAGTAGCAGCCGTTTTTCAGAATGTCCGTTTCCAGGGCGGCGAGCTGCTCCCCCGTCAGCGGGGGGAGCAGTTCCGCCATCTCAGGCAGGACGGTGGGGATGCGCTCCGTACTGCTGTATATGGTTCCAGTGTTGCGCATCAGGCGGCCTCGTCGGAGCAAGCTCCATATCCTTCGCTTCCGGCTGCCGCCGAAAGCTCACTCATTCCGCTGCTCCTCCTCTCCAAACCGCAACCGCTGCGCTGGGTTGCGGTTTGGGTTTCGGGGGATTCCTCCACCCTCCTGGGGGACAGGAACTCCACCTCGGTGGCCTTGATCAGAAAGCCGGGCTGGCGGCTGGGGTCCTCCGCGAAGGAGATCGTCTCGAAGTCGCCGGAGGCGGCCAGCTTGCAGCCCTTCCGGGCGAAGGCGGCGCAGCGCTCCGCCAGTGCGCCCCGGACCTTGATGGAGATGAAGTCGGTGAGCTTGTTGCCCTCCCGGTCCCGGTAGCGGCGGTCGGAGGCGATACGCAGGATGGCGTAGGGCTTGCCGTCCTCATGGCACTTCAGCTCCACATCGTTGGTCAGGTTCCCGATTGCGGTAATTTTCAGCATAGCGTTTCTCCTTTTCAAAGTTGTGATTTTTTTGTTTCCCCGCCCTACGGGCGGGGAAACAAGCTGAGGATTATATATAATGTATAGGGAAAGCGGAGGCCCCCTCAAAAGAGGGAGCCTCCAGGGGTGCGCTTAGTACCCGGTCTTGGGCAGCGGGGTGGGCTTGCCGTAAACGGTGGTCACCCAGCGGCTGATGGCCTGCACCCAGACCCCGTTGTACACACCGCCCACATCCGCGATGTTGACAAAGCTGCTGCCAGCGGTCAGGCCAGCCACAGCGGTACACTTGATCTGGGGCTTCTCCACCTGGGCGAAGCCAGCCGGGGCCTGACCGAAGACGAACATCACTTCCGTCACTCGCTCATTGGCCGCGAGGCCCAGGGCGGCGGGGGATGCCTGCAAGGTGTAGTTCTTCTGCGTACTCAGGTTGTCCGCCAGGGTCCGGTACTCGCCGCCGTTCACCCGGTAGGTGATCTTATACACGCCGGGGAAGTTGTAGGTCCCGGTGACGATGGTGTTCAGCCGCACCTGCGCGGGGAGCGTATCCCTCCAGTAGAAGGACTGGAGCATAACATTGGAATTATTGGCGATGCCGGACAGCACATAGTTGACCGGCTGGCCCGCCATGGCCTCCTTGGGTCCGGTCTTGGTGATGGACACGCCGGTGGTCAGGCTCTTGTTGGTCACCTCGAAGCGGAGGATCTGACCCTCATGCTCCAGGTAGGCGGTCAGTTCCTGGTCGCTCACGCCGTAGTTGGCCGGAGCCTTGGTCTCCCGGATGGTGTAGCGGCCCAGGGGCAGGGGCTTGGAGGAGGCCAGACCGCGCTTGTCGCTCTTGATGGTGTCCACCAGATTGCCCGCCTTGTCGTAGATCTCGAACACAGCCCCCTCCAGCAGCGTACCGGCAGGCAGGCCGTTGGTGGAGTTGTAGTCGGCGGA
>CAJUEC010000048.1 GCA_910585155.1 uncultured Oscillospiraceae bacterium
TCGCCCATGTTGCCGAAGGCCATGGACTGGACGTTGACGGCGGTGCCCCAGGAGTAGGGGATGTCGTTGTCCCGGCGGTAGATGTTGGCGCGGGGGTTGTCCCAGGAGCGGAACACCGCCTTGATGGCGCCCATCAGCTGCTCCTTGGGGTCGGAGGGGAAGTCGGAGCCGATCTTGGACTTGTACTCGGCCTTGAACTGGCCGGCCAGCTCCTTCAGGTCGTCGGCGGTGAGGTCCACGTCCAGGGTGACGCCCTTCTTCTCCTTCATCTGGTCGATGAGCTGCTCAAAGTACTTCTTGCCCACCTCCATGACCACGTCGGAGTACATCTGGATGAAGCGGCGGTAGCAGTCCCAGGCCCAGCGGGGGTTGCCGGACTTCTTGGAGAGGACCTCCACCACGTCCTCGTTGAGGCCCAGGTTGAGGATGGTGTCCATCATGCCGGGCATGGAGGCTCGGGCGCCGGAGCGGACGGAGACCAGCAGGGGGTTCTCCTTGTCGCCAAACTTCTTGCCGGTGATTTGCTCCATGGTGACGATATAGTCCATGATCTGCGCCTGAATGTTGTCGTTGATCTTCTGCCCGTCCTCATAGTACTGGGTGCACGCCTCGGTGGTGATGGTGAAGCCCTGGGGCACGGGCAGGCCGATGTTGGTCATCTCGGCCAGGTTGGCGCCCTTGCCGCCCAGGAGCTCCCGCATGCTGGCGTTGCCCTCTGAGAACAGGTAGACGTATTTGTGAGCCATTGTACATTCCTCCAATTTGTTATCGGATGTGCCGGGGAACGCGGGGAAAAGTAACTAATGATATTTTATCAGAACATCAGGAAATGGTCAAGTAAGACTTGCCGTGGTTTTCCGTTTTTCCCCGGGGTATTTTGGTGCAAAGCGACCAGCGGCCCCGGCGGGGGAAAGGGGATGTGACATATCACAAAAACCGGGTTGCAATGGGGGCGGAACATGTTTTCTGCGCTGAAATTTTGCGCGAATGCAAAAAAACATTGACAAAATCCGGGTTTGTGGTATGCTGAACCCATAATCGGGAAAATGGAAGGGGCTCGGAGCCGCAGGCCTGAAACGCCCCTCTTCACCTCGAAGCGCCCGCCGGACCGATACAGATGAAAGGGGAAGTCAAGCATGGGATACACCAAGGAGGATATCATCCGCATCGTAAAGGAGGAGGACGTCAAGTTCATCCGGATGCAGTTTACGGACATATTCGGCCAGCTGAAAAACGTGGCCATCACCGCCTCCCAGATTGAGAAGGCGGTGGACAACCAGATCATGCTGGACGGCTCCTCCATTGAGGGCTTTGTGCGCATCAACGAGTCCGACCAGTACCTCCACCCCGATCTGGACAGCTTTGTGATCTTCCCCTGGGAGCCCCAGCACGCCAAGGTGGCCCGGCTCATCTGCGACGTGCACAACCCGGACAGCTCCTCCTTTGTGGGCGACCCCCGGGGCGTGCTGGAGCGGGTGCTGGAGCGGGCGAGGGCCATGGGCTACGACACCTTCAACGTGGGGCTGGAGGCGGAGTTCTTCCTGTTCCAGACCGACGAGGAGGGCAAGCCCACCACCAAGACCAATGACGAGGCGGGGTATTTCGACCTGGGCCCCCTGGACCACGGCGAGCCCACCCGGCGGCGGATCTGCCTGGCGCTGGAGCAGATGGGGTATGAGATTGAGGCGTCCCACCACGAGGTGGCCCCCGGCCAGCATGAGATTGATTTCAAATACGCCCCCGCGCTGGAGTGCGCCGATAAGATCATGACCTTCAAGCTGGCGGTGAAGACCATCGCCCAGCGGGACGGCCTCCACGCCACCTTCATGCCCAAGCCCATCTACGGCCTGGCGGGCAACGGGATGCACACCAACATGTCCCTGTTCCGGGACGGGAGGAACGTGTTTTTCGACGAGGGAGGGGAGCAGGGGCTGTCCAAGGAGTGCTATTCCTTCATAGCGGGGATACTGGCCCACATGAAGGGGATGTCCGCCATCACCAACCCCCTGGTCAACTCCTACAAGCGGTTGGTCCCCGGCTTTGAGGCCCCCTGCTACATGGCCTGGTCCGCCTCCAACCGCTCCACCCTCATCCGCATCCCCGCCAGCCGGGGCCAGGGCACCCGGGTGGAGCTGCGCTGCCCCGACCCGGCCTGCAACCCCTACCTGTCCCTGGCCGTCTGTCTGGCGGCGGGGCTGGACGGCATTGCCAAGGGCCTGACCCCGCCCCCGGAGGTGACGGAGAACATTTTCACCATGACCCCCGCCACCCGGAAGCGCCGGGGCATCGAGGCGCTGCCCGGCTCCCTGGAGGAGGCGCTGGCGGCCATGAAGCGGGACAAGCTGGTGATGGCTGCGCTGGGGCAGCACGTCACGTCCCAGTACATCGCCGGCAAGGAGGCCGAGTGGGACGAGTACCGGACCCGTGTGTCCAGCTGGGAGAGGGATAAGTATATCATCAACTATTAAAGTTGGCGCATTACCCTCGTCCCCCTCGGAGAGCGGAGGGGGCATCCGGGGGAACTGGTTCCCCCGGAAGGCGCGTTTCGCCGCCGCAGGCGGCAAGGTTTTTCGCGGAAAACCAACGCGCCGCGGGGGCGGGACAAGTACATCATCAGCTACTGATCCCGGCATAGCGGGACAATCCAGGCGCATACGCTTCCCTGTAAGGAGGGGAGCGTATGCGCTTTACCAAAATGCACGGCCTGGGGAACGACTATATCTTCCTCAATTGTATGGACGGGATACCGGACGATCTGCCTGGGCTGGCCCGCCGCCTGTCGGACCGCCACTTCGGGGTGGGAGGGGACGGCGTGATCTGCGTCTGCCCGTCCCGGCGGGCGGACTTCCGAATGCGGATGTTCAATGCCGACGGCTCCGAGGGGGCCATGTGCGGCAACGGCATCCGCTGCTTTGGCAAGTACGTCTATGACAGAGGGCTGACAGACCGGGCCCACCTCACCATCGAGACAGGGGCGGGGGAGCGGGAGCTGTCCCTGCTGATGGAAAACGGCGCGGTGAAGGGAGCCGTGGTGGGGATGGGGGCGCCCGTGCTGGGGGAGCCGGTGGCGCTGCTGCTGGGCGGGGACCCATACACCGCCGTCCCCGTGTCCATGGGCAACCCCCACGCGGTCATTGAGGCGGACGACCCCGCCCGCCTGGATCTGAGCGCCCTGGGCCCGCTGGCGGAGCGCAGCCCCGCCTTTTCCCGGCGGGTGAACGCCGAGTTTGTCCGGGTGCTGGACAGGGGGAGGCTGGAGCTGCGGGTGTGGGAGCGGGGCAGCGGGGAGACCCTGGCCTGCGGCACCGGGGCCTGCGCGTCGGTCTGCGCCATGGCGGCGGCGGGAAAGCTGGACCGGGAGGCGGTGGTCCGGCTTCCCGGCGGGGAGCTGGCGGTGCGCTGGGAGGAAAAATCCGGCCAAGTGTTCATGACCGGACCTGCCGTGACGGTGTTTGATGGTGAAATTGACAGTTGACCGGGTGAAATCATCTGTGGTAGAATGATTTAACCTGATAAAGTGAAAGCGAGGCGCGGCTGTATGGCCCATATCAACCAGAATTTTCTCAAGCTGCCGGGAGGCTATCTGTTCCCGGAGATCGGCCGGCGGGTGCGGGCGTTTTCCGCCCAGAATCCGCCCATGCCCCTGATCCGCCTGGGGATCGGCGACGTGACCCAGCCCCTGGCCCCCGCCGTGGTGGACGCCATGGTGAAGGCGTCCCGAGAGATGGGGGTGAAGGAGACCTTCCGGGGCTACTGTGAGGAGACCTGCTGCGCCTACGATTTCCTGCGCTTTGCCATCCGGGATTCCTACCGGGAGCGGGGGGTGGACATCGCCGACGACGAGATCTTTGTGTCCGACGGGGCCAAGAGCGACTGCGGCAGCATCGGCGACATCTTCTCGGCGGACAACGTGGTGGCGGTGTGCGACCCGGTGTACCCGGTGTATGTGGACACCAACGCCATGGCGGGCCGGGCGGGGGACTACGACGGGGAGAAGTGGACCAACCTGGTCTACCTGCCCTGCACCGCGGAAAACGGTTTTTTCCCGGAGCTGCCCCGGGAGCGGGTCCCCGACCTGATCTACATCTGCTCCCCCAACAACCCCACCGGCGCGGCGGCCACCTGTGACCAGCTCAAAACCTGGGTGGACTACGCCAACGCCCACGGCAGCGTGATCCTGTTCGACTCCGCCTATGAGGCGTATATCAGCGAGGAGGGCATCCCCCACAGCATCTTTGAGGTGGAGGGGGCCAAGACCTGCGCCATCGAGTTCCGCTCCTTCTCCAAGAGCGCCGGCTTCACCGGCACCCGCTGCGCCTATACGGTGATTCCCAAGGAGCTGGTGCGGGAGGGAGCGTCCCTCAACGCCCTGTGGAGCCGCCGGCAGGGGACCAAGTTCAACGGCGTGCCCTACGTGGTCCAGCGGGGGGCGGAGGCGGTGTTCTCCCCCGAGGGGAGGGCCCAGACCCGGGCCGCCGTGGACTACTACCGGAACAACGCCCGGGTCATCCAGGAGGGGCTCACCGCCGCGGGGCTGACGGTGTACGGCGGGGTGAACGCCCCCTACCTGTGGGTGCGCACCCCCAACAATACCCCCTCTTGGGACTTTTTCGACCTGCTGCTGAAGCAGGCCTGCGTGGTCACCACTCCCGGCGCGGGCTTCGGCCCCAGCGGGGAGGGCTACATCCGGGTCACCGCCTTCGGCGATGCGGAGGCCACCCGGGAGGCGGTCCGGCGGATTACGTCGGTGCTGTGAGTAAACAGAGGCTGTCCCAGCCGCTACGGCGGCTGGGACAGCCTTTTTTGATGGAGAAAATCGGAACCGGCCCGGCGGGGGCAGGGAGGGTGTGGGGCCCTCTCCACCTCCGCCGGGCCCGAAATTTTCGCCGGGCTGGAATATCGAGGGACGTGCCCTCATAAGAATGGGACAACCAATCAGGGCAGGTGAGGGATGTGGACGAGAGAAAGCCATGGAGGCAGGCGGCGGCGGTGCTGCCCGCCCGGCTGCTGGCGGGCCTTGGGGCCCTGGGGGAGGACAGGCTGGACGAGCTGGAGGAGCTCCGCCTCCGCCGGGGCTTCCCCATGACGGCGCTGCTGCCGCAGGGGGAGGTGGAGGTGGACACGCCCCCCGTGGGGGAGGAGGAGCTGCGCCGGGTGGTGGAGAACGCCACCCAGGCCAGCGCCCACACCGCGCTGGACAAGGTGCGGCAGGGCTTTGTCACCCTCCGGGGAGGGCACCGGGTGGGGCTGTGCGGCACGGTGGTGAACCGGGACGGAGAGATCGCCGCCCTGCGGGAGCTGTCCTCCCTGGCCATCCGGGTGGCCCGGCCGGTGGAGGGCCCGGCGGAGCGGCTCCTCCCCAGCCTGATGGAGGAGGGGCGGTTTTTGAGCACCCTGATTCTGGCCCCGCCGGGGGTGGGCAAAACCACCCTCCTCCGGGACCTGGTACGGGCCCTGTCCGACGGGGCGGCGGGTCCCCCCCTCCGGGTGGCGGTGGCGGACGAGCGGGGGGAGATCGCCGCGCTGTGGCGGGGGGAGCCCCAGCTCTATGTGGGCCGGCACACCGACGTGCTGGACGGCTGCGCCAAGGGGGAGGGGCTGTCCATCCTCATCCGGGGGATGAATCCCCAGGCGGCGGCGGTGGACGAGATCACCCGCCCCGGGGACGCCCAGGCGGCGGTGGAGGCGGCGGGGTGCGGCGTGGCCCTGGCGGCCACCGCCCACGGGCGGGGGCGGGAGGACCTGGAGCGCCGCCCGGTGTACCGCGCCCTGCTGGAGGCGGGGGTGTTCCGCCGGCTGGTGGTGCTGGAGCGCCGGGGGGCGGAGCGCACCGCCCGCGCCGAGGCGCTGCCGTGAGGCGGCTGATCGGCGCCGCGCTGGTGACGGCAGGGTGCGCGGCCCTGGGCCTGGGCGGGGCGGCCCGCCTGGGCGGCAGGGTGCGGGACCTGGGGGAGCTGGCGGCGGGGCTGGACGTGCTCCGGCGGGAGCTGGGGTGGAGGCTGGCCCCGCTGCCCGAGGCGCTGGAGCTGGCCGCCCGCTGTGTCCGGGGGCCCGCCGCCGCCTTTTTCGCCCAGTGCGCCGGAGGGGCGGGGCGGCTGGAGGGCCGCGCGTTTCAGCAGGTGTGGCAGGAGGGGCTGGAGGACGGCGCCCTGCGGCTGAAGGAGGGGGACCGGGCGGCGCTGGCCCGGCTGGGCCCGGTGCTGGGCCGGTACGACAGCGACAGCCAGCTCCAGGCCCTGGACCGGACGGCGGCGGGGCTGCGGCGGCTCCAGGAGGAGGCGGAGGACGACCGCCGCCGGCTGGGCCGGGTGTACGCCGTGCTGGGGGTGACGGCGGGGCTGCTGGCGGCGATCACCCTGCTCTGAGGCCGCCCGGCCTGGGGGCGGTGCCAGAGGGCGCTGACTGATTACATAGGAGGACGGATGATGGACGTGGACCTGATTTTTAAAATTGCCGCCATCGGCATTCTGGTGTCGGTGCTCAACCAGGTGCTCACCCGGTCGGGGCGGGACGAGATGGCCACCATGACCACCCTGGTGGCCCTGGTGGTGGTGCTGATGATTGTGGTGCAGCAGATCAACGATCTGTTCACCCTGGTGAAGGACCTGTTCGGGCTGTGAGCGGCGTGGTCAAGGTGGCGGCGGCGGCGGTGGCGGCGGCGCTGTGCGCCGTGGTGGTGCGCCGCCAGTCGCCGGAGATCGCCCTGGTGCTGGGGGCTGGGGCCTGCGCCCTGCTGGTGCTGTACTGCTCCGGGGCGCTGCGGGCGGTGATGGAGCTGGCGGACAAGCTGGCCCAGGCCGGGGGCCTGTCCCCCCAGGTGGTGGAGCCGGTGATCAAGACGGCGGGCATCGCCATCGTCACCCGGCTGGCGGCGGACTTCTGCAAGGACGCCAAGGAGGGGGGGCTGGCCTCGGCGGTGGAGCTGGCGGGGACGGCCCTGTCCCTGGCCGCGGTGCTGCCACTGATGGGGGCGGTGCTGGACGTGCTGAGCGGGCTGCTGTAGGGGAGGGGAGCGCATGGGAAAAGGATGGGGCGCGGCGCTGGCGCTGCTGCTTCTGCCCGGGCTGCTCCTCCCCGCCTGGGCCCTCACCGGGCAGGAGGCGGTGGAGCGGCAGGAGCTGCTGCTGGAGGTGGACGAGCTCCAGCGCGCGGCGGAGGAGAACGGCGGCACGGCCCAGTACGGGATCAGCCTGGACGAGGGGCTGGAGGGCCTGCTGGACACGGGCACCCGGGAGCTGGGCGGCGCGGTGCGTACCGCGGCCCGGTCCGGGGCGCTGCTGCTGGTGATTGTGCTGTTCTGTGCCCTGGCGGACACGGTGGGCCGGGGCGAGGCCCGGGCGGCGGCCCTGGCGGGGACGCTGGCGGTGACAGCGGTGGCGGTGGCGGATGTGAACTCCCTGCTGGGGCTGGGCACAGGGGCCATTGCCCGGATGAGCTCTTTTGCCAACGTGCTGCTGCCCACGGTGGCGGCGGTGACGGCGGCCACAGGGGCGGTCACCGGGGCGGCGGCCCGGCAGCTGGCGGCGGCCCTGTTCTCCGACCTGCTCATCAGCCTTATCAACGGCCTGCTGGTGCCCCTTTTGTATGGATACATCGCCGCCTCGGTGGCCCAGGCGGCCCTGGGGAGGGAGGAGCTGAAGCGAATGGCGGATCTGCTGAAGTGGACGGTGACATCCCTGATTACAGTGGTGATGACCGCCTTTGTGGGCTACCTCACCGCCAGCGGCGTGGTGGCGGGGACGGCGGACGCGGCGGCGGTGAAGGCGGCCAAGCTGGCCATTTCCGGGGCCATCCCGGTGGTGGGGGGCATCCTGTCCGAGGCCGCGGAGACGGTGCTGGCCTCGGCGGGGGTGCTGCGGGGAACGGTGGGGGTGTTCGGTATGGTCACTCTGCTGGGCATCTGCCTGCTGCCCCTGCTGCGCCTGGCGGTGCACTACCTGGCCTACAAGCTGGCGGCCGCCCTGGCCTCCGCCCTGGGGGGCGGCGCGGCCTGCGCCCTAGTGGACCGGCTCAGCTCCGCCTTTGGGCTGGTGCTGGGGATGACGGGGGCCTGCTGCCTGCTGCTGCTCATCACGCTGGTGTCCTGCGTGTCGGTGACGGCGGTATGATGGAGGCGGTGCGCCAATGGCTGCTGAGCGTGACCGCCGCGGCGCTGGTGCTGGCGTTGGTGGAGGCCCTGGCCCCGGAGGGGGGCGCCAAGCGGGTGTGCCGCCTGGCGGGCGGGCTGGCGCTGGTGCTGGCGGCGGCGGGCCCGGTGGCCGGACTGCTGGACGGCGGCGCGGCGGGCCAGGCGGTGCAGAGCTGGCGGGAGGAGGCAGGCCGGTATGAGCGGGAGCTGGAGGAGGGCAGGGATTTGTTTTACCTGACCATCATAGAGGAGGAAACCGCCGCATATATTGTGGACAAGACGAAGGAATTCGGCTTGGACTGCGAGGCGGAGGTGACCTACGGATATGACGAGGACGGCGTGCCCTGCCCTTGGGAGGTCACCGCCCGGGGCGCGTGGACGCAGGAGCAGCGGGAGCGGCTGGAGCGCCTGCTGGAGGAGGAGTTGGGCGTGCCCGCCCAGCGGCAGCACTACGAGGAGATACTGCCATGAAGGTTCAATGGAAGCCGGAACAGCTGTGGAAGCTGCTGGACAAGTACAAATACGTGCTGCTGGTGCTGGCGGTGGGGGTTTTGCTGCTGCTGTGGCCCGCCGGGAAGGAGGAGCCCGCCCAGAGCGGCGCCTCCGGCCAGGAGGAGCAGTTCGACCTGGCCGCGCTGGAGGAAAAGCTGTCCCAGACCCTCTCCCAGGTGGAGGGGGCTGGGCGGGTGACGGTGACCCTCACGGTGAAGAGCGGCATGGAGCAGGTGCTGGCCGCCGACCGAACCACCTCCGTAACCGAGCGGGGGAACAGCGTGGAGGAGCGCACGGTGGTGGTGAACAACGGCTCGGGCCAGGAGGCGGTGGTGCGGCTGGAGCGCTATCCGGTGTTCCAGGGGGCGCTGGTGGTGAGCCAGGGGGCGGACCGGGCGGAGGTGCGCCTGGTGCTCACCCAGGCGGTGTCGGCGCTCACCGGGCTGGGGGCGGACCGGATCACGGTCTGCAAGGGGAGCGGCGAGCCGCGGTGATCGGGCGCCATGGACTGGCAAGGCGGCGTGATGACGCGGGGGGTGAGGCCCCAGGGAATCTGTATGGCCGAGGGATGCTCGGCTATTGGTACAGCTTCTGAACATTGAATTTTGGGAGGACAGGATCATGAGTGTGTGGAAACGAAACGCGGTCGTGGTGGCCATCGTGCTCTTTGTGGGAGCGGCGGTATACCTCAACTGGTCTTACGGCAGAGAGACGGCGGCGAACAACGGGACAACGGACGGCGAGGGGGGCGGCAAGCTGCTGGGCCAGGCCGCCCTGGTAAACGGCAAGGACGACAAGCAGGGCGGCCAGGCCAGCGCCTCGCCCTCCGCCGGCCCCAGCGCCGACCCCAGTGCCGCGCCCAGCGGCGCCGGCACGTCCACCGGCTATTTCGCCTCCGCCCGGCTCAACCGGCAGCAGGCCCGGGACAGTGCCCTCCAGCTGCTGCAGCAGGCGGCGGCGGACGCCGGCGCACAGCAGAGCGTCATCGACGAGGCCAACGCCTCCATTCAGGCCATGGCGTCCCTCACCATGTCGGAGGCCCAGGTGGAAAATCTGGTCACCGCCAAGGGCTACGGGGACTGCGTGTGCTTCATCAACGACAACAGCGCCAGCGTGGTGGTGTCCTCCACGGAAAACGGGCTGAGCCAGAGCGACGTGACCAAGATCATGGAGATCGTCAAGGAGGAGACCGGCCTGGCGGCGGATAAGATCAAGGTGATTGAGACGGAACCGTAAGAAGAAGCGCGGAGAAGCGGACAGCGAGGGCGCTTGGAGCGGAGCGAGGGCAAAAGCCCAAGGCCCACACAGTGGGACTGGGTTTTGCCTGAGTCGCAGCGAAAGCGCCCGAGCGTCCTGGACGCTTCGCAGCGTGACAACGTCGGGGCAAACTTCATATCTCTCGCTTCCGGCTTTGCCGAAAGCTCGTTCATTGCGTTGCCCCTCCTCTCCCCCACAAAGCCGAAGAACGGCTTTGCGGGGACCCCGATAGAGCGCGGAGGCGCGGCCTCCAGCGGGGTGCCCCCCTGCCGGGGATGGCCTCCGGCGGCCTACTTTCTCTCGCGCAAGAGAAAGTAGGCAAAGAGTGCGCATATGGGCCTCGGCCCCTATGTACCCCAGGGGACCAATTTACGGGGCGTGAGTGGTGACCCTCCCGGCGCGAGGGTGCCGGGATGCGGGGGTCCCTATTAGGCTGCCGCCCGTGGTCAGGCTGGCCCCGTGGGTCGGGTCCGCACACCGCGCCTGAGGGATAGGTTTTTACGGCGGGGATGTATCCGGTTTGCGCCCCGGGGCGGATCTTCCGCTGAGGCGTGTCTTTGCCTGCTTTCTGCATGAGCAGAAAGCAGGGCCCGCGCAGTGGACAGAGAAGCACGCAGCCGTGCGGAAAATTGGGATTGTAATTTTGGGGACAGGGTGATATAATAGCCTCAGCATTGGTAAAGGAGCGTGAGGCGCAATGGCCGACGGCAAGGAATATATCTCCCATGAGGGCGAGCTGGGCAGCGTCAGTATTTCCGAGGAGGTGCTGGCCGTCATCGCCGCCGCCGCCGCGGTGGATGTGGAGGGCGTCAGCTGCCTGGGCAACGGAGTGGGCCGGGACCTGACCGACCCCGCCAGCCGCAAGGCGCTGACCCGGGGCGTCCGCCTGTGGGTGGAGGACGAGCGGGTGAGCGTGGAGCTGTCCGTCCTGGTGCGGTACGGCTATGTGGTCACCGACGTGGCCCGGTCGGTGCAGGACGCAGTGTTCAGCGCGGTGGAGAACACCAGCGGGCTGGAGGTGGCCCAGGTCAACGTGTCCGTGGTGGGCGTGACCTTCCAGAAGTAAGAGCCTGCATTCACAGACCAAGCAGACCCCGCAGCCGGTGGTTTGAGGCTGTGAATACAGGTTCCAAAATCGTGTTTTCAAGAGCCGGGCCGCAGGCCCGGCTCTGCGCATGTTCGGACGCCGCTTTTTTCAGAAAAGGGGTTTCTTTTTTTTTCGATTTCGTGTATAATACGGCGTATATACAAAATGGGATTTTGTGCCCAGCAAGACAGGGGACCGGCGGCCTTCCGCCGGAAGAGGAGGAGTTCCCATGAACAGAAGTACCGCCCGGGAGATCGCCGTCCATTTTGCTTTTGAGCTGGCCTTTTCCGCCGAACGGGCCGAAGAGCTCCTGGAGCGGGAGCTCACGCCCGAGTCCTTCGCCCAGCGGGCCTCGGACGAGCCCATGTACGCGGAATTCCCTCAGGGGGGGGAGCTGAGCTATATCACCAGGCTGGTGCGGGGGGTGGGCGGCCACGGCGCGGAGCTGGACGGCTACATCGCCAAGTATGCCAAGGGCTGGAAATTCTCCCGGATTGACCGGGTGGCCTCGGCCATCATGCGGGTGACCATGTATGAGATCCTGTATATGCCGGAGATCCCCAACAAGGTGGCCATCAACGAGGCGGTGGAGATTGCCAAGCGGTATCTGGAGGACGATCTGGTGAAGTTTATCAACGGCATTCTGGGCTCCTTTGTACGCGCCGAGCTGCCGGAGCAGGAGTGAGGGGCATGAGCGGACAGTGCCTGGGCTTTGACACCAGCAACTATACCACCTCCGCCGCCGTGTTCGGCGGCGAGACGGCGGAGAACCGGGGCAGGCTGCTCACCGTGCCCCAGGGGGCCCTGGGCCTTCGCCAGAGCGACGCGCTGTTTCAGCACGTGAAGCGGCTGCACCAGATGGTGGAGGAGCTGCGGGCCGCCGGGGCGCTGGGAGAGCTTTCCGCCGTGGGGGCCTCCACCCGGCCCCGGGAGGTGGAGGGGTCCTACATGCCCTGCTTCCTGGTGGGGGAGGGGGAGGGCCGGGCCCTGGCCGCAGCGCTGGGGGTCCCGTTTTACCCCTGCTCCCACCAGCAGGGCCACGTGGCCGCCGCGGCCTGGTCGGCGGGGCGGGAGGACCTGCTGGACAGGCCCCACCTGGCCTGGCACCTGTCCGGCGGCACCACGGAGCTGCTCCGGGTGGAGCCGGAGGGCCACACCGTCCGGGCGGAGATTGTGGGCGGCACCAGCGACATCGCCGCGGGCCAGCTCATTGACCGGGCCGGGGTGCTGCTGGGCCTGCCCTTCCCGGCGGGGAAGGCGCTGGACGAGCTGTATGGCCGGGCGGAGGCCCCCATGGAATACCCGGTGAAGCTGAACGGCCTGACCTTCTCCCTGTCCGGCATGGAGAACCAGGTGAAGGGGCTGCTGGCGGCGGGAAAAGCGCCCGCCGACATCGCCCGCTTCACCATCGACACCATCCGGGGCGTGCTGCTGCGGGCCACCCGGGAGGCCCGGCGCCGGTACCCCGGCCTGCCGCTGCTGTGCTCCGGCGGGGTGGCCTCCAACCGGCAGATCCGCGCCGCCATGGAGCGGGAGTGCGGCGCGGTGTTCGCCCTGCCCCAGTACGCCACGGACAACGCCCTTGGGGTGGCCATTCTGGCCCACCGGGCGCTGGAGCGGGGGGTGAAGGGGTGAATACCGCAAACGTTCCTGTCTATACTGTATCTGAGGTCAACGGCTATGTGAAGTCGCTGATGGACGGCGACCCGCTGCTCACCGGCCTTCTGGTGCGGGGGGAGATCTCCAACTATAAATGCTATCCCTCCGGCCACCACTACTTCTCCCTGAAGGACGCCCAGGGCGCCCTGCGGTGCGTCATGTTCCGGGGGGAGGCGGCGCGGCTGCGCTTCCGCCCGGCTAACGGGATGGAGGTGGTGGCCTTTGGCCGGATCTCGGTGTTCCCCCGGGACGGGCAGTATCAGCTGTATTGCAGCGAGCTGATCCAGGACGGCCGGGGGGCGCTGGACGCCGCCTTCGAGCGGCTGCGCCGCCGGCTGGAGGAGGAGGGCCTGTTTGACCCCGGCCACAAGACGCCGCTGCCCGGATACCCCAAAAAGATCGCCCTGGTCACCTCGCCCGCGGGGGCGGCGGTGCGGGATATGCTGCGGGTGCTGGGGGCCCGGTGGCCCTTGGCGGAGGTTTTGATCGCCCCCGTGCGGGTGCAGGGGACGGAGGCGGCGGGGGAGATCGCCGCCGCCATCCACCGGCTGAACAACCGGGCGGACATCGACTTGATCATCGCAGGCCGGGGGGGCGGCTCCAGGGAGGACCTGTGGGCCTTCAACGAGGAGGTGGTGGCCCGGGCCATCTATCTGTCCAATATCCCGGTGATCTCCGCCGTGGGACATGAGCCGGACGTGACCATCGCCGACTATGCGGCGGACCTGCGGGCCGCCACCCCGTCCAACGCGGGGGAGCTGGCCGTCCCCGACCAGGGGGAGGAGCGGGGGCGGCTGGCCCAGCTGGACCGCCGGCTGGCCCGGGCCCTCCGGAGCAGGCTGGAGGGGGCCCGGCGGGAGCTGGAGCGGATGAAGAACAGCCCCGCGATGAAGCAGGCCAAGGCCCCCATCCAGGACCGGCGCATGGCCCTGGACGCCCTGCGCCGCCGGATGGCTCTGGCCCTCAGGGGGGAGGTGGAGGGGGGCAAGCGGGCCCTCTCCGCCCAGCGAGGGCGGCTGCCCCTGGCGATGGGGGCCCGGCTGGCCGCCCAGCGGGGGCGGTTGGGCCGCCTGGCGGCGGGGCTGGACGCCATGAGCCCGCTGAAGGTGCTGGGCCGGGGCTACGCCATCGCCCGGAAGGGGGAGAACGTGGTGTCCTCCGCCGCCCAGGCGGAGCGGGGGGACCGGCTGGACGTGCTGGTGTCCGACGGCGTGCTGAACTGTATTGTTGAGGAGAAGGAGGAGAGGACATGGCGGTGAAAAAGCAGCAGTCCTTTGAGGAGGCCATGGGCCGGCTGGAGGCGGTGGTGGCCCAGCTGGAGCGGGGCGACTGCGGCCTGGACGAGTCCCTCAAGCTGTTTGAGGAGGGGGCGAAGCTGGCCGGCGCCTGTGAGAAGCTGCTGGACCAGGCGGAGCAGAAGGTGGAGCTGCTGCTGGCCGACGGCAGCGAGGTCCCTTTTGAGGGGGCGCAGACCGATGGACTTTGAGCGGGAATACCGCCAGGCCCAGGCCCTGGCGGAGGGAGAGCTGCAAAACGCCTTTGCCGACGCCCTGGACGGCCCCCACCGGGAGCTGCTGGAGGCCATGCGGTACAGCCTGCTGGCCGGAGGCAAGCGGGTGCGGCCGGTGCTGGCGCTGAAGTTCTGCCAGGCGCTGTGCGGGGAGATGGAGCCCGCCCTGGACTACGCCTGCGGCGTGGAGATGCTCCACACATACTCCCTCATCCACGACGACCTGCCCTGCATGGATAACGACGGGCTGCGCCGGGGCAAGCCCACCTGCCACGTGAAGTACGGCGAGTGGCTGGCCCTGCTGGCGGGGGACGCCCTCCAGGCCGCCGCCTTCGAGCGGCTGGCGGCGTCGAAGCGGACCGCCCCCGCCGCCAACGGCAGGGCCTGCGCCATTCTGGCCCGGGCGGCGGGACAAAACGGGATGTGCGGCGGGCAGTATCTGGACATCAGGTGGGAGGGACAGGAGCCGCCGGATGGCTATGGCCTGGAGCAGATCGACGCCTGGAAGACCGGGGCCCTGCTGGAGGCGGCGTGCCTGCTGGGGCTGACGGCATCCCCGGTGGAGCCGTCGCCGGAGCAGCGGGCGGCGGCGGAGCGGTACGCCGCCCACCTGGGAATGGCCTTCCAGATCCGGGACGATATGCTGGATGTGGAGTCCACCGAGGAGGAGCTGGGCAAGCCCATCGGCTCCGACGCCCAGAACGGCAAGCGCACCTACGCCGCCCAATACGGTTTGGCGTGGTGCCGGGAGCTGGTGGGCCAGCTGACGGAGAAGGCCAAGGAGAGCGTGCGGGGGGCCTTTGAGCGGCCGGAGTTCCTGTGCGCCCTGGCCGATTCCCTGGCACAGCGGAAAAGCTGATAGGCCAGGCTTCACCAAAGGTCCCGGGCCCGGGACGGCCGCCTGGGCGTACGCGGAAGCAGGCCGCAAAAAAGACCATACGATCAAGGAGAGATGTGGGATGATCCCGATTTTGTTGATTGCCATCGCCGCCTGGGCCATCGCCCAGGTGCTGAAGCTGCTGATTGCCACCGCGGTCTATCGAAAGTTCGACATTACCTACCTCACCACGGGGGGGGGTATGCCCAGCTCCCACTCGGCGCTGGTGTGCGCCGCCGCCGCCGCCTGCGGCATGAGGGTGGGGTTCGACTCTCCGGTGTTCGCAGTCGCGGCGGTGCTGGCCTTCATCGTCATGTATGACGCGGCTCACGTCCGCCGGGAGACGGGAGAGCAGGCCAAGGTGCTCAACTATATCATCCACAACTGGGAGGAGTTCAAGCCGGAGAACTTCGAGCGGGACTTCAAGGAGCTTATCGGCCACACCCCCCTCCAGGTGGCGGTGGGCGCG
>CAJUEC010000049.1 GCA_910585155.1 uncultured Oscillospiraceae bacterium
CTTGCGAGCACTGGCACCTGAAGCCAGCGAGTCTACCAATTCCACCACTCGCGCACGTCTTTGCGCCTCTCTTTAGCGCAAGATAGATATTAGCATAAACTTCCCCCGTTGTCAACAGTTTTTTCCCGGCTCTCTCATTTTTTTCTTGCCCCGTCCGCCGCCCGGCGGACGGGGCCCTCCCCGCTGCTGTGGAGCTGATCTATGGGGCGTCAGCCCCGGGCCAGGTAGTAGCTCAGCTCACTCTCCTCCAGGGCGTAGCCCTGGGCCAGCGCCGCGGTCAAAATGGCCTCTGGGTCGTCAAACAGGGCGTTCTTGGCCAGGTAGATGTAATCCGGGACCTTGTCCGGGTTGAGCCGGTAGTAGGCCTCCAGCCGGTCCAGCGCGGCCTGATTCTCCCCGGACATCCAGGCGGAGAAGGCGGCGTACTCCATGGGGTCGGCGGACAGGTAGCACCACGCCCGCTCGTTGAGGATAAGCAGCTTTCCCGGAGGCTGGGCCCTGTAGTAGCCCAGCTCGCCGTTCAGCCGCTGGTACACCGAGGCCCGGTAGGGGGTGGTGCACACCCCCCGGGCGGGGCCCTCCTGGAGGGGCTGGGTGAGGGCGGCGGGGCTGTCGTCCATGAAGCAGTGGACGGCCTTCACGTGGAGCTGGAGGAGGAGCAGCGCCGCCGTCGCCGCCGCCCCGGCCCCCGCCGCCAGCCGCCGCAGGCCGGCCTGGTCCCCGGCCATCTCCCCCAGCAGCCGGCCCAGAAACAGCAGGCTGGCGGCGGTGATCACCGCCCCGGCCATGGAGATGGCGTAGGCGTAGTTGTTGGAGCCCAGGGTCACCGCCCCGGCGTACACCACGCCCCCCAGGTACAGGGTGACGAACAGCTCCCTGGGCCTGTCCCGGCACAGCAGGTAGGCGGTGAGGCCCACAATTGCCATGGGGAGCATAATGGCGTTGTAATAGACCTCCGCCGACCGGGGGGCGAACAGGGCAAAGCCGGCCAGCGCCAGGGCGCAGGCAGCGGCCAGATAGCCCCCCCTGCGCTCCCCCCTCCGCCGGTCCGCCAGCAGCGCGCCCAGCAGCACACACCAGCCCCCCAGCAGCCAGGGGACGCCCCCGTGGCTGCGCAGCAGGCCGTCCCAGCCCAGCTGGAGCTTGACCAGAGGGCTCAGGGCGGGGTGCTCCGGGTCGCTGAGCAGATAGGGCAGGCTGTCCAGCACCCCCCGCACCCCGCAGGTGGACAGGATGTAGACCGCGAAGGCCGCGCTCACCAGCCCCACCCCCGCCGTGAGCCAGAACAGGCGGCGGGGGGCAAATACGCCCTCCCCCCGGCCCCGCAGGGCCTGGAGCCCCACGCCCAGGGCGTAGAGGAAGTACCCCGCCGCGAAATAGGGGCAGCACAGCACAGCCCCGGCCAGGAGCACACCCGCGCACACCAGCCCGCGCCGGCTCCTTCCCCCGGCCAGCAGCGCTCCCCACAGCAGGATGCAGTCCATGGCCATGGTGTTGTAGCTCAGGGCCATGATGTCATAGGGGGCGAACAGGAACCAGGACAGGGCGGCCGCCCCGGCGGCCCAGCCGTACCCCCGCAGCTGATACGCGAAGGCCAGCGACACCAGGGCGTGGCACACCACATAGGCGTACCGCGCCGCCAGAATCGAGCCGTCCATGGAGCCGGTGAGGGTTCGGTAGAGCCACACCAGCGGCGCGGTGAGCAGGCCGGACAGCTGGGACAGGTGCCACTCATCGACAAACAGCGCGTCCCCCATGCTCAGCCGGTGGGGGACGGTGAGGTAAAAGGCGTCGTCATAGGAGCCGAAGCCATAGGGACACTTCCACAGGGCGAAGGCCGCCGCCGCCCCAAAGCACAGGGCAAACAGGGCCCAGCCCCGCTTTTTCCACCGTTCCGCGTCCAGCATCGCCGCGCTCCCTCCTCCTGTTCAGCTCGAGAATCTGCGCCGCGGGGACCGCAAGGCGGCCTGCGGCGGACCTCAATAGGCTGCCGAATTTCAAGTGTTTTGACTATACCACGTCCGGCCCGGATTTGCAATCACAGACACAAAAGCGCGGCGGGAGCCTTGTCCCCGCCGCGCTTGGGTTCAGCCCAGCAGCAATTTGTCGTCCGCCTCGTCGGAGCCGGTGGCCTGACCGAACCGGGCCAGCAGCTGCTCCACCGTGAGCTTTTTCTTGTCCTCCCCGGCGATGTCCAGGGCGATCCGCCCCTCATACATCATGATGAGCCGGTTGCCGTGGACAATGGCGTCCCGCATGTTGTGGGTGATCATCAGGGTGGTGAGCTGGTCCTTCTGCACAATGCGCTCGGTGGCTTCCAGCACCTTGGCGGCGGTCTTGGGGTCCAGGGCGGCGGTGTGCTCGTCCAGCAGCAGCAGGTCCGGCTTGCGCAGGGCGGCCATCAGCAGGGTCAGCGCCTGGCGCTGGCCGCCGGACAGCAGCCCCACTTTGGAGGTGAGCCGGTCCTCCAGCCCCAGGTCCAGAATCTTCAGCATCTCCCGGTAGTGGTCCCGCTCGTCCCGGGTGATGCCGGGGCGCAGGGTACGGACCCGCCCACGCCGGGCGGCCAGGGCCATGTTCTCCTCAATCTGCATGGTGGCGGCGGTGCCCATCATGGGGTCCTGAAATACCCGGCCGATGTATTTCGCCCGCCTGTGCTCCGGCAGCTTGGTCACGTCCGCCCCGCCGATGGAGATGGAGCCGGAGTCCACCGGCCACACCCCCGCCACCGCGTTGAGCAGGGTGGACTTGCCCGCCCCGTTGCCGCCGATGACGGTGACAAAGTCCCCGTCGTTCAGGGTGAGGGATACCCCGTCCAGCGCCGTCTTCTCGTTGACGGTGCCGGGGTTGAAGGTCTTGCGGATGTTCTTTACGTCAAGCATGGGGGCTCGCCTCCTTTTTGGCGGGATTGACGGGCTTGGCAAAGTATTTTCCCTTCCAGTAGGGGACGGTGAGGAAGGCCGCCACAATGAGGGCGGAGATCAGCTTCAGATAGTTGGTGTTGATGTCGCTGAGGCTCACCACCGCCTGGATGACAATATAGTAGACAATGGCGCCGATGGACACCGCCAGCAGCTTCAGCGCGAAGTTGCGGAACAGCCTGGAGAACAGCACCTCGCCGATGATGACGGCAGCCAGGCCGATGACGATGGCGCCCTTGCCCATGCTGGAATCGGCAAAGCTCTGGTACTGGCTGAGCAGCGCGCCGGCCAGGGCCACCAGGGCGTTGGAGATCATCAGGCCGATGACCTTGTTCACGTCGGTGTTGATGCCCTGGGCCCGGGCCATGTTGGAGTTGGCCCCGGTGGCCCGGAGGGAGGCCCCCAGCTCGGTGCCGAAGAACCAGTACAGCACGGCGATCACCGCCAGGGTGAACAGCCCGACCACCAGGATGGGATGCTGCCACAGGGGGCAGTCCCCCTTGGCCACCCCCTGCACAAAGCGGGAGGACACCAGCAGCCGCCCCAGATTGTCCTGAAGGTTGATGGCCACGTTGGCCTTCATGCCCATGATAGCCAGGTTGATGGACCACAGGCCCAGCTGGGTGAGGATGCCCGCCAGAATGGCGGGTATGCCGCACACGGTATGGAGCAGCCCGGTGGCCAGCCCGGCCAGGGTGCCCGCCAGCAGCGCGGCCAGCAGGGCCAGCCAGAGATTGGTTCCGGAGCCGAACAGCATGACAAAAACGGCACCCCCCGTGCAGAAGGAGCCGTCCACCGTCAGATCCGCCACGTCCAGTATTTTATAGGTGATATATACGCCGATGGCCATAATGCCCCAGATGAGCCCCTGGGACACCGCCCCCGGCAGCGCGCCGAGAAAAGATGTCATGATGAATTGTTCCTCCCTGTTGTTTGGTGGGGATGCGGGAAGGCGGCGGGACCGGGGGCATCCCCGTCCCGCCGCCGGGCGTTTGGTTGTCAGTCGATGGCCTCAAAACCATCGGGCACAGTGATGTTCAGCGCCTCGCACATGGCGGGGTTGTATTTCTTCACGAACTCGGGGGCATACTGGATGGCCATCTCCTCCACCTTGGCCTCCCCCTTGAGGATCTGGGCGGCCATCTCGCCGGTCTTGTAGCCGATGTCGTAGTAGCTGATGGACAGGGTGGCCACGCCGCAGCCCTTGCAGATGTTCTCCTCACCGCAGAACACGGGGATATTGCCGTGGCAGATGTTGTCGATGATGCCAGTGCTGGAGGCGGCGGCGTTGTCAGTGGGGATATAGAGCACGTCGCTGGCGTCGGCGGCGGCCTGACACACCGCGGCAATGTCGTTGGAGTCGGAGAAGGCGTACTGCTTACAGGTGTAGCCCATGCCCTCCAGGTAGCCCTGGACGGTGTCCACCTGATACTGGCTGTTGTCCTCGTTGGAGCAGTAGAGCAGGCCGATGTTCTTGGCGTCGGGATACCAGTCCTTGATCATCTGGGCCTGCTGGTCCAGGGGGGCCAGGTCGGAGGTGCCGGACACGTTATTGCCCAGGGTGCCGGAGAAATTCTCGATGCCGAAGGCCACACCGTACTCGGTGACGGAGGTGCCCAGGATGGGGATGTCGCCGGTGGCGGCCGCCGCAGCCTGGAGGGCGGGGGTGGCGTTGGCCATGATCAGGTCCACCTTTTGGGACACGAAGGTCTGGGCGATGGTGGAGCACAGGTTGGGATCCTCGGCGGCGTTCTGTAGGTCATATTCCCAGCCGTCCTCGCCGAAGATCTTGTTCATGGCGTCTATGAAGCCCTGGGTGGCGGCGTCCAGGGCGTCGTGGGTGACGTACTGGGAGATACCCACCACATATTTGCTCCCCTCAGCACTGTCGCTGGGGGCAGCGCTCTCCGCGCTGGGCTGACTGGAGCAGGCGGCCAGGGACAGGGACATGGCCAGCGCCAGCAAAAGCGCCGCCAGCTTCGAATTCTTTTTCATTTCTATTCCTCCAATGATCTGTCACTTTACCGCTTTGTGCCATCAAAGTGCCAGGGGCACAAAGGAGTGAGCCTTCCAGCTCACCAGCGCTAGTATATAGCTTTACTCCCGTGATGTCAAGCAGAAATCCCGGTTTTTCGAAAAATTTCGTTTTTGAGGGTCTGAACGGCCGGGCGCGGCAGGATTATGCCGGTGCGGCGGGCCGCCTCGGTCTCCCGCCTCCGGCGGGTTCCTTACTGCCCGTGCAGAAAGGAACCAAAGACACGCTCAGGGGGAGGCCGCCGGTTCGGCTGCGGCCCGCATTGCGGGCCTTGCTCACAGGCGGCCCTCCCCCTGAGAACCCCCTGATTACGGGGGACCAATTTACGAAGCGTTTCCCCTAACCCTTCCGGCGCACGCTTCCTTCGAATGCGTTTCTCCATGGGTGACGCTCAGCCGCTTTCCCTTCTCCAATTTATCCCGTAGGCGCAGGACACATTCCGCGCCTGGGGGGTGGGGTTTTACATCGGAGGCGCAAAACCCGCCCCCCAGGCGCAGAGTGTGGACCCCACTCCTTTTCAGTACCGCGCCTACGGGCGGCAGCCCAATAGGGCGCCCCGCATCCCGACCACCACGCGCCGGAAGGGTCACAGATCCGCCCCGTAAATTGTTCCCCTAGGGTACATAGGGGCCGAGGCCCCTATGCGCACTCTTTGCCTACTTTCTCTTGCGAGAGAGAAAGTAGGCCGCCGGAGGCCGTCCACCCTGCGCAGGGGGCGCTTCCCTGTCACGCTGCGCCTGTTCGCGACGCGCGGCTTCGCTCCGCCTCCAGCAAAACCGGGTCCCGCTTCGCGGGCCCTGGGCTTTTGCTTTCGCTGCGCTCCATCCGCGCTGCTCACGACGGCTTAGCGCTTCCCTGCCACGCTGCGAAGCGGCCAGGGCGCTCGGGCGCTTTCGCTGCGACTCAGGCAAAACCCAGTCCCACTGTGTGGGCCTTGGGCTTTTGCCTTCGCTCCGCTCCAAGCGCCCCTCGCTGTCCGCTTCTCCGCGCTTCTTGATCACGCTGCGGCGGCTGCGCGACGCGGTTCTAACTCCTCCGACTGCGGGAAAACCCATCCGGGGCCTACGGCCCCTCCTTGGGCTTTCCCCTCCGCTCCGGAGTTAGCCCGCTGCTCCGCACGCCTCCGCGCTTCTCTTCTTGAACACAATGTAAATACTTTCCGCCATGGGTGGACTTTTTTCCCGGGCTGTGGTAAAATGTCGGCAAAATGGGCAGGAATGCCAGAGGGAGGGCGCCATGCGGACCGACGTGCTGGGCGTGGGCTTTGACAATGTGACCTTGGACGAGGCGGTGGACCGGGCGCTGGCCCTGCTGGAGGAGGACGGCCCCCATCTGGCCGCCACCCCCAACCCGGAAATCGTCCAGTGCGCGGGCAGGGACCCGGAATTCGCCGGCATCCTGTCCCGGGCCGACCTGGTCCTCCCCGACGGGGTGGGGGTCATCCACGCCGCCAACATTCTGGGCCGCCCCCTGCGGGCCCGGGTGCCCGGAATCGACTTCGCCTCCGCCCTGATGGGCCGCATTGCCGGGACGGGCAAGCGGCTCTATCTGCTGGGGGCCGCCCCCGGGGTGGCGGAGCAGGCCGCGGCAAACCTTCAGGCCGCCTACCCCGGCCTGGTGGTGTGCGGGACCCACGACGGGTATTTTAAAGAGGACGGCCCGGTGATCGACGCCATCCGGAAGGCCGGGGCCGACCTGGTGTTCGTCTGCCTGGGCGCCCCCAAGCAGGAGAAGTGGATCGCCGCCCACGGCGCCGCCACCGGGGCCCGCCTGCTGGTGGGGCTGGGCGGGTCGCTGGACGTGTTCGCGGGCAAGGTGGACCGGGCCCCGGAGGGGTTCCAGCGGCTGGGGCTGGAGTGGCTGTACCGGCTGATCCGGGAGCCCTCCCGCATTGGCCGCATGGCCAAGCTGCCCCTGTTTCTGGTGTCCGCCGCAGGGGCTCGGCTTCGAGGCAGCTGAAAAGCCGCACCGGACGCAGCTTCTCATTTTTCCAAACTAATATGTAAAAACCTGCACGCATAACCGAAAATTCCTCCCCATAAATGGGGGTTTGAGGCTGTAAATGCAGGTTCCAAAATAGGAAAGGCAGATGCACTTATGGTCTACATTCTGTTGGGTGCGGGCTTTGAGGAGGCCGAGGCCCTGGTGACGGCGGACGTGCTCCGTCGAGCCGAGCTCTCCGTGTCCCTGACGGGCATCGGCGGCGAGTATGTCACCGGGTCCCACGATATCACGGTCCGGACGGACCTTTCGGTGGATCAGGTGTCCCTGACAGAGGGGGATATGGTGGTGCTCCCCGGCGGCATGGGCGGCGTGGCCGCCATGGAGGGGAGCGCTCCCGCTATGGAGCTGATCCGCCAGGCGGCGGGAGATCCGGCGGTCTGGCTGGCCGCCATCTGCGCCGCCCCCACCCTGCTGGCCCGGGCGGGGCTGCTCCCCGCAGGGGTCCGCGCGGTGTGCTATCCCGGCATGGAGGGGGAGCTGGTCCAGGCCGGGGCGGTCCCCGCCATGGACTGTTCCGCCGTCACGGAGGGCAGGCTCATCACTGGAAAGGGTCCTGGGGCCGCCTTCGAGTTCGGCCTGACCCTGGTGGAGGCGCTGGCCGGCGCGGACGCTGCCCGGCAGGTCCGCGCCGCACTGCACTACGGCTTATGACGGTCAAGGAACGCAAGGCGGAGCTGCGCCGCCACGCCGCCGCCCTGCCCCAAGTGGAGGCCGGTGCGCTGTTTGACCGCTTCCTGGCCCTCCCCCAGGTGGAGCAGGCGGACACCGTGATGGTGTTTTACGGCACCGGTCGGGAGCCGGACACCCTCCCCCTCATCCGCGCCCTGCTGGAGCGGGGCAAGCGGGTGGCCCTGCCTGTGGTGCTGCCCCACCGGGGCATGGAGGCCCGGCAGGTGCTGGACCCCGACCAGCTGATCCCAAACCGTTTCGGCATTCCCGAGCCGGACGGCGCCTGTCCCGCCATCCCCAAGGGGGATATCTCCGTGGCCCTCATCCCCCATCTGATGTGTGACCGGGAGGGGTACCGCCTGGGCTGGGGCGGCGGATATTATGACCGCTGGCTGGCGGATTTCCCCGGCTTCACCGTATGCGTGTGCCGTCCAGGCCGGCTGGCGGAGCGCATCCCCCGGGAGGACTTCGACGTGCCGGTGAAGCTTGTCCTGATTGAGGAATAAGAGGGACGGAGGACAAACGTCCTCCGTCCGATGGGTACGTTGCCGGCATGCGCGGCCCTGTGCGCCTTGGCCGCGCGGCTCAGCGCTTCCGCGCTGTCACGCTCCGATTGGGCGCATGGCTGGGTCGTTTCCGGCTTTGCGCTTCGCCTGTTCGCCGCGCGCGGCTTCCCTCCGTCTCGGGCCGGTCTTCGGGGCCTGCGGCCCCGCTGCCCGCCCCTCGCTTCGGTCCATCCGCGCTGCTCACGACGGCTCAGCAGCAGTTGGCTTCGCGCTTCGCCTGTTCGCCGCGCGCGGCTTCCCTCCGTCTCGGGCCGGCCTTCGGAGCCTGCGGCCCCGCTGCCCGCCCCTCGCTTCGGTCCATCCGCGCTGCTCACGACGGCTCAGCAGCAGAACTTAGCAGCAGCCGTCGTTGCAGCCGCAGTTGCAGTTGTTGTTGCCGCAGCCACAGCCGCCGTTGTTGCCGCCACAGCAGCAGCAGCAGCAATTGTTGCTGCCGCCCCAGCTGTTCCCGCCGCCACAGCAGCACAGCAGGAGAATCAGGATAATGATCCACCAGCAGCCCCCGCCGAAACCACCATTGTTACCACAACACATGATTTTGTCACCTCACATTTGATGTCCCGGTCACAGAGACCGGCCCCGACGCCGCCCCCGGCGGCACCGGGGGCGACCCCCGTTCACCTGCTTCCCGGTCACAGAGACCGGCCCCGACGCCGCCCCTGGCGGCGCCGGGGGCGACCCCCGTTCACCTGCTTCCCGGTCACGGAGACCGGCCCGGACGCCGTCTTCGGCGGCGCCGGGGCCGTGCCCCGTTTTGATCCCCGGCCGGCTTTCTTCCCCGTTTCTGCGTCATACTATGTGGGGACCTAAAAATTGGTTCCCCTCCTAGGCGCCGTTTGAAAAATGGCAATGTGCCCAGCGGCGAGGGATCTTTCCGTCAGGCAAGTCAAATCAACGCCGTACGCCGGAAAAGGCCCGTCGCTTGGGTATGTTGACATTTTTCAAACAAGCCCTAGGCATAGCCCGACATTTAAAGGAGTGAATCTTATGGCAGACGACCGCCGCCCCGCCGGGCGCAGCCAGTCTCAGCCCCAGCGCGACCCTTCCCGTTCCCAGCCCCGGAAAAAGCCCCGCCGGCGCAGCGCCGCCGCCCGGGCGGCGGGCGCGCTTTTGTACGTCCTGCTGGTCATCGGCGCCTCCGGCGTGCTGGCCACTCTGGGCTGGGTCTGGGCCTGCGACCTGCTTGGCCTCAACAAGGAGTATGTCTCCACCGAGATCGTCATCAACGACGACACCGACTTCAACACCCTGGTGGATACCCTGGAGGCGGAGGGCCTCATTGAGTACAAGTTCCTCTTCAAGCTCTATGCCTGGTTCTCCCACGCCCAGGACAAGATCTCCCCGGGCACCTACGAGCTGGACACCGAGATGGACTACCACGCCCTGGTGTCCAGCATGGGCTCCTCCTCCGCCGCCCGGAAGGTGACGGACATCACCATCCCGGAGGGCCTCACCATCGATGAGGTCTTTGAGCTGCTGGACAAGCGGGGCGTGACCTCGGTGGACAAGCTCCAGGACATGGCCGCCAACTGGGACTACGCCTTCGACTGGCTCCAGGGCATCCCCCTGGGGGATTACCACCGGCTGGAGGGCTACCTGTTCCCCGACACCTACAAGTTCGAGCTGGGCGAGAACCCCAAGTATGTCATCAACAAGATGCTGGTGAACTTCGACGCCAAAATGGACCAGTATATGGCCCAGCTCTTCGGGGAGGAGGCGCCCTACTCCCTCCATGACATCGTCACCATCGCCTCCATGATCGAAAAGGAGACCGACAGCACCGACTATGAGGTCATCTCCTCCGTCATCTACAACCGCCTGGAAAATCCCTCCGCCGAGACGGTGGGCTACCTCCAGGTGGACGCCACCCTGGTGTACCTCAACGGCGGCAAGGTGCCCACCTTGGCGGACCGAACCATCGACTCCCCCTATAACACCTATCTGTACCAGGGCCTGCCCGCCGGCCCCATCTCCAACCCGGGCATGCGCTCCCTGCTGGCCGCCATGAATCCCGACGACACCAACTTCTTTTTCTACGTCCTCAACCCCGAGACCAAGCGCCACGAGTTCTCCCGCACCTACGCCGAGCACGAGGCGCTGGTCAACCGCTACAACAACGCCAATGGCGGCTAAGCCGGAGCTGCTCTCCCCCGCCGGGGACCGGGAGCGGCTGGACATGGCCCTCAGCTACGGCGCGGACGCGGTGTACCTGGCGGGCAGCGCCTACGGAATGCGGGCCTTCGCGGGGAACTTTGACCGGGCGGGGCTGGCGGACGCCGTGCAAACCGCCCACGCCCGCGGGGTTCGGGTCCACGTCACCTGCAACACCCTGGCCCGGAACGGCGAGATCTCCCAGCTCCCCGAATACCTGGAGTACCTGGATTCCATCGGCGTGGACGCGGTGATCGCCGCGGGCCCCGACGTGCTGGACCTGTGTCGGCGCCACGCCCCCCATGTCCAGATCCACATGTCCACCCAGACGGGCATCACCAACTACGAGATGGCCCGGGTGTGGCACGAGCTGGGGGCCAGCCGGGTCATTTTGGCCCGGGAGCTGTCCCTGGACGAGGTGGGGGAGCTGAAGGCCAGGGCTCCCAGGGGGCTGGAGGTGGAGTGCTTTGTCCACGGGGCCATGTGCGTATCCTGGTCGGGCCGGTGCCTGCTCAGCAACTATATGACCGGGCGGGACGCCTCCCGGGGCGCCTGCGCCCAGCCCTGCCGCTATCAGTACGCCCTGATGGAGGAAAAGCGCCCGGGGGAGTACTTCCCGGTGTTTGAGGAGCACGGCGAGACGTTCATTTTAAACAGCCGGGACATGTGCATGATCGACCACATCCCGGAGCTGATCCGGGCCGGGGTGGACTCGCTGAAAATCGAGGGCCGGGCCAAGAGCGCCTACTACGCCGCCATGACCACCGCCGCCTACCGCCACGCCGTGGACGCGGCGGCGGCGGGCGGGCCCCTGGACCCAGTCTGGCGCGCCGAGGTGGACAAGGTGAGCCACCGGCACTACTCCACCGGCTTCTGGTTCGGCCAGCCGGGGCAGTACACCGACTCCGCCCGGTACGTCCGGGACTGGCAGGTGCTGGCGGTGGTCCAGGCCTGCGACGCCCTGGGCAACGCCACCCTGTCCCTGCGCAACAAGTTTTCCGCCGGGGACGAGCTCGAGGTGGTGGGCCCGGATGTGGCCGCCTTTGCCATGACCGCGCCCATGATGCGGGACGGGGACGGCCTGGAGCTGGCCCAGCCCCGGCACCCGCAGATGGAGTTCCATATGAGGCTTCCCCGGCAGGTCCCCCCACTGTCCATTGTGCGGGCCTGCAGACCAAGCTCATAAAAGCGTTTGCCTGGACTTTCGTCCAGGCAGATTGCTATCCGGCCCAGGTTGGGCATACTATGAAAGCAGCCTCTGGAGAAAGGGCGCGTCATCCAGGGGTACATAGAGGACAATGCCCCTTCTCATCCCATGAGAAAGGCCACCGCCGGAGGCGAAAGGAGGAGCTCTGCCATGCTGGACGCCGTTTTGCGCCGCCTCATTCCCCGCTACCAGGACACCCATGATCCCGCCGTCCGGGAGCGGTACGGCCTGCTGGCCGGCGGAGTGGGGCTGGGGCTCAACCTGTTGCTGTTTTCCGGCAAGCTGCTGGCGGGCATCCTCACCGGGGCCATCTCCGTCACCGCCGACGCCTTCAACAACCTGTCTGACGCCGCCGGCTCGGCGGTGACTCTGGTGGGGTTCAAGCTGGCCTCCCAGCGGGCGGACCAGCGCCACCCCTTCGGCCACGGCCGGATCGAGTACCTGGCCGGGCTGGCGGTGTCCCTGCTCATCCTGCTGGTGGGGGTGGAGCTGGGGCGGGGCTCCATTGAAAAAATTCTCCGCCCCCAGCAGACCAACCCCACCCCCCTGGCGCTGGGGCTGCTGATCCTGTCCATCCTGGTGAAGCTGTGGATGGGCTGGTTCTACGGGGCCCTGGGGAAGCGCTCCCAGTCCGCCGCCCTGTGCGCCGCCGCCGCAGACTCCCGCTCCGACGTGCTGGCCACCTCGGCGGTGCTGGCGGGGCTGGCCGCCTCCCACCTCCTCCAGCTTCCGCTGGACGGCTGGCTGGGACTGCTGGTGGCGGTCCTCATCCTGCGCACCGGCTGGGGCGCCGCCCGGGACACCCTGGACCCCCTGCTGGGCACGCCCCCGGACCCCGCCGTGGTGGCGGACATCGAGGCCCTCATCCTCAGCGACCCCCGCATCCTGGGGCTCCATGACCTGGTTATCCACGACTACGGCCCCGGCCGGCGGATGATGTCCGTCCACGCCGAGGTGCCCGCCGACGGCTCCCTGGTGGAGCTCCACGAGGTGATTGACCGGGCGGAGCGGGAGCTGGCCCAGCGCTTCGGCCTGGAGGCGGTGATCCACCTGGACCCGGTGGAGACCGGCAACCCCCTCCTGAACCGGCTGCGGACCGCCGCCGGGGAGCTGGCCCGGGAGCTGGACGCCGCCGCCACCGTCCATGACGTCCGCCTGGCCCCGGACGGCCAGCTGCTGTTCGACGTGGTGGTGCCCTACGACGTGGCCTTGTCCGACCAGCAGGTGCGGGACACACTGACCGAAAAGCTGCTGGCCCGGGAGCCGGACTGCCGCCCCCTCATCGGGGTGGACCGGTCCCACGTGCTGTGAGTGTGCGTTCGGGCCTGTGGGAAAAAACGCGGATTTAACAATTTTTCTATAGAATTCTCCCGCCGTTCGACTTATAATGATGGGGTAACGAACGCAGCCGCCGCGCCCATGCGCGGCTTCGCGCACATGTTAAAGAAAGGGTGTATGGCCATGCCCCGCAGCATTCTCATCGTGGAGGACGACAAGAACATCGCCGACCTGCTCCGTCTCTACCTGGAAAAGGAAGGCATGGACTGCCATGTGGCCGGGGACGGCCTCACCGGCCTGGAGAAATTCCAGTCCGTCCAGCCCGACCTGGTCATTCTGGACATCATGCTCCCCGGCATGGATGGCTGGTCCGTGTGCCGCAAGATCCGGGAGAGCTCCAAGACCCCCATTATCATGCTCACCGCCAAGGGCGAGCTGGAGGATAAGGTGTCCGGCCTGGAGATGGGGGCGGACGACTACATCACCAAGCCCTTCGAGACCAAGGAGGTTCTGGCCCGGGTCCACGCCGTGCTGCGCCGCTACGGCGAGGAGGAGCAGCCGGAAAAGCGCCTCTCCTTCGACAAGCTGGTGGTCAACCTGGACTCCTACGAGCTGCTGGTGGACGGCAAACGGGTGGACACCCCGCCCAAGGAGCTGGAGCTGCTGTTCCACCTGGCCTCCTCCCCCAACCGGGTGTTCACCCGCAACCAGCTGCTGGACGAGGTGTGGGGCTTCGACTACTTCGGCGACTCCCGCACGGTGGACGTGCACATCAAGCGGCTGCGGGAGAAGCTGGAGGGGGTCTCCGAGCAGTGGAGCCTCAAAACCGTGTGGGGCGTGGGCTATAAATTCGAGGTTACCAACGGATGAAAACCATGTACGGCCGCCAGTTCGCCACCATGGTGGGCATGGTGCTGCTGTCCTTCCTCATGCTGGGCGCCTCCTTCGCCACCCTGAGCTACCAATACACCATCCGGGAAAAGAAGGACACCCTGGAGCGCAACGCCAAATACATCGCTCAGTTCACTTCCAACTCGCTGAGCTCCGGGGGCAGCGGGGTGTGGCAGACCAAGGACTTCCAGAGCTATCTCGGCTCGGTGGCCCTGGTGTCCGACTCCCACGTCATGGTGGCCACCCCGGAGGGCATCATCGTCTACGCCACCAGCGGGGGGAGCCAGCTCCACGACCTGCAGTACGCCCCCCTGCCCAGCGCCCTGGTGGAGCAGATCTCCTTCAGCTCCTATGTGGGCATGACCAACCTGGGGGGGCTGTACCCCGAGGTGCGCTACCTGGTGGGGCTGCCCATCACCACCAACGACTACCTCCAGGGCCTGGTGCTGGTGTCCTGCTCCGCGTCCAACATCAGCGGGGTGTGGCGGGATCTGTCCGCCATCCTGCTGGTCACCGCTCTGGCGGTCATCCTCATCGCCGCCATCATCAGCTCGGTGACCAGTATGCGCCAGTCCCAGCCCATCAAGGAGGTGGCCGCCGCCGCCCGGCAGTTCGGCCTGGGCCAGCTGGACGTGCGGGTGGACGTGGGCAGCCGCCGGGACGAGGTGGGCGAGCTGGCCGAGGCCTTCAACGCCATGGCGGAGTCTCTGTCCACCAGTGAGCAGCGGCGCAGCGAGTTCATCGCCAACGTGTCCCACGAGCTCAAAACCCCCATGACCTCCATTGCCGGCTTCGCCGACGGCATTTTGGACGGCACCATCCCCCCCGAGCAGGAGCGGCACTACCTCCAGATCATCTCCTCTGAGACCCGCCGCCTGTCCCGGCTGGTGCGCTCCATGCTGGACCTGTCCCGCCTCCAGTCCGACGAGCGGGCCGCCCAGCAGCAGTTCGACATCTGCGAGACCCTGGTCCGGGCTCTGGTCACCCTGGAGAGCAAGGTGAACGCCAAGGACCTGGAGGTGGATGCCCAGATTCCCCAGGACGAGCCCGTCCCCGTGTGGGGGGATCAGGACGCCATCACCCAGGTGTGCTACAACCTGCTGGACAACGCCATCAAGTTTTCCAAGCCCGGGGGTGTACTGGGCCTGGGGGTGACGGTGAAGGGGGCCAAGGCCACCGTCACCATCAGCAACCAGGGCGAGACCATCCCCCGGTCGGAGCAGCAGATGATCTTTGACCGCTTCCATAAAACCGACCACTCCCGCTCCGCCGACCGGGACGGGGTGGGCCTTGGGCTGTACATCGTCAAAACCATCCTCAACAGCCACAAGGAGACCATCACCTGCACCAGTGAGGACGGACTGACCAAATTCGCCTTTACCCTGACCCGGGCCTGACCGCCGAGCCCGATTTGCTCCGCTCCGGTCTTAGAACCTGTATTCACAGCCGAGGATGCCGGCTGGCCGAGGGATTTTCCTGTCAGGCAAGGCGAATTTTCGCCGGAATACTTTGTGTATTGCAAGAAAATTCAAC
>CAJUEC010000050.1 GCA_910585155.1 uncultured Oscillospiraceae bacterium
GCCGAACCGGCGGCCTCCCCCTGAGCGTGTCTTTGGTTCCTTTCTGCACGGGCAGAAAGTACCTGCCAGAAGCGCGGAGGCGTGCGGAGCAGCGGGCTAACTCCGGAGCGGAGGGAAAAGCCCAAGGAGGGGCCAGGGGCCCCGGATGGGTTTTCCCGCAGTCGGAGGAGTTAGAGCCGCGTTGCGCAGCCGCCGCAGCGTGACAGGACCCGCCGGAGGCAAAGAGGCCGGGACATATCCCAGAAAAAGAGAAAAAACGTGGGCGGAGAGGGAAAGGAGCGGTGTTTGTCATGTGGCTGAGCGGACAGCACAAGAGGCCGGCGGAGAGCGGCGAGGGACAGACCGGCATTGTCACCATCAGCGGCGGCGAGACGGCGGTGCTGCTGGACAGGGAGCGGCGGGGGCTGGAGGTCTATTCCCCGGCGGGCTACTTCTGGACCCCCAGGGTGGGCCAGCGGGTGCTGGTGATCCAGGGGAGGGGGGAGATCCCCTGCGTGGTGGGGGCCCGGCAGGACGGCGGCATCCCCGACCGGGTGGACATACGGGGAAGAAGCGCGGCCCTGTCGGGGGAGACGGTGACCATTGAGGCGGAGACGGCGGCGGTTCAGGGGGGAGAGGTGGACCTGAAAAGCGAGGTGTTCGTCCAGGGTATGCCCCTGCGGGAGTACATCGCCGCCATCGTGCGGGAAATTCTGGCGGGGGTGGGATGATGAGCCTGCTGCTGAGAGACGGGGACTATGTGGCCGACGAGACCGGCGGGGCGGCCCGCGCCCAGGGGGGCGAGGAGACGCTGGGCGAGGTGCTCTTCCGCCTCACCGCCCGGCGGGGGAGCTTCCCCTTCCTGCCCAGGCTGGGCAGCCAGATGCACCGGCTGCGGCGGGTGAAGCCCTCCGCCTGGGACAGCCTGGCCAGGCAGTACGCGGCGGAGGCCCTGGCCGAGCTGGCCCAGCTGGCGGTGACCGGGGCGCGGGTGAGACAGGAGGGCGGCCGGCTGCTGGTGACGGTGGAGCTGCTGCTGCGGGAAGCGGGAACCCAGGTGACGGTACAGTTGGAGGAGTAAGAAATGACAAGCTTAGAGGAGATCTATCAGGGGCTGGCCGCCCAGTTCCAGACCCAGACCGGCCAGAGCGCCGGGAGCAGCAGCGAGCTGGCGGTGCGGTTTTACGCCGTGGCCGCCCAGCTCTACAGCCTGTACGTCCAGGCGGAGTGGACCCGCAGGCAGTGCTTCCCCCAGACGGCCCAGGGAGAGGACCTGGACCGGCACGCCGCCCTGCGGGGGGTGGAGCGGCGCGCCGCCGTCCCGGCCCAGGGGGTGGTGCGCTTCTACGTGGACCAGGCCAGGCAGGAGGATGTTGAGATACCCGAGGGGACCGTGTGCATGACCGCCGCCGGGGTGCGCTTCCTCACCCAGGAGAAGGCGGCGGTGCCGGCGGGAAGCCTGTACGGGCAGGCGCGGGTGCGGGCCGCCCAGGCCGGCGCGGCGGGCAACGTGGAGCAGGGCGCCATTGTGTACATGGCGCTGCCCCCCCTGGGCATCACGGCCTGCGTCAACCCGGAGGCCCTGGTCACCGGGCGGGACCGGGAGGGGGACGAGGAGCTGCGGGAGCGGGTGCTGGCCACCTACCGCCGGCTGGCCAACGGGGCCAACAGCGCCTTCTACTACCAGGAGGCCATGTCCTTCGACGGGGTGGCGGCGGTGACGGTGCTGCCCAAAAACCGGGGGGTGGGGACGGTGGACCTGGTGCCCGCCGCCCCGGGAGGGCCCCCGGGGAAGGAGCTGCTGGAACGGCTCCAGGCCTACTTTGACCAGGTGCGGGAGATCGCGGTGGACGTGAAGGTGAACGCCCCCACCCTGCGGACGGTGGAGCTGTCGGTCAAGCTGTGGCCGGAGAGGGGGAGGGAGTTTGACGCGGTGGCCCGGGCGGTGCGGGAGCGGGTAGAGGGCTGGTTCACCGGGGAGCGGCTGGGCAGGGGCCTGCCCAGGGCCCAGCTGATCGCGCTGATCTTCTCCGTGGAGGGGGTGGCCAACTGCGCCCTGGTCCGACCGGAGGCCGACCTGCCCCTGGACAGCGTGACGCTGCCGGTGCTGGGGACGCTGACCATCACGAAGGGGGAGGGGGAATGATGGGGCTGCGCCATGAGGAGCATTTGGCGGACCTGCTGCGGCCCCTGGGGGTGTACGACCTGCGGCCGGGGACCATCAACCGGGGGGAGCTGGCCGCCTACGGCGGCCAGCTGGACCGGCGGCGGGAGGAGCTGGAGGACACCGCCCGGGAGATGAGCCTGGCCACCGCCCAGGGCTTCGGCCTGGAGCGGGTGGAGGAGCTGCTGCCCTACCGCCCGGTGTGCACCACCGCCCAGGAGCGGCGGGCGGCGCTGGCCGCCCTGCTGCGCATCAGCGGGGACAGCTTCACCCCCAGGGCCATCAACGACACCCTGCGGGGCTGCGGCCTCAACGCCCGGGCGGAGGAGACCGGAAGGCCGGGCTATGTGCGGGTGCTGTTCCCCGAGGTGGCGGGCATCCCCCAGGGCTTCGAGGGGCTGAGGGCCATCATTGAGGAGATTCTGCCCTGCCATCTGGACATCACCTATGTGTTCTGGTACAACACCTGGGGCATGGTGGCCCAGCGGCACCCCACCTGGGGCCACGCCATGGGTACCGGCCTGAGCTGGTACGGCGTGGCCACGGAGCACGACGGGGTGTGGGAGGAGGCGGGGCTTGTTTGAAAGCGGCGAGGAATTTTTTTGTTTTGGGTTATACTAGGGCTTGTTTGATGAATGGCGGAAGGTTCGGCGGGGGTTTGCCGCGCCGGGCGGGACTGAGCCCGGCCGTTGGACAAGCTCCCCCACCTGTCCCTTGCAAATGGGGGGCCGGGTCCGGTACAATAAAAATAAGACTTGTTTGAGCATTGCCGCATACCCGGTGGGGCAAAACCCCCGCCGCTGGCCACGTTGCCGATGTTCAAGCGGCGTCTAAGCCCCCCCAGGGCCGGACTGTCCGCCCAGGGACAAGACGGCTCCACACAGACAAGGAGGAGTGACAACATGGACAAGCGGAAAGAGGAACACAGAGAACGAAAGCGCGCCTATAGACGGGCAAAGAGGAAAACGGTGCTGCTCTGGAAGGTCCTGACCATTGTGCTGGCCGTGGTGACGGCCGTGGCCATCCCCGTCAACGTGGGGCTGCACATGTTTGACAACACGGTGGCCGCCTTTGTGGGCGGCACCTTCTGGGAGCTGGAGAACCCGGACCAGAGCGCCCGGTATTTCCAGGGCGACTTCAACAGCGTGGAGGAGATGATCGACTACGGCCTAGAGGTCTGCCGCCAGGTGGAGGCGGAGGGCGCGGCCCTGCTGATGAACGAGAACGGCGCCCTGCCCCTGGAGGAGGGGGCCAAGGTCAGCTGCTTCTCCACCTCCTCGGTGAATCTGGTCTACGGAGGCACCGGCTCGGGCAATATCGACGCCTCCGCCGCCGACAGCCTGAAAACCGCCCTGGAGAAGTCCGGATTGTCCGTCAACCCCACCCTGTGGGACTTCTATACCCAGGGCCCCGGCGGGGACTATGTCCGGGACAGCGGGGGCTTCACCTCCGCCGCCGCCGTGGGGGAGGCCCCCTGGAGCGCCTACACCGGCGAGGTGAAGGACTCCGTGGCCCAGTACGGCGACGCGGCCATCGTGGTGCTCTCCCGGGTGGGGGGCGAGGGGGTGGACCTGTCCTTCCGGGAGGTCAACTATCTGGCCCTGGACGACAACGAAAAGGACATGATGAAGAACCTGGCGGACATGAAGGCGGCGGGGACCGTCCAAAAGATCGTGGTGCTGCTCAACACCGCCAACGCCCTCCAGGTGGACTTCCTCAAAGACAACGAGTACGACGTGGACGCCTGTTTGTGGATCGGCGACGTGGGCATCACCGGCATCAACGCCGTGGCCGACATACTGGCGGGGAGGGTGAACCCCTCCGGCAGCTTGGCGGACACCTACTGCTATGACAACTATTCCTCCCCCGCCATGGCCAACTTCGTGCCCACCGTGTACCAGGGCTACGTCAAGGGCGAGATTCCCGACAACGCCAAAACCTATATGATCTACCAGGAGGGCATCTACGTCGGCTACAAGTACTACGAGACCCGGTACGAGGACAGGGTCATGGGCACGGGGAACGCCGGGGGATACGACTACTCCGCTGATGTGGCCTTCCCCTTCGGCCATGGGCTGAGCTACACCACCTTCGCGTACAGCGATTTCAGCCGGACGGAGACCATGGGCAGTTTCATGGGCGTGAAGGTCACCGTCACCAACACGGGAGACAAAGCGGGCAAGGAGACGGTGCAGCTCTACGCCCAGACCCCCTACACCGACTATGACAGGGAGCACGGCGTGGAAAAGGCCGCCGTCCAGCTGGTGGGCTTCGGCAAGACCGGCATGCTGGAGCCCGGCCAGTCCGAGACCCTGGAGATCTCCGTGGACAGGCGGGAGCTGGCCGCCTTTGACGCCTACGGCGCGGGCACCTATATCCTGGACGCCGGGGACTACTACCTCACCGCCGCCACCGACGCCCACAACGCTGTCAACAACATCCTGGCCGCCAAGGGCTACACCCGCGCCGACGGCATGGACGCCGACGGCGACCCGGCCCTCACCGCCGCCTGGAGGGAGACCGCCCTGGACACCACCGCCTTCGCCGCCTCCGCCAACGGCACGCCCATTGTGAACCGGCTGTCCGTTGCCGACCCCAACCTCTATGAGGGGGTGGAGGAGTCCGTCACCTGGGTGAGCCGCTCCGACTGGCAGGGCACGTTGCCCACCGAGATCGTGAGGCTCACCCTCACCGATGCCCTCAAGCGGGAGCTCCAGGACGTGCGGTACGACCCGGCGGACTACGCCGCGGTGGACATGCCGGTCATGGGGGCCAGGAACGGCCTGAAGCTGTACGACCTCATCGGCAGGGACTACGACGACCCCCAGTGGGGGCCCCTGCTGGACCAGCTCACCTTTGACGAGATGGTGAAGCTCATCGGCGACGCCTTCCACTGGACCATGCCCATCAAATCCATCGAGGCCCCCGGCACCCGGGACGAGAACGGCCCCCAGGGCCTCACCGCCTCCCTGCTGGGCTCCGGGGCCACCCAGCTGAAGGCCACCGCCTTCACCTCCGAGGACGTGATGGCCGCCACCTTCAACCTGGAGCTCATGGCCGAGGTGGGCAGGGTCATCGGCAACAACTGCCTGGAGTCGGGGGTGGCCTGCCTCTACGGCCCGGGGAACAACATCCACCGCACCCCCTACGGCGGGCGGAACTTCGAGTACTACTCGGAGGACGGCTTCCTGTCCGGGGCGGTCTCCGCCGCGGAGGTGGCCGCCATCCAGGCCAAGGGCGTCCACGTGGTGATGAAGCACTTCGCCCTCAACGACTGCGAGCAGGACCGCATCGGCCTGGGGGTGTGGCTCAATGAGCAGGCCGCCCGGGAGATCTACCTGAAGGCCTTCCAGGCCCCCATCGAGGCGGGGGGCAATGGGGTGATGATGGCCTACACCCGCTGGGGCGCCCAGTGGTCCGGCGGCTGCCAGGGCCTGGGGGACATCCTCCGGGAGGAGTGGGGCTGCCGGGGGATGAACATCACGGACAACGTGCTCACCACCTTTGTCAACGGCCCCGACGGCATTTTGGCGGGCACCTCCATCTATGACGCCATGCTGCCCTATATCACCCAGGGCCTGCCCAAGTACAAAAATGACCCGGTGATTGTGGCCGCCATGCGGGAGGCCTGCCACCACAACCTGTACGCCATCGCCAACTCCTGCGGCATGAACGGAGTGGGGCCGGACACCACCGTCAGGCTCACCGCCCCCAAGGTGGTCACCGTGTGGACGGCCGTCACCTGCGCCGCCGTCCTGCTGCTGCTGGCGTGCGCGGCGATGTGGACGCGGGGCGTGGGGAAGCTGCGCAAAACCCCGGAGTACGCCGCCTGGAAGGGCTGGAGGCGGGAGCAGAGGAAATAGCGGTCCCGGCCGGCGCAAAAACAGGTCCCGCCCCTCTCCGCAGAGAGGGGCGGGACCTGTCGGCTTATTCCGCCAGGGGATAGGTCTGGGCCAGCCGGGCCTGGACCACCCAGCGGTGGGGGGAGGCCCCCGGGCCGGTGCAGGTGGACAGGGTGAGCAGCTGGTCGTCCTCGGTGGGGACCACGCCGGTGGAGATGGCGGAGTGCTCCAGGGCGAAGGCGATGACCTGCCGCCTGAGCTCCGGGTCGTCCACGTAAAGGGCGTAGGTGATGTCCCGGACGCCCACCTGGGCGGCGGCGAAGATGTCATAGCGGTACACCCCGGCGTCGGTGGTGAGGTAGACGCTGGGGTGGGCCCGCCAGAACTCCAAATCGTCGTAAAAGCCCAGGGAGCCGAACATGGTGTCGTTGTTCATGCGGTGGCCGTAGAGAATGGTGTTGAAGCCGGTGAGCTCCGGGCTGCACGCCTGCTCCAGAAAGACCGCCCCGGCGGAGCTGCGCTGGCCGGACCAGGTGTGGTTCAGATAGTATTGGTTGTCCCCGGAGAAGAGAAAGGGGTAGGACAGGGCGGTGCCGGGGATGGAGATCCAGCCCACCACCTGGGGGTTGGTCTCCCGCAGGGCGGCCAGGTCCACCCGGGCCATGACCTCCGCCACCGGGTCGGGAGGCGGGGAGGCCTCGGGAGGGGTGGAGACGTCCGGGCGGGCGGAGGGGTCCGGGGGGGGCAGGGAGGCCCCGGCGGCCTCCTGGGCGGCGCGGTAGTCGGCCTGGCTGGTGAAGTAGTCGCAGTACTTCCAGGCGATGCAGCTGCCGCTGACCACCAGGACCAGGGCGTACAGAATGAGCAGGACCCGGCGCAGACGCTGGTTCATGGAGACGCCTCCTTCACGGCGGGGCGGGGCCGCCCCGCCCCGCGCGCTGCATTGTTGAGAATTACTGGAAAGCCGGGGCCCAGAGGGGCCCCGGCTTTCTGCGCTGGGGAAACGGCCTGAGCCGAAAGGGGGATTACTCCTCCTCGTCCTCGCGCTTCTTAGAGACGCACACGGCGGTGAGGCCGCAGGCGGACAGGGCGGAGACGCCGTACCAGACCATGGAGATGTCGCCGGTCTGGGGCACGTCGGCCAGGGGCACCGCGCCGTCGTCGATCTCGTTGAGCTCGTCGGGCAGCCCGCTCAGGGGCACGCCGTCATCGGGAATGTCCGTCAGGTCGGAGGTGTCCCCGCCCAGGGGCACGCCGCCATCGGGTATATCCGTCATCTCGCCGGCGTCCTCACCCAGAGGCACGTCGGGCTCGGTGATCTCCTCCAGGGGAGGCGTGGTGGGAGGCGTCACAGGCTGGCTGGGAGAGGGCGAGGGGCTCTCGCTCTCAACGGGCTGGCTGGGCTCGGGGGTGGTGACGAAGGTGTAGGTGACGGTCTCGGTGATGCCGCCCACCACCATTTTGCCGCCCTCCACGGCAGCCCGGTCAACGGTGTAGCCCTCCAGGGCGGGACTGACAACAGCCTCATAGGAGGCGCCCACCTGGAGCTCCTGGCTGTAAGCCGCGGGGGCGGCGGCGGAGCCGCCGCTGACCACGTAGCTGACGGTCAAGGCGGCCATGACGGGGGTCTTCACCTGATAGCCGCACTTGAAGCAGTGCTTCTCGTTCCACAGCAGGCCGTTGTCATCGGTGAAGGTGGTCTCGTCGGTCCACTTGTGCTCCTCAAGCTCCTGGGGATGGGAAATGTCGGGATACTTGCCGGCGTAGACGCAGGTGTACTGATGCTGCTCCTCGTTCACATAGACGGCCTCGGCGCCCTCATAGCTGTGGTCGTGGGCCTTGCCGGTGACCACCTTCTTGGGGTCGCGGTCACAGCCCTGGCCGTGGTACTTGCAGTAGTACACCTCGTAGCCGTCGGTGGTGCAGGTGGGCTCCACCGTCTCGGCGGGGGCGTCGGGGTACGCACACTCGTCGGGAAGGGCGGGGCAGTCCTCGGTGTCGGTCCGGCCGCAAAGGTTGCAGACCCAGGTCTTTTTGCCGGGCACGCCGTGCCCCGCCTCCACAATGCAGGTGTAGGTCTTGTCGTTGTGGGAGCAGGTGTCGGAGTAGTACCAGGTGCCGCCGCAGGCGCCGCAGACCTCGCCGATCTCCCTGCCGGTGGTGGGGTCGTTGACGACGGAGGTGTATTTGCATTCCTCGGTGTAGGACTTGGTGTCGCACTTCCCGTCCTCATTGGTGCACACATAGGTGTGGGCGCCAGAGCTGAGGAACTGCTCCTCAAGCTCCCATTTGTGCACGTGGGGCTTCTCCACAGGGGGCTTGTAGTTGGGGTTCTTCGCGCCGCAGTTGTCGCAGAACTCCTGCTGCCAGTCGGTTTTGTACTCATGCCCGGGGGCTTCCTCGTAGCCGCAGGCGCAGTGGAGGCGGTAGCACACGTAGTCGTCGCCCGCCTTTTCCTCAAGCGTATTCTTCCCGCAGCCGGGGCAGTACCGGCCAGTCTCGGGCTTGGGGTCGGGCTTGGTCTCGGGCTTCTCCTCTGGCTTGGGGTCGGGCTCGGGGGTGCTGGGGAGCATCTGGCCAGACGCGCCGCACCTGTCGCAGTAGTAGGCGTCGCCCTTGGCGTCAGAGAAGCCCTGGGCGATCAGGCTGCCGCCGCAGCGACCGCATGTGCCCAGGACATCGCCCACATTCGCCGCGAAGGAGGTGGTGGCCAGCATGCCCACGCACATCATGAGGGCCAGCACAGCGGCGAGCCCGCGTTTCATTAACTTCTTCATTTCCATACTTCCTTTCTTTGCAGTTAAAATCGGATGCAAAGTATCCGGCGGCCGGGCTGGCTTGTCGCCGGAGCGCGCTGTGCGCTCCCAGCCCCCGCGGTCTGCCCGCGCGGGTTTCCCCTTTTGTGGGGAAGGCGATTTAGCCCCCTATTGCTTTGCGTCCCGCCGTTTCCGACGGTTTGCTGAGTTGCAACCCGGCGAACGTAGCGCCCAAGCGCCTTTTCAGCGCCCCGGCGCATTAGCCCCGTAGCTTTGCGTCCCATCGTTTCCAATGGTTTGCCTATGCGCCCTTGCCGTGTCACCCCGCCGCCGACGGCGCATAAGGACGGCGGGCTGTTCCCACGGGGGAGTGTCTCTCATCGTACAGCCCTCCTTTCCAGCTGAGCGGCCTGCCGATGGAACATGCAGTCTTTCACCAGAAAGACTGCGCTCACATGGCTGCTTTTCATTATATCATGGGGAATTGTCCATTGCAAGGGGAGATGGGCAATATTTTTGAAACCCGTTTTCCCTCTTGACAGGGGGTGCCAGCCTCGGATACAATGTCTCCGTCTCCGCCTGGGGAGGCGTTATAACCATAGGCTATGACAGGATATATCAACTTGGTATTTGCTTTTTTCCTAGTAATATGCTATCATATTTGGGAGACCCCGCTTCAGTCGTGAAAGGAACGCTGCGCTATGGACGAACGCCTGCTGCATATCATTCTGGACGCCTTCCCCAAAATCCTCATCCCCGGTCTGACGGTGACCATCCCCCTCACCGCCATCGCCTTCGCCCTGGCCATGGTCATCGCCGTGGCCGCCGCCCTGGTCCAGTTCGCCCGGGTCCCCGTGCTCACCCAGTTGTGCCGGCTCTACATATGGGTCTTCCGGGGGACCCCGCTGCTGGTGCAGCTGTTTGTGGTGTTCTACGGCCTGCCCCGGGCGGGGATCACCCTGGCCCCCTTCCCCGCCGCCGTCATCGTGTTCTCCCTGAACGAGGGGGCCTACTGCGCCGAGACCGTCCGCGCCGCCCTGGAGGCCGTCCCCGCCGGACAGCTGGAGGCCGGGTACTGCGCCGGGATGTCCTATTTGCAGACCATGCGCCGGATCATCCTCCCCCAGGCCATGCGCACCGCCTTTCCCTCCCTGTCCAACTCCCTCATCGCCATGGTCAAGGACACCTCCCTGGCCTCCAACATCACCGTGGTGGAGATGTTCCGGGCCACCGAGCAGATCAACGCCACCGTCTATGAGCCGCTGGTGCTGTACATCGAGGTGGGGCTGATCTACCTGCTGTTTTCCACCGTGCTCACCTGGCTCCAGCGCCTGGGGGAGCGCAGGCTGAGCGCCTATCAGAGCAAGGGGGTGTGAGCGGTGCTGGAGCTGAGAAATCTGAAGAAGTCCTTCGGCCCCCTGGAGGTGCTCCGGGGGGTGGACCTCACCGTGAACCGGGGGGACGTGGCGGTGATCCTGGGGCCCAGCGGTTCGGGCAAGACCACCCTGCTGCGGTGCGTCAACTTCCTGGAGAACGCCGACGGGGGCGAGCTCACCTTTGACGGCGAGACCTTCCGGCTGGGCCGCGTGTCCCGGCGGGACGCCGCCCGGCTGCGGAAAAAGACCGCCTTCGTCTTCCAGAGCTACAACCTCTTTCTCAACAAGACCGCCCTGGAAAACGTCACCGAGGGGCTGGTGGTGGCCCGGAAAATCCCCCGGGGGGAGGCGGAGCGGATGGGCCGGCGGGCGCTGGACAAGGTGGGGCTGTCCGACCGGATGGGCCACTTCCCCAGCCAGCTGTCCGGGGGACAGCAGCAGCGGGTGGCCATCGCCCGGGCCATCGCCGCCCAGCCGGAGATCATCTACTTTGATGAGCCCACCTCCGCCCTGGACCCGGAGCTCACCGGCGAGGTGCTCTCCGTGATGCGCCAGCTGGCCGGGGAGGGGATGACCATGCTGGTGGTCACCCATGAGCTGGGCTTTGCCCGCACGGTGTCCAGCCAGGTGGTCTTTATGGAGGACGGGCTGGTGGTGGAGGCCGGCCCCACCCGGGAGCTGTTCGAGCACCCCAGGGAGGAGCGCACCCGGGCCTTCCTCCAGACCGGCGGGGGAGCGGGCTGACCCGCTTCCCGGCATGATATAAAAAACAAGGAGTAATTTGTGATGAAGCTGAAACGTTTTGGAATCGTTCTTTCCGCCGCCGCCCTGTGCCTGGCCGCCCTGGCGGGCTGCGCCCAGCAGAGCCCGGAGGCCTCCGGGCCCGAGCCGGAGGGCGACCTGCTGGCCCGGATCCAGGCCAAGGGGGAGATTGTGGTGGCCATGGAGGGCACCTGGGCCCCCTGGACCTACCACGACGAGAGCGGCGAGCTGGTGGGCTACGACGTGGAGGTGGCCAAGGCCATCGCCGAGCACCTGGGGGTCAAGGCCACCTTCGTGGAGGGAGAGTGGGACGGCCTGCTGGCCGGCCTGGAGGCGGGGCGGTATGACATCATGGTCAACTGCGTGGACGTGGACGAGGACCGCAAGGAGAAGTATGACTTCTCCACCACCTACGCCTACAACAGAACCGCGGTGGTGGTCCATGGGGACGACGACTCCATCCAGAGCATGGAGGATCTGGCGGGCAAGGTCACGGCCAACACCATCACCTCCACCTACGCCGCCGTGGCCCAGCGGTACGGCGCGGAGGTCACTGCGGTGGACGATTTGAACCAGACCTTTGAGCTGCTGCTCACCGGGCGGATTGACGCCACGCTGAACGCGGAGGAGACGTATTACGATTACATGAGGGCCCACCCGGACGCCAGGCTGAAAATCGCCTGTCTGGACCCGGAGTACAAGGAGGCGGCCATTCCCATGCGCAAGGGGGAGGAGACCGCCACCCTGCTGGCGGCGGTGAACGAGGCGCTGGAGGAGATGCGGCAGGACGGCACCCTCAGCGAGCTGTCTATCAAGTATTTCGGGACGGACCTGTCCCAGCTGGGATGACATACAAAAAAGAACCGGCGGAATGGGGCGGTGACGTAAGAAAACATTTTAAGCGAGGGTCGGCGTAGCGTCAAGCTGCGCCGACTTTCGCATTATTTTTGTCTTGGGCAGTTTGGGATTGCTCCCGCGCTCCCTCAAAATCAAACGCACCAATGAAGTTATAGACGATTTCAATTTCCCGGATTTTCACCCGCTTCTGCTGTTCGTCGGTCGTGTAGGTTTCGGACACCCTGATCTGTTCCACGAACTCACGCAGGATGGTGGCGTCAAGCTGGGTCATGTCCGTGTACTTCTTCACCACAGAAATGAACTTCCTGACGTTGGTTTTCTTCTGCTCCTGTTGCTTCACTTCCCGCCCCAGGGTTTCCACGACGGCCTTTAACTGTGCCTGCTCCTGTTCATAGTCGCGGGACAGCTTGATAAACCGTTCATCGGACAGTTTGCCGGAAATATTGTCCTCAGAGAGCTTTTGTCAAGGGTAATTTTATTTTAGGTTCAAATTCTTTGATGAAGAAATGATATGCACAACATTTCCTGCACATTTGTGATAAAATCTTTGTGCTCGACCAAAAATATTGGTTCAGATTCTGGTATTTCTGATGTTTTCATTTGAATGTGTTTCCAATTCAGTGCTGTTACTATCCGTCCTATGATTTTACATCGGCAAAACACACAAAAACAAAGAGGTCAAACTGGCCAATTCTCACGAAAACATTTACGGATATGTAATAATAAAACCTAAATATTAAGAAATCCAACTTACAGGAAATCAACATATATTTTGAGCACACCGTTTAATTTACAGATTAAATATTTGTGATTTATAATCTCCATTAGCAAATGCAATGGACCGAAATATAGCTTTCGCGGCACTTTTTGGAAAATTGCAAATGAAAATATGGAGAGGAGAATGTCTATGAAAAAGCTCAAGCGAGTTATTCCAGTGCTTTTGGCGGCGGCGCTGCTCATGGCGCTTCTGGCAGGATGCGGGACATCGGACGGCAAGACCCACCTCACCTTCCAAATCTGGGACGTATACCAGCGCCCAGGGATGGAAGCCATGTGCAAGGCCTACACCGCCAAGCACCCGGATGTGGAGATCGAAGTGCAAGCCACCAGCTGGGGCGAATACTGGACGAAGCTGGAGGCCGCCGCCGAGTCCAACACCATGCCCGACATCTTCTGGATGCACACCAACCAATTGCTTTATTACGCCGATTTTGGAATGCTGGCGGATGTCACAGACCTCTACGATGATGTGGACCCCAATTATTATGAAAACCATTTTTCCGAGATCTCCCGCAATAATGCCAGCGGCAGCGATGGCAGGCTGTATGGTGTACCCAAAGACAAGGACAACGGTATGCTGGTTTACAACAAGGAAATGTTTGACGCCGCCGGGGTGCCTATCCCACCGACGACTGGACCTGGGAGGATATGGCGGACGCCTCCCAAAAAATCTACGATGCCACCGGAAAATACGGCTTCATGGCTTACAACGACGACCAGTTGGGCTACTGGTGCTTCGCCTATCAGGCGGGCGGACACATCCTCACCGCCGACCGCACCCGGGCCGGTTATACCAACCCGGGCTCAGTCAAAGGAATCGAATTCTATGTGAATATGCAGAAGGAGGACTGGTGTCCTGACCAGACTTTCTTTGCCGAAACCACACCCAACACCGCCTTTTTCTCCGGGATGGGCGCCATGTATCTGGAGGGCACCTGGAACCTGCCCCAGTGGATGAAGAACTACCCCGATATGCGGGGCAAGTGGGATATCGCCAAGCTCCCCCAATGCGCCGACCCCATTGAGGACGGCGAGAGTTTGGACAAGGACGGCCGGGCCACCATGTCCAACGGCCTGTGCTACTCCACCGGGGCCCACGGTAAAAAGCTGGAGGCTGCGCTGGACGTGATCAAATTCTTCGGCACGGAGGAAGCCCAGCGCATCCAAGGGGAAAGCGGGGCTGCCATCCCGGCCTATCTGGGCACGGAGGAAACCTGGCGCAGTGCCTTTTCCGCCTACGATGAAAAGCTGAATCTGGACGTGTGCTTTGAGCAGTTCGATTACGCTGTCCAGGCGGTCTACAATTCCGCCAGCCCCAAATGGAAAAGCAAGGTGCTGGATGAGCTGACAAAGGTATACAAGGGCGACCAAGATCTGATGACCGGCCTTGAAAATATGCAGCGCATCGTGGATACCGAGACCGCCAAGAAGCTGGCGGGCGACTGAGAGGAGGGCTATTTGTGAAAAAGAACAAGCTGTCCCCGGCGGCCCGCCGGGAGGAAAACTGGGGCTGGATCATGGTGGCCCCCACCATCATCGGCCTGATTATGCTCAACCTGTGGCCCTTCGTCCAGACCATCTACACCAGCTTCTGCGAGCACCTGGGCTTTGGCCGCTACAAGTTCATCGGCCTGGCCAACTACATCGAGATGTTCCAGACCCCCGAGTTTTGGCAGGCCACCTGGAACACCATCCTGTTCTGTATCCTCACCGTCCCCGTAGGGCTGTTCCTGTCCCTGCTGGTAGCCATGCTCCTGAACGCCAAGATCAAGTTCAAGGGCGGCTTCCGCACCATCTTCTTCCTGCCCATGGTGTGTCAACGCCAATTTGAAATTGTAAGAAAACGCCGAAGAAATTTTGTGGTTTTTCGGCGGGGGGTAACAAAACTAAGCGTTTCCTTGCTCAAAAAGAGTGTTCACAATTTGCTGCTTCTGGCGCATAAATTCCTTGCGTTCTTTCAAGCGGTAAGACTCACCCTTGATGTTAATGACAGTGCAGTGATGCAGGACACGATCC
>CAJUEC010000051.1 GCA_910585155.1 uncultured Oscillospiraceae bacterium
CCCGGCGGCCGTTGTCGATGAGGGCGTCCACCGCCTCCTGGAGCATCCGCTTCTCATTGCGCACGATGATGTCGGGGGCGTTGAGCTGGATCAGGCGCTTCAGGCGGTTGTTGCGGTTGATCACCCGGCGGTACAGGTCGTTCAGGTCGGAGGTGGCGAAGCGGCCGCCGTCCAGCTGCACCATGGGGCGCAGCTCCGGGGGAATGACGGGCAGCACGTCAATGATCATCCACTCCGGCTTGTTGCCGGACATGCGGAAGGCGTCCACCACCTCCAGGCGCTTCACCAGCTTGGCCTTCTTCTGGCCGCTGGCGTCCTTCATCTGGGCGCGCAGGGAGGCGGACAGCTCATCCAGGTTCAGGCCGGACAGCAGCTTTTTCACCGCCTCGGCCCCCATACCCGCCTCAAAGTCATCCTCGTAGTACTCCCGCAGCTTCTTGTACTCCGCGTCGGTGAGGATCTGGTTGCGGGTCAGGTGGGTGTAGTCGGGGCCGGGATCGGTGACGATATAGGCGGCGAAGTACAGCACCTTCTCCAGAATCCGGGGGCTGATGTCCAGCAGCAGGCCCATCCGGGAGGGGATGCCCTTGAAGTACCAGATGTGGGACACGGGGGCGGCCAGCTCAATGTGGCCCATGCGCTCCCGGCGCACCTTGGCCCGGGTGACCTCCACGCCGCAGCGGTCGCACACCTTGCCCTTGAAGCGGATCTTCTTATACTTGCCGCAGTGGCACTCCCAGTCCTTGGTGGGGCCAAAGATGCGCTCACAGAACAGGCCGTCCCGCTCGGGCTTGAGGGTGCGGTAGTTGATGGTCTCCGGCTTTTTCACCTCGCCGAAGGACCAGGCGCGGATCTGCTCCGGGGAGGCGATGCCGATGCGGATGGCGTTGAATTCAGCGTAGCTCATAATTCACCCTCCCTTCTCAGTCTTCGTCGCCGTAGGAGTCCTCGTCCCCGGCGTCAGTCTCATCCTCAGCGGCGGCCAGGTCGTCGTCGTCGCTGGTCTCCTTCATGGTAAAGCCCGCGCCGGCAAACTCGCTCTCGCTGCCCACGTCCGCGTAGCGCTCGTAGTCCTCGTCCTTGAAACGGCCGGGCTGGTAGTTGTCCTCGTCGTCGTCCTTCAGCTCGATCTCGTTGCCGTGCTCGTCCAGCACCTGTATGTCCAGGCAGAGGGCCTGGAGCTCCTTCACCAGCACCTTGAAGGACTCGGGCACGCCGGGCTTGGGCACGTTGTAGCCCTTGACAATGGACTCGTAGGTGCGCACCCGGCCGGTGACGTCGTCGGATTTGACGGTGAGGATCTCCTGGAGGGTATAGGCCGCGCCATAGGCCTCCAGCGCCCACACCTCCATCTCGCCGAAGCGCTGGCCGCCGAACTGGGCCTTGCCGCCCAGGGGCTGCTGGGTGACCAGGGAGTAGGGGCCGGTGGAGCGGGCGTGGATCTTGTCGTCCACCAGGTGGTGGAGCTTGAGGAAGTAGACGTAGCCCACGGTGACGGGGTTGTCAAACCGCTCGCCGGTGCGGCCGTCGTACAGCCAGCTCTTGCCGTCCTCCCGGAGGCCGGCAAGCTTCAGGGTGTCGGCGATGTCCTGCTCGTCGGCGCCGTTGAAGATGGGGGTGGCCACCTTCCAGCCCAGGGCCTTGGCGGCGTAGCCCAGATGGACCTCCAGCACCTGCCCGATGTTCATACGGGAGGGCACGCCCAGGGGGTTGAGCACGATGTCCAGGGGGGTGCCGTCGGGCAGGAAGGGCATATCCTCCTGGGGCATGATGCGGGACACCACGCCCTTGTTGCCGTGGCGGCCGGCCATCTTGTCGCCCACGGAGATCTTCCGCTTCTGGGCGATGTAGACCCGGACCACCTGGTTCACGCCGGGGGACAGCTCCGCGCCCTCCTCCCGGGAGAACACCTTCACGTCCACCACGATGCCGTATTCGCCGTGGGGCACCTTCAGGGAGGTGTCCCGGGTCTCGTGAGCCTTCTCGCCGAAGATGGCCCGGAGCAGCCGCTCCTCGGCGGTCATCTCGGTCTCGCCCTTGGGGGTGACCTTGCCCACCAGGTAGTCGCCGGCCCGCACCTCCGCGCCCACGCGGATGATGCCCCGCTCGTCCAGGTCCTTCAGGGCGTCCTCGCCCACGTTGGTGATATCCCGGGTGATCTCTTCGGGACCCAGCTTGGTGTCCCGGGCCTCGGTCTCATACTCCTCGATGTGGATGGAGGTGAACACGTCCTCCTTCACCATCCGCTCGTTGAGCAGGATAGCGTCCTCGTAGTTGTAGCCCTCCCAGGTCATGAAGCCCATGAGGATGTTCTTGCCCAGGGCGATCTCGCCGTCGGCGGTGGAGGGGCCGTCGGCCAGGGTGTCCCGGGCCTGGACCCGGTCGCCCACGGCCACAATGGGCCGCTGGTTGATGCAGGTGCCGTGGTTGGAGCGCAGGAACTTGGTGAGCTTGTAGTCCTTCTCCCCCAGGCCGTCGTAGCGCACGGCCACATGGGTGGCGTCCACGGCGGTGACCACGCCCTCACCCTCGGCCAGAATGGCCACCTCGGAGTCCTGGCAGTTCTTGTACTCCTGGCCGGTGGCCACCACAGGGGCCTCGGTGGTGAGCAGGGGCACGGCCTGGCGCTGCATGTTGGCGCCCATCAGGGCCCGGTTGGCGTCGTCGTTCTGGAGGAAGGGGATCTGGGCGGAGGCCACGGACACCATCATCTTGGGGGACACGTCCACGAAATCCACCCGGTCCCGGTCCACCTCGATGATCTCGTTGCGGTGGCGGCAGGCCACGCGCGGGTTGGCCAGGCAGCTGTTCTCGTCCACCGGCTCGGTGGCCTGGGCCACGTTGAACTCGTCCTCCATGTCGGCGGTCATATACTCCACATCCTGGGTGACCTTCACCGCCACGCACCTGCCGTTCTCGTCCAGCACCTTCTCCGTCCGGCGGTAGGGGGCCTCGATGAAGCCGTACCGGTTCACCCGGGCGTAGGAGGCCAGGTAGGAGATCAGGCCGATGTTGGGACCTTCCGGGGTCTCAATAGGGCACAGGCGGCCGTAGTGGGAGTAGTGGATGTCCCGCACGTCGAAGGAGGCCCGGTCCCGGGACAGGCCGCCGGGGCCCAGGGCGGACAGGCGGCGCTTGTGGGTGAGCTCCGCCAGGGGGTTGGTCTGGTCCATGAACTGGGACAGGGGGCTGGACCCGAAGAACTCCTTGATGGCGGCGGTGACGGGCCGGATGTTGATGAGGGACTGGGGCGTCACGATATCCAGATCCTGGATGGTCATCCGCTCCCGGATCACCCGCTCCATCCGGGTGAAGCCGATGCGGAATTGGTTCTGGAGCAGCTCGCCCACGCAGCGCAGGCGGCGGTTGCCCAGGTGGTCGATATCGTCGGGGGCGCCCACGCCGAAGGCCAGGCAGTTGAGGTAGTTGATGGAGGCCATGATGTCGTCCACCGTGATGTGCTTGGGGATGAGCTGGTCCACGTTGTCGCGGATGAGCTCCTTGAAGGCCTCCAGGCTGAGGCCCTCCGCCTCCCGCTTATCCAGCAGCTCCTGGAGCACGCGGTGGCACACCTTCTCGGTGACGCCGGCGTCCGCCGGGTCGAAGTCCACGAAGCCGGCCATGTCCACCATGCCGTTGGAGAACACCTTCACCATGTGCACGCCGGTGTGGAGGTCGTCCACCTCCACCACCGCCTCGTTGACACCCAGCTCGTCCAGCCGGCGGGCCCGCTCCCGGGTGAGCACCTCGCCGGCCTCGGCCACAATCTCGCCGGTGGCGGGGTCGGCCACGGGGGCGCCCAGCTTCTGGCCGGACAGGCGGGTCCAAATGGCCAGCTTTTTGTTGAACTTGTACCGGCCCACCCCGGACAGGTCGTACCGGCGGGGGTCGAAGAACAGGGAGTTCATCAGGCTCTCGGCGGAGTCCACCGTGGGGGGCTCGCCGGGGCGCAGCTTGCGGTAGATCTCCAGCATGGACTCCTCGTAGCTCTTGCAGGCGTCCTTCTCCAGGGTGGCCAGAATGCGGGGGTCCTCGCCGAAGGCCTCCAGAATGCCCGCGTCGGTGCGGGGGCCGATGGCCCGGATCAGGCAGGTGACGGGCAGCTTGCGGTTCTTGTCGATGCGGACATAGAAGATGTCGGACAGGTCGGTCTCATACTCCAGCCAGGCCCCCCGGTAGGGGATGACGGTGGCGGCGAAGGTGATGTTGTCCGCCTTGTCCGCGTTTTTGGAGAAGTACACGCCGGGGGAGCGCACCAGCTGGGACACGATGACACGCTCCGCGCCGTTGATGACGAAGGTGCCCGCGTCGGTCATGATGGGGAAGTCGCCCATGAAGATGGACTGCTCCTTGATCTCGTTGGTGGCCTTGTTGCGCAGGTGGACCTGCACCTTCATGGGGGCGGCGTAGGTCATGTCCTGGGCCTTGCATTCCTCGATGGTGTACTTGGGGGGATCGTCCATGGAGAAGCTGATGAAGGACAGCTCCAGGTTGCCCGCGTAGTCGGTGATGGAGTCCACGTCGTTGAACACCTCCTGGAGGCCCGTCTCCAGGAACCACTTGTAGGACTTCTTCTGGATCTCCAGGAGGTAGGGCATCTCCAGGATCTCGTCTGTGCGGGCGAAGCTCTTGCGGTGGGTCTTGCCGTACCAGACGTCTTTGACCGCTCTCGCCATGTGCTGTTCACGCTCCACTTCGTCAAAATTTCCGGGCCTCGGGGCGCCGCTCTGTGCGATACGCCCGGGGCAGTTGTAAGGTTTTGAAAATTCCCTCTTGCATTCTTTGTGCAAATCTGCTATAATTCTTGTAGCTGGTGGGGAAGGTATTTTCCCGCCTGTTGCACATATAAGCAATTTATAGTACCACATCCGCCGTCCCGCGTCAAGAGAAATTTTGACAGCAGGGCGTTTTTTACTGATTTTCTTTTTGCAGCGGAGGTAGAACGCTTGGAAAAATACGAAATTTTTAAATACAGCTTCGGTTTAGCTATGGTCGTGGCGGTGGGCGTGGCGCTCAAGGTCCCCGCGTTTCGGACCGTTCTCCCCTTCGCCTTATTGCCCGCCACGGCGTGCGCGGGGGCCGCCGCCTATTTCCATCACAAGCTGCCCGAAGGTAAAAAGTGCTCGCTTTTCAGCCGGCGCCACCCAGCGCCGTTCTTCATTGCCCTGCTGCTTGGAAATGTCACTCTGCTCCTGCTGCCCCTCATAGCGCTGTGGCGGCGGTGAGCTTACATTATAAATAGAGAGGGACCGCCTATGAGAGAGACCGTCTATCTGCTGCTGATCTGGCTGGGTGTGCTCAGCGCCCTGGCCCTTGTCCTCTTCGGCTGGGACAAGCTGATGGCGAAAAAGCACCGCCGCCGCATCCCCGAGGCGGCCCTGCTGGGCTGCGCCCTGGCGGGGGGCTCCGCCGGGGCCGCCCTGGGCATGGCCGTCTTCCACCACAAGACCCGCAAGCCCCCCTTCCCCGTCCTGGTCCCCCTGGCCCTGCTGGCCCACGCCGCCCTGCTGGCCTGGGCGGCCCTGGGGCGCTGAGCGAACAGGAGAAACCTGCCCCTTCTGCCGCTTTTCGGCGGTCTGGGCAGGTTTTTGAATTTCCAGAAAATTTTATCCATAATCCTGTTGACAACAGGCGGTTCCGGGGTTACAATAGCAATGGTTACAATTCAGTAACAAAAGTTACAAAATTATGAGGAGGCACCTAATGGCTGAAAAATCCGGCGTCCTGACCTATAAGGGCCACCCCCTTCGCCGCAAGGACAATCTGATCTACTATGGCTCCATGGCCGACAAATACATCGTCATGATCCAGGTGATGAGCACCGACAAGGCCGGCTCCCTGGAGCTGGCCAACAAGGTCCATCTCCAGCTTCAGCTCACCGACCCCGACCTGAAAAGCCGGGACCGAGTGGTGAAGAAGAGCGACCTGCCCGACCTGTTCTCCGCCGTGGACATGGGCTCCATCTGGCTGATGCGGGCCCTGGCCGGCAAGTAACACCCCTTTTACCAAAGAAAAAATTGTGGAGGTAGATTCCCATGAATTTCACATCTAAGGCGGTGCGGACCCTCACCGCCGCCGGTCTCGCCCTGGTCATGTGCACCGGCGTGGCGTTTGCCTCCATCGGCACCGCCACCGTCACCGGCGACTCCCTGCGCCTGCGGGGCGCGGCGGGCACCGACGCCGCCATTCTGGACACCGCCGCCAAGGGCGCCCAGGTGGACGTGCTGGAAAACGCCGGCGACGGCTGGTATAAGGTGGCCTACAACGGTACCGAGGGCTACATGGCCGGCCAGTGGCTTCAGATCACCCTCGCCGACGGCACCACCCTGGCCGACGAGACCGTTCCCCTGGCGGAGGAGCCCGCCAGCCAGCAGCTCCGGGGTCTCATCACCGCCGATGTGCTCAACATCCGCTCCGCCCCCGACGCCTCCTCCGACAAGGCGGGCTCCATCCGGGGCGGCATGGTAGTGGACATCCTGGCCGACACCGGCTCCGGCTGGTACCAGGTCTCCTCCGGTTACATATCCGCCGAGTACGTCACTTTGGTGGACGCCGACTACCAGGCCGGCAGCGCCCTGGGCGCCTCCGCCGCCGCCATGGCCGCCCAGCTGCTGGGCTGCCGCTACGTCTCCGGCGGCGCGGGCCCCAGCTCCTTCGACTGCTCCGGCCTGATGTACTACATATACAAGCAGCTGGGCCACCCCATCGCCCGGGGCTCCTCCAGCCAGTACTATAAGAGCGGCTACTTCGTCCCCTTCAACGAGATGCAGCCCGGCGACCTGATCTTCTTCTTCGACCGCCGGTTTGACAGCTCCGGCGGCACCCTCCCCACCACCCATGTGGGCATGTATGTGGGCGGCGACCAGTTCATCCACGCCTCCACCACCTCCTACCGGGTGCAGTACGACAGCATCTACGGCTATTACAACCCCTACATCGTGGCGGCCAAGCGCATCGGCTGAACCAATTTTTGGATATTTTGTGCCGCCCGGCCCCAGGCCGGGCGGTTCTTTCTTAGAGCCTGTTTAAAATCTGGCGGAATGCCAGACAGGCGCGGATTTTTTGCCTTGTCGGCGGCAATTTTTCCTCGCAAGTCTGCGCACTGGGGTCTATTTGTACAGCTTCTTAATTTTTAGATTTTCCTCTTTACAAGCGGCCCCGTCTGGGATAAAATATCAGTAACAAAGAAAAGGGGGGTGCGCCCGTTGCACGACATGGACTACACGCGCAAATTCAGCGTCAACCTGGATAAGGATCAGGAGATCAAGGCGATTCTGTCCTCGGTCTATACCTCACTGCGGGAGAAGGGCTACAACCCCATCAACCAGATCGTGGGCTATATCCTCAGCGAGGACCCCACCTATATCACCAATCACAACAACGCCCGCACGCTGATCCGCCAGCTGGACCGGGATGAGCTGCTCCAGGTGCTGTTGAAGAGTTATCTCAACGAAAAGTGAGAACAGGGCGCCTGCGGAAGCAGGCGCCCTTTCCGTTCAAACGAGGTGTTTTTACAATGAAGCGATTGCTCGCCCTTTTGCTGTCCGCCGCCCTGCTGCTCTCCCTGCTCCCCGCCTGCCGCGCCCCGGTGGAGGCGCCCTCCGCCGCCCCGGAGCTGCCCGTGGGCCAGCTGCTGGACGCCGCCCTGGCCGCCTGCGGCCAGGAGCCGGCACAGCTGGAGCGGGTGGGGGAGAACGACCCGGAGTACTTAACCGCCTATGTGGAGGCGGCCTACGGCCTCACCTCGGACCAGTGGACGGACTGCGCCGTGGTCCGGGAGGGCGGGGCCTCCGCCTTCGAGCTGGCCGTGCTGCGGCTGTCGGAGGACGCCGACCGGCGGAAGGTGCTGGAGGCGCTCAACCGCTATCTGGAGGCCCGCCAGGGGGATTTCACCGGCTACGCCCCGGACCAGGCCCAGCTGGCCGCCAACGGCCGGGCCGTGCCCCTGGGCCCCTATCTGGCCCTGCTCCTCTGCGCCGACCCCCAGGGGGCGGAGGACGCCCTGCTGGCCGCCTACGACGGCGCGGTGCGGCCCAGCGCCGACCCCCTCCCCTCTCTGGAGCCCCTCCTCGTCTCGGCGGAGCCCTCCGTGGAGCCCTCCGCCGAGCCCTCTCCTGAGCCCTCCGTGGAGCCCTCTGCCGAGTCCTCTCCTGAGCCCTCCGCTGAGCCCTCCGCCGAACCCTCTCCTGAGCCCTCCGTGGAGCCGTCTGCCGAGCCCTCCGTGGAACCCTCTGTGAAGCCCACGCCCCAGCCCACGCCGGCCCCTACCGCCACTCCAGAGCCGACGCAGGCCCCCGACTTCTCGGACCGGGTGCCCTTCACCTCCCCCGGGGAGGATGACATGTCCCTCTACGACACCAGCGCCATCCGCGCCGCCTGGGCGGCGGACGACCCCTCCGCCCTGTCCGACTACGACCGGGCCATCTACGACAGCGCCCGGGAGGTGCTCAGCAGCCTTTTGACCCCGGGCATGACCAGCCTGGAGAAGGAGATGGCGGTTTACGGCTGGCTGGTCCAGTCGGTGACCTACGACTGGACCCACAAGGACGTGATGATCATCACGCCCCGAGAGTCCTACACCCCCTACGGCGGCCTGGTGAGCCACACGGCGGTGTGCCTGGGCTTCGCCACCAGCTTCCAGCTGCTGATGGACCTGTCCGGGGTGGAGTGCATCACCGTGGTGGGCGCGGCCTGCGACAGCACCGGCGACCACGCCTGGAACATGGTGCGGCTCAACGGCAATTGGTACTGCGTGGACGTCACCTGGGACGAGGGCCTCAACTCCGCCGACCCCAGCCGCTGGCGCTACTTCAACGTCACCAGTGAGTACATGGCCAAGACCGACCACCAGTGGGACTACGTCAACACCCCCGAGGCCACCGCCGCCGACCGGGGCCAGGGCTGACCCCCTCCCCCCGCATACAAGGCCACACCGGCGCCCCGCCTTCCGGCGGGGCGCCGGCGCTGTGCCCGGGCCCAATTTGTACCCCCCGTCTATAGACAAATTCCCAGAAACGTGGTAGACTATGAAAACCCGTCAAAGCGGCAGAGAGGAGAAGGCAGCGTGATTTTCGGAACACATATCAACCGGTACTATCTCAAATACGCCGGCTGGCTTCTGCTGGGGCTGGCCGCCCTGGCTCTGGTGGACTACATGCAGCTGGTGATTCCCAACCTGTACCAGCAGGTGATCAACGGCGTCAACCAGGGCTATGTGACGGTGGACGGCGTGGATCTCCCCTTCGACATGGACTTCCTGCTGGACCGCATCTGCCTGCCCATGGTCTGGATCGTGGCGGCCATGGTGTTTGGGCGGTTTTTGTGGCGCATCTGCATCTTCGGCTCCGCCATCAAGGTGGAGACCGACCTGCGCAACCGGATGTTTGACCACGCCAAGGACCTGTCCCGGCAGTTCTACCAGGAGAACAAGGTGGGGGGGCTGATGAGCCTGTTCACCAACGACCTGGAGACGGTGCAGGACTGCTATGGCTCGGGCTTTCTGATGCTGTGCGACGCGCTGCTGCTGGGGGGCATGTCGGTGTGGCGGATGTGGTCCATGGACCCGGTGATGACCGCCCTGGCCATGATCCCCATGGCGCTGCTGCTGTGCTCCAGCGCGGTGGTGGGCCGGTACATGATGAAAAAGTGGGACGTGCGCCAGGCCGCCTTCTCCCGGCTGTCCGACTTCTCCCAGGAGAGCTTTTCCGGCATCGCCGTCATCAAGGCCTTCGTCAAGGAGGCCCGGGAGCTGATGGCCTTCAAAACCCTCAACCAGGAGAATGAGCGGGCCAACGTGGACTTTACCCGGGCCTCGGTACTGCTGCGCATCCTGGTGACCCTGTTTGTGGAGTCGGTGATCTGCATCATCCTGGGCTACGGCGGCTACCTGGTGTGGAAGGGCGTGTTCAACGCGGGGCAGCTGATGGAGTTCATCGGCTACTTCAACGCCATTGTCTGGCCCATCATGGCGGTGTCCGAGCTCATCGACATGACCAGCCGGGGCCGGGCCTCCCTGAAGCGCATCAGCGGCCTGCTGGACGCCCCCCAGGACGTGGCCGACCGCCCGGACGTCACCCCCCTGGGCCCGGTGAAGGGGGATATCGAGTTCCGCCGCCTCACCTTCCGCTACCCCGACGGGGAGTTTGACGCCCTGCGGGACGTGTCCTTCACCATCCGCGCGGGGGAGAGCATCGGCCTGGTGGGCCGCACCGGCTCGGGCAAGACCACGGTGGTAGACCTGATCCTGCGCACCTGCAACGTGCCCGACGGCTCCATCTTCGTGGACGGGCGGGACGTGAACACCGTCCCCATCCGGGACGTGCGCCAGGCGGCGGCCTACGTGCCCCAGGACAACTTTTTGTTCAGCGACACCATCGCCCGGAACATCGACTTCACCGAGTCCGTCCCCGACCGGCAGCGGGTGTCCATCGCCGCCGTGCTGGCGGACATCGACGCCGACGTGCGGGACTTCCCCCTGGGGTATGACACCGTGCTGGGGGAGCGGGGGGTCACCGTGTCCGGCGGGCAGAAGCAGCGCATCTCCATCGCCCGGGCCCTGATCAAGGACGCCCCCATCCTCATCCTGGACGACTCGGTCTCCGCCGTGGACACCCAGACGGAGCGGGCCATCCTCACCAGCCTGCGGGAGACCCGGGCGGGGCGCACCACCATTCTCATTGCCCACCGCATCTCCACCGTGGAGCAGATGGACCGGATCATCTTCCTGGAGGACGGGCGGGTGTCCGCCGTCGGCCCCCACCTGGAGCTGTGCCAGACCTGTCCCGCCTACCGCCGCATGGTGGAGCTGCAAAAACTGGAGGAGGAGGGTGCCCGTCATGACCCGTGAATATCTGCCCATCCTGTTTGTCGCCGCCATTGTGGGGGTCTTCACCCTGATCTTCATCGCCTTCTACTGGCGGGAGACGCGGCGCAAGGCCGCCCCGGACTTTGACCGGCACATACCCGACGCCGAGATCATCCGGCGGCTGATGAAATACGCCGCCCCCTATAAAAAGCAGTTTGCTTTGGTGCTGGTCATTATGCTGGCCTCCATCGCCTACGACCTGGCCTCCCCCCTCATCGTGGGGCGGATCGAGGGGCTCATCAAGGACCGGTTCCAGCCCCCCGTGCTGCTGCGCTGGGTGGCGCTGTACGCCGGCATCCTCATTGTGTCCATGGTGTGCACCTATTTCCAGTCCATCATTCTGCAAAAGACCGGGCAGAAGATCCTCTCCGCCCTGCGGCAGGACCTGTTCACCCACATTGAATCCCTCTCCCACGACCAGCTCAACAAGATCCCCGTGGGCAAGCTGGTCACCCGGGTGACCAACGACACCAACGCCATCTCCCTGATGTTCACCAACATCCTGGTGAACATGGCCAAGAACGCCTTCATCGTGGTGGGGGTGCTGTGCGCCATGCTGATGCTCAACTACGCCCTCACCCTGATGGTGCTGGCCTTCGTGCCCTTCCTGGTGCTGTTCACCGTCATCTTCCGCAAGTTCACCCGGAAGGTCTACCGGGTGGTGAAGGACCGCACCACCGACATCAACACCTACCTGTCGGAAAATCTCTCCGGCATCAAGATCACCCAGATCTTCAACCAGGAGGAGCGCAAGCGGGACGAGTTTCTGGCCAAGAGCGCGGAGCTGAAGCGGGCCAAGCAGAACCAGATTTTCGTGTTCGGCATCTTCCGGCCCATGGTGTACATGCTGTACATCTCCTCGGTGCTGTGCCTGCTGTATCTGGGGGGCAAGGGCTGCATCCAGGACACCGTCTTCCTGGGCCAGATGATGACCAGCGAGATCATCGTGTCCTTCTACCTCTATATCTCCAAGTTCTTCAACCCCATCCAGACCCTGGCCGAGCAGTTCAACCAGCTGCAGTCCGCCTTCGCCTCGGCGGAGAAGATCTTCACCGTCTTTGACCTGGAGCCGGAGGTGGTGGACCAGCCGGACGCCATGGAGCTGGACCACATCCGGGGGGAGATCGAGTTCCAGGACGTGTGGTTCGCCTACGAGCCCGGGGAGTGGGTGCTCAAGGGGGTGTCCTTCCATGTAAACGCCCGGCAGACCGCCGCCTTTGTGGGCACCACCGGCTCGGGCAAAACCACCATCCTGTCCCTCATCTGCCGGAACTACGACATCCAGAGGGGCCGGATTCTCATCGACGGGGTGGACATCCGCCGCATCAAGATCAGCTCCCTGCGCCGCTGCTTCGGCCAGATGCTCCAGGACGTGTTCCTCTTCTCCGGCACCATCCGCAGCAACATCGTCCTCCGGGAGGACCGCTTCTCCGACCAGGAGATCTGGGACGCCTGCCGCTATGTCAACGCAGACTCCTTCATCAGCCGGCTGGACCGGGGGCTGGACGAGGAGGTGCGGGAGCGGGGGGGCAACTTCTCCGCCGGGCAGCGGCAGCTGCTCAGCTTTGTGCGCACCATCATCCACCGCCCTGCCGTGATGATCCTGGACGAGGCCACCGCCAACATCGACACCGAGACCGAGCTGCTCATACAGGACTCCCTGGAAAAGATGAAGAACATCGGCACCATGCTCATCGTGGCCCACCGCCTGTCCACCATCCAGCACGCGGACCAGATCATCGTGCTCTCCCACGGGGAGATCGTGGAGGCGGGCAGCCACCAGGAGCTGCTGGCCAAAAAGGGCCGGTACTACCGGCTGTACACCCTCCAGTTCAACAAGCAGAAGCTGCTGGGGGCGTGAGGGGCGAGGGCCCCCTCAGAACCTGCATTCAGTCCGGGGGCAGGCGGCGGTACACCGCGCCCTGCTCCGGCGTCCTGCCCCGGATGGCGAACAGCTCCTCCACGGTGACAAAGTGGTAGCCCTGGACCATCAGCGCGTCCACCACCTGAAGGGCGGTGTCCACGCTGGCGGGGTAGATGTCGTGGAGCAGGATGATGTCTCCGTCCTTCACATTGTCCAGAATCGCCGCCGTCTGCCGCCCGGTGTCCCGGTCGGACCAGTCCTCCGGGTCCACCGACCACAGGATGATGGGGGCGGCCGCCCGGGCCTGGGCGGCGGGGCTCATCATGCCGTAGGGCGGGCGGAGCATGAAGTCCGTCCGGCCCAGCAGGGCGGTCAGCGTCTCCCGCAGCTGGTCCACCTCGGCGTAAAAATCGCTGGCGTTCAGCCCGTCCAGGGACTTGTGGTGGTAGGTGTGCAGCCCCACCTGATGGCCCTCCCCCTCCATGCGCTGGAGGAGCAGCTCATTGCCCTCCACGTTCTCCCCGATGACGAAGAAGGTGGCGTGAACCCCCCGCTGGGCCAGCCCGTCCAGCAGCGGGGTGGTGGTGGCGGCCCTGGGGCCGTCGTCGAAGGTGAGGGCCACATAGGGCCCCGCGGGCAGCTTCACCTCCCCCAGCACCGCCTGGGTCCGGGCCGGCGCGCCCAGCTGCGCCGCCGCCAGCGCCAGCGCCGACAGCGCCAGCAGTCCCGCCGCCAGCCCCTTCTTCCACTTGGCCAAGCCCCTCGCCGCCTTTCCTACGTAACTGTGGTCAGTATGCGCCGGGCCGGTTTTTTTATGCGCCGTATTTTTGGGAACACAGAGAACCGGCGGAAAAGGCTTTGCCTTTTAAGGGCGTTGCCATAAGAAAACATGGAAAACCCCAGTAAAATCAATGTTTTTTAAGGGCAGCGGAAAACGGGGCGGCGCAAACAAGTGAACAACAGCACAGAAAACGGGCGATGTCGGCAAGACACCGCCCGTTTCTGCGCCCCGGCAAACGCCGCAGATTTTGAAAAAGTCTGCGGCGTTTTTTCATGTCCAGACACCGAAA
>CAJUEC010000052.1 GCA_910585155.1 uncultured Oscillospiraceae bacterium
AAAAAGTACACCTTTTGGTAAATAAAGGGGGGCAGGCCTATGTCAACAGCCTGCGCACACAAGACGCCGGCCCGCCGCGGCGGGCCGCGGCCTCAGATCCGGGTGGGTTGGCAGGTGGGAAGGCTCACCGTAACGGCCCCGACAGACCAGCGAAAAAACGGCTACATGGTCTGGGTCTGCCGCTGCGACTGCGGCGGTGAGATCCGGCTGGACACCCGCTGTTTGCAGCGCGGGACGGTCACCGACTGCGGCTGCCGCACAAGGGTCAGGCCGGGACAGCGGGATATCACCGGGATGCGCTTTGGACTGCTCACCGCCATCGAGCCCACCGGGCAGACCGCCAACGGCTCCGTGGTCTGGCGGTGCGGGTGCGACTGCGGCGGCCAGGTCTGCGCCCCCCTGCACCAGCTGACCGCCGGATATCGGAAGAGCTGCGGCTGCCTTGGCCGCCCGCCGCGAAAGGACTATATTGGGAAACGGTTCGGGCGGCTGACCGTGACGGCTTACGCCGGAAAACGGGCCGGAATGCACCGGTGGCGGTGCCTGTGCGACTGCGGCAACGAGACTGTGGTCGGCCAGACGCTGCTCCAGACCGGCAAAACCAAGAGCTGCGGCTGCCTCCAGGCTGAAATCCACCGGGATAACTTAAAGCTGGTGGCGGGCACCTCGGTGACCATGCTGGAGGCCAGGCGCGGCAAGCTCTGCGCCGCCAACTCCAGCGGGTATACCGGCGTGTACTGGGACTGGCGGCGGGGGCTGTGGGTCGCCCAGATCGGTTTTCGGGGAAAAAACTACTACCTGGGCTCCTATGCCGACCAGCAGGAGGCGGTTCGCGCCCGCCGGCGGGGGGAGGAGATGTACGATGTATTTTTGGAGTGGTACTATTCCGACAGACAGAAATTCGAGCCGCCTCTATGAGAAATAAACAGCGGACGGGGGAGACGCGGACAGTTTTCCACCGCCGCCGGTCAGGGGGGATGAGATGGAGACCAGGGACTTGGAAAAGGCGGCGGAGGGGGCGTCATCTGAACAGAGCCGGCCTCCCGCCTGCGCCCTGACGAGAAAAAAACGCAGATACCTGCGCGTCAAGCGGGTTCAGGACGTTCTGCTGTCCGCGATGGCCCTGGTCCTGCTCTCCCCGCTGATGCTGCTGATTGCCCTGGCGGTGGTGCTGGACGACCGCGGCGGCGGCCCGATCTTCTCCCAGATTCGGTGCGGCCAGAACGGGAGGGCGTTTCGCCTCTACAAATTCCGCACCATGTGCGTGGACGCGGAAAAGCGCCTGGAGGCGCTGCTGCCCTACAACGAGATGGCCGGGCCGGCGTTCAAGATTCAGAACGACCCGAGAATCACCCGCCTGGGGCGGTTCCTGCGCTCCACGGGCCTGGACGAGCTGCCCCAGCTGGTGAACATTCTGAAGGGAGACATGTCTATTGTGGGGCCCCGGCCCCCGCTGTTCAGAGAGGTTGCGGAATACACCAGCTACCAGATGCAGCGGCTGGCGGTCACCCCCGGACTCACCTGCTTCTGGCAGGTGAGCCCCAACCGCAACAGCCTGAGCTTCGACGCCTGGGTGGAGCTGGACCTGCGCTATATACGGGAGCAGAGCTGGGGCTTGGACTGGAAGCTGATTTTTCAGACGGGAAGGGCCGTTCTCCGCAGGGAGGGCATGTAGAGAGCGGAGCAAACAGGAGGTTTCAATATGCAAAAACGTACAGTCCAGGCGGCCCGCCCCAGAAGGCTGGGGCGAATTCTTCTGTGCGGCCTTCTCGCGGCCGCCGTGCTGGCCCTTGGCGGATGGTATCTCTTTTCGGAGAAGCTGGAGGTGACCTTCCATCACCTGTATTCTCCAAAAGTGGTGGGCGGGGAGAATATCCGCGTCGTCGTTCTGTCCGACCTGCACAACCGGGAGTTCGGCCCCGGGAACGCGGAGCTGGTGGAGCGGATTGCGGCGCTGAAGCCGGACCTGATCGCCATCGCCGGCGATATGGTCAACGCGGACGACGGCAATTTGGACGTGATCCTGTCCCTGTGCGGCAGGCTGCTGGAAATCGCCCCCGTCTACTACAGCCCGGGCAATCACGAGAGCAATCTCATGTACGAAAAGGGAAGTCCCCTTGAGGGCCAGCTTCTCGACCTGGGCGTCCACGTCCTGGTGAACCGGGCGGAGGAGGTGACGGTAAACAGGACGCCCCTCCTGATCGGCGGGCTGACCACATCCACAGAGGGCTATGAGGAGTACGGCGCCTCATTTTTCGAGGAATACGAAAAAAGCGGCGCGTTCAAGCTGCTGATCGCCCACTATCCCAGCCTCTATTACGAGGCGCTGGCGGACGGGGCGGTGGACCTGGGCATCTGCGGCCACTACCACGGCGGGCAGTTCCGCCTGCCGGTGGTGGGCGGGCTCTATCACGGGGACACAGGCTTTTTCCCGAAATACAGCGGTGGGATGTACCAGCTCCCCAACAGCACAATCTTTGTCTCCCGCGGCATGGGCGGGCACAACGGCCTGCCCCGCGTGAACAACCGGCCCGAGCTGGCGGTCATCGACATCAATGGCCGTCAGGAGACAAATCGCGGCCAATAACTAGTAAAAGGGGTAATAACGGCATGATCTTTGTATGCGCGATTCTTCCCGTGCTGACGCTGTGTCTGGCTGTCCTGTACGCGGCGCTCATACGGCGCTTCCTGATCGTGAAGGCAAAGCTCCCGGTCCTGGGGGTCCGGGGGGCGCTGGGGCGCACGGCGGGCCGGCGGCGGAGTATGGCCGCGCTTGGGGCGCTGTTCTTCGCGGTCTGCCTGGCCGCGCAGCTGGCCGCCGACATCTGGTCCCCCAATATGCTGATGGTGTTCAGCTATGAGGAGGCGGCCCGGGGCCAGAATCCCAACGTCACCCGGTTCAACGAATCCAACATTCTCTCCGACGATATTTTGGAGCAGGTAATCCAGCGGGGCGGCCTGGCGCTCAGCCCGGAGCAGCTGTCCGCCTGCCTGAGCATCTCCACCCCCCTGGACGCGGAGAAGCTGGACGTCAGCCAGGAGTCGGACCTGAAAATCTCCACGGAGTACCATGTCCACTGCTCCGAACGGATCTCCCTGTACCGCACAGACCCGAAAACAGTGCTGAACCTTCTGGCGGACGTGTATTGGGAAAACTTTGTGCAGAACTACGCGGAGAACGACAGCATTTTGGACCTGTCCTTTGAAAAACTGGAGGGCATGGAGTACCTGGACGTGAAAGACTACCTGGAGATGCAGGCGAACAAGCTACGCAACTACCTCCCCAGCTACAGCGCCGAGAGCAGCAGCTTCCGGGCTCAGGGAAACGGGGAGACTTTCTCCTCCTTGTCCCAGAAAATCAGCAATTTCATTGACATTGAGCTGGAGCGGTATGAGGCGTTTGTCCTGGAAAACGGCCTGGCCGGCAATCGGACCACCTTCCAGTCCCGGATGCAGTACGCCAACCGCCGGCTGGACGTCTCCAAGCGCAAGGAGATGGCCTCCCACGACGTGCGGATCGAGGCCATCAACATGTATAACGCCTACATGACCCGCTTTGTGCTGATCCCCACCTACGACGCCGACAAGGAGTTCTACATGTCCAAAACCAAGGTGGGGGTGGACTACTTCGCGGACGAGGCCAAGGAGCACCTGGAATTCGCCACAAGACTGGTGGAGGAGATGGAGCACAACACGTACGCCTCCGGGCAGATCGGCGGCTCCCGCGCCGCCGCCTCCGTCTACGCCCAGGCCGACCAGCAGATTGATGCGCTGAAGGCCGAGCTTTTGAGCCTGTCCGCCCAGAGCCGGGAGCTTTGCAGCACCTATGTCAAGGAAAAGCGGGACGGCTACATTCAGGTCAGCTTTACCGGCCCGGCCATCCCGGGGATCGTCCTGAAAGCCCTCCTGCTCACCGTCCTGTTTGTCGCCGTCCTGGGCGGGCACGCCGTCCTGGCCCCCTTCTGGCGGGAATACCGCAGCGGCCGCGCCGCCGAACGGGAGGGACGGCGGAAACAACAGCGCAGGGAGGAGGCCTCAGTATGAAAGAACTGGACGTGTTTCGCTATCTGAAGAAGTACCGCGCCGTCATCGCCAGTGTGTCGGTGCTGGCGGGCATCGCCTTTTTCCTGGTTGCCCAGCTCTATATTCAGCAGTATACCGCCGTCACGGTGATCGAGTACACCGGCGCCCGGGCCGAGGAGGGCTATTCCCCGGACGGGAAGGAGATCGACACCTCGGAACTCTACGCCACCAATCTGGTAGCCCAGGCCATGAAAAAGCTGGACATCGACTACACGGAGACCACTGCCGACGACATCCGCATGAACATCCATGTGGAGCCCATCATCACGGAGGAGGACCTGCTGGTGCAGCAGTCCAGGCTGGACAACGGGGAGCTGGATTACGAGCTGAACCCCACCCGCTGTGTGGTGTCCTTCAACTGCGGCGTCAGCAACGGCAAGGAATACCCCCGCATGGTGCTGAACCAGATTTTGCAGGAGTACGCCAGCTACTACGGCAAAAGCCACGTCAACACCTCGCTGGCCGCCAACCCGGTCAGCGACATCACCGGCAAGGGCTATGATTACCTGGAGATGGCGGAGGTGATGGACGACACCCTCACCAACATTGTGGAGCACCTCTCCGACAAGGTCCAGTGGAACGGCGAATTCCGCTCCAGCCGGACGGGATACAGCTTCCAGGACCTGAAGGATGAGTTCGAGCTCATCCGGGACGTGGAGGTCGGCCAGCTCTTCTCCGAGATCCTGGCCGGCAGGGTCACCAAGGACCGGGACCTGCTTCTGGAAAAGTACGAAAATCGGAACAACAACCTGGCAATCTCCAACAGCGCGGTGTCCTTTGAGCTCGAGCGGATCCTGGGCATCATCGGCGCGTACGAGGACGCCATCGGGGAGTTCAGCGTCCCCGTCGTCAACGACGAGGGGGAAAACGTGGGCGATGTTCTCCAAAACAACGTCCTGCCCGACGTCTACGACGACTGGAACAAGGACGAGGACGGGAACTGGGCGCCGGTGGACCGAACCGCGGAGTATGACGTCCTGCTGCGCAGGTACATTGAGGACCGAACCCTCTATGAGCACAACGTCATTGACGGTGACTACAACGACTACATCCTCAGCGTGTTCGCCAACGCCCCCGCCAGCTCCCCGCAGGCGGCCCAGGAGAAGGTGCAGGCGGAGATCGCCCGCCTGGCGGAGGAGATCAACGCCCTCCAGACCATCTACTACGAGACCAACGACGAGTATAACGAGTACCTGGGCGCGCAGAACATTATGATGCTCTCCAGCGTCCGGGTCACGGAGCGGTTCCCCATCGCGGTCTTCACCATCCTAGTGGTGGTGATCTTCGGTGCGCTGGGCTGCGCCGGGGCGGCGCTCTTCGGCAGAATCGAGGACTTCATCGAGTACTACGCCTTCACAAACAAGGTGGACGGCCTGCCCAACCGGGCGAAATGCGACCAGTTCATCGCCTCCCGGGAGGGGCGCCCGCTGCCCGAGAGCTTTACCTGCGTTGTATGCAGGCTGGCCAACCTTCAGGCGGAAAACGCCCGGCTGGGCCGTGAGGCCGGAGATCAGATACTGGAGGACTTCGCCGGAATGCTCACCTCCATCTTCCCGCCCTCCGACAAGATGTTTGTGGGCAACAACGGAGCGGGGCAGTATCTGGTCTTCGCGGAGTCCCTGGAGCCCGGGCTGGCGGAGGCGGCGCTGTTCCAGATCAGCGTCGCCCTGGAGCAGAAGTCCCAGGAGCGGGGATATCTGCTGGAGCTGCAAAGCGGCTACGCGCAGGCAGGCGCGGAGCAGTGCTACTATATCCGGGAGCTGCTCTCCACCGCCATCAAGCGGGTGGGGGCCGCCAGCGCCGCGGCAGCGGTCCCGTCCGGCATCAGCTGAGGACGCCGATTGGCAAGGGGTGATGTGATTTGTCTTCCGCCATTTATCTGATTCTGGCCACCGGTATGTTTTTCTTCCAGGATACCTACTTTTCCGTGGGCGGCGTGGAGCTGAGCCTGAAAAACCCCTGTGCGCTGGCCATTGTATTTCTGGCGCTGCTGAACTTCATCGCCACGGTGCGCCTGGACCGCCTGATGGTCCTGACCCGCCACGGGGCGGTCCAGGCGCTGCCCTATCTGATTCCGCTGGTCTTCTCCTCGGTGATCTGGGTGAGCACGCGGGCGGACAGCTCCGCCGTCTTAAACGGCGTCTCCATGATCCTCCCCCAGCTGCTGTCGGTTCTGGTGGCCGCGGCCACCCTGTACCTTTTTGGCGGCCGGGGCATCTGGTACTGCCTGGGGTCCATGTGCGCGGCCAATTTCCTCAACGTCCTGGTGGTAATCTATACCGGGGGACTGGCCCCGTTTTTGCAGGAATTCTACACGCTTCTGATCACCTTCAGCCGGGAGACCGGCCCCTTGATGATGCAGCTGGAGACCCATGATCTCACCTTTGCCTTTGGCCCCTTCCTGCTCTATCTGCTGCTGCACTGGAAAACGTCTCCCCGCCCCGTGCTCTGGCTGGTCCTGATCTCCTTCTTCGCCCTGGTCGGGCTGAAGCGAATTGCCTTTCCCGCCCTGGCCCTGGGGCTTGCGGCGGCCTTTGTTCTGCGGCTGCTGCCGGACAAGGCCGCCAAGCAGACCGCGCTGTGCGTGGCCGCGGCGATGATGGTGGTCAGCTTCCTCTACATTACGGGCATCCGCTACGGCCTCTTTGAATATCTGGAAACCCACTGGGGGCTGGACACCAAGGGCCGGGCGGCGCTGTTCGCCAACGTGGAGCCCTACTACGACATCAGCTTTACCTATATGGGCCTGGGAACGGGCTTTGAGCGCATGGTGGAGTGGTTCTCAGGCATGGTGTCCCCAACCCCCCTGCGCACCCAGACGCAGATTCACAACGATTTTCTCCGCATGTACCTGAACATCGGCTTTGTGGGATACTGGGTCTGGCTCTGGGGCTGGCTGCCCGCCCGGCTGAGCTACTGGTTCCGCCGGGTAGGGAAGGACGCAGGCTGCCTCTTCCTGGGCATCTGCGTCTACTGCCTGGTCCTCTACGCCACGGACAACGCCATCTATTACCCCTACACCATGACGGCCTGCGCCCTGGTCCCCATGGCCTGCCGGTTTGACGCCCAGGCGGAGGCCGCGCTGGAGCGGCGCTGCGCCCAGTGGAGCGCCGAGGCGGGGCACGGGTCCCGCGGGGCGGTCTGAATGCGAGGAGGTGAATCTGCATGAGCGGCGGAACACCGCGCATCTGCTTTGCGGCGTCCTCCGGCGGGCACCTGTCGGAGCTGATGATGCTGCGCCCTCTGATGGACCGTTACGACAGCTTTTTGGTCACAGAACGGACCGCCTATCCGGCAGCCGCGGGGGACATGCGGCGCCACTACCTCCTCCAGGTCAACCGCCGCGAATGGTCCTGCCTCCCCAGGCTGATCGTCAACGCCTTTCGCTCCCTGGGCATTTACCTGGCGGAGCGGCCGGACGTGGTGGTCTGTACCGGCGTGCTGGCCACCGTGCCCCTCTGCCTGCTGTGCACGCTGTTTGGAAAGAAGCTGGTGTTTATTGAATCCTACGCCAAGGTCAAGACGCCCACCTTGACGGGGAAGCTCCTCTACCCCTTCGCGGACCGCTTCTATGTCCAGTGGCGGGAGCTGCTGGCCTTCTACCCCAAGGCGGTGTGCGTGGGCGGCGTCTATTGAGGTGGCGGCATGATATTTGTAACAGTCGGGTCCCAAAAATTCCCCTTTGACCGCCTGATTCAAAAGGTGGATCAGATGATCCGGGCGGGCCTCATCCAAGAAGAGGTGTTCATTCAGACGGGGACCGGCAAATATGTCCCCAGCTGCCGCCATCAGGCCTTTTACCGGCAGGAGCACTTCCAGGAGCTGATGGAGGCCTGCGGCATCCTCATCACCCACGGCGGCGCGGGCACCATGGTGGACGCGGTGAAGCGTGGAAAGAAGACCATCGTGGTCCCCCGCCTGGCCCGGTATGGGGAGCATGTGGACGACCACCAGCTGGAGCTGACACAGCGGCTTCACCAGCTCAAGCTCATCCGCGCCTGCCCGGACGTGGAGCTGCTGCCCCAGGCCCTGCTGGACCTCCGGGAGCAGAGCTTTGAGCCGTTCCGCTCCAACACGGAGGTGTTCCTGGCCTCCCTGGACCGCTGCATCCGCTCCCTGTAGACAGGAGGACCCTATGAAGATTTTGGAGATTGGTCCCAGCGAAACCCTCGCCCGGGGCGGGATGGCCGAGGTCATCCGGGGGATCCGGGAGAGCCCATACCTGGGCCAGGAGTTTGAAATTGACAGCTTCCCCTCTTACATAGACGGCAGCCTGCCTGTCCGGCTGCTGTATTCCCTCTGGGGATATTTGCGTTTTTTGACCTGTTACCGAAAATACGACCTCTTCCACATTCACACAGCGGAGCGGGGAAGCACCTTCCGCAAGAACTTTTACCTGCGGGCGGTGAAGCGGGCCGGAAAGCGGGCGGTGGTCCATGTCCACGGCGCGGAGTACCTGCGCTTTTATGATGGCCTGGCTCCCCGGAAAAAGCGGATTGTGGACGGCTTTTTCCGCCGGGCGGATCTTGTGCTGGCCCTGTCCGACGGCTGGAGGCGGGAGCTGGAGCGCCGTTTCCCCATGCGGGCCTGCCGGACGCTCTACAACGGGGTGGACCCGGCGAAGCTCCAGCCGGCGGTTTCCAACCCGGCGGAGCACCGCTGCTCCTTTTTGATGCTGGGCCGGCTGGGGCGGCGGAAGGGAAGCTATGACCTGATCGCCGCGGCGGAGCTGGCCCTCCGGCGCAATCCCGCGCTGAAGCTCTGTCTGGCCGGGGACGGCGAGGTGGAGCAGGTCCGGGCTCTGGTGCGGGAGAAAGGGCTGGAGGGGAATATCGAGGTGCCCGGCTGGATTGACGGGGCGGAGAAGCTGCGCCGGCTGCGGGACGCGGCCACAGTGGTTCTGCCCTCCTATCACGAGGGGCTGCCCATGGCCATTTTAGAGGCAATGGCGGCGGGCAAGGCCATCATCAGCACCACCGTGGGCGCGATTCCAGAAGTGGTGGGGGCGGAGAACGGCATTCTGGTAGAGCCCGGCGACATCCCCGCCCTGGCGGAGGCCCTGCTGCGGTGCAGCGGCGATGGGGATGCCCTGGCCCGCATGTCCGCCAGCAGCAGAAAGCGGGCCCAGGAGGTGTTCAGCATCCGCAGAACCCACGAGGCGCTGGCGGAATGCTACAGGCTGGCCGCAGAGTGAGGAGGCCGGTATGGAAAAGCCCTTGATCAGCGTGATTGTGCCGGTCTATAACGTGGAGGGGTATCTGGAGGGATGCCTCAGCTCACTTTTGGCCCAGACCTGGCCCAGCATGGAAATTATTTTAGTGGACGACGCCTCCACGGACGGCAGCGGGCTGCTCTGCGACGCCTATGCCGCCCGGGACGCCCGGGTGCGGGCCGCCCATTTTCAGGAAAACCGGGGCCCCTCCGCCGCCAGGAACAGGGGCATCCGCTGGGCCCGGGGCGCATTCCTCTCCTTCGTGGATGCCGACGACCGCGTGGAGCCCGACCTGCTGGAGCGGCTGTACCGCTGTCTGGAGGAGACGGGGGCGGAGGTCAGCGCCTGCGCCGCCGACGGCATCACCCTGCGGCGCGGCCCCGCCGCCGTCTACTCCCGGCCCGAGGCCGTTCGCTGTCTGGCCCAGGGCTTTCCCTTCAACCATGTGCCCTGGGGAAAGCTCTATCGGGGAGAGCTGGTACGGCAGTGTCCCTTTGACGAGTCTGTCTTCTACAGCGAGGACCTGCTGTTCCTCTACTCGGTCCTCAAGCGGGCCCGGCGGGTCAGCTATCTGCCGGACGTCCTCTACCACTATACCCACAGAGAGGGCAGCCAGGTTCAGAGCGGCATGGACGAACGGAAGTGCACGGCGCTCTCCGCCCACGACGCTGTGTGCTGGGACGCCGCCGCGAATTTCCCCGAGGCGGCGGAGGATTTCCGGCGGCTGGCCCTGGAGGCGGACCGGAGCATGGCCATGCTCACGGTCAAAAACGGCGGCGGGGAAGGGCGGCCCCTTCCGTACCTGAAGAGGCTCCAGGCAAACGTCCGGCGTCATTTCAGCTGGAGGGCGCTGGCCCTGTGCCCCAGCGCCAAGGACAGGGCCTCGATTCTCATGCTGTATGTCAGCGCCGCGGCCTTCTGGTGCGCCGCGGCCGCTTTTACCCGCCTGAAGAGAGACAGGAGGGGAGGACAGTGACGGAGCTGCAACAGCCGCGGATCAGCGTGATTGTTCCGGTATACAATGTGGAGGCGTACGTGGAGCGGTGTCTGGCCTCCCTGGCGGCGCAGACCTACCCCCAGACGGAGTTCCTTGTGATCGATGACTGCTCTGCCGACGGCAGCGGACAGATCTGCGACGCCTGGGCGGCCCGCGACGGGCGGTTTCAGGTCGTTCACCTTCCAGAAAACCTGGGGCTTTCCAACGCCAGAAACGAAGGGGTCCGCCGGGCGTCGGGGGCCTATATCTCCTTTGTGGACTCGGACGACTATGTGGAGCCCCAGCTGCTGGAGGCGCTGTACCAGGCGCTGACGGAGGGCCGCGCGGACATCAGCGTCTGCGCGGACCACGGCCTGCGCCTGAAGGCCGGTCCCGCCCAGGTTTTTTCTCCGGCGGAGGCCGCCCATTGTCTGGCCCGGCGCTCCCCCTTTCTCTGGACGGCCTGGGGTAAGCTCTTTCCGGCGGAGCTGGCCAAACAGCTCCCCTTTCACCGGCAGGCGCTGTGCTGCGAGGACCTCCTGTTTTTCTATCAGGCCTTGAAACGGGTCCACCGCATTGCCTACGTGCCGGCCCCCCTCTACCACTATGTCTACCGGGAGGGCAGCCTGATCAACAACGGCGTGACAGAAAAGCGCTGCGTGGTCCTCTCCGTTCTGGACCGAATCTGCACGGATGCCGCCGCAGCTTTTCCGGAGACGGAGGCCTGCTTCCGGCAGATTGCGCTGGATACCGCCGCCCGCCTGTCCATGCAGGCCGCGGAGAGCGGCGTGGACGGCAGCGCGGGGGACTATTTGAGGCGCTTCCGGGATGATACGCGCCGCCACTTCAGCTGGAGCGCGTGGCGCCTCTGTCCGGATCAAAAAAGCATGGCGGCGGAGCTGGCCCTCTGTGCCGGTGTGCCGGTCTTTGAGGCGCTGGCCGCGCTCTACCGGCTGATCAAGCCCCTGCGGAAGAACGGGATGGAGTGACGGGGCCGGATGAACAAGGCGGAGCACATCGCGAAAAACATCAAATACGCCGTGGCGGGGGAGCTTCTGCTGGCTGTGCTGAAGTTTATCTCCCGCCGGGTGTTCGTCCTCCTGCTGGGCCGGGAATACCTGGGGCTGAACGGGCTCTTCACCGACGTGCTCTCCATGCTCTCCCTGGCGGAGCTGGGATTCAACGTCTCCATCACGTACAGCCTCTACCGTCCGGTGGCCCAGGGGGATACCGAGCTTGTGAAGTCCCTGATCCGGCTGTACCGGCGGGTTTACCGGGCCGTCGGCCTGGTGGTTTTGGCGCTGGGCCTGTCCCTGCTCTCGTTTCTCAGCTTCTTTGTCAAGGAGATGCCGAAAGACATCCCCCATATCCCGCTGATCTATGTGCTGAACCTGGCCAACGCCGGCATCTCCTACTTTTTTTCCCACAAATCCACTCTGCTCTTTGTCCATCAGAAAAAATATGTCGAGACCTCCATCCGCGCCGCTGTGTCGCTGGCCGCCACCGCGGCCCAGATCATCACGCTGTTTTTCACCCGGAATTACTTGTACTACCTCTGCCTCTCCATCGCCGCCACGGTGGTCCAAAACATCGCCATCACCGTGAAAGCGGACCGGCTTTTCCCCTGCCTGCGGGAGAGGGACGTCCGCCCCCTGCCCCCGGAGATCCTGGGGGAGATCCGCCGCAACGTGCGGGCCATGCTCCTTCACCGCATTGGCGCCGTGGCGGTTTTCAACACCGACAACCTGCTGATCTCCAAGTTTGTGGGGGTGGCCGCCGCCGGACTGTACTCCAACTATATGATGATACGGGGGTTTCTCAACATCCTGGTCAGCGCGCTCTTCGACGCCATCACCCCCGCCCTGGGGAACCTGACCGCCACGGAACCGGAGGCGCGCAGGCAGACGGTCTTCCGCCGCCTGAATTTTTTCTCCGGGTGGCTGTTCGGCTGGATGAGCATCTGCCTGTTCTGCCTTTACGACCCGTTTATCGACATTTGGCTGGGCCGCGGCTACCTGCTGCCCAAGCCGGCGGTGCTGCTGATCGTCCTGAATTTTTACGTCAACAGCATGCGAACCCCTGTGAACAACACCAAAAGCGTTCTGGGCCTCTTTTGGGATGACCGCTACAAATCCATCCTGGAGGCGGTCTTGAATCTGGTGGTCTCCGTGCTGCTGGCCCAGTGCTGGGGCGTCGCGGGCATCATGGCCGGGACGCTGATCAGCACCCTGGCGTTTCCCTTTTGGTGCGAGCCCCTGGTGCTCTGCCGCCGGGGCCTGCGGATGTCCGTAAAACACTATTTCACAGGGTACTTCGCCCACCTTGCCGTCACTGCCTCCGCCGGAGCGCTGACGTGGCTGCTGTGCCGCGCGCTGGGCGGCGGCTTGGGCTGGTTTTTACTGAAGTGCCTGCTCTGCGCGGCGGTTCCAAACGCGGTGTACCTGGCGGTCTACCGGCGGAGGGAGGAGCTGTCCTTCTTCAAGCATGCGGCGGCGCATGCCGTGGGCAGGCGCCGGAGCGGCCGCTGAAATCCCCCTTTTAAGCGGCTTTTGAAAAAGCTGAACGGCGTGACCCTGGTCACGCCGTTCAGCTTTTTTCATGATCGCCGCCCGTCTGCGGGGCGGTCAGCGCCTGTCTCAGTACCGCCCGAAATCGCCGGAGCGGCCGCCGGCCACGTCGGAGCCAAATTCGTAATCCTTGCCGGGGAGGATGGCGTTCAGGGCGATGCCCGCGATGGCGGCGATGGCCAGGGCGGTGAGGGTGATGTGGGTGCCCCGCACCTCAAAGGTCAGCCCGCCGGTGAACCCCAGGCCGCACACCAGGATGACGGCGGCAATGATAAGGTTGCGGGAGTTGGTGAAGTCCACCCGGTTCTCCACCACATTGCGCACGCCGATGGCGGAGATCATGCCGTAGAGGATGAAGGACACCCCGCCCACGATGGCTGTGGGCATGGAGTTGACCACGGCGGCGAACATGGGGCTGAAGGACAGCGCCAGGGCGTAGATGGCCGCCAGCCGGATCACCTTGGGGTCGTACACCCGGGAGAGCACCAGCACGCCGGTGTTCTCGCCGTAGGTGGTGTTGGCGGGGCCGCCGAGCATAGCGGACAGGGAGGTGGCGATGCCGTCGCCGATGAGGGTGCGGTGGAGGCCGGGATCCTCGATGAAGTTCTCCCCCACGGTGGCGGAGATGGCGGACATGTCGCCGATGTGCTCCATCATGG
>CAJUEC010000053.1 GCA_910585155.1 uncultured Oscillospiraceae bacterium
TAGTTTTTACTTGCGGACTCGCCTTGCGGGGAGGACTTCTTTACGGAGTTCTCCCCGCGGGCGTCAACTTTTTTACGAGAGCTGTTCCAACCAGACGGGTCTTTTTTACAGCTCCAGCCGGTAGCCGCACCGCTCCTCGACCTGAAACGCGGAGAAATACCGCTCCTCTAGGGGGATCCATTTCTCCCGGAACACCTGGGCGTAGGCCTCCCCCTCCCGGCGGAGGATGCGGGCCAGCTGTTCGGCCGGGTCCACGGTGAGGAAGGCCCGCAGGTCGTATTGGTCCCACAGCGCCGGGTGACAGGCGTAGGAGCCCTCCACCAGCACCACCGGGCCGGGGCCCACGGAGATGGGCTCCCCCAGGGTCTGGGTGCGGCAGTCAAAGGGCCGGTAGGCCGGCTGCTCCCCCCGGCGCAGGGGGCGCAGCACCTCCTCCAGGAACCGCTCGTGGTCCACGTTCTCCCCCGGTCTGGCGTACCGCTCCGGCGAGCGCTGCTCCGGGCGGAGGAAAAAGTGGTCCAGGTGGACCACGCTCCAGCCGTACCGCCGGGCCAGCCGGGCCGCCAGAGTGGTCTTGCCCGAGGCGCACCGGCCGTCCAGGGCCAGAATGGTCCGGCCCCGAGCTTGGCTCAGGGCCCGGGCCTCCTCCGCCAGCAGGGGCAGGCAGGCCCAGCGCGCCGCCACCCGGTAGGCGGGGGCGTAGGCCGCCCGGTAGGCCGGGCTGTGGGAGGCGGGGGGATACCCCGCCTCCCGGCAAGCCGCCAGACTGTCCTCCAGCGCCTCCAGGGGGAAGGGGAAGGCCCCCTCCCCCGCCAGCCGGCGCAGCACCTCCAGCTTGCGCAAAAAGCGGTCCGGCTCCCCCCGGTGGAGCCGGGCGGAGCGGATGAAATCCCGGTTCAGCTGATCCAGAGGGTAGTCCGCCGGGTCCAGCCCGGCCAGCATGATCCGCACCAGGCCGTTGCCGATGTCCTCCGCCAGGGGGGCGGCGGGGTTCCGGGGGACGGCCTCCCACTCCGCCTGAAGCCGCTCCAGGCTCTGGGCCGGGTCGGTCACCAGATGGCCGCCGCCGAACTCATTCTGATAGACCAGCTTCACCCCATCCTGGGGGGCCATGGCCGGGTAGCGCCGGGCGTGGGCCAGCAGAATGCTCCGCAATTCCTCCATAAAAACCTCCCGCGCCGTGTTGTCTGCTCAGAAGAAAAACCGCATGGAATCCACCGCGTCCCACAGGGTCTGCTCCTCTGCCGCGAAGGCGGAGAAAAACAGGATGTGCTCCCTATCCCCCCGGACGCAGCCGTACATCCCGCTCTGGGAGCCGAACAGCCCGGTGAACAGTACGCACTCATACCCCTGGGGGGTGGTGTGGGCCTGGGCGGGCCAGTCCGCAATCTCAGGATTCAGGCCGCTATTGGGAAAGAGTTTCTCCCGCACGCCTTCGTCCAGCACGTAGCCGGGGTCCACCTGGGTGAGATAGTGCAGCTTCATGGCGATGGCGCCGTCCTCGTCCTGGAAGTCGTTGTCCGACTGAGTCCAGCCCGCCGGGACCTGGAGGGTGAGGATGATATACCGCCCCAGGGAATGGTCCTGGGCGAAATCGAAATTGGTCAGCGCCCGGTCAAAGTATACATTGGTCTCCCAGGTGTCCGACGGGGTCTGCGGGGGCCCCTCCTGGTCCGCGCATGCCCCGTGGAACTGGTCAAAGCGCCAGCCCGCCTCCGTGCGCACCAGCTTCATGGGAAAGTCGATGGTGTACTCCCAGCCCTGCTCCAGCCGCCGGTCCCGGTCCTCGGGGCTCTCCCCCTCCTTAGGCCAGGGGAAGCTGTAGTGGCCGGTGAGGGTGAACACAATCTCATCCTCGCTCCGGGAGACCAGCTCAAAGGTGTCCGGAACATTGCCGGTGTAATAATACATCCCCCGGGAGGCCCAGACGAAATGGAGCGCGCCGTCGATGTTGAGGTACAGCTCCCCGCGCTGGATGGCGTTGCGCCGGGTCCAGAAGTCGTCGGTGAACACCGAGTGGACCATGGCGTCGAAATCCTCCCAGGCGGCGTACCGCCCCACGGCCTTGGTGTAGGGCAGGCCGTTGTGCTCAACGGCATCCCCGCTGGGATAGGGGTCGCCCTCCTCCCAGCGGCACACCTCGGCGTTGTCCCCGCCGAACAGGTGGGAGTACACGCACAGGGCCTGGCGGTAGAGCAGCTGCTGCTCCTCGTCCAGGAAGTCGGGGACGGCGGCGTTCAGGCTGTCCTCGTCCAGAATGATCTCGGGGAAGTCCGCCGGGGCGGGGGCCTCGGATTCCTGGGCAGGGGGCGACGGTTCAGAGGCCGGAGCGCTCTGGACGGGGGAGGGGGAGGGGGAGCCCTCCCCCTCCGCCTGCGGGGCGCAGGCGCACAGGGTCAGGATCAGCGCGGCCAGGGCCAGCGCCGCGAAAATACGCTTCAAAATACGCTTCATAGGTCTGCCTCCATGTTGTCGGGCCGTCCGGGGACGGCTGTTTTTGTTGATTCATGATTGACCGTCCGGCGCTACAGCTGGCTTTTCAGCTGGTAGAGGAGATTCATGGCCTCAATGGGGGTGAGGGTGTCCACCGATACCGCCCGCAGCTGTTCCAGCACCGCCGACCCCGCCACGTCTCCCAGGGACACCTGGCCGTCCGCCTCCCTGGGCGCGGGGGCGGGGGCGGTCCGCCCCTGGGACTCCAGCTCCGCCAGAATGTCCCGGGCCCGGCTCACCACCGGGCCGGGAACCCCCGCCAGCTTGGCCACCTCCACGCCGTAGCTCTGGTCCGCCCCGCCGGGGACGATTTTTCGCAGAAATACGATGCCGTCCCCCCGCTTCTTGGCGGCGATCTGGTAGTTGCGCACCCCCTCAATGGTGCGCTCCACCTCGGTGAGCTCATGGTAGTGGGTGGCGAACAGGGTCCGGGCCCCCAGCCGTTTTTTGTCCGCGCAGTGCTCCAGCACCGCCCGGGCGATGGCCATGCCGTCATAGGTGGAGGTGCCCCGGCCAATCTCGTCCAGAATCAGCAGGGACTTGGAGGTGGCGCTCTTCAGCATGACCGCCACCTCGCTCATCTCCACCATGAAGGTGGACTGGCCCGCGCTGAGGTCGTCGGAGGCCCCGATGCGGGTAAACACCCGGTCCACCACCCCGATCCGGGCGGACTTGGCGGGGACAAAGGAGCCCATCTGGGCCATGAGCACGATGAGGGCCACCTGCCGCATGTAGGTGGACTTGCCCGCCATGTTGGGCCCGGTGATGATGGCCAGCCGGTTCTCCCCGCCGTCCATATGGGCGTCGTTGGGGACGAACAGCGCGTCCTTCAGCATCCGTTCCACCACCGGGTGGCGGCCGTCCCTGATCTGGATGACCCCGCTGTCGTCCACCTCCGGGCGGACGTAGCCGTTCTGCACCGCCGCCGCCGCGAAGGAGGCCAGCACGTCCAGGTGGGCCACCCCCCGGGCCACGTCCTGCACCTGCCGCACCCGCTGGGAGGCGGCCTCCCGCAGCTGGCAGAACAGCTGGTACTCCAGGGCGGTGACCCGGCTCTGGGCGGACAGGATCTCGTGCTCCAGGTCCTTCAGCTCCTGGGTGATGAACCGCTCGCAGTTGGCCAGGGTCTGCTTGCGGATGTAGTCCTCCGGCACCATGCTGTAGTAGCTTTTGGACACCTCGATGTAGTAGCCGAACACCTTGTTGTAGCGCACCTTCAGGCTCTTGATGCCGGTGCGCTCCTTCTCCCGGCCCTCCAGGGCGGCCACCATATCCGCCCCGTGGTCCAGCACGTCCCGGAGATGGTCCACCTCCTGGTCGTAGCCCCGGCGGATGAAGTCCCCCTCCCGGATGGTGAAGGGCAGGCGGTGGTCTTCCTCGTCGTCCCGGATGGCCTGCTTCAGCAGGGCCTGGAGGTCGTCCAGGCCGGAAAACTCCTCCAGAAATTCGAAGCGCCGGGGGGCCGCCTGGGCCAGGGGGGCCGCCTGCCCCGCCAGCTCGGGCAGCACCGCCAGACCGTCCGCCAGGGTGAGCAGGTCCCGGGCGTTGGCCGAGCCGTACACCACCTTGCCGATGAGCCGCTCCAGGTCGGGCACCCGCCGCAGGGTGAGGGCCAGCTCCTCCCGGGCCACGCTGTCCGCCGCCAGGGCGGCCACCTGGTCCTGCCGGAAGGCGACGGCGGCGGGATTGCACAAGGGCTGCTCAATCCAAGCCCGGATGAGCCGGTGGCCCATGGGGGTGCGGGTCTTGTCCAGCACCCACAGCAGGGAGCCCCGCTTTTCGCCCCCCCGAATGGTCTCGGTGAGCTCCAGGGTCCGCCGGGCGGTGAGGTCCAGCTCCAGATAGCGCTGGCTCTTGGCCCCGTCGATCAACAGGCGGCTCAGGTGGCCCAGGTCGGTTTTTTGGGTCTCCTTGAGGTAGCCCGCCAGCGCCCCCGCCGCCTGATAGCACATCCGCAGACCGTCCTGGTCCGGGAGGGAGCGCTCCCCCTCCTCCAGGATGCCCAGGGCAGCCAGGGCGTCCAGCGCCTGGGCGGGGCGGAAGCGGACCTCGGGGACGCTCTGGCACAGGCAGCCCAGCCGGAGCTTCAAAAAGTCGGTGAGCTGGGGGTTGGACGCGGCGGCGTCGGACAAAATGGCCTCGCTGGGTGGGCAGGCCGCCAGGGCGTTGAGCAGATGGATGAGCCGGTCCTTTCCCTGGAAGGGGGCGGCGGTGAAGGCCCCGGTGGACAGGTCGCACCGGGCCAGGGCGGTCCCGGCGCTGTCCTCGTAGACGGCGCAGATGTAGTTGTTCCGGCTCTCGTCCAGCATCTCGTCCGCCATGGCGGTGCCGGGGGTGACGATGCGGATCACGTCCCGGTCCACCAGCCCCTTGGCGGTGGCCGGGTCCTCCATCTGCTCACAGATGGCCACCTTGTACCCCCGCTTGATGAGCCGGGCGATGTAGCTCTGGGCGGAGTGATAGGGCACGCCGCACATGGGGGTGCGCTCCTCCTCCGGCTTGCTCCGGTCCCGGGTGGTGAGGGTGAGGCCCAGCTCCTCCGCCCCCAGCTTGGCGTCGTCGTGGAACATCTCGTAGAAGTCCCCCAGCCGGAAGAACAGCAGGCAGTCCGGGTGCGCCTCCTTCACCTTCCAGTACTGCTTCATCATGGGGGTTAGTTCGGCCATAGGCTCCCTCTCTTTCTCTATGAAGCGCGGCAGGGGATATCCCCGCCGCGCCTGCTTTCGGTCACGCTTGGATTGGCCGTACGGCTATCCTCGCGCTTGTTTGTCACGCTGGGATTGGCCGCGCCGCCGGGTCGCTTTCCCGCCGTCTCGGGCCAAACCCGATCCCACTGCGTGGGCTCTGGGCGTTTGCCCTCGCTCTGGTCCAAGCTCCCCTGCGCGGCTATCCTCGCGCTTCTTATTTTCCGTAGTCCACAATGACATACACATACTGCACCCCGGCGATGTCCGCGGCGGGCTCCACCTGGGCGTAGCGGCTGATGCCGTCCTCCTCCACGCACAGGGTGCGCACCGTCCCCACCACCAGCCCGGGGGGGTACACCCCGCCCAGCCCGGAGGTGGTCACCTGGTCACCGGTGACCAGCTGGGCCTCCTCCGACAAAAAAGACAGCCGGGTCAGCCCCTGGAGCATGAGGGTGAAGTCCCCCTCCAGAATGGCGCTTTCGTCGGTGCGGGCCACCCGCCCCCCCAGCTCCAGGGTGGGGTCCAGGATGGTGGTCACCACCGAGGAGTTCCAATCCGCCTGGGTGATTACCCCGATGAGGTGGCCGTACTGGTCGATGACGCAGTCGTTCACCTCCACTCCCCCGGAGGTGCCCCGATCAATGGTCAGGTCGGAGGACCAGTTGGAGGACGCCCGGCGAACCACCGCCGCGTCCCGGTACTGGAGCTCGGGGCGCTCGTCGTGCAGGCCCAGCAGGTCCTTCATCCGCTGGTTTTCCCGCTGGGCGTCCTGCCCGGCGATGGCGTCCTTTTGCAGCTGGGCCACCTGCTGGCGCAGGGCCTCGTTCTCCGCCGCCAGCTCCTCATACCGGAAGGCCCGGTCGTACTGGTCCTGGGCCCAGTTGGTGACAGCGGCGGAGGCGGCGCGGAAGGGGGTGGCCAGTGCCTCCAGGGCGGCGGCCAGAGGGTCGAAGCCCAAGATGTAGGACCCCAGGGCCAGCACCGCCGCCAGCAGTGCCGCTGCCACCAGCAGCAGGCCCCCGTTGTTCTGGAAAAACCTTCTCATACCTCGTCCTCCGCCGGGGCGCGCAGCAGCTCAACCCCAAAATCGGCCAGCATCCGGCCCAGCCGGAACACCGGCAGGCCCACCACGCTGCAGTAGTCCCCCCGGATGCCGGACACCAGCAGGGCGCCCAGCCCCTGAATGCCGTAGGCCCCAGCCTTGTCCATGGGCTCGCCGGTGGCGATATAGCCCCGGATTTCCCCCGGCTCCAGCGCCCGGAAGGCCACGGTGGTCTCCTCGTGCCCGGTGGCGGCCTCCTCCCCCCGGAGGACGGTGACGCCGGTGTACACGCGGTGCTCCCGGCCGGACAGGGCGGACAGCATGGCAAAGGCGTCCTCCCGGTCCCGGGGCTTGCCCAGGACCTTCCCGTCCAGGGCCACCACCGTGTCCGCGGCGATGACCAGATCCTCCGGCCCCGCCTTTTCCGCCGCCGCCCGGGCCTTGCGCAGGGACAATTCCTCCACCATTTCGGCGGGGGACAGGCCGGGTTCCACCGTCTCGTCCACGTTGGGGGCGGACACCTGGAAGTCCTTCAGCCCCATCTGTCCCAGCAGTTCGCGGCGCCGGGGGGAGTTTGATGCCAAAATGATGTTCATGATACCTCCGCACCTCCGCGGCATTGTCACGCTGGGATTGGCCGTGCCGTTTTCCCCTTGCCTCGAGCAAAACCCGGCCCAATGGTGTTGGCCCTGGGCTTTTGCTCCCGCTTCGGTCCGAGCTCCCCTGCACGGCTATCCTCGCGCTTCTTTATTCCACATCCCGGTAGTACAGCCCCCGGGTGAAGTTGTTGGGGATATAGCTCCCCGTGCCGCGGTAGGCCTCCAGCACCTGGGAGCACTCCACCCCGTTCTCAGTGGTGAACAGCAGGCGGATGGCCCGCAGTCCCGCCTTTTTCCAATCCGCCGCCTTGTCCGCCAAAAACACCTTGTTGGCGTTGAGCACCTCGTTGCGGCAGCCGTAGGCCCGCTCCACCGGGAAGCGGACCCCCTTGCGGTCGGTGAGCAGATTCACGTTGGAGCACACGCACTTGCCCGACTGGTTCCGAATGGCGCAGTTCTCCGTAATCATCAGGGGCAGGCGGCCATAGGCGATGATCTCCAGGTCCACCGCCTTGGACACGTCCCGGATCTGGGCCAGCTTCAGCTCGAAGGAGGCGGTCAGAGACCGGAACCCCAGCCGCTTGTACTCCTTTACCCCCTGGCTGTTGAACACCTGGAGGCCGAAGTCCCCCCGCAGCTCAAAGCCCAGCTCCCTGCACAGGAGGATGAGCCCCAGATTGCCCACATAGGCGGCGGACACCCCCGCCTCCCGGCAGGCCTCCAGCTCCTTGCGCAGCCCGTCCAGCTCCCGGTCAAAGCAGATCCGGGGTAGCACCGCCGCCACGGGGACCCCCCGGCCGATGGTGGCCTTTACCTCCTCGGGGTGGGAGGCGATCTCCTCCGCCGGCAGGGTGATGAGGGCGGGGCGCTGCTTCACCAGCTCAAAGGTCATCTGGCCCGCGTGCCGCAGGGATACGTAGAGGTCCGGCTCCCCCCGGTAGTTCTCGTACCGGGCCCCCATCTTGTACTCGCCGTGGCGGCGCTGGGGCAGGGCGGTGCGCTGGCGGGACAGCTCGTCCAGCACCTGCCGGCGCAGGCCGTTCACCGCCGACAGGGGGACGGCCAGCCCATCCTCCACCAGAGAGCGCACGTCAATCACCTGATAGGGGGTGCCGCCGGTCTTGGTCAGCTGGCCCTCCACCTCCGCGCGGGCGGTGGCCCGGCGGCGGGCGGGCTCCGGGACGCGCCCGGCGGCGGTGGCCACCCGGCCCTCCCGGTCCTCCACCCCCACCTGGATGGGCTCCCCCGCCCGGACCATGGCGTAGAACTTCACCGGGACCCCGGGGCCCTCCCCCTTCTCATAGGCCGCCCGGGCCTGGGCGAACAGTTCCCGGGGGTTTTTGGCCTCCTCCCGGACGCCGAACATGTCCGGTCCCTTGCGCTCCATGAAGTAGCCGTCGGTGAAGCCCTGGCGGGAGAAGGCCTGCTCCAGGCGCTCCAGCTCCTCCCGGGTGGGTTCCCGTCCGTCCCGCAGGGCGTCGGCGTACACCTTGGTGACGACATAGACGTATTCGGGCCGCTTCATGCGGCCCTCAATCTTGGCGCTGGCCACCCCCATGTCCTGGAGCTGCTTCAAGTGGCCCGCCAGGGACATGTCCTTGAGGGACAGCGGGTGGCCGGCGGCCAGCTCCTCCCCCCAGCCGTAGGGCAGGCGGCAGGGCTGGGCGCACATGCCCCGGTTGCCGCTGCGCCCGCCGATGACGGAGGACATGAAGCACTGCCCCGAGTAGCACATGCACAGCGCCCCGTGGACAAACACCTCAATCTCAATGGGGGAGCGCTCGCAGATATAGGCGATGTCCTTCCGGGACAGCTCCCGGGCCAGAACCGCCCGGGTCATCCCCAGGTCGGCGGCCTGCTTCACCCCGTCCAGGCTGTGGAGGGTCATCTGGGTGGAGGCGTGGAGGGGCAGGTCCGGGGCGGCCTGCCGCAGGGCCCGCACCAGCCCCATATCCTGCACCAGCACCGCGTCCACCCCCAGCTGGGAGGCCTGGACGGCGCAGTCCACCGCCTGGGCCATCTCCCGGTCGGAGCACAGGGTGTTCAGGGTGAGGTAGGTTTTCACCCCCCGCAGGTGGCAGTGGGCCACCCCGGCGGCAAACTCCTCCCGGGTGAAATTTTTCGCCCCCCGGCGGGCGTTGAATTGTCCAAAGCCGAGGTAGACCGCGTCTGCCCCGGCGCACACCGCCGCGCGCAGCGCCTCCGGGCTGCCGGCGGGGGAAAGTATCTCCATAGGTATCTTCTCTCGTTTCTGTGGATAGTGTGGTCATATCGCGGCGTGATCGCGCTGGGGGCCAAGCTCCCCTGCGCGGCTGCCGTCGTGCTCGTTATCACGCTCCGGCTGGACCCATTGCGGGACGGCTTCCCTCCGACTCAGGGCACAAACACGCGGGGCTGCGCCCCTCCTTGGTTTGCGCTCTTCGCTCCGGTCCATCCGTCCCTATGGGTCTGCCGTCGCGCTCGTTATCACGCTCCGGCTGGCCGCGCGGCCGGGTCGCTTTCACTGCGTCTCAAGCAAAACCCGGTCCCACTGCGTGGGTCCTGGGCTTTTGCTTTCGCTCCGCTCCAAGCTCCCCTGCGCGGCTGCCGTCGCGCTTACCGCTTTTGCTGCAGTTTGAAGATCTCCCGCTTGGACTCGCTGAGCTCCGACTTCAGCCGGGAGTTCTCCTCCAGCAGGTCCTTGAGCTGCCGGCGCAGGTTTTCCGACGCCTCCCGCTCCTTAAAACGGTCGTCCGCGATGTTGATGGCGGTGAGAATGGCGCAGTCCATCTGAGAGCGCCCCCCCGCCCGGCCGGTCTCCTTTAGCTTTTCATTCACATAGGCGGCCACCCGGTGGACATAGTTCTCGTCCTCGACGGCCAGCAGGGTGTAGTTCAGCCCCCCCACAGTGACAGTGACGCGGTTTTGCATGGCGGTCCCCTCCTGCACAATAATTCAGTCTACATTATATCACAGCCTTGTGAAAAAGGGAATGAAAAAAGTGTAAAAGTCTGCTGATTTTTCACCGCCAGTCTCCTTGATTTTTGCCCTGCTGCGTGGTATTCTCTTTTGCAGATACCAATATCCCCTGCGGGGATAGAGGCCGGAGAGGAGATGGAACAGTTTATGGAGGAAAAGCAAAGGAAGGCCGAGGCCCGGAAAAAGGCGCTGAAGGAGATGCTGGAGGGCGTCGGTATGCTGCTGATCGGGGCGGTGGCGTGGCTGCTGTCCAAGGACTTCACCTTCGTGGAGGGGGTGACCACCCGAAGCGAGGGGCGCACCCAGGCGTACCTGATTGCGGCGGTCGTAGCAATGCTGATTATCGGCTCGGTGCTTTTGGTACTGGGGCTGGTGCACCTGATCCGGCCGCCCAAAAACGGCGGGAACTCAAAGCCGGAGCCGTGATGGGCGGTTCCTCTTGACAGCCCCGCTTTTCTGTAATAGAATGCAGGAGACAAAAGCGATGAAGGAGAACAGTACCCCGCGCCGGGGCCATCAGAGAGGGGACGGACGGTGAGAGTCCCCCGAGGGCGCGGCGGGAAGGCCCTCCCGAGCCCGGGCAGGAAATGGCCCGGCGGTCCCCGCCGTTACCGGGCAAGAGTGCGCGCCCAATCCGTTTGAGACCGGCGCGAATTCAGGTGGAACCGCGGACTGTCCAGTTCGCCCTGAGCCGCAGCGGCTCAGGGCGTTTGTTTTTGCGTTTTGAGCCGGAAATCATTGAAAAGGAGCGTTATATCGTGAAAAACAGCGAGAAATCCATGGAAAAGATCGTAAACCTTTGTAAGGCCCGGGGCTTCATCTTCGCTGGGAGCGAGATCTACGGCGGCCTGGCCAACACCTGGGATTACGGCCCCCTGGGGGTAGAGCTGAAAAACAACGTGAAAAAGGCCTGGTGGAAGAAGTTCGTCCAGGAAAACCCCTACAACGTGGGCTTGGACGCCGCCATCCTCATGAACCCCCAGGTGTGGGTGGCCTCCGGCCACGTGGGCGGCTTCTCCGACCCGCTGATGGACTGCAAGGAGTGCCATGAGCGCTTCCGGGCCGACAAGGTGATCGAGGACTGGTGCCAGGAGAACGGCTTTGAGCTGGGCCACAGCGTGGACGCCATGAGCCAGCAGGAGATGAAGGCCTTCATCGACGAGCACCAGATCACCTGCCCCACCTGCGGCAAGTTCAACTGGACGGACATCCGGCAGTTCAACCTGATGTTCAAGACCTTCCAGGGGGTCACCGAGGACGCCAAGAACACCGTGTACCTCCGGCCCGAGACCGCCCAGGGCATTTTCACTAACTTCGTCAACGTCCAGCGCACGACCCGGCGCAAGCTGCCCTTCGGCATCGGCCAGATTGGAAAGAGCTTCCGCAACGAGATCACCCCGGGCAACTTCATCTTCCGCACCCGGGAGTTCGAGCAGATGGAGCTGGAGTTCTTCTGCAAGCCGGGCACCGAGCTGGAGTGGTTCGCCTATTGGAAAAACTTCTGCCACCAGTGGCTGCTGGGCCTGGGGGTCAAGGAGGAGAACCTGCGCCTGCGGGACCATGACCCGGAGGAGCTGTCCCACTACTCCAACGCCACCACTGACTTCGAGTTCGCCTTCCCCTTCACCGACTGGGGCGAGCTGTGGGGGGTGGCCAGCCGCACCGACTTTGACCTCACCGCCCACCAGAACACCTCCGGCAAGGACCTGACCTATTTCGACCAGGAGACCAACGAGCACTACGTCCCCTATGTCATCGAGCCCTCCCTGGGGGTGGAGCGGATGCTGCTGGCCTTCCTGTGCAACGCCTACGACGAGGAGGTGGTGGACGCGGAGAAGAACGATGTCCGCACTGTGCTGCGCCTCCACCCCGCCCTGGCCCCCTTCAAGTGCGCGGTGCTGCCCCTGTCCAAAAAGCTGTCTGACAAGGCCCGGGAGGTCCAGGCCCAGCTGTCCAAGTACTTCATGGTGGACTTCGACGACGCGGGCTCCATCGGCAAGCGCTACCGCCGGCAGGACGAGATCGGCACCCCCTACTGCATTACGGTGGACTTTGCCACCGTGGGCGATGACAAAACCGAGGCTGACCACGCCGTCACCATCCGGGACCGGGACACCATGGACCAGGTGCGGGTGCCCATCAGCGAGCTGAAGAGCTGGCTGGAGGAGAAGCTGGCTTACTGAGAGGCTCAGCAAAACGCGAAGAAAAATGCCCGGAAAGCGGGGGAACTGCCTGCTTTCCGGGCGTTTTCGATGAATCTGTGACCGCGGCTGGCACAGGCTGGGCGGCGCGGTGAATTTTTCAGGATTTCCTTGAAAAAAAGGTTGACATTTCCGCGAAAATGGGGTATATTAACTCTTGCCCCTGTCAGGGCGGCAACATGGCGGCGTAGCTCAGTTGGCTAGAGCACTCGGTTCATACCCGAGTTGTCACCGGTTCGAATCCAGTCGCCGCTACCATCCCAAAGAAGCGGCGATGGCCGCTTCTTTGGGGCTCCGCTCTGACCGCCCGCTTCGGGCACCACGGCCCGGTGGTCAAGCGGCTAAGACACCGCCCTTTCACGGCGGTAACACGGGTTCGATTCCC
>CAJUEC010000054.1 GCA_910585155.1 uncultured Oscillospiraceae bacterium
GCCCGGTGAGCATGGCGGTGATCCCGGCCATGAAGTCCTCCGGGGCCAGCTCGCCACGTTCCACAGCCCCCAGCCGGTCCTCCCACTCCGCCGTCAGCTTGGCGGATTTGAGCTGGTCGGGCATGGCCCAGGACAGCGCCAGTCCCTTCTCCGTGGGAAGAAGCTGCTTTTTCTTCCGTTCCACAAAGCCGGATTTCACCAGCTTTTCAATGGTGGCGGCACGGGTGGCGGGTGTGCCCAGCCCGGTCCGTTCCACGGATTCCAAGGCAGCAAAGTCCTCTGCGCTGGCGTGTTCCATGGCGGAGAGCAGAGTGTCCTCGGTGAATCGTGCCGGGGGAGATGTAGTGCCCTGCTTCAACAGAGCGTCCGCACCCTCCAACCGCTGACCATCGGACAGCACCGGGAGAGATGGGGCCGGTTCCTCGGCTTTCTGCTTCAGCGTGGAAAGGAACGCCTTTTCGGTCCCCTTCCAGCCCGCCGCCGCCACTGTGCGGCCCTTGGTCATAAAAGAAGCGCCGCCACAGTCCAACGTGACGGCAGTCTCCGCATAGGTATGGGGTTCGCCCACGGCGCACAGCAGCCGGACGGCAATCATGTAGAGGATATTCCGTTCCCCGGTAGGCAGGGCGGCAAGGTCCGCGCTGGCGATCTCTGCTGTGGGAATGACGGCGTGGTGGTCGGTCACTTTGCTGCTGTCCACCACCTGGGCGGCGTTCACCGGGAGGGGCTGGCCCTCCATGAAGGACAGCGCACCGGCCACAGTGGAGCAGAGGGCGGGCAGGCCCTCCGCCATATCCTCAGTCAGATAGCGGCTGTCCGTCCGGGGATAGGTTGCCAGCCGCTTCTCATAGAGGGATTGGAGATAGTCAAGGGCCTGCTGTGCGGTGTAGTCAAAGAGGCGGTTGGCCTCCCGTTGGAGAGTGGTCAGATCGTAGAGCTTCGGGGGCCGCTCGGTCTTGTCCTTCTTTGCGATGGACTGGACCACGGCGGTCTTGCCCAGGCAGGCGGAGCGCAGCTTTTCCGCGTCCGTCTTGGAATTAAACTTGCCGCTTGCCGCCCGGAGGCCCTGTGCGTCCAGCTCCACGGTGTAGAACTTCTCCTTTTTGAAATGCTCAATCGCCGCCTCCCGCTCTGCCAGCAGCGTCAGCGTGGGGGTCAGCACCCGGCCCACGTTCAGCGTCTTACCTTTGTATAACGTAGTAAACAGCCGGGTGCCGTTGATGCCAATGAGCCAGTCCGCCTTGGCGCGGCAGAGGGCGGCGGCGTAGAGGTTGTCGTACTTCTGGCCGTCAGCCAGATCATTAAAGCCCTTGCGGATAGCGGATTCCTCCATAGAGGAAATCCAAAGCCGCTTGATAGGCTTCGTACATTTACAGAGGTTGTAAGTCAGCCGGAAGATCAACTCGCCCTCCCGTCCGGCGTCCGTGGCGCAGACCACCGTGTCCACATCCTCCCGCCCCATAAGCTGGCGCAGGATGTTGAACTGCTTCCTGGTATCCGGCAGCACTTGGAACTGCCACGGCTGGGGGATGATGGGGAGATCGTCATAGGCCCACTTGGAGTAGCGGGGGTCGTAGGCGTCAGCCGGGGCCAGTTCCACCAGATGCCCCACACACCAGCTTACCAGCCAGCCGTTACCCTCCACATAGCCGTCTTTCCGGCTCCTGGCCCCCAGCACCTTTGACAGAGACATTGCCACACTTGGTTTCTCAGCAATCACTAACTGCGTGTGAATCACTCCTTTTCATCAGTTTTCGGTAGCACACGCCCAGACAGGGCGCGTCCCGGCCATAGGGACAGCCGTGGCAGGGGTGATCGGGCGGAAGGGCGGGAGGCCCGTGGACCTCCCGCCGCTCCGTGGGAACCTGCTGCATCATTTTCTCATAGGGGCTGTCGGTGAAACGGGTCATTCATCGTCCTCCGGTTCCTCGTAGCCGTAGCCCTCCGGGTAGTCCGGTTCCTCCGGTTCGTCACGGGGGACACGCCGGGGGGTGGGGTCCAGATCGTCCTCGTTGACGGTTTCCTCGTCCCCGCCTGTCAGCTCATCAAAGTCCTCCGCATCGTCCAGGTCGTGCTTGGGCTTGTAGATTTTCAGATAGTACCCAGCGCCGCCCACAGCCAGGGCCGCAATCACCACCAGAATCATGGTGGAGGAACTGCCCTTCTCCGGTTTTTCCGGTTCCGGGTCGGTATCCGGGTCCACAGCGGGGGCCTTGCCGGTACAGTCTCTCATGGTCAGGACGCAGACGGGGCAGTCGGTGTTGACCTCGCCGGGGGCGCACTTGTCCTTGCAGGTGCAGACCGGCTCCGGGTCGGGAATGGCAGAGACGTTGCTGTCCTCCGGCTCCTTGTCCTTCTCCGCCAGAGCCAGAAGGTCGGATTCTGTGACAGCGTTGAGGAAATAGACATTCTCGCTCTCCCGCTGCTTGTCGATTACCAGATAAAAGGTGTTCTCATTGGGGGTAGTGAAGGTGAAAAACTCCTTGCTGTCCTGGTCGGTCACATTGTCCACCACCGTGCCCTGGCCGTCCGGGGTCAGGGGCTTGGCCGTCTGCTCCGTGCCCGTGGTCACGCTGGCCGAACCAGAGGGCGGCGTAGTCGTGGAGGGGTCCGTCTTGGACGGCGTGGTGGTATTGGTGGCCGGGGGCTTCACCGGTGTAGTAGCTGCCGGAGGTGTAACCATGGGCTTCTGGTCCTGGTTGGGCTGGCTGGTGGCCGGGGCTTTGTAGTTGGGGTTCCTCACCTGATATGTCTGCGAATAGTTCCCAGCCTTGTCCGCCGCCTGGACAGTGATCTGCTCAGAAGTCCCCAGGTCTTTCAGGGGCACATCCACCGCATTGCCGGTCAGGTTGGGATAGCACGTCCCATTTACGGTGATATGCGCCACACCGGAGAGATCATCCGCAGCCTCCACCCGCAGCACATCTCCGCTGACACTGGTCCGCAGGGTGGGCGGGGTGGTGTCAAAGCACTCCATGTAGCGGGAGTTTTCATAGATTTGCCCGTCATGGCCGGTGACACGGACATAGACGGTGCAGTTGGAGGTAATATCAACCGTGCCATAGTAGCGGCTGTCCCGCCGCTCCATGCTGGCGGTGATGTTTCTCCAACTGCCGCTCCGGTCAACACGGACCTCCACCGAAGCGAAGCCGCCGCCCGTCCCGTCCGTGACGCAGACCTTGGCGGCGGCGCTGGTATTGGCCCAATCCGGGGGCAGCATGATTTCAATGGTAATGCCGGACGGCTCTGTGTTGGCAGCATGGGCCGCGCCCATCATGGAAAATGCCGCCCCCAGGCACAGAAATATGCACAGCAGCAGAGCCGCCGTGCGCTGCAAGGGTTTTCTTTTTGTCATAGGCTCAAATCTCCTTTCCAGAATTGGTTGTGGACGGCGCATTTACCGCCCGGATCATATCCAGCACGGCCCGCAGGTCCTCCGGCGCGGAGATCATGCCGCGCACCGCCTGGATGATTTCAAGATTCTCCTGCTCGGTGATCTGCCGCTCAATGTCCCGGACACGGGCCTGCCACTCGCTGGCCTTCTCCTTTGCCCGGACAAGCTCGGCTTTCAGCTTGTCAAGTTTTGCCTCCTTCGGCTCACGCATGGCGCACACCTCCTATCCTGCCGGGGATGTAGTCGGCAAAGCTGGGGACCGTATGGAAAATCCTCTTGTTATTCACCCAGCGTTGGAGCTGGCGGGTAATGGGCGGGGCGCTGGGCCGGTCATAGACCATCACATAGGGGTCATAACCCATGCCCCGCAGGGTTTCCACCCGGTAGAGGTCCTGCTCATGGGTGCTGCCGTAGTTGGTCAGCACATAAACCCGCCTCCGTCTGACACTGTGAATGTTGGTCAGCTCCAAAAAGCGGCGGAAGTAGGGGGTTAAGTCCATATCAGGGTTATCCCAGGCGAAATGTACCGCTTTCGTGCGGACCTTGTTCAGCAGCGCCACGTTGTCCGGGGTGATGAGCCGAATATCCAACCCCTGTGAGAAGTCCACATAGGCGCGGCTCTCCGCAAGCTGCAAAATCAGCTTTTCATGGTCGGGACAGGCCAGAAGGTTGGCGTCCAGCAGCTTGACCTCCTTCTGGCCGTTCCAAAACTCAGCGAGGTCGGCCACCTGGATGCTCCGCCGTCCCTCCTTGTCTGACACCAAACAGAATCCGCAGTTTCTCGGACAGCCACGGCTCAGAAAGCCGTAGGCGGTGTCAGGAAACTGCGGATATAAGGTATAGTCCGGGCGGGTATGCTCCACTTCGTCCGGGAGGTTGGGGCCGAGGCCGTAGCCGGTGCCGCCGCAGACCACCTCGCCAGCGTTGGTGACGGTGATCGTGTCCTTGGAGTAGGTGTCGGTGAACACCCGGCTTTTATAAACCCGGTCATACTGGCCCTCCGGCCTCCACCACTCCACATGATCGCCCCGCGCCTTGTGGTAGGCGGACAGCTTCATCAGGCACAGGTTCGGCCAGTTGTGCGAATCTATGTCGCATAAACCGATTTTCATGTATCACGCTCCTTCAAAAAAAGTTGTAAAAATCAGGGCAAACGGCCCATTCCATAAAAATGCTGCTGCCAATAGCTGCTGTTGATGTTGGCGTAGGAGATGGGATTGCCGCAGTGAATCATTTGCCCGTTGCCCACATAGATGCCCACATGGGTCACGCCATTGGGGTTCGGCGCGTCGTAGGTGTGCCAGAAGAAAATGAGATCACCGGGCTGGGCGTTCGCCATGGAGACAGGGGTGCAGATGTTATAAAGGCCCTGCGCCCCCAGCCGTCCCACGTTCCATCCGCTGTGATTGATAACCCAGCTTACAAAGCCGGAGCAATCAAAGGAGGTAGAGGGAGAACTGCCGCCCCAAACGTAGGGATAGCCGAGGTACTTCTGTGCTTCTTCCAGCATGGCGGCGTAGGTTTCGTCCGTGACCGGCTCCCCTGGGTAGGCGGGTATCTCCACGCCGCCCGGTGTGCCGGGAATGGCCCCAGCGGTTGAACCGTCATAGCCGGTATCCACGAAATAGTAGGGATTCAGGTATTCGCCGTCCAGCATGATCTCCAGGTGCAGATGCGGCCCGGTGCTGTTGCCGGTACTGCCCACAGCGGCAATCACATCCCCTCGCTTGACCTCCTGGCCCGCGCTGACGGAGAGGCTGGAACAGTGGGCATACCGGGACTGATAGCCCTTTTCGTCCTCAATCACCACGCACAGACCGTAGCTGCCAGCGTCCCCGGCGGAAACCACCCGCCCGTCATGGATTGCCCGGATGGGCGTACCCTGCGCCACAGCAATGTCCACGCCCCGGTGCAGATTCTTCTCTCCGGTGATGGGATGGACCCGGTAGCCGTAGCCGCTGGACACATAGCCCAGCCATGGAAAATCAAAGGGGTTCCCATACGCCTGCCGGTTGCCAAGTGTCTGCTGGTACACGTTGTAGCGGTCGGTCTGCTCGCCGGGGGACAGTGTATTGGAAATGATCGTGGACAGCGGCGTGACCGTCAGCGTGGTTTGCAGGACGTACCAATCGTAGGGGTCGCCATTGCTGTCATAGCGGGTTTCCACAATGACCTCCCGCGTAAGCTGGTACTGCTCCCCGAACAGCCGCGCAATCTCCGCCTGGACCTGCTCAAAGGTAAAGGCGTTGAACATGGTGGAGAGGTAGCCCATCAGCTCATAGGGGTTGTGGCTGATCTCACCGATGTTGTAGCGGTACTCGTCATAGCCGGGGTAATTTTCCTCGGTCTTGTCAATGTCGATCTGCAAATCCGTCTCCATTTCTGTGTAGTAGAGGTCGGAGTTGCAAATGTCCTGCTCATTCGCCATATAGGAGGCGGAGATGTAGGAGGACTGGAAACCAGAGAGCATGGCGGTACAGGAGGTCATGCCAGAGGCAAAGAACACCACCACCATGGCCAGCATTGCCACGACCAGCAACAGGGATTTTCGTGCCGCCACATACTGCTGGACCGCCCGGACGATCTGCCCGGTGGCCTGGACCACATTTTGCGTGAAATGCGCCGTCTGCTTGGCCTCATGCGCGGCCTGGGCGTACTTCCGCTTGATTTTCTGCTTCTGCATCCACTTGGCGAGGGCGTTTTTCCGCTGCAATTCCGGGTTGTCCCGGAGGGCGGTCTGCCACGCCAGATTGAGATTTTCCTTTGCCGCCCGCTGCTCCGCTTGGCGCAGGGCGCGGTAGGGTTTGGAGCGGCGGCGATTGCTGTTCCACCGCAGCGCCCGCCCTACGCCCTGCTCGGCAAACAATTCGCTTTTGTGGGTGGCCTCCACCGCCACATTCTGCCGCTCGGATTCATGTATCTTGCCGTGGAGCTTCATCACCACCGCCGTTTTCGCCATGCCAACACCACGGGCGGGCAGAGAGGGCGGTCGGTACTCCGGCAAAACCTCCTGCTCAAAATGGAGACGGCGGCGGGGTCTGCCCGTCTCACCGTCCGGCTCCGGCTGAAAGGACAGGCGGCGCTTGGCGGGAAGATTGTCACGGGCCTGCTCCACCTTCTTCTCCGCCCGCTCCACCCGGCGCATGGCTTTCTGATAGCTCCGACTAGGTGGGACAGCATCTTCCTTGATTGTATTCTCCTTCGGCACAGGAGCCAGGGTGCTGTCAGCTTTGGGAGGCGGTGTGTCCTCAAATTGCAGCCGCCGCCGTTCGGAAGAAACAGGCGCGGCAGAATGGGCGGCGAATTTTGCCGCCTGACGCTTCTTATACGCCCCGCGATCATCCGGGACGGCGGACAACTCCGGGGCCTTGGGTTCCGGCTGGGGGCTGTTCCGTTGGCGGGTGTCCGCCGCGCCGTCCCCAGGGATAGATTGATCTTCCTGCTGTCCCGTCTGCTGACTGTCCTCCGGCTGGGCGGCATCTGCGGCATGGTCCATCACCTGCCGCTTCTTCATCGCCCGTTTTGCATCAGCAGACGGTTCAGCGTCAGGAGCCGGGGCTGGTTCCTCTGTCCCCTCAAAATGCAGCCGCCCGCCGCCATCGTCTATGAGACGGGAAGGGCGCTGTTCACCAGGGGCCGCAGGCTGGGCGGCATCCGGGGTAAACCGCCGCGCCTGCTTCTTCTTCATCTTTGCCCTGGCATCAGCGGGGGCCTTTCCATCAGCAGGGGTCTGTTCGCCCTCCGCATCCTTGAATTGCAGCCGCCCACCGCCGTCCACCGGACGGGGCGGACGCTTCGCCGAGGGCTTCTGTCCCTTGCCGGGAGGCCGGTTCTGCATGGGGGCGTCACCAGCGCCGCGCATGGTCTGGCCGTCCAGAGAACGGGCAGCGTCCGGGGATAGCTTCGCCGCCTGCCGCCGTTTGGATTTTTTGCGATTGTTCCGCTTGCGGCGCTTCCGGGAGGTTGGCGGCGGGGGCGGCGGGTCCCCGCTACTGACGGGAGCGGCCATCATGGGCGCGTCCGCCGCCATCCGCATGGAGGAAACCTCCGGGGCATCCGGTACGCTGACCGGCTCCTGGGCGGCATAGGCCGCTTCCTCTGCTGTCTGCTGGACGGGCCGGGGCTGTTTCCGCCGTTTCTTGCCAGGGGTAGCGGAATCGCCGCCGCCCCGCTGTGCCGCGCGGTGGCCCGCCGCCTGTTCCTGGGGACGGGCCGGACCGAAGGATATATCCGCCGTGCGCTGACTGACCCGCTTTTCCTCGCCGGTAGCCATGTTCTGCTCCACCAGACCGTCCCGGCCCAGCTTCTGCACCGTTTTCGCCCTGGCTTGGAACCGTTTACCGCTCATAGAGCCGCCTCCGGGGTCTTATGCTCTTTATCCGGCGCGGGGGCGGGCTGGGCAGCGGCTTCCGCCCGTTTCTCCGCCAATGCCTGCCGGATGGAGGGCTTTTTCTCAGCCTGACGCTCCGCCCGCGCCTCCCGTGCGGCCTCCGCTGACAGCTCCAAACTCTCCATCCCGCCGATAGCGGCAAGGGTGGCGTTATTCATGCTGGACAGCAGACTTTTTGTGGCCCGCATGGGCGCCAAAACCACGGACTGAAAACGCCCCTCCTGCCCGCCGTCCACCGTCTGCGTATCCTTGCCGGTCATGGCGCGTCCGGCGTTCTTCAAATGACCGCCCACGCTCCGCAGCTCATGGCCGATGTTCTCCACCTTTTCAATGTTCTGTTTCGTATCAGCGATCATGCCGCTGATCTTCTCCTGCAAGGATTCCAGCACATTTTTGACTCCAATGGCGGACACGGCCTTATCCAATGCGGTCACACCCGCCTCCTTGAAATTTTCCACAGCATTTTTGGCGCAATCCGTGATTCTCTCCCGCAGATCATCCAGAACCTCCCGCGCCTGATCTACCTTGTGCCCCAGGGCTTCCACCATTCGGCCAACAGCCTTTTTCGCTGGGGATTCCTGGGCCTGGGCAAGCTGCTGGCGGACCTCCTGCAATTCCTGGGATACAGCCTCGAATTGCCGGGTCATGCCGTCCATGTAGAACATCAGGAGAGACAAATCCTGCGCCTGCCCCTGCCGGGTGTTTTCCTCCAGCAGCTTCATAAACTGCTGAATCGTCTCATTACTCTGCAATGGGTCTATGGGTCAGCACCTCCTTTACTGCGCCGCAAGGTCCTCCAAGCGGGTGGTCATGATTTCATAGAGTTCCGTATCCTTCGGGAAATGGTCCACAAAGGGGATAATGACGCTCCCGAAGAACAAAAGCCCCTCGCCAGCGTTGGAGTTGGTCACATAGCCGAGCTGGTGAGGGGAGATATTGAGCTGCTTCGCCAGGATTTGGCGGTCGCCGCCCGCCTGGTTCAGCATATAAATAAAATCGCTGTTTTCCAGGATATTTTCGATCTCGCGGGAGGAAAGCAGGTCCTTTACATTTTGGGTAAGGCCGGTCGGGATACCGCCCCACTTTCTGAACCGCTTCCAGATTTCCACCGTATAGGCGGCGGTCTGTTCTTCCCGCAAGAGGAGGTGCATTTCGTCAATATAGAGCCGGGTGGACTTGTGGGCCTCCCGGTTTTCGCTGACGCGCCCCCAAACCTGGTCCTGAACCACCTGCATACCGAACTTTTTAAGCTGTTTCCCCAGCTTCTTAATCACATAGCACACGATCCGGCTGTTGATTTTCACGTTGGTCCGGTGGTTAAATACGTTCAGACTGCCGGAAACGTAAATTTCCAGCGCCGTGGCAAGCCGCTGGGCCTCCGGCTCCGGCTGCTGGCACAGGAGCGCGTGGAGGTCCCCCAGCACCGGCATTTTCTCCGGGCGGGGGTCTTGCAGATATTCCCGGTAGACCATGTGGACGCAGCGGTCCACCACCGTTTTCTCCACCGGCTCCAACCCGGCCTTGCCGCCCACAATCAGCTCCATGAGGGAGAGGATGAAGTCGCTTTTCAGCGTCAGGGGGTTATCATCCTCCGAGTAGTTGAGGGTTATGTCCATGGGGTTGATGTACTGGTCGGAGGTGGGGGAAATGTCGATCACCTGCCCGCCCAGCCGCCGGACCAGGGGCGAATATTCGTCCTCCGGGTCGATGATGGCAATATCGTCCGTGGTAATGAGGAAAGCGTTGGTGATCTCCCGCTTGGCGGAGAAGGATTTGCCGGAACCAGGGGTTCCGAGGATTAACCCGTTGGGGTTTTTCAAACGCTTGCGGTCGGCCAGAATCAGGTTATTGGAAAGAGCGTTCAGGCCGTAGTAGAGGGCTTCACCCTGCATAAAAAGCTCCTGGGTGGTAAAGGGCACGAATATGGCGGTACTGCTGGTGGTGAGGCCCCGCTGAATGGCGATCTGGTTGAGGCCCAGGGGGAGGGAGGACATTAGCCCTTGCTCCTGCTGGTAGTCCAGCCGCCGCAGGGCGCAGTTGTACTTTTGGGCGATGCCCGCCGCCTGGAACACGTTGTTCTCCAACTTCTGCCGCGTCTCCGCCGTGTTCATTACCAGCATGGTGACGAGGAACATCCGCTCATTCCGGGATTGCAGGTCCTCCAAAAGCGTCTTGGCCTCCGCGCCATAGGTGGCGAGATCAGAGGGGATGATGTCCATATCGTATCCGCTTCTGACGGCCTTTTTCTGCTCCTCAATGGTCATTTTCTGCAAATCGGTGATCTTCCGCTTCACATTTTTAATGGCCGCGCTCTGGTCAATGGACTGGATATGGAGCGTGACCACCATGCTGCTTTCCAGGTCCAGGAAGTCCGCCAGCATACGGTCCGTCAACTCCGGGGCCAGGATTTGCAGGAAGGACATAGCCCCGTAGGTCCTGCCGATCTGGAACATCCGGCCATTCTTGAAGGTGAAGCTGTCCGGGGCGATGAAGTCCTTGCTGGACAGGCCGGTTTTATAGATGGCATCCCAGGCAAAGCGGAACTTCTGATTATCCGCCGGGTGGAACATCTTATGGAGGACGGCCAGCCGCTCATAGCCGCTCAAAGAGTGCGCCCGTACCCCCAGGGTCTTGAAGTTAGCCAACACATCCGCCTCAATGCGTTCCAGTCGGGGCTTGGCCTCCTTCAGACTGTCCGCCTCCACGCCGAAGGTGATGTACTTGGTCTTGGTCAGGCCGTTGTTGCCCTTGGAGAGCTGGCCTTTCAGCATATCCGAGTATTCCTCCCGGATGGAGTTGAAGGCGTCCGCCTGATCGGGGATATGGATGGACTGGCGCTGTTCCTCCATATCGGCGGGCTGATTGAGGAAAGAAAACTGAACCCGGATGGAGGAATCAAAATAATTGAGGAAATCGCACCAATTCTCAAAAATCAGGTTTTTGTCCTCGTTTTGCGCCAACTGATAGTTAATATCGTAAAATTGTACCTGCTTGGTGAAAAACCGCTCCGACACCACGCAGATACCGTCCCGGCACATCTCCCGGTAGGGGATGG
>CAJUEC010000055.1 GCA_910585155.1 uncultured Oscillospiraceae bacterium
AGCGCTCCACCTCCACGGTGAAGTCCACGTGGCCCGGGGTGTCGATGATGTTGATCCGGGTCTGGGGGAACTGGTCCTTGGTGCCCTTCCAATAGCAGGTGGTGGCGGCGGAGGTGATGGTGATGCCGCGCTCCTGCTCCTGAGCCATCCAGTCCATGGTGGCGGTGCCGTCATGGGTCTCACCGATTTTGTAGTTCACGCCGGTGTAGTAGAGGATGCGCTCGGTGGTGGTGGTCTTACCGGCGTCGATGTGGGCCATGATGCCGATATTACGGGTATTTTCCAGTGTAACTTTTCTTGCCATATTGGTTCAGTCTGCCTCCGTCCTTACCAGCGGTAGTGGGCGAACGCCTTGTTGGCCTCGGCCATCTTGTGGGTGTCCTCCCGCTTCTTCACGGCGGAGCCGGTGTTGTTAGCCGCGTCCATGATCTCGCCGGCCAGCCGCTCCTTCATGGTCTTCTCACCGCGGTTGCGGGAGTAGCTGGTCAGCCAGCGCAGACCCAGGGTCTGACGGCGCTCGGGGCGGACCTCCATGGGAACCTGATAGGTGGAGCCGCCCACACGGCGGGACTTGGTCTCCAGGGACGGCATGATGTTTTCAATGGCGGTGGTGAAGACCTCAAGGGGCTCCTTGCCGGTCTTATCCTTGATGATGTCAAAGGCGCCGTAGACGACCTTCTGGGCAACGCCCTTCTTGCCGTCCAGCATGATGCTGTTGACGAGCTTAGTGACTAAGACGGAATTATACAGCGGGTCGGGCAGAACTTCCCGCTTGGGTACGTTTCCTCTTCTGGGCACTTCGCTTCCCTCCTTCTATAAAAAATTAGAATTCATAGGTACTCGAAGCTTCGACCGGCGTCTCATTGCGCCATGCTTCGTCGCGGAAACCTGCGCGGCGGGTCACATACACAAAGCATGCTCCCCTTGCTCAGGACCCCGCTCCTCGCCTGACGCCGCGATACTTGGCCGAAAAAAACCTCGCGTAACGTGCCTGTCCGAGACGCACCCATAAAATATAGGTAAACGCTCGGCAAGGCGGTTTGCCTTGCGCGTGTGCGCAAAACTCGTTGTGGGCTGGGGCGATGGAGACATCGGCCCCTGCAGAAATAATTTTCCAGGAAAATTACTTCTTCTTGGCAGCCTTGGGCCGCTTGGCGCCGTACTTGGAGCGGGCCTGCATCCGGCCGTTGACGCCCTGGGTGTCCAGCGTGCCGCGGATGATGTGGTAACGAACGCCGGGCAGGTCCTTGACACGGCCGCCGCGGATCATGACCACAGAGTGCTCCTGCAGGTTGTGGCCCACGCCGGGGATATAGGCGGTGACCTCGTAGCCGTTGGTCAGGCGCACACGGGCGATCTTACGCAGCGCGGAGTTCGGCTTCTTCGGAGTGGAGGTACGAACGGCGGTGCACACGCCCCGCTTCTGGGGAGAGGGCAGGTCGGTCTCCTTGTTCTTCAGGGTGTTGAGGCCGTGCTGCATGGCGGGAGAGTTGGACTTGTAGGTGCTCTTCTCGCGGCCCTTGCGGACCAGTTGGTTAAAAGTAGGCATGATTCTCCTCCTTTCAATGAATATATATTTTAACGAACCATCCGAAGATTATTCGCTAAAACCGAAAAAATTCTGTGGGACGGCGGGTTTGCGCCCGAGGGGACCGTGTCCGCCCCTACGCGCCGCTGTTCAGCGCGGCGGCCACCGCCGCGCCCACCGCGATGCCGCAGGCCTGTCCCAGGGCCCTCATGGACTGGGTCCAGACGGTTTCCACGCCCAGCTCCTGTGCCTGGAGCTCCAGGGGGCGGGTGAGCTGGGGGTCTGCGTCCTGGGCCAGATAGACGCGCCTGGCCTGGCCGTTTGCCAGCGCCCGGCGGACCTGCTTAACCCCCACGACCTTGGCCGCATTCTCCAGTTCCTTCAGCACGGGCCAAGCCCCCCTTCGCATATCAACGCAATTTGAAATTATAGCACATGTTTCCCCCTGCGTCAAGCTGATTTTTCCCGTTTTTACCGGCTTTTCCGGGAAAGAGGCGGGGGCCGGCGCGTTTTTTGCGCCGGCCCCCTCGAATTTTGTCAAGCGCGGTCAGCTCACCGCCATCACCAGCACCTGGCAGGGGTTCCACTCGTCCCACAGGGTGGGGAGGCACTCCAGCTCGGTGAAGCCCACCGCCCGGTAAAAGGCGTTGGTGCGGTCGTACTCGGGATAGCGCCCCTCCCGGACGGTTTTCACCTGGAGGAAGGTGTACCCCCGGGCTTTGACGTGGCGGTACAGCGCCTGGAACAGCCGCCGCCCCACCCCGGAGCGGTGCAGCTCCGGCCGGATGCCCATGACGTAGAGCTCCCCAGCTTTGGGGGCGGTCTCCTTCAGCGCGGCGAAGCCCACCGGCCTGCCGTCCGCCACCGCCGCCCAGAAGGGCAGCCCCCGGCTGACCCGGACGTACTCCGCCGTGCTGTCCGGCAGGCCGAACCAGTCGGGCAGGGAGGCCAGCACCGACGCGGCGATGGCCTCCCGCTCCTCGGGGTCCTCCACCGGGCGGACGCACACCGCCGCCCCGGGCCGGGCGCGGTACGCCTCAAAGGACTCCCGGTCCAGGCGGAAGGTGAGCCCATCGTAGGTCCCGCCCCGGACCTGGCGGAGGCCCTTCTTGCGGCGGCACTCCCGGAAGCCCAGCTTTTCCGCCAGGGCGACCATGCGCACGTTGCCCGACCAGGTCTGGGTGTACAGGTCCGTATAGCCCCCGTCCAGGTGGTAGCGGAGAAAGGCCGCCAGGGCCTGGGCCCCCCAGCCGCCGTTCCAGTAGGCGGGGTCGTGTATGTCCAGCCCCACCGCCCAGCGGGCCTTTTGGCGCTCCTCCTCGGTGGCGGGGGCCGTCTCCAGCCAGCTGCAGTCCCCGTCGATGCAGTAGCAGTTCACCGCCCCCAGGTGGACGCCGTCCCATGTGTCGATCTCCAGGCAGCGGCGGTGGTCTGGCTTGGGCCTGGCGATCCACTCCAGCTCCTTTTTGCGGTGGGCCTCCGGGTCGAAGGTCTTGAGCTCCTCCTCCGTCTCCCAGGGGGCGTCCCACAGGGCCCACTCAGTCTGCACGGTGTTCCAGCGGATCTCGTCGTCGATGTCGCGCTCCTCCATGTCCCGCAGGACGATGTTTTGGTACTTGAGTTCCATGCTTGAAAATTCCTCCAAATCAAATTTGGAGGGCGGATTTATCGGGCGCAGGCCCTCCAGCCGCGCGCGGTGTTGTTTTTCATAATTGGTATCTGCCCCTTTCTGTATAAGATGGAACGATCATATCACATCCGACCCCAAAAGGCAAGAAAAAGGCCGCGCAGACTATGCCCGCGCGGCCTTTTTGTCACAGCGCCTTCAGCCGGTTGATCTCCCGGCGCACCTTGTCCACCGTCTCGCCGGTGCGGGTGTCCCACTGCTCTGCCAGCACGGCGACCTCCTCCTCCAGCGCGGCCACCGCCCCTGGGATATCCCCCTCCAGCTGGCACACCTGGGCGATGGATTCCAGGCTGTCCACATATTTGGGCTCAGGCTGGAGCTCGAAGGCCCGGCGGTAGTTCTCCTTCGCCTCGCCGTACCGCCCGGCGCGGGCCATTACGTCCCCCATGGACCACCAGACGCTCCACTCGCCGGGCCAGTCCCGGCACATCTGCTCCCAGATGGCCATGGCCCCCTCCCGGTCGCCGGCGGCCTGGGCGATGAGCCCCCGGTACAGCGGCGTGCGGAAGGTGCCGTCCACCGGCTCCATACGCCCAAGCCACGCCTTGGCCTCCTCCAGCCGCCCGTCGTCGATGAGCTGGTCCAGCAGCCACATATAGCCGCCCCGGCAGTCCGGGTTCTTCTCCAAAAACCCCTCGTACCAGCGGATCAGCTCCCGGTGGTTGGTATAGCACCAGTCGGCCAGCCTGCCCCCCATGGCGTGGACCAGCTCGTCGTGGGCGCCCTTGCTCATGGGGTCCCGGGCCAGGGAGTCGCGGGCGTACTGGGCCGCCCGGGCCCGGTGCTCGTCCGCCAGGTGGTTTTCCAGGTCGGACAGCAGCTCGTGGGGGCGGCCGTTGTCCGGCTCCCGCCGGGCCTTTTCCAGCAGGAACGCCCGGTCAACCTCCACCACTGCCGGGTCCAGCACCCGCTCATCCCACAGCATATTTTGAATACGCTCCATCCGGGTTTCATCGGACAGGGCGAACAGCGCGTCGATGGTCACGCCGAAGTAGGCGGAGATGGCGGGCAGCAGCTGTATATCGGGCAGGGCGGCCTCCCGCTCCCACTTACTCACTGCCTGGGGGCTGACGCCCAGCTGCTCCGCCAGAACCTCCTGGGTCACGCCCCGCTGGAGGCGCAGGGTCTTGATCTGAGTTCCCAATTCCATATTGTAAACCTCCCGGTTGTTGTCGTTCACTCGAGTGCAGCTTCAGCACACCTGAGTTTGCGGACAAAGGCAATGACCGGGTTTTCCAGCCGGGTCAACCAGAGGTTGCGCACAGCTTCTCAGTCCAGCGCCAGGTCTCCCTCACGGATCCACCCCATGCCGCGCAGCAGCAGCCCAAAGGCCCAGCACAGCACCGCCGGAAGGACAAAGGAGACGAGGATCAGCCCGGCCCACTGGAAGGCCCCGGGCTGAATGGCCGCTGCGCCGTTGGCCAGGGCCTGCTCGCTGGGGGCGATCCAGCCGGTCCACACGCCGATCTGCCCCACCAGCCCACAGGTGCCCATGCCGGCGGACACCGGGGGGCCGTTCATCTCCAGCTTGAACACGCAGGTGGCGATGGGCCCGGTGATGGCCGACGTGAGGATGGCGGGCAGCCAGATCCGGGGGTTCTTCACGATGTTGCCCATCTGCAGCATGGAGGTGCCGATGCCCTGGGACACCAGGCCGCCCCAGCCGTTCTCCCGGAAGGACAGCACGGCGAAGCCCACCATGTTGGCGCAGCAGCCCGCCACCGCCGCGCCGCCTGCCAGCCCCGTCAGGCTGAACGCGGCGCAGATGGCGGCGGAGGAGATGGGCAGGGTGAGGGCCATGCCGATCACCACGCTGACCAGCACGCCCATGAGCAGGGGCTGCTCGTCGGTGGCCAGCCGGGTGACGCTGCCGATGGCGGTGGCGGCGGTGCCGATGGCGGGGGCCAGCAGGGCGGACAGCCCCACGCCGGCCAGAATGGTCACCAGCGGGGTGACGAGTATGTCCACTTTCGTCTCCTTGGACACGGCCTTGCCGCACTCGGCGGCGATGATGGCGATGAACAGCACCGCCAGCGGCCCCCCCGCCCCCTTGCCGCCGTCCAGGGTGGTGCTGCCCAGGGCGTTGGCGGCGTAGCCCACCGTGGCCAGGGAGAACAGCACCATGGGCGGGGCTTTCAGTGCCCAGCCGATGGCCACCGCCATGGCCGCGCCGCTCATGGCGGAGGCGTAGCCCCCCACCTCCACCAGGAAGGGCAGCCCCGCCTGCTCCCCCAGGGTCTTGACGATGGTGCCGATGAGCAGGGAGCAGAACAGGCCCTGGGCCATGGCCCCCAGGGCGTCGATGCCGTAGCGCTCGGCGGAGATGAGGATGTCCTTGCGCCTGAGAAACGCCTTAATTCTTTTCATATTGATCCCTCTGCTTTCTCAAAAAACAGTCCGCACAGGTGTCATGACACCTGTGCGGACTATGATACAGGGGCAGGAGAAAAATGTCAACTGTGTTTTTGACCAAAGTGGGCGCTCAGGGCTGTTGATTCCCCTTTTGATAGAGGTAGACCGCCAGCGCCGCCCCGGCCAGGACAATGAGCACGCCCACCACAAGGATCACCGTGGCGAAGCCCAGGAAGAAGCCCTCCACCCCGCCGAACGGGGAGCCGGCGGGGGCGTACCCCATCTGCTCCAGGATCTGCCGCTGCACCTCCGGCGAGACGCCGGCGGGGAACTGCACGCCGCTTCCGCCAAAGCCGAGAAGATCCGAGGACATCTGGCTGAACATGGCCCCGAAGCCCCACCGGGCCAGCGCCCCCACCAGGACGAAGCCCAGCCCGCTCAGGGCGATGCGCACCCCGGCCAGCCAGCCGTACCGCCGGACTAGCCTGCCGATGAGGCCGGTGGCCCGGTCAAAGCTGCCGGGGACGGGAGGGGCGGACGTGCCGGGCTCCTCCCGGGGCGGCGGGGTCTGCTCCCGGGCCCCGGCGGGCTCCCCCTCACTGAGCAGCTCGTCGGTGGTCACCCCGAAGGCCCGGGCCAGGGCCAGCAGCTTGTCCACCTCGGGGGTGGCGTCGCCCAGCTCCCACTTGCTCACCGCCTGCCGGGACACCCCCACCCGGGCGGCCAGCTCCTCCTGGGACAGCTTGGCCGCCTTTCTATAGTACAGAATTTTCTCGTTCAATTTCACGAAAAACCGCCTCCTTCTTGCCCCCATCATAGCAGAAAAATCGGTTGCGGGCAACCAGGAAAGGCTGGAATATTGCGCAACCAAAGGTTGCGGAGCCGTCGCGAGCAGCGCGGATGGACCGGAGCAAAGGCGAAAGCCCAGCCGCCGCGCAGCGCCGGATGGGTTTTGGCGCAGTCGGAGGGCTTGGGACCCGTCGCGGAGGCTTCGAGCACGACTACAGCCAGAAGCGCGAGGATAGCCGCGCAGGGGAGCTTGGACCGGAGCGAAGCCAGACGCTCAGCCCCCTCTGCGGAAAAACACGCTCAGAACACGGCCTGCACCAGGACCATGTACAGGATGGTCCCGCCCACGATGGACAGCATGTTGTTTTTCTTCCAGAGGTGGAGGCCCACCACCGCCAGGCCGGCGATGAGGCCGGGGGCCCAGCCGGCGGGGCCGGCGAAGCTGGTTCCCCGATAGCAGTACACGATGAGCATGGCGATCACCGCCGGGGGGAGGAACCGGCCCAGGTAGAGCACCACCCGCGGGGGCTCCCCGCCGCCCCGGCCGAACAGCAGGAAGGGCAGCGCCCGGGTGAGGAAGGTCACCACGGCCATCACCGCCACCAGGGCGGCGATTTGTGGGGTGGTCATAGGGCCGCGCCCCCTTTCCGCGCGCCGCAGGGGCGCTCCAGCTGGGGGCGGAGCAGCAGAAGCCCGGCCGCCAGGATGCCCAGGGCGGGGATGAGGAACCGCCCGTTGTCCGGCCCGAAGAGGAGCAGGCAGGCCAGCGTACCCGCCGCCCCCAGGTACACCGGGGCGTGGCGGCTGCTGGACTGCCACTGCTCCACGGCGATGACCAGGAACAGCGCCGTCATGGCAAAGTCGATGCCCTGGGTATTGATGGTGACGAGGGCCCCCGCCGCAGCGCCGATGACGGACCCGGCGATCCAGTAGAGGTGGTCCAACAGGGCGATGGCGAAGTAAAAATCCTTCTCCTCCACCCCCGCCGGGACGCTCACCCCGGCCAGCAGGGCGTAGGTCTCGTCGGTGAGGGAGAAGATCATGTACAGCTTCCGCCAGCCCATGCCCCGGAACTTCTCCAGCATGGACAGGCCGTAGACCAGGTGGCGGAAGTTGATGATGAGGGTGAGGAAGGCGGCGTCCGCCAGGGGGGCGGCGCGGGCCAGCAGCTCCACCCCCAGGTACTGGCCGCTGCCGGCGTAGATGGCCGTTGACATGAGGGCGGCCCAGCCTGGGGCGAAGCCAGCCGCCGACAGCATCCAGCCGAACACCACTCCGATGGAGAGATATCCCATGAGCACCGGCAGGGTGTGGGGGAAGGCGGCGGCCAGGGTCTTTTGGTTCATTGGGGGTCACATCCTTAGAAGAGCGTAAATATTGACACAATGATTATACCGTCAAGGGTTTTCCCTGACAAGGGCCGGGTTTTACAGATTGTTCATTGTATTTCCGGCATAATTTGGATATAATATGCTCCAATATCATCCGTCCGGCCTGAGGCCGGGCGGGGCGGAGCGTGACGTGGCATGAAACGGCTTTTGTACATCTACAATCCCGCCGCCGGGCGGAAAACGGCCAAGATCAACCTATCTGACGTGCTGGAGGTGTTTGCCCGCCAGGGCTACGAGATCACCGTCCACCCCACCCAGGCGCGGGGGGATGCCGCCCGGGCGGCCCGGGAGCAGGGGCCGGGGTATGACCGGGTGGTGTGCTGCGGCGGAGACGGCACGCTGAACGAGACGGTGCAGGGCCTGCTGGCCCTGCCGCGGGAGGCGCGGCCGCCGCTGGGCTATATTCCGGCGGGCACCACCAACGACTTCTCCCGCACCCTGGAGCTGCCCAGGACCGCCCCCGAGCTGGCGGAGGTGGCGGGGGAGGGGGTCCTCCGGTCCATCGACATCGGGGAGGCCCAGGGCCGTCTGTTCACCTATGTGGCGGCCTTTGGGCTGTTCACCGACGTGTCCTACTCCACCTCCCAGGTGAGCAAGAACCTGCTGGGCCACCTGGCCTACGTGCTGGAGGGGATGGGCAGGCTGTCCAACATCCCCAGCTACCACATGAAGGTGACCTCCGGCCAGGGCCATGAGGTGGAGGGGGATTTCATCTACGGCATGGTGGGCAACACGGTTTCGGTGGGGGGGCTGGTGAATCTGCCCCGGGAGAAGGTGCGGCTGGATGACGGTCGGTTTGAGGTCATTCTGATCCGACGGCCGGAAAACGGCAGGGATTGGCAGTCCATCCTCACCGCCCTCACCACCCTGGAGCTGGCGGAGGACGGGGCGGTGACCGGCTTTTCCGCGGGGGAGATCACCTTTGAATGCGGCCAGCCGGTGGCCTGGACGGTGGACGGCGAGTTCGGCGGGGAGCAGGCGGCGACCCGGGTCAGGTGCCTGCCCCAGGCGCTGACCATGGCGTGCGGCGCCTCCGGGGAGGAGTGACGGGGGCCCCGCCCTGTTTACCGCCAGAGGCATCAGGGATAATGTCCGTGGGAGGCCGGCGGCAGCGCCGGCCTCCCACGGACAGCGTTTTTGCAGCGGGGGCAAAGCGCCATTTGGCTTGACATTTTCCTCGAAATGGGGTATCTTAAAAAGCACTGAGACCAGCCGGGGAGCGGTATCGAAGTGGTCATAACGGGGCTGACTCGAAATCATGTTACCTGTGCCTAAAATTGAATAATTATACTATGGAGACGTATCGAAGTGGTCATAACGAGCCTGACTCGAAATCAGGTAGTCCGCAAGGGCTCGTGGGTTCGAATCCCACCGTCTCCGCCACAAAAGCCTTGAAAACACTGCGTTTTCAAGGCTTTTTCCTTACTTTCTGTGGTGCCCTATTCTGCTGGATTTTCTGAAATGGTGCCCTTGGTGCCCTGGTTTGTGGTGCCCCGCAAAGGTTGCTGTATGCAATTCATTCTGTAAAAATGTATGCTGTGGTGCCCTAATGGTGCCCGGATTCCCTAAAAACATATAAAAAGCAGCGCGGAGCTGTAAAGAGATACGTCCCTCACAGCTCCATTCCGCTGCTTCTCTTTCGTGCTTTTTTGGGGGTGTCCTTGCTGTCTGCGCTCTTTTCGGACGCAGCTTTTTGCGGGTGCAGGGCTTTGTGATAGGTTTCCAGCACAGCCTTTTTCCGTTCCAGCCGCACGTCAACGTACTGCGCCGTTACCGCTTCAAGGTTGGTGGAGATACCCAGCGACATACCAATGCCTTTGAGGGTATGCCCCAAAATCTCGCCTACGGTGTAAAAGTCACCGGTGAGCTGGTGCATATTGGTTGCTGCGGTGTGCCCTTATGGCATAATAAGGACAAATCGGAAAACCCTTGCGTTGCAACGGGTTGGCGGTTTGTCCTTATTCTTTTTCCACTAAAAAAGGCCCTTGAGTGGGGTCTGCGGGAGGGGGTGAAAAACTAAGGCTGCACTTAAAGGACAAATTTTTTCGGGCCGTGAAGGAGGTTAAAAATGGGAGCCTGGGGCATTAGAGAACGTCAAAGTGACTACGGACTGGACCTGCTGGGGACTATCGTAGGCACACAACTGAAAGCAGTGGACTTCGCCATCTTCAATACAGCAGAGGCCATTGAGCTGCTGCGGCAGGATATTATGGAGGACATCAAGCGGACCAACCGGGGCTGTCCCCCGGAGGGGCTGGACTGCTACATCAACGCCAACTTCCCGCGAGACTTTACCCATGCGGCACTCCTGATCGCGGAGTGTCTGGCGGACTACTATCGAACCGGGGAGCTGATCGTCACCGAGTATGTTGGCGAAAACTATGATCCGGTAGACCATCATATTAAGGAGTTTGTTGTCACTCCGGCTGATTTCAAAATCCTTTTGGACGAGCTGCAAAGCGTCCAGAACCCGGAGTGTGAGTTATATCAATGCTGGATCGGTGATGATACCCGCCAGCGGTGGCTGGCCCATATCCGGGCTGTCCAGCAAACCTTGAAGGAGGCGGCACATGGCTGTTACAGTTAGCGAAATCACCGTGGATGACCTGCCGGGAATGGCGCGGCAGTACGGAGAGGGGCTTATCATCCAGGACTGTGATATGAACCCCTATGAAGCGGCAAATGTGGTTAATGAGACATTCATCCATGGCGGCATCCTGCTGGAGAGGAAAGAATTTCAGAAGGTCATGGTTTTTCAGAACGATAATTGGACCAATTTGCTGTTCCCTTTCTTCCAAGTTAAACTGGATACGGGAAAACTCGTCGCGTGGCAGTTTTTCACCTATCAGACCTGTCACAGTGTATTTCTGACCGATTACATCCGAGGTAAGAGAAGCATTTTAGGCGAAAAGTGGTAACAAAATTCCAAAACCCACCCTCAACTGACTAATTATCAGTTGGGGGCGGGCTTTTTTGCATTTACGGACAAATCTACAAGCGGCAGGA
>CAJUEC010000056.1 GCA_910585155.1 uncultured Oscillospiraceae bacterium
TCTCCCGGGCCATCCCGGAGATCGACGGCTTCAAGCCCTCCCACCGCAAGCTGCTGTACACCATGTACCAGATGAAGCTGCTGGGGGGCGCGCGCACCAAGTCCGCCAACGTGGTGGGGGCCACCATGAAATTGAACCCCCACGGGGACGCCGCCATCTACGACACCATGGTGCGCCTGTCCCGGGGGTACGGGGCCCTGCTCCACCCGCTGGTGGACTCCAAGGGCAATTTCGGCAAGGTGTACTCCCGGGACATGGCCTGGGCCGCCTCCCGATACACCGAGGTGCGGCTGGACCCCATCTGCCAGGAGCTGTTCCGGGACATCGACCAGGACGCGGTGGACTTCGTCCCCAACTACGACGGCAAGCTCACCGAGCCCACCCTGCTGCCCACCACCTTCCCCAACGTGCTGGTGAGCGCCAACCAGGGCATCGCCGTGGGCATGGCCTCCAACCTGTGCGGCTTCAACCTGGGGGAGGTGTGCGACGCCGCCATCGCCTATCTGAAGGACCCCGGCGTGGACCTGCTGGGCATTCTGAAGGCCCCCGACTTCTCCACCGGAGGACAGCTGCTGTACGACGGGGCGGCGCTCTCCGACATCTACCGCACCGGCCGGGGCTCCATCCGGCTGCGGGCCAAGTGGCGGTACGTCAAGGAGGACAATCTCATTGAGATCTACGAGATCCCCTACTCCACCACCGTGGAGGCCATCCTGGACAAGGTGGCCGAGCTGGTGAAGTCGGGCAAGATCCGTGAGATCTCCGACATGCGGGATGAGACCGACCTGAACGGCCTCAAGCTGGCCATCGACCTGAAGCGGGGGGCCGACCCGGACAAGCTGATGGCCCGGCTGTTCCAGATGACCCCCCTCCAGGACACCTTTTCCTGCAATTTCAACATCCTCATCGCCGGAATGCCCCGGGTGATGGGGGTGGGGGAGATTTTGGGGGAGTGGACCGCCTGGCGGATGGACGGGGTGCGCCGGCGCACCTACTTCATCTGCAAGAAGAAGGAGGAAAAGCTCCACCTCCTCAAGGGCCTGAAGCGCATCCTGCTGGACATTGACAAGGCCATCCGCATCATCCGGGAGACGGAGGAGGAGGCCGAGGTGGTGCCCAACCTCATCATCGGCTTCGGCATCGACCAGGTCCAGGCGGAGTACGTGGCGGACATCCGGCTGCGCAACATCAACAAGGAGTATATCCTCAGGCGTACGGAGGAGACCGCCTCCCTGGAGGAGGAGATCGCCGACCTGCGGAACATCATCAGCTCCCCCGACCGCATCAAGCGGATCATCACCGACGAGCTGAAAAACGTCAAAAAAAAGTACGACGTCCCCCGGCGCACCGAGATCATCTACGAGTATCAGCAGGCGGTGGCGGAAAAGGCCGCCGCGCTGGAGGAGGTCCCCGCCTATCCGGTGCATGTATTCCTGTCCCGGGAGGGATACTTTAAGAAGATCACCCCCCAGTCCCTGCGCATGAGCGGCGAACAGAAGTATAAAGAGGGGGACGGCCCGTACCTCCAGTGGGAGGGGGCCAACGGGGACGAGCTGCTGGTGTTCACCGACAAGCAGCAGTGCTACAAGACCCGCCTGTCCGATTTCGACGACACCAAGGCCAGCGTGCTTGGGGACTACCTGCCCACCAAGCTGGGCATGGACGCGGAGGAGCGGGTGGTGTGGGCCTGTCCCCCGGGGGACTACTCCGCCCACCTGCTGTTCTTCTTCGACAACGGCAAGGCCGCCCGGGTGGAGCTGTCCGCCTACCAGACCCAGACCCGGAGGCGCAAGCTCACCGGGGCCTACTGCGACAAGTTCCCCCTGGTGTCCGCCCTGCTGCTGGCCGAGGACCAGGAGATGGCGGTGGGCTCCAGCGACGGGCGGTGCGTGGTGTTCCACACCGCCTCCCTCACCCCCAAGACCACCCGGAGCACCCAGGGCGTGGGGGTCATGGCGGTGAAGGCCCGGCACAAGGTGGAGTGGGCCAAGCCCCTGTCCGCCACCCCCATCGTCAACGCCGGGCGCTACCGGGCCCGCTCCCTGCCCGCCGCCGGCGCCCTCCTGCGGGAGGAGGACCGGGGCGAGGAGCAAATAACCCTATTATGATCTGAGGAGGCCTCTCCCATGCCCTTCTGGAAAAAGGCGCTGCTGCCGTTTTCGATTATCACTCTGGGCTCCGCCTGCTACGCCCTGGGCTTCGTCTGGTGCTATGCCCCCAACGGCATCGCCTTTGGCGGCATCACCGGTGTGGCCCAGATCATCAATTACTTCATCCCCCTCCTCCCCATCGGCGCCACCGTCATCGTGCTGAACATCCCCCTGTTCCTGCTGGGGTGGAAGCTCATCGGCGGGCGGCTGCTGGTGTCGTCGCTGTACGCCATGTTCATCTCCTCGGTGTTCATCGACCTGCTCACCCCCCTGCGGGTGTGGGAGCCCATGGAGCCTCTGCTGGCCTGCATCTTCGGCGGGCTGCTCATGGGCCTGTCCCTGGGCCTCATCATCCAGCAGGGGGCCACCACCGGCGGCACCGACCTGCTGGCCCGGCTGATGAAGCTGAAGCTGGCCTGGCTGCCCATGGGCAAGCTGCTGATGGGCATTGACCTGGCGGTGATCGTGCTGGTGGCCCTGGCCTTCCGCACCCTGTACGCCGCGCTGTACGGCCTGGTGGCCCTGTATATCTCCACCATCGTCATGGACGGGGTGCTCTACGGGCTGGACAACGCCAAGGTGGCCTATATCATCAGCGACAAGAGCCAGGAGATCTCGGACGCCATCGTCAAGGACATGGACCGGGGGGTGACCATCCTCCACGGCCAGGGGGCCTACACCCGCCGGGAGCGGGACGTGCTGATGTGCGCCTTCAAGCAGAGGGAGATCGCCGCCATCAAGGCCGCGGTGAAGGACATCGACCCCGCCGCCTTCGTCATCGTGTGCGACGCCCACGAGGTGCTGGGCGAGGGCTTCCGGGACTACAAGAAGGACGGACTGTGAACCAGGAAGCGCGGAGAAGCGGTCAGCGAGGGAGCTTGGACCGGAGCGAGGGCAAAAAACCAAGATTTGCGGAGCAAATCTGTATTTTGCCTGAGACGGAGGGAAAGCAACCGAGCGGCCTGACCGCTTCGCAGCGTGACAACGTCGCGGCAAGCTCCGTATCTCTCGCTTTCGGCTTCGCCGAAAGCTCGCTTCACTACACTCACAAAGCCAAAGGACGGCTTTGCGGGGACCCCAGCAGAGCGCACAGCCGTCGTGAACAGCGCGGCCACGAAAAGGAGGTCTGTCCGGTGAAAAAACGCGTATTGACCCTGTTTCTGGCCCTGACCCTGCTCCCCCTCCCCGGCTGCGCGGCCATGCTGGAGCGGGGGCATGAGACCGTCACCACCCACGTGGACTACGCCGTCACCGAGGATGAGTCCATCCTGCGGGCGGAGAGCTACCAGGGGCTGGTCAACGCCATTCTCTACTTTGTCAGCGACCACCGGACAGCGGGCACCATCCGGCTGTACAATTACACCGGAGACGTGGAGGCCGATCTGGCCAACGCCCGGGACGAGGTGATGTACGAGGACCCCCTGGGGGCCTTCTCCCTGCGCTCCCTCAGCTACGGGGTCACCCGCATCCTCACCTACTACGAGGTGGAGCTGCGCATCGGCTACTCCCGCTCCGCCAAGGAGGTGGACGCCCTGCCCGAGGTCACCGGCCTGGCCGGCGTGCGCCAGGAGCTGGCCAAGCTGGTCAGCAGCCAGCAGCCGTCCGCCGCCTTCCTGGCCTCCTACTTCTCCGGAGACCGGGAGCTGCTGGAAAAGCTGCTGAACCTGGCCTGCCTCGGCGCCCCCGAGCTGTCCGCCCACCAGGGCCTCAGCGCCGCCATCTCCCTCTATCCCGAGACGGGCACCCGCCGGGTCATTGAGGTGAAGCTGAGCCTGTCCGCCCAGGAGGTGGAGGCGGAAAAGGAGTACGCCCAGCAGCTGGAGACCGCCGCCGCCGCGCTGCTGGAGGCCAACCCCGCCGCCGGAGAGAGCTACACCGTGGAGGAGCTGGCCTCCATCGTCCGCACCGCCCACGGGGGCTATGATTACCACGGCGCCCAGGACGCGCTGGCCGTCTTTTCCGGGGCGTCCGTCACCGAGAGCGCCGCCCTCATGGCCATGGAATACCTGTGCCAGCAGTGCTCCATTGAGGTGGAGCCGGTGAGCAGCCCCATGGGCCTGTGGCTCATCGTGGCCACCCCGGCGGGCTACCGGCACCTGCTGCCCGCCATGCTGCTGAACCCGGAGGAGAGCGCCTCCTGGAACGGCATCCCCTCCGCCCCCTTCCACCTGTACACCGACCAGGAGCTGACCCGGCTGGGCTGGGAGTGGGACGCCGCCCTCCACCCCGCCTGCGAGCAGTACGACGTCTCCGCCCAGACCTTGGAGGGGCTGGATGCCGGCGGCCAGCCCCCGTTCTAGGGAAGGGCTGATTCAAGCGGCCAGCGGAGACCCGGCGAAGACCCGGTCAATATTAGCTTGCTTTTCCCCGCACAAGCGTATATAATAATTGGGTTCCGGGCAAAGCCCGGAACCCAACTTCATTTTTACCGAGGAGTGACAGGCATGGCAGAAGAGCTGAACGGTTCCATGAGCCAGAACTTTATCCACGACTTTATCGACGAGGACATCGCTCAGGGCGGGCAGTATGCCGGCATGACTGTCCACACCCGCTTCCCCCCTGAGCCCAACGGCTATCTCCACATCGGCCACTGCAAGGCCCTGACCATCGACTTCGGCACCGCCGAGAAGTACGGCGGACTGTGCAATCTCCGCATGGACGACACCAACCCCTCCAAGGAGGACGTGGAGTACGTGGAGGCCATCCAGGAGGACATCCACTGGCTGGGCTTCGACTGGGGGGACCGCTTTTTCTACGCCTCCGACTACTTCCCCCAGATGTACGAGTACGCGGTGGAGCTGATCCGCAAGGGGCTGGCCTACGTGTGCCAGCTGTCCCCGGAGGAGTTCAAGGAGCACCGGGGCGCCATCGGCGTGCCCGCCACCTCCCCCTGGCGGGACCGGCCGGTGGAGGAGTCCCTGGACCTGTTTGAGCGGATGAAAAGCGGGGAGTTCGAGAACGGCAAATACACCCTGCGGGCCAAGATCGACCTGGCCAGCGGCAATTTCAACATGCGGGACCCGGTGATCTACCGCATCAACCACGCCCACCACCACCGCCAGGGGGACAAGTGGTGCATCTACCCCATGTATGATTTCGCCCACCCCATCGAGGACGCCCTGGAGGGCATCACCCACTCCCTGTGCTCTCTGGAGTTCGAGGACCACCGGCCGCTGTACGACTGGGTGGCCCAGCACGTGTCCATCCCCTACCACAAGCCCCGGCAGATCGAGTTCGCCCGGCTGGGCATCAACCACACCGTCATGTCCAAGCGGAAGCTGCGCCAGCTGGTGGAGGAGGGCCGGGTGTCCGGCTGGGACGACCCCCGCATGCCCACCCTGTGCGGCCTGCGCCGCCGGGGCTACACCCCCAAGTCCATCCGCAGCTTCTGCGACCGCATCGGCGTGGCCAAGGCGGCCAACACCATTGAATACGCCTTTTTGGAGTACTGTCTCCGGGAGGACCTGAACGAGACCGCCCGGCGGGTGATGGCGGTGCTGCGGCCCGTCAAGCTGGTGATCACCAACTACCCGGCGGGGCAGTCCGAGACCTTTGAGGTGGAGAACAACCCCCTGCGCCCGGAGGAGGGCACCCATACCGTCACCTTCTCCCGGGAGCTGTGGGTGGAGGGGTCGGACTTCCTGCCCGAGCCCGTGCCCAAGTACAAGCGGCTCTACCCCAACGGCCCGGAGTGCCGGCTGAAGGGGGCCTACCTCATCAAGTGCGTGGGCTACGAGACGGACGAGGAGGGGAACGTCACCGAGATCGCCGCCGAGTACGACCCGGACAGCCGGGGGGGCAACCCCACCGATGGCCGGAAGGTGAAGGGGGCCACCATCCACTGGGTGGACGCGGCCACCGCCGTGGACGCGGAGGTCCGGCTGTACGACAACCTGTTCTCCGACCCCGACCCGGACGCGGCGGGGAAGGATTTCATCCAGTGCCTGAACCCGGATTCCCTGGAGGTGCTCACCGGGTGCAAGGTGGAGGCGGGGCTGGCCCACGCCCAGCCGTCGGACCGCTTCCAGTTCCTGCGGCAGGGGTATTTCTGCGCCGACAGCAAGGATTCCAAGCCGGGACACCTAGTGTTCAACCGCTCGGTGAGCTTGAAGGACAGCTTTAAGCCGTGACGTAAAGCGGAGGTTTGTGATGCCAAAGATTTTTCTTCACGGTTCGGGGCATAAGGCCGCGAGCTGGAATGAGACAATCTCTTATATGGAGCATGGAGACGATATCTTGTGCCCGAATTTGTCCGCGATTCTGAACGGAAAAGAGGCGGACTATCCGAACCTGCGCGCTTCTTTTGCGGAATATTGCAGTAGAATTGATGAACAAATTCATTTGTGCGGCATTTCTCTGGGAGGGATTTTAGCGTTAAGCTATGCCCTGGATCATCCGAAGAAAGTGAAGACGCTGGTCCTGATTGGAACACCTCACAAAGTACCAAAAGCAGCATTTGGCCTTCAAAATGTGATTTTTAGATTTTTGCCGGAATCGGTTTTTGAAAATATGGCGTTTGGCAAAAAGGACACTTTCATTTTGGGAAATTCCATGAAAAATCTGGATTTCAGCAACAAGTTGCGAGATGTTCAGTGTCCGGCGCTGATAGTCTGCGGAAAGAAAGATCGTGCAAACATTAAGTCGGCCTATTATCTTTCTAATAATATTAAAAATGCGGAATTGAGAATCATTGAAAATACCGGACACGTTGTAAACGAGGAGGCGCCGAAGACTTTGGCAGACTTACTGGACGGATTTTATGGTACAGAGGCTTGAATGAATTCAAGATAGCGTTCTATTGGTAAAAAACAGCCCGGACGGAGAGTAAAAAATCTCCGTCCGGGTTATTCTGTCAACGCCTCCCGCAGTTTTGCCACCGCCCGGCGCTCGATGCGGGACACCTGCACCTGGCTCACGCCCAGCACCTTGGACACCCGTTCCTGGGTCAGATTCTTGTAGAACCGCAGGAGAATCACCATCCGCTCCCGCTCGGGGAGCTGGTCGATGGCGTGGCGCAGGGCCAGCTTCTCCACCAGCTCGTCCTCGATCCCCTCGTCCCCCAGCACCGTCTCCAGGGAGAAGCCCTCCTCCCCCGCCTCCTCCTGGAGGGAGGCCACCATCAGCACCGCCGTGTCCGCCGCGGCGATCTCCTCCGGCTCCAGCCCCGTGGCTGCGGCCAGCTCCCCCACCGTGGGCTCCCGGCCCAGCCGCTGGGTCAGCTCCTGCCGCCGCTGGCGCAGGGCCATGGCCCGCTCCTTGGTGCCCCGGCTCACCTTCACCGCCCCGTCGTCCCGGAGAAAGCGGCGGATCTCCCCGGCGATCTTGGGCACGGCGTAGGTGGAAAACTGGGTGCCGTAGGCGGTGTCAAACCCCCGGATGGCTTTCAAAAAACCCAGACAGCCCAGCTGGTACAGGTCCTCCGGGTCCACCCCCCGGCCATAGTACCGGCGGGCCACCGACCAGATCAGGCCGCTGTTGTCAATGAGCAGCCGCTCGCAGGCATCGTTGTCCCCGGCCTGGGCCGCCTCCAGCAGGGCGGGGGCGTCCAGCCCCCTCACCTGGGGCCGCCCGCCCGGGGGGCCAGGCGCTTGCGCATGGTCACCGTGGTGCCCCGCCCCGGCTGGGAGCGCACCCTGAGGCCGTCCATAAAGCTCTCCATGATGGTAAAGCCCATGCCGGAGCGCTCCTCCCCACCGGTGGTGAACAGCGGGGTGCGGGCCTGGTCCACATCGGGTATGCCCACGCCGGAGTCCTTTACCTGTATCTCCAGCATACCGCCGTCCAGCAGCCGCAGGCGCAGGACGATCTTCCCCAGGCAGTCGGGGTAGGCGTGGACGATGGCGTTGGTCACCGCCTCGGACACGGCGGTCTTGATGTCCGCCACCTCGTCCAGGGTGGGGTCCAGCTGGGCCGCGAAGCAGGCCGCCGCCGCCCGGGCAAAGCCCTCGTTGGCGGAGCGGGAGGTGAAGGTGATGCTCACCTGGTCTATGGCTTTCATCCTATGTAGGCCTCCTCATTCTAACGTGATGAGCCGCCCCACTCCGGCGGCGTCCAGCACCCTCCTGGCCTGGGCGGGGATGGCGGTGACCCGCAGGGAGCCGCCGATGTGCTCCATCTGGCGCAGGGCCCTCAGCAGTACGGCGATGCCCGAGCTGTCCATAAAGGTGACGCCGGACAGGTCCAGCACCAGCCGGGTGGGCAGGCGCTCGGCGATGGCGTCGGTGAGCTGGGTCATCATCTCCCGGGCTCCGTGGTGATCGATCTCGCCGGACAGGGCGATGGTGAGGGCGTTGTCCCGGCTGGTTATGGCGATGGGCATGGCTTGTCCCCTCTTTGCAAAAAAATGAGCGCGGTACGGGAAATTTCCCGTATCGCGCTCATTATACCGAATGGGATGGGTCATTTTTTGCCGAAGGGGTGGCCGCAATTGGAAAAATTTACATCGCCGCCAGCTGCGCCTGAATCTTTTCCACCAGAATTTCCAGCTGCGCGGCCCGCTCCCTCTCGGCGGCCACCACGTGGGCGGGGGCCTTGCCCACAAAGCTGGGGTTGTTCAGCTTGGCGGTGAGCTTGGCCAGCTCGTCGGAATTCTTCTTCAAATCCTTCTCCACCCGCTTGCGCTCCTTCTCCATGTCCACCAGCTCGGCCAGGGGCAGGAAGATGCGGGCAGCGGGGGTCAGAAGCTCCACAAAGCCCCTCTGGATCATCTCGGAGCTGCTGCCCGCCTCCGACACGCCGACAACGGACACCTCGCTGGCCCAGGCCAGCCGCTTGAGCAGGGCCCCGCCCTGGGCGAAGGCCTCCTGCTCCAGGGTGGAGATGGTGACATGGGCCTTCTTGGAGGGCGGGACGTTCAGCTCCGCCCGCTTGCCCCGGATGGCCCGGACCGCGTCGATGATGAGGCCCACCGCCTTCTCCTCCTGGGGGAAGTCCAGCGCCTGGCTGTACACCGGCCAGCGGTCCAGCATGAGGAACTTGGCCTGACAGTCCCCCTGGCGGGGCAGGGCCTGCCAGATCTCCTCGGTGATAAAGGGCATGAAGGGGTGCAGCAGCTTCAGCGTCTGGGTGAGGACGTACACCAGCACCTGCTGGGCCTGCTCCTTGGCGGCGGCGTCCTCCCCCTGGAGGCGGGCCTTGGTGAACTCGATATACCAGTCGCAGTAGTCGCTCCAGATGAAGTCGTACACCTTGGCGGAGGCCACCCCCAGCTCGTAGGCGTCCATATTCTCGGTGACCTCCTTCACCACCCGGTTCAGCTTGGACAGAATCCACTTGTCCTCCTGCTCCAGCTTCTCGGGCAAGGCGCACCGGTCGATGGTCAGGTTCATCAGCACAAACCGGCTGGCGTTCCAGATCTTGTTGGCAAAGTTGCGCATGGCCTCGCACTTCTCCACATAGAAGCGCATGTCGTTGCCGGGGGCGTTGCCGGTGATGAGGTTGAAGCGCAGGGCGTCCGCGCCGTACTTTTCCGCCATCTCCAGCGGGTCGATGCCGTTGCCCAGGGACTTGGACATCTTGCGGCCCTTGTCGTCCCGCACCAGGCCGTGGATGAGCACGGTGTGGAAGGGGGGCCTGCCGGTGTGGGCGCAGCCGGAGAAGATCATCCGGGCCACCCAGAAGAAGATGATGTCATAGCCGGTGACCAGCACGTCGGTGGGATAGAAGTACTCCAGGTCCTCGGTGTTTTCCGGCCAGCCCAGGGTGGAGAAGGGCCACAGGGCGGAGGAGAACCAGGTATCCAGCACATCGGGGTCCCGCTGGATGCTTTTCGAGCCGCATTTTTCACACTGGCACGGGTCCTCCCGGGTGACGGTCATGTGGCCGCACTCCGCGCAGTACCACACGGGGATCTGGTGCCCCCACCACAGCTGGCGGGAGATGCACCAGTCGTGGACGTTCTCCATCCAGTTGGTGTAGGTCTTGGTAAACCGCTCGGGGACGAATTTGGTCTCCCCCTCGTTCACCACCCGGAGGGCCTCCTTCGCCAGGGGCTCCATCTTCACAAACCACTGGGCGGAGATAATGGGCTCCACGTCGTTGTGACAGCGGTAGCAGGTGCCCACGTTGTGCTGGTGAGGCTCCACCTTCTCCAGCAGGCCCAGGGCCTCCAAATCGGCGATGACCGCCTTGCGGGCCTCGTAGCGGTCCAGCCCCTTGTACTTGCCGCCGTCCTCGTTGACCACGCCGTGGTCGTCCAGCACCCGGATGGTGTCCAGGTTGTGGCGCAGGCCCACCTCAAAGTCGTTGGGGTCGTGGGCGGGGGTCATCTTCACGCAGCCGGTGCCGAA
>CAJUEC010000057.1 GCA_910585155.1 uncultured Oscillospiraceae bacterium
GGGAGGGGATGCTGATTCATTCCGTCCCGCTGAACTTCCAGGATGGAAAGCCCGCCTTTGCGGCGACGTACAGCTGGTACGAGGAGTCAACGCGGGAATTCTGGGAACGTGCGGCGGCTGACAGCAATATCGCCCTGGACGCGCTGAAGTTCATCAACCGTTACGTGGAACCGGCCCAGACCACCGCCGCCTCGGAAAACGCCCACATGCAGGAGATCTATTCCGTCGCCAGGGCAGTGGCCGGAACGGACGGGAGCGTCCTGCTGCTGGGGGAATCCGGCGTGGGCAAGGAGGTCATTGCCCGCTATATCCACAAAAACAGCCCCCGCTCCAGCAATGTGTTTATCCCGGTCAACTGTGCGGCCATCCCGCCGAATCTGTTTGAATCGGAGTTTTTTGGCTACACCAAGGGCGCCTTTACCGGGGCGCTGAAGGAGGGCAAGGCCGGGCTCTTTGAGATGGCAAACGGCGGAACGCTGTTCCTGGACGAGGTGGGGGAGCTCCCCCTGGATATTCAATCCAAGCTGCTGAGGGTGCTGGAGGACGGAGAGGTCCGGCGGCTGGGCAGCAATACGGAATCCCATGTGGATGTGCGCATCATCTCCGCCACCAACCGGAACCTGCGGCAGATGGTGGATGAGCACCTCTTCCGGCTGGACCTCTACTACCGCCTGAGCATCATCCCCATCTCCATTCCGCCGCTGCGGGAGCGCAGGGAGGATATACTCGCCCTGTCTGAGCAGTTCCTCAACGAGTTTAACCGCAAATACGGCACAGACAAGCCCTTTTCCGGCGACCTGGAGCAGATGCTGCTCAACTACTCCTGGCCGGGCAACATCCGGGAGCTGCGCAATGTCATTGAGCGGCTGGTTATCATCAGCCGAAGCGACAGCAAGCCCGAAATCTACCCCGATTCCTATTTTCAGTTCGCCATACCCGACCAGATGCTGGAGCCGGCGGCCCCGGAGCCCGCGTCCGCCGGCGGCGGGCCGCGCCCCCTGCGGGAGGCGGCCCAGGAATGGGAGTACCGGTATATCCGGCAGGTGCTGGCCCTGTGCGGCGGGAACGTGGCCAGGGCGGCGGAGGAGATGGGGATTCACCGGACCGTGCTGTACGCGAAGATTCGGAAATACAAGGAGCTGTACCCCCACGGTCTGCCAGACTGAGGGGGATGAGAAATCCTCGGTGAGGCAGTCCGCCTGTTGCGGGCTGCTCACCGAGGATTTTTTGCAGTCTTGGCCGCAAAGCGCTGTGCCGAGGCGGCTTACAGCGGAAGCCCCAGCAGCTTGGGGAGCAGAAGGGTGATCCCGGGCACAAAGGTGACGGCCATCAGCACCGCCAGCATTACCAGCAGGAAGGGCAGCACCTGCTTTGACACCTGGTTGAAGGGCAGTCCGCTCAGGCCGGAGGCCACAAACAGGTTTGCCCCCACCGGCGGTGTGCACAGGCCGATGGCCAGATTCAGAACCATAATCAGTCCAAAGTGAATCAGGTTGACGCCGTAGGCGCTGACCAGCGGATAGAGCATGGGGGCCAGAATGATGATTGCGGCGGTGGTGTCCACGATGCAGCCCACAACCAGCAGGAGCAGGTTGATCAGCAGGAGCAGAATGATGTAGCTGTCGGTGACATTGGACAGCAGCTCAATGATTTTGGCGGGGATCTGGGAGACGGTGAGCACCCGGCCGAACACGGTGGCCGTGGCCACCACGATCAGAATGGTGGCGTTGGTGATGGCCGTGGACTGAAGGCCCTGGAGGAGCTTTTTCACCGTCAGCTCCTTGTAGATGAATTTGCCCGCCAGAGCGCTGTACACCACCGCCACCGCGGCGGCCTCGGTGGGCGTGCAGAAGCCGCCGTAGATGCCGCCCAGAATGATGACGGGGATAATCAGGGCCCAGATGGAGTCCTTGAGCTGTTTGGCCACGTTGCGGAGGGAAAACGCGGCGCCGTTCCCTTTGTAGCCGCGCTTTTTGCACATGAAGTAGGTGACCGCGCACAGCGCCAGCGTCAGGAACAGCCCCGGGCCAAACCCGCCCATGAACAGGGTTCCAATGGACACGTTGGTGGACGAGGCATAGAGCACCATGGGTATGCTGGGCGGAATGATGATGCCCAGGCAGCCGGCGGCGGACATCAGGCCCCAGGCCCACTTCTGGTCGTACCCCGCCTCCACCATCACGGGGACAATGATGGAGCCGATGGCGGCCACGGTGGCCAGCGCGGAGCCGGAGATGGCGCCAAAGAACGCGCAGGTGATGATGCCCGCCATGGCCAGGCCGCCGGTGAACTGGCCGATGAAGGCCTCCACAAAGTTGATCAGCCGCCTGGCCAGGCCGCCGCCCTCCATGAGCGCCCCGGTGAGCACAAACAGGGGAATGGCCATCAGGGGAAAGGAGTCCACCGAGGAAAACATGGCGGAGCCGAAGGAATTGAGGGTGATGGCGTTGGACTGGGTCATGAAATACAGGCACGCAAAGCCGATGGAATATCCGATGGGCACCTGGATAAGCAGGCACACCGCGAATATGAGGAACATGATCAGGATTACGCTGTTGCTGGCCATGCTCAGACCCCCTCCTTTGCTTGCCGCTTTTCTTTGTACTCCACGGTGGCTCTCACAATGTCCTCAACGTACCGGATGCAGGAGAGGACGGCGCACACGAACACCGACAGGTAGGCGAAAAACATGTCATAGCCGATGGCCGCGGAGCGCTGGGGCCGGACCAGCATAAATTGCAGGACCAGGGTCATGATGTAGGACAGCAGGACAAAAAATAAAATAGAGCTGACGTTGGTAATCAGCCTGAAGACATAGTTTCCCCGGTCCTTCACAAAGGTGGAGAGTATGTCCACCTTCAGGTGCTTTCCGTAGCGGGCGGCGTGGGCGGTTCCGATATAGATGCACCACACGAACATCAATCGGGCCAGCTCCTCCGTCCAGCTGGAGGGGAGGCTGGCGATTCTCAGGATGATTTTGGTGATTGTCACCGCGGTGAGGCCTGCCAGCAGCAGTGCGCAGGCATATTTCTCCAGATTGTCCAGCACCAAATCGATGGCCTTTAATAGTTTCATACCATACCCTTTCCAAGCTGGCATCCCGGCCCCGCATTGCATGTTCCGGGATGCCAGCTTTCATCAGATTTCAGCTGCGGTTACTGCTCATGCTTTTGATTCAGCTCCTGGGCAGCGGCGTAGTACTCGTCAAATTTGGGCTCGATGCCGCTGGACTTGAACTCCTCGTAGACGGGCTGGACCACGTCGATGAACGCCTGGCGCTGGGCGGGGGTGTAGACGGTGAAGGTCACGCCGCACTCCTCCTGCAGGCGCTTGTCAATCATCTGCTCCCACTCCACCAGATTGGCGTTGAACTCCTGGGAGAAAAGCTGGGCGTTGCGCCAGACGATCTCCTGGTACTTCTCGGGCAGCTGGTCGAACCACGCGCCGCTGATCCCGGTTACGCCCATGTCGTAGGTGATGTTGATGTTGGAGGCGTAGTAATTACACACCTCATAGAATTTGTTGGACTCCAGCAGTACGTCATTGGTGTGGGTGCCGTTGATGGTGCCCTGCTGAAGGCCTGTGTAAATCTCGCCGAAGGCCATGGGGACGGGGGCGGCCCCCAGCGCCTCATAGCCCTTGATGAAGGTGTCGATCTCATGGCAGCGCAGCTTCAGGCCGGCCATGTCGGCGGGGGTCTTGATTTCAAATTGGCTGGCGGGCTGAAACGCCCCGTTGTCGGTCCAGATGCAGTACAGGCCGATCTCGTCGTAGATGTCCTTCTGGAGCTGCTCTCCGTAGGTGTCGAAGAACTCCAAGCAGGCCTGGCGGCCGGAGGAGAAGAAGAAGGGCAGACCCCAGAATTTCACCTTGTTGGTAAAGTTGCCCAGCACCATGGAGCCGCCGTAGAACATTTCCACGTCGCCGCTCAGCATCCCCTCATAGAGCTCGCGCTCATTGCCCAGCTGGCTGTTGGGGTAGACCTGGACATCGATGACGCCGTTGGACTCCTCCTCCACCCGCTTCTCAAACGCGACGCAGGTGTTGCCAAAGGGGTGCTGACCCTCGGCGCCGCAGACGGAGGTGATTTTCAGCACAATGGAGCCCTTGGGGAGGTCGTCCTCCTGCCCGCCGCCCTGGGGCGCCCCTGAGGAGCCGGACGGCGGGGTGGAGGGAGCGGAGGCGCCGGGCGTACAGCCGAGCAGCCCAAGGCTCATCATAAGGGCCAGCGCCAAACAGATCCAATTCTTCTTTTTCACAGTGTTTTCCTCCTTTTTATTTGCCAGTGTACACTGGTTTTCTTTTTTCCAGCATGGCGGCAATGCACTCCCCTGCGTCGTCGGACCCGTAGAAGCCGCCCAGGCCCAGGCGCATCTCATGGAAGAACTTTCCCTCCAGGTCTTCGTTGTCGTTGTAGTTCATGGCCGCTTTGAACAGGGAGACGGCGGCCGGGGCCCGGGCCGCGATCTCTCTGGCCACGGCCATGGCCTTCTCCAGGACCTCCTCCCGGGTGCCGGCGGTGTCCAGCACGCCGCCCCAGCGCTTCAGCTCCGCGCCGGTGATGGGCTTGCCTGTGTAGGCGTAATACCGGGCCAGCTTTTTGGGCACCAGCAGCTGCATGAATTCGGAGGCGCCGATAAAGCCCACATTGATCTCGGGGACGGCAAATTTGGAGGTCTCCTGGGCGATGATGAGGTCGCAGCTGGCGGCGATCCCCGTTCCGGAGCCGATGGCGTTGCCGTGCACCGCCGCGATAACCGGCTTTTTGCAGTGGTAGATGGACCCCATGCACGCGGCCACGGCCCGGCTCACCCGCTCGGCCACCTTCACGTCGGAGCAGATGCGCTGAATCTCGGGCAGGTCTCCGCCCCCGCTGAAGTGGCGGCAGCCGGAGGTGATGACCACCGCGTCAAAGTCCGACCTCGCGTTGAGGTCGAGCATGAACTCTCGGACCTCTGTGTAAAAGCCAATGTCAAAAATGTTCAGCGGCTCATTGCGCAGCGTCACCACCGCGATGCGATCCGTCAGTTCCAGGTCAATCCGGCTCATGTGTAAGCCCTCCCATTCCATTTAGTCGTAGGTGATCCCCTCAAGGGTGAGGTTCGTCATGGTTTTGAAGCGCGCCTCCAGCTCCCGGCGGAAGGCTGGGTGGGCGATGTTGATCAGCTTTACCGCCCGCTCCGCCACCGTGAGCCCCTTCAGCCTGGCGGATCCATATTCCGTTACAATGTAATCCACGTCATTCCGCAGGGTGGTAACCATCGTTCCCTCCGGAAGGGTGGGAACGATTCTGGAGACGCTTCCCCCTGCGGCGGTGGAGGGGAGGCACAGCAGCGCCTTGCCGCCCTTCGACGCCTGGGCCCCCCGCACAAAATCAACCTGGCCTCCGGTGCCGCTGTACTGGCGGCCATTCATCCACTCGGAGTTCACCTGGCCGTACAGGTCCACCTGGAGGCAGCTGTTGATGGCCACCATTTTGTGGTTCTGCGCCACCCGGAAGGGGTTGTTGATCCAGTCGATGGGGTAGAACTCAATGTTGGGGTTGTGGTCGCACCAATCGTAGAGCTCCTTGGTGCCCATCACGAGCCCCGCCGCCATTTTCCCCGGGCACACCGTGGTATACCTATTGGTAATGACGCCCTTTTTGTAAAGCTCCAAGACGCCGTCGCTGAACAGCTCGGCATAAATGCCCAGATCCTTTTTTTCGCCCAGGCAGGACAATACCGCGTCCGGGATGGAGCCGATCCCCAGCTGAAGGGTGCTGCCGTCCTCAATGAGCTGGGCGCAGTGGGCGCCGATGCGCTTGGACACGTCGTTGATCCTGCCCTGGTGGGCCTCCGGCAGCGGCCGGTCCTCCAGAACCACCGCGTGGAATGCGCTGCAATGCACCAGCGTGTCGCCGTAGGTATACGGGATGTTTCGGTTTACCTGGGCGATCACCACGCGGGCCTGCTCAATCGGGGCCTTGTTGTATGTGACACAACAGCCCAGGGAGCAGTACCCGTTTTCATCAGGCGGCGTACAGGAGCAGAGCGCCACGTCCGCCGCCTTTTCCGTGCGGTAGATGGACGGCGCGTTTTGGTAGAACGCAGGGGAAAAGTCAGCCCGCCCATCCTGAATGGCCTGACGCGTGTTGCCGGCGGCGAAAAAAGCGTTCATTCTGAAATGGCCCTGCATCTCCGGCGCCATATACCCGGAGGACGGGCAAAGGCTCATCCAGGACGTCAATTCCACGTTGTGGAATTGTGCATAGTTCCGTTCTAGGGCCTCCGTCAGGGCCAGGGGCTCGTTCACTGTGTCCGGAATGAATACCCGGTCCCCGTCTTTGATGAGCCTCACGGCCTCATCCGCTGAGGTGATCACCGATTCATAGTGCTCTCTCCAGCCCGCTGCTTTTGAAACATCTTCCAAATCTTGTTCCCTCCCATTATGGTTTTAACTTCATGCCCCCAGGTGCGGTGGTTGGTCCTCTGCATCTCGGACCTCGTTCCTATTGAAAGTGCAAGGGGCATGCCAAGGGAGTGCCTCTGACAATTTTTTCACATTTAGACAAACTGAGCTCAAAAAAATAGGCGGTTTGCACAAAGATGACGCTGCATCTTTGGCTGCCGCCCGAATTTTTCCAGCACGGATGGACTCCCTGGGGAGCGGTTGTAGTGATTTGAATACAGAATTATCAAAATCGCTATGGGGGAGTGGTGACCAGGCGACGGCGGACCGCTACCCGGCTGGAATGTTTCCACCGGCCCTCCCGAAAACGCAAAAAGCCCCCGCAGCTGGAAAACCAGCTGCGGGGGGCTTTTTCTGCGTTTTTTTGTAAGCCTCTGTGGGGCGTTTGTCCTTGCTTCGGGTCTTAGCCCGCTGCTCGCGGCGGCTCGGGCGCTTCGTGTTGTCACGCTCCGATTGGCCGCGCGGCCGGGTCGCTTTCACTCCGACTCGGACAAAACCCGCGCCGCTGTGCGGCGCTGGGCTTGCGTCCTCGCTTCGCTCCAAGCTCCCCTGCGCGGCTATCGTCGCGCTTCGTGTTGTCACGCCTCGCCTGCTCGCGACGCGGTTCTAAGCCCCTCGACTGCGCAAAATCCCTCTGGGGTCTCTGACCCCGCCGTGATTTTGCTCCGCTCCGGGTCTTAGCCCGCTGCTCGCGGCGGCTCGGGCGCTTCCTTATTGCAGCAGCTGGAGCACGCCCTGGGGAACCTGGTTGGCCTGGGCCAGCATGGCCTGGGCGGACTGAATCAGGATGTTGTTCTTGGTGTAGGCCATCATCTCCTCGGCCACGTCCACGTCGCGGATGGTGGACTCGGCATCCTGAATGTTCTCGGTCATCACCGACAGGTTGTTGATGGTGTGGTCCAGGCGGTTCTGGGTGGCGCCCAGGGTACCGCGCACGTCGGACACCTTGTTGATGGCGGCCTTGATCTTCTCAATGGCAGTGGCCGCGCTGGCCTGGTCGGAGATCTTGATGGAGCCCTTGTCGATGCCCAGAGAGTTGGCGTGCATATCCTTAATGGACACCTTCAGCTGGTTGAAGCTGTCGGCGGTGTCGCCAATCTGGAGGGTCAGGCCCTTGGTGGAGTCCACGGGGGAGGTGGTGGACGTGGTGAAGCCCAGGGACGCCTCGATGCCGTTCATGGTGGTCAGGTCAAAGTCGGTCTGGCCGTCAATCTCGGTGATGGTGATGTGGCCGGGGGTGGCGTCGGTGCCCAGGGTGTAGGTTGTGTTGTCCTTGGCCACGGTGTCGGTCAGGTTGGTGGCAATGGTGGCCAGATCACCGCTGGTGGCGTCCACATAGCCCTCCTCGCCGATCTTGTCCTTATCGGTGGTGAAGGTGTAGGTCTTGGTGCCGATGGTGATGGTGCTGCCGTCGGCGACCATATCGTTGGTCAGAGTGAAGTGGGTGCTGGCCAGGCGCTTGTCGGTGGGGGCGGCCTTGGTCACGATGTCGGTGGTGGACACGTTGTAGTCGCCCTTGATGGAGGAACCGGCGGCAACGGCGTCGCCGGCGTCGGCGCCAGCCTGTTCAGTCGCCATCGCGCCAACCGTCACCTTAGCGGCGGCAGCGCCGCCAGCAGTGATCGCGGCGGGAGCGGCGGCAGGTGCGCCCACGCCGCCCAAAGCGCCAGCCGTTTTCGCCGTATACACAATCTTAGCGCCGTCGCTGGCGATGTTGTAATCAGCGTTGCCAGCGGCCTGAAGCTTCGCAGCTGCAACAACCGCCAGCTTTGACAAATCGGCAGCATCAGCAGCGGTAATGTCACCAGTACCAGCGTCAACCACATTAATGGTTTGTCCGCCAATCGTGATGACATCACCATCAGCGAAAGTGCCAGTTCCCGCAGTCAACTCGAAGGAATAGGTTGCGGCCTGCGCAGTGGTCGGGGCAGTACCATTGCCGTCGTCGCCGGTGATGGCCACGGTGGCGGGGATCTCGGTGCCGTCGGGCAGGTCCGCGGTGGAGGAGAAGGTGATCTTGCCGTTGCTGACGGTGACGTCATAGGCCACGCCGCCGATGGTGGCCTGGTCGGCGGTCATGGCGGTGGTGGAATCCTTGTCGCCCACCACGAACTTGCCGGCCTTGAAGGCGGCGGCAATGTCAGAGGCGGACAGCTTGGTGCCCGCGGTGCCATGGGCGCCCCCCTTCAGGGTAAACTCTTCATCGCCGATGGTGATGGTCATGGAGCTGCCGGCGGCGTTGTCGAACTCCAGGTTGTGGAGCTCCACGGAGAACTCGGTCTTGGCGCTGCCGGCGGTGGCGCCCGCGTGCAGGACGGTGTTGGTGCCCAGGGTCTGGCCCACGGTGGGCAGGGCCACATTGCCGGTGGAGACGTTGCCGCCGTGGTTGGCGGCAAACTGGAACTTGCCCTCAGTGACCACGGTCTCGCCGCCCGCGTCCATGGAGCCGTCCAGCAGCTTGATGCCGTTGAAGTTGGAGCTGTCGGCAATGCGGTCAATTTCGCTGGTGAGCTGGTCCATCTCCTTCTGGAGCTGGGCGCGGTCGGTGGTGTTGTCGTAGGTGCCGTTGGCGGACATGGAGGCCAGCTCCACCATGCGGTTGAGCATATCGTGAACCTCGGTCAGAGCGCCCTCGGCGGTCTGCACCAGGGAGATGCCGTCCTTGGCGTTCTTCTGGGCGGTCTCCAGGCCGGTGATCTGGGCCCGCATCTTCTCAGAGATGGCCAGACCGGCGGCATCGTCGCCGGCGCGGTTGATCTTGTAGCCGGAGGACAGCTTCTCCAGGTTCTTCTTCATGGCGGAGACGTTGTTGGTGTAGTTGCGGTAGGCGGACATCGCCATTATATTGTGCTGGATCCTCATTTTATAAATCTTCCTCTCAAATAAAATGATTTTGGGTCTTTGCGGTTCCGGCGCACCGGGGCGTCCCTGCCCCAGCGCGGGGTGGAGTACCGTTCAAACCGCCACCGTGCACAGCGGCTGGTCCTTCCGATACGGGACTATATTTCAACCGGCTCGTCAGCCGTTTGAAACCGAATTTTGGGTGGTTTTTTGGCGCTTCTGCGCTTTTTTCGCCTGCTCCGGGCTTTTGTCGAACACCGCCTGGGGCCGCTGGCTCCCGTTGCGTTCCAGCACCTCGCCCCGGAGGACGGTCAGCTCCCTGGGGGCCTGCACCGATACCCGGACGGCGGAATTGGTGAATACCTGGATGACGATGTCGTCGCCGATGGTCAGGTATTCCTTGTCCTTCAACTGCAAAAACAGCATGGCAGATTCCTTTCAGCGTGGGCCCAATCCTTCGGACTTGGGCTTGTTTGAAAATTGTCAACATGCCCAAGCAGCGGGTCCTTTCCCGCCATAC
>CAJUEC010000058.1 GCA_910585155.1 uncultured Oscillospiraceae bacterium
ACGGACGGCTACGCCACCAAGACCAGCACCCTCACCGCCAGCCGCAGCTATCCCAACCTGTCCGAAGCGGATACCTCCCTCATCCCCAAGAGCATCGAGGACAAGGGCAAGACCCTGACCTTGGGGGATGTGAAGTGGAGCGAGACCGCCGATGTGGACGGCGAGGGCAACCCCGTCACCCGGTACACCGCCACCGCCAGCTATACTGGGACCGCCTCCAGCCGGTACGCCACCGGCTACACGGTCAGCGCCAGCTACACCGGCGAGGTGTCCAAACCCAACTGTGCCGTGGTCACCTACACCGCCATCTTCGGCAGTGAAAAGGCTCCGGAGGAGTCCGAAGCCCCTGGCGGCAACGAGCAGCATGACCCCGCCCCTGGTCAGACGGAGGCTCCCGGCAGCACGGAGGACCCGGACACCGCCAAAGAGACTGTGGATCTGTCCGGCCTGAAGCGCCCTGTGATGATCGGGGTGGTGGTGCTGGCCCTGGGTGTTGGCGGTGTGTTCGCTTACAAAAAATTCCGTGAGAGGAGATGATCGATTGAAATTGCGAAGTTTTCTGCTGGCCATGATGCTGTGCGCCCTCTGCGTCACCCAGGCCAGTGCCCTGGAATATGACTTCGACGCCCCGGAGGCCTATCTGTTCGGTCGGCCTACCAGCGATGACACCATCTACGAGTGGGAAAACCCCAACGTGGACCGGAGCAAGAACACGGCCCTGATCGCCCCCGGTTTCGGAACCCCCACCAGCTACCTCCCCGGCAGCGGCGAGTATCTCACCCCCAACCTCGTCCCCGGCGCGTTGTCTGGCGGGCTGGTGAATCAGGTGGGCAGCGCCGGGGCCAATGCTGCCGGAGGTGTGGCAGGCAGCTCCGTCATCCCCGGCCAGTATCCCTCGGTGAGCGGCAATATCACCATGACCCAGATCCCCAGCAGCAGTCCCACCGACATCGCCCAGGGCAGCACCAGCGGCGGCTACACCGAGGTGACAAGCGACCTCTACTACATCAACGGCAGCTTGGGAACCCTGAAGATCCCCGCCATCAACCTGACCGTCAAGGTCTACCAGGGGACGGACAGCGCCGCGCTGAAGAAGGGCGCGGGCCACTTCACCAACACCAGCATCTGGGATGGAAATGCTTGCTTCGCGGGACATAACAGAGGTGTGAACAACCACTTCGGGAAAATCCATACCCTGGAGGCTGGCGACACCATCACCCTGACCACGGTGCTGGGGACCCGGACCTATGCTGTGACCAGCGTGGAGAAGGTCAGCGTCAACGATTCCAGCGGCACCGCCTCCACCACCGACAACCGGGTGACGCTCTATACCTGCGTGATGAATCAGCCGGAGTACCGTTGGTGCGTCACCGCCATTCAGCAGGGATAAAACTGTCTGCCGATTGTGTTCGACTTTCCCCATCTTCTGTGGTATGGTTTGGTTTGCAAAGCCCCACCATATTACGAAACGGAGGAATCGAGCATGAAAAGCAGAAAAATCGTGTCCTTGCTCTTGACCGGAGCCATGACAGCGGCCCTGCTGGCCGTCCCCGCCCAGGCGGCAGAGGCTCCCCAGCCCTACACCATCCAGGCCACCCACTGGAGCCGGGAGGACTTCTCCCAAGAGGCCAGCCCGGAGGTGTTCACCGGCGTGTACAGCCGGGAGCTGTACAACGCCATCCGCCAGACCATGGTGGACGGGACCAGCGGCACCGCCCCCGCCTACACACAGGTGTCCAAGGAGGACTACAGCGCGGTGAAAAAGCTGATCGGGCGCATGGAAGGGGTGCTGCGTTACGAACATCATGTGCCACAGAACTTCACCGACTACTGGCGGTACTTGGACTACTTCGCCGTGTCCGCCGAAATGCCGGAGAATTATCAAGCGCCCCTGGACTTCGTCCAGCCGGTCATCGAGGGCACGGCGGAGATGACGGACCGGGAGCGGGTGGAAGCCTTCAACGACTACATCCGCACCCTGCTGGCCTACCAAAAGGGAAAAACAGCCGGCATCACCCAGACCTTCGCCCCTCACACCGGGGAGCTGAAAGCGGCCTGCGGGTCCTACGCCAGAGCGTTGAAGTTCCTCTGCGCTGCGGCGGACATCCCATGCTTCACCGTCAGCAGTAAGACCCACACTTGGAACCTCGTGTATGTGGATGGTCAATGGCTCCATGTGGATGTGTCCGCCAACGACCTCTCCGGCAGGAACGGGGTACTGCTGGTGGAAAGCTACCAGACCGGGAAGGATCAGGCTCCGGAAGCCACCGCCTTCCTCAAGGAACTATTCGTACCCGGATCAACGAAATAAGCAAGATACATCCTTCACGCTGGCAGGCCGGAAAACGGCCTGCCGCTTTTTTGTTCTCAAACAGATCGCAACAGAAAGGAGTTTTCATGAAACACAAGCCTTTTACCCGTTTTCTCTCCCTGTTGTTGGTGGTGGCTACGCTGGCCGGCCTGTTCACCCTGCCCGCCAGCGCCGCCTCGCTGAACGGCAGCGGCACCGTCAACATCCAGTACCTGGGCCGCCATGAGTACCTGTCCAAAAGCACGGGCGGCAGCCTGAGCGGAAGCAGTTGGAGCTACACCAGCAACGATGGACTCACCGGCACCGCCTACTGCGTCAACTGGGGCCTGTCGGCAGTCTCGCCCAACAAGGCCCTGACCCTGCAGGAGTACAACCGGAACCCCCAGACCATGGGCGTGTTCGCCAACGGCTATCCCATGCGCACCCTGGAGCAGTTCAAAGAACTGCATCCCGATGACGTGCGGGGCATCGCCAGTCTGACGGAGGACGAGTATAAATACGCCACCCAGGTGGCGGTCTGGGCCTCCTGCGGCCAGCTCTCCGTCCCCGGTACATCCTTCACCGCTGGCCGGGCCACCCTGGTGGAACCCACCTCGGACGCCCAGAAGATCCGGGTGTATGACAGCGTCAAGATCATGCTGAAATATTCCGCCCACTGGACGAAGAACCTCCACACCGGCCTGTCCATCCGGGCCGAGGAGGATAAGGATATCCGCGGCGTGGACGTCCTCAACGAGTACGGCCTGGAGGGCGCCGCCGCCGACCATGAGGACGGCATCAAAAAGGAGACCATCGGCGGGAAGGAATACTACACCCGCACCATGTATGTGGCCTCCGCCACCTCCACCTGGATCGATGGCCGGACCACCAAGGTCTATTCCACCGACGCGCCCCAGGGGACTATCTTCACCGCCGAGAACGGCTCCCCCCTGGAGACGGTGCAGGAGAACGGCGCCACCTGCTACAAGGTGGACACCAGCAAGTCCCGCAACACCAACCTCAACTCCAACGGCGAGGAGTATTACGGGGCCTTCAAGGTCTGCGTCCCCGTGGACAACGCCGCCGCCGAGGGCAGCTTCACCATCAAGGCCACGGGCGGCGTGGCGCAGTATAACCTGTTCCTGGCCTATAACCCCTCCGCCACCGAACAGTCCTATATCATTTCCGACCCCGGCTATGTCACCCTGGAGGCCCAGGCCCCCTTTAAGTGGAGCGGTACGGAGGAACCTGACACCGCCAGCCTCCAGGTCGTCAAGGCCGGCGCTGGCGGCGCGCCCCTGGAGGGGGCCTCCTTCACCCTCACCGGCAGCGGCGGCACCACCGTCTCCGGCACCAGCGACCGCAACGGTCAGATCATCTGGACGGACCTTCCCGCGGACGAGACCTACACCCTGACCGAGACAGCCGCCCCGGAGGGCTACCAGATCATCGCCCCCATGAACATCACCCTCACCCCTGGCCGCACCGAGTATGTGACCGTGCCCAACGAAACGGAAAAGGGCTTCACGGTCAAAAAGGTGGACGCCCAGAATAAGGCCAGTTTGCAGGGCGCGGTGTTCCGCTTCGAGCAGATCGATGGGGACTACACCACCACCGGCATCACCGGCTTTGACGGCACGATCTCCTTCCAGGGGGACGAGCTGCCCTACGGCAGCTACCGGGTGACGGAGGAGTCCAGCGCCCCCGGCTACCTGAAGGACACCCGTGTAGAGACGGTGGAATGGACCGGCGAACGGGACGTCCTGATCGTTTTTGAGAACGTCAGGGACATCAGCCTCACCATCCTGAAGGTGAACGAGCTGGGGACATCCCTGGAGGGCGCTATTTTCGATGTGTACGCGGACGGCAAATACATCACCTCCGTGGAGACCAACAGCTCCGGCGAGGCCAGGGTGACCGGCATCAAAAAAGAGGCGTACATCGAGGTGGTGGAAAAGACCGCCCCGGCAGGGCACGTCCTGGACCGCACCGCCCACGGCATCCACATCGACCCCTACGACCCCGCCATCGAGGACGACCCGGTGCTCACCGTGGTCAACCAGTCCAAGCCCTCCCTCCGGATCATCAAATATGACCGGACCAGCGGCAAAAATCTGGCTGGGGTGACCTTTGAGATTTACAAGGATGCCGAGCTGTTTGACACCAAGACCACGCCGGAAAGCGGGATCATTGAGTTGTTCGACCTCGATCCCGGCACTTATCTGGTGAAAGAGGTGTCCAGCGACGACGCCCACATCGTCACCACCACCCCCCAGCAGATCGAGCTGAAAGCGGGCCAGACGGCCACCCAGGAACTGGTGTTTTTCAACGATTTGAAGCCCGGAATGCACCTCATCAAGGTGGACAGCGCCGACCTCAGTAAGCCCATCGCAAACGCAAAGTTCAAATTCACGGCGGTGGATGGGAGCTGGGGGCCGGAGGAGCTGACCACCGGGGTGGACGGCACCATCGACTTGTCCAAGCTGCCCACCGGGGCCATGGTGGTGGAGGAACTGGAGTGCCCCGGCTATGTGATCGACGACTTCCAGCGCATCATTGAGCTGAAGCCCAACGAGAACGTCCAATTCGTGTTCACCAACTCCAAGAAGCCCGACCTCCTCCTGACGAAAACCAGTTCGGACGGCACACCCCTGGAGGGCGTCTCCTTCCGGCTGGCCAGGATCGAGGACGGGAGTCACTACCTGGACCGCGTCACCGACAGCAAGGGCGAAATTTTGTGGGAAGGGTTGGAACCGGGCGTCTATTCCCTGGTGGAAACCGCCACAAAAAATGATCACATCATCGACCTGAAAGAGCATCATGTGGAGCTGTTTCCGGGGAAGGTCAGCACTATCGTGCTGGAAAACCATAAGCGACCCAACCTCTACGTCTATAAAAATGACGCGGACAGCGGGGAGCCAATCGAGCACACCATTTTCACCGTCCGCGCGGCGGATGGGCACAGCGTGGACGAGATCGAGACGGACAGCACGGGCCGCGCCGAGCTGAAGAACCTCCTGCCTGGGGTATATGAAATTTCCGAAAAATCGGTGCCCTCCCCCTGGCTGAAGGATGCCCCCAGCCAGCTCGTCACCCTCTACCCGGACCGGGACCACACCGCCTACTTCAAGAACCATAAGCGGCCTATCATTGAGATCATCAAAGAGAACGCCGTCACCTTCGACCGGCTGGCCAACGTGCCCTTCCGGGTCTGGTACGCCAGCAACAGCACCGCCACCGGCGAAATGAACGACCTGGGCGTATTCTACACGGACGAGAACGGGCGCATTGAGCTGGACGGCACCAAGATGGGCACCCTGGGCCTCCGGGACGGCTGGTTCCGGGTCCAAGAGTTGGAGCCGCTGAAGGGCTTCGCCAAGGCGGACCCGGACACCCAGGAGGCGTTCATCCCCGCTGGCCAGGGCCACACCTTCGTGTTCCGCAATCAGCCGTTGAGCGCCATTTGTGTCTGGAAATATGACAGCCAGCACCCCAATGTGGCCATCGAGGGCGCGGTGTTCCAGATCCGTTACCTGTCCGGCAACACCTCCGGCACGGGCGGCACCGTAATTGGCACCTTTCAGACCTCAAAAAATGGCAGTTTCACGGCAACCGGGCTGAAAAAGGGAACCTATATCGTGGAGGAGCTGTCCAGTGACGGGGGGCACGTCATCGACACGCCGCCCCAAACCGTGTATCTCTCCGGCGAGGAGCAGGAGGTCATCCATGTCCGCTTCGGCAACAGCGCCATGGGCAGTTTGCTGGTCAAGAAGGTGTCGGACAGCGACGGCGCGCCGCTGAGTGACGTGGAGTTTATGGTCACCACCAGCGATGGGACCGTGGTGGGCGACGCCAACGGCAAGTTCGTGACGGACCAGGCGGGCACTTTCCTGGTGGAGAACATTGAGCCGGGAACGTCCTTGGTGGTGAAGGAGGTCAGGGCAAAGCCCGGATACCTGAAGGACGATGTGCCCCAGGTGGCGAAAATCAAGGCTGGACAGTGTGTAACATTGGAATTCAGGAACAAAAAGCTGGGAGATCTCGTCCTCCACAAGCTGTCCAGCGCCGACAAGAGTCCCATTGAGGGGGCACAGTTCCGCATCACCTACGCGGACGGCAAGGTGGTGGACGCCGAGGGCGGTCAGTTGTCCAGCAATGGTCTGTATACGACCAATAAGGAGGGGCAGATCGTCCTTTCCGGCATCACCGGCACCCTCATCTGCACGGAGGTGTCCAGCGCCCCCGGCTACGCCATCGACCCCAACACCCGCAGCCAGACCGTGGTGGTAAACCCCGGCGACGATACCCAGCAGCTCTATTTTTACAACGACCCCCTGTGTTCGCTGACGCTCTCGAAGGTGGATTCGGTCACGGGGAAGCCCGTACCCAACACCCAGTTCACTTTGAAGTATGCCAGCGGCGAGATGATCGGCAAATACACCACCGGGAAGGATGGGACGGTCACCGTCAGCGGCCTCCTGCCCGGTTCCACTGTGATCGCCACCGAGACCAAGGTGCCGGACACCCACGTCCTAAACTCCACCCCCCAGACCATCGTGCTGAAAAGCGGGGCCAATACCGTCACCAGCGGGGCCGTTGTCACCCCCGGTACAAATCCGGGCACGGGCACAGGCGGCGGCAACAACCTGGATTTTGAGAACGATCCCAGGATGACTTTGACGATCCGCAAATACATCAAGGGCACTGACCGGGAGCCTTTGGCCGGGGTCTGCTTCAAGGTCACTACCGGCGATGGCGCGGCGGTTGGCCCCGGCGATGGGACCTTCTACACCAATTCCGCAGGCGAGATCGTGATCGAGGGGCTGGAGCCGGGAACCACCGTCACCGCGCGAGAGATCTCCACGGTGGAGGGGTTTGTCCTGGACGGCGAACCCAAAACGGTCAAGATCAAGGCCGGCGCTCAGGCACCCGAATTGATCTTCTGGAACGAGCGTGTCGGGACCTTGGTGATCCAGAAAAAGAGCACCACCGGGGAGCTTCTGAGCGGGGCCGAGTTCCTGTTGACCTACGCAGACGGCAGGTTTGTGGACGCGGCCAATGGCCACCTGTCCAGCAACGGCCTGTACACCACCGACAAAAACGGCGAGATTCGGGTCAATGTGGTGGGAACCGTGGTGGCGAAGGAGGTAAAAAGCCCCGCCGGGTACTCCATCGACCCGGCCACCCAGACCCAGACGGTGACGGTGCGGCCTGACGACCAGCAGACCCTGGTCTTCCTCAACGCCCCCGCGGGCAATTTTGAGCTGATCAAGGTGGTGGCGGGGAACAAGGAGAAGCGCATCCCCAACGTGACCTTCGAGATCCGCAGCGCTGATGACGACGCCCTCATCGACACCATCACCACGGACAGCAATGGCCGCGCCACCCTCCAGCTGGAGGCGGGCAATTATTACGCCGTTGAAACCGAGTGCCCCAAGGAGTACAAGCTGGATTCCAGCCGCCACACGTTTACCGTGCAGGACGGGAAAAATACCACTTTAATGGTGGAAAACAAGGCGTTTTCAGGTATTTTGATTCACAAAACCAGCAGCGCCACTGGCGAGGGGCTCTACGGGGTGACCTTCCTGCTCTATGACAGCTCTAACCGGCCCATCGGGCAGTACACCTCGGACAACCAGGGCTATGTGTATATCGAGGGCCTGACAGACGGCGGACGCTATTACCTGCGGGAGCTGGAAAATCCGGGGTATGTGCCGGACACCCAGATGAAAACCGTCTACGTCAAGGCGGGCGAGGTGACCTTGGTGGACTGGAAGAACACCCCCATTACCGCCCAGATCCAGATTGTCAAGAAGTCCGCCGACTACAACTCCACCAACGGCCTGCCTGCCGGTACGCTGCTGGAGGGGG
>CAJUEC010000059.1 GCA_910585155.1 uncultured Oscillospiraceae bacterium
GGCGGGCCCACCTTCTGGGAATACTTCTCGGTGCGGCACATGCTGATCCGCCGGGCCGCCGGGGACATCTCCTGGGTGAACCCGCTGATCTTCCAGATCATGCTGGTGTGCGCCATCGTGGTCGTCATTACCGGCGCGGTGGTGGAGCTCCGCCGCAGAAAAGAGACGTGACGAGAGCGCCCGGCCTTTGGCCGGGCGCTCTTTCTCCCCCGTTGGGCTTGCATTTCCCCAAGGATGTGGTATAATTTTTGGGATATTCTCAGGATTGGAGAAATTCCCATGGATTACTTTCACCTGTCCGCCGGACAGGACACCATCGGCCGCATCAGCGCCCTGGGGCTGGCCCATCTGGGGGACGGGGTGTACGAGCTGATGGTCCGCTCCTGGCTGTGCCTCCACGGCAAGGCCACCAACGCAGGTCTGCACAAGGCCGCCGTCAAGTATGTGGCCGCCCCCGCCCAGGCTCGCCTGGTCCACGCCATCCTGCCCTTGCTCACCGAGGAGGAGCAGGCCGTCTACCGCCGGGGCCGCAACAGCCACACCGCCGCCGTCCCCCGTGGGGCCAGCGTGGGGGAGTACCATGCCGCCACGGCGCTGGAGTCCCTGTTCGGCTGGCTGTACCTGCGGGGGGAGACGGACCGGCTGAACGAATTGTTCGAGGCCATGATGGAGGAGGCCGCCCATGCCTTTTGACGCTATCTTTATGACCGCCTTAGCCGGAGAGCTGCGGGAAAAGCTCACCGGCGGCAAGGTGGATAAGCTCTACCAGCCCGCCCGGGACGAGGCGGTGCTCCACATGCGGGCCGGGCGGGACAACGTGCGCCTGCTGCTGTCCGCCAGCCCCGCCCACCCCCGGGCCCAGCTCACCCGGGTGCCCCGGGAGAACCCGGAGACCCCCCCCATGTTCTGCATGCTACTGCGCAAGCACTTCACCGGGGCCCGGCTGCTGGAGCTCACCCAGCCCTCCATGGAGCGGCTGCTGGACTTCCGCTTCGAGACCCTGGACGAGCTGGGCGACCGGGTGGAGCGCCGGCTGGTGCTGGAGTGCATCGGCCGCAAGTCCAACCTCATCATGCTGGACGGCACGGGGAGGATCACCGACTGCATGCGCCGGGCAGACGGGGACCTGTCCGCCAAGCGCCCCGTGATGCCCGGGCTGTACTATCAGCTCCCCGAGCCCACCGGGCGGCTGGACCCCTCCGCCATGAGCCCCGAGGAGCTGCGGGCCTTCGTACTGGCAAACGCCCCCCAGGGGGACGGCCAGGACGGGTGGCTGCTGGACTCCTTCAACGGCCTGTCCCCCCTCATCGCCCGGGAGCTGGTGTTCCAGGGGGATGGGACCAGGGAGGGGCTGGCCCAGCGGCTGGAGCAGCTCATGGACCGGGTGCGGGCCGGGGACTACACCCCCACGGTGCTGCTCCGGGACGGCAGGCCCATGGACTTCACCTTCATGCCGGTGCTCCAATACGGCCCCAAGGTGGAGCTGCGGCGCTACCCCGCCTTCTCCGCCCTGCTGGACGACTTCTACGAGCAGAAGGAGGCCCAGGAGCGGGTCAAGCAGCGGGGACAGGACTTCATCCGCTCCGTCACCCAGGCCCGCAACCGCACCGCCAAGAAGATCGCCAACCAGGAGGGCGACCTGGCCCGGACGGCGGACCGGGAGCGGCTGCGCCAGTTCGGCGACATCATCACCACCAACTTCTACCAGATGTCCAGGGGCCAGACCACCCTGCGGGCCCAGAATTATTACGACCCCCAGGCCGGGGACGTGGACATCCCCCTGGATCCCCTGCTCACCCCCCAGCAGAACGCCGCCAAGTACTACAAGGACTACAAAAAGGCCCAGAAGGCGGAGGAGATGCTCACCCTCCAGCTGGAGAAAAACCGGGTGGAGCTGGACTACCTGGACAGCGTGCTCCAGATGATCACCCTCTCCGAGGGAGATAAGGACCTCCAGGAGATCCGCCAGGAGCTGATGGACAACGGCTACCTGAAGCAGCACAAAAAGAAGATGACCGCCAAGGGCAAGGTAAAGCTGGTCCACGCCAAGCCCATGGAATTCCGCTCCTCCTCCGGGCTGACCATTCTGGTGGGAAAAAACAACAGCCAGAACGACCGGCTCACCCTGAAGGACGCGGACAAGCGGGACCTGTGGCTCCACGCCCAGAAGCTCCACGGCTCCCACGTGATCCTCAAAACCGGCGGGGCGGAGCCGGACGAGGCATCCCTCACCGAGGCGGCCATGCTGGCGGCCTGGTTCTCCCAGGGCCGGGAGTCGGGCCAGGTGCCGGTGGACTACACCCCCGTCAAGGTGGTGAAAAAGCCCGCCGGGGCCAAGCCGGGCTATGTGATCTACAACACCTACCGCACCCTGTACGTCACCCCCAGCGAGGAGGCCGTGCGGGCCCTGCGGGACGGAGCAAGGAAAGGAGGCCCCCGCCATGACTGAGCTGATGACCTGCGAGGAGCTGTTCCAGCAGGCGGCGGCCTTTATGGCCCAGTGCGGCGCGTCCGGGGTCCGCGCCTGGCACAACCCGGTTCAGGACCTGTCTCTGGTCCCCTGCGGCGGGCCGGACGGAACCCTCACCTTTGCCTGCCGCACTACCCCCGAGATGGCCAACATCATCGGCATCGTCCACGGCGGCGTCACCGCCTCCCTGGTGGACACCTGCATGGGCATCGTCTGCGGCTGCCAGGCGGGCTGCGTTACCCCCACCATCTCCATGACGGTGAATTACGCCCAGCCCGTCCCTCTGGACGCCGTGATCCATGTGCGGACCCACATCATCCGCTGCGGCGCCACCTCCGGCCAGATGTGGGCGGAGGTATTCCTCGCGGACGACCCGGACCACATCCTGGTCACCGCCACCGGGATCTACTCCACCAAGCGCTGAGCGCCCCGGCAGCCGGCCTTTCTCCGCAAGCGAGTGGTGGTTTAGAACCTGTATCCACAACCTCAATTCACCATCTGACCGGGCCTTTTCCCGTCATGCGGCGTTGAATTTTCTTGAAATAAACACAATTATTCCTGCGAAAATTCGCCTTGCCTGACGGGAAAATCCCTCGGCCATCCGGCGATTTCGGCTGTGAATACAGGTTCTTAAACATGAAACGCCGCCCCGGGCAGTGCCCGGGGCGGCGTTCTTTTACCCCTGCCTCATCAGCAGCATCCCGCTGCGGGGGTGCACCGTCACCCAGTTGCCGTGGGAGATGAGGGGGCGGTGCTGGTCCGCGTTCGCCCCGTCCGCCCGGATGGTCCACCGGCCGGAGGGCATCTGGACGGCGTAGTCGTGGCAGGTGGCGTTGTAGGCCACGAACAGCCGCTCCCCGCAGGGGCCGCCCTCCGCCACCTGGAAGGACACCACCCCCTCCTGGTAGACCTTGGCCTCCACAATCCGCTCCCCCGCCCGGGCGCTCTTGTCGCACAGGCCGGGCAGGGACTTGCGCAGGCGGATCAGCTGGCGGTAGTAGTCCGTCAGCTCCCCGAAGCACCACGCCCGGTGCCAGTCCAGCTTGTTCACCTCCGGGGAGGATTGGTAGCTGTTGTGGTCCCCCAGCTTGGTGCGGCCAAACTCCTCCCCCGCCTGAAGGAACAGGTTCCCCTGGCAGGTGAAGCAGATGAAGGCCGCCAGCCTGTTCTGGGCCAGCAGCTCCGCCCGGGGCGCGGCATAGTCCAGCGTTCCCCCGGCGCACAGCACCAGCTTATCCCAGAGGGTGTAGTTGTCGTGGGCGGACACGTAGTTGATGATCTGAGAGCAGGCCCGGGGCTGAAAGTCCCCCACGCCCCCCATCCAGCCGGAGACGGCGCCCAGGACGGTCTCCCCCAGGCCCAAGCCCCCGTTGACAAAGCCGGGCTGCTCACAGTGGAAGCAGTCGCCCTTGATGGCGTCCCGGGTGGTGTCGCAGAAAAAGCCCACGCCCGGGTCCAGCTGGCCGGCGTTCCCCTTCATGGCCGACAGGTCCCCCGGCTCCATGGGGGAATCCCCCGCCCGCCAGGGCTCGCCGTACACCAGCTTCTCCCCCGGCCCAAAGGTCTTGTCCAGCGTCCGCCGGATGCGGTTCATCAGCTCCACCGTCAGCAGGCCCATCAGGTCAAATCGGAAGCCGTCCACATGGTATTCCCTGGCCCAGTACATCACCGAGTGGAGGATGTAGTTATCCACCATGGCCCGGCCCACCGCAATGTCGTTGCCGCAGCCCGAGCCGTTGGACAGCGAGCCGTCCGCCCAGCGGCGGTAGTAGTACCCCGGGGCGGACCGCTCCAGCCAGGAGTCGGCCTGGTGGGTGTGGTTGTACACCACATCCATCACCACCCGCATACCGTTCTGGTGGAGGGCCTGAATCATCTCCTTGCACTCCCGGATCCGGACCGCCCCGTCCGAGGGGTCGGAGGCGTAGCTGCCCTCGGGCACGTTGTAGTTCAGGGGGTCGTAGCCCCAGTTGAACTGCCCCGGGTCCCCCCCCTCGTCCACCGAGCCGAAGTCGAAGATGGGCAGCAGCTGCACGTGGGTGACCCCCAGGCCCGTCAGATGCTCCATGCACGCCGGCAGGCGGCCCGCCTCATCCCGCCAGGAGAAGGCCTTGAATTTCCCCCGGTACTCCTCCGGCACGCCGCTGTCCGGGTCGTGGGAGAAGTCCTTCACGTGGAGCTCGTAGATGATATTTTCCGGCTGGACGGGGGGCGGACAGTCCTCCTCAAACCCCGCCGGGTCGGTGCGGGACAGGTCCACCGCCATGCTCCGCGCCCCGTTGCGGCCGCAGGCCGCGGCATAGGGGTCCGCGGTGCACAGACTTCCCCCCGCCGTCTCCACCCTATAGTCATAGTAGACGCCGTGGAGGTCCCCCTCCACCGCCGCGCTCCACACGCCCCGCACGCCCAGCTCCAGGTCTCTGCGGTCATAGGCGGGGCCGGCATCGTCCTGATATAAAAACAGCTCCACCCGGACGGCCTCCGGGCTCCACAGCTTGAACACCGTCCTGTGCGGCGTACAGATGGAGCCTAGATCACAGCCGTCGTAGGCGTACCAGTGGTCGAATTCCTTGTCATAGCCCTGCGTATTGTCCTTGTCCACACAAATTCCCCATTGCCTCAGCTTATTTGCCGGAGCAGCGCGGTACTTTATTCCAGCCCTTCCAGCTTATTTACTATAAGCGTTTTCCTGGCCCATGTCAACTAAAAATATTCTATTTCTCATCTTTTTACCGTTTTAGACAGATTCCTTCCGTCTGACAGACCAGATCTGGGTTTTTTGATTTCCAATTATTCCTGTTTATCCATATGCTTCCTCAGGAAGCCCTCCACCGCCCCCCAGTACAGCTTCTGATCGGTTCCCACCGCCTGGGCGTGGCCCGCCCCGGGGACCCACAGAAAGCTTTTGGGACAGCGGGCCGCCTGATACAGCCGGCCCATCATGGCGGCGGGGACAAAGCGGTCCTCCACCCCGTGGATAAAAAGGGTCGGCGTCTTGGACTGGGCCGCCGCCCGGATGGGCGCGGCGTCCCGCAGGTCAAAGCCCGCCCGGCGCAGCGCCGCCTTGCGCAGGGCGGCAAACAGCAGCCCCTGCGGCAGAGGCAGCCCGGCAGGCCTGTCCACCCAGTTGTTCAGCATGTGGCGCATCTCCGCCTCAATGGTGGTGTAGGCGCAGTCGGACACCGCCGCCTTCACCTGCCGGGGCAGCGCCCCGCCAGTGGCCATGAGCACGCTGGCCGCCCCCATGGACACCCCGTGGAGGACAATCTCCGCCTCCGGGTCCCGGCGGACGATATAGTTGCACCAGCCCACCAGGTCCAGCCGCTCGTCATAGCCCCAGCCCACGTAGTCCCCCTCGCTCCTGCCGTGGCCCCGCTGGTCGGGCAGCAGCACGTTCCAGCCCCGGTCATGGTAGCCCTTTGCAATGGCCCCCATGGCCTCGTAGGTGTCGCAATAGCCGTGGACGCACACCGCCCAGCGGTGGCAGTCCGCCGCCCCCGGGACCACCGCCGCCCACAGCAGCAGCCCGTCCAGGGCCTGTATGCCCGCCTCCCGGAAGCCCTCCCTCCGGCGGGCCCAGGCCCGGCCCTCCTCCTGCACCGGGTTGGCCTCCTTCTCCTGGGGGCCCCGGGCCCGGGGGAGCATGCACTGGCCGTACAGATAATTGCCCAGGGCGGTCCAGCCCCCCGCCGCCCCGGCGCCTGCCGCGGCCAGGCCCAGCAGGCCAAAGGTCGTCTTCTTCTTCATGACAGCCTCCCATCACGGTCCTCCCGGCGGACCTTTTTTCACGGACACTATCATACCCCCGGCGGATACGGGAAGTCAACGGGCATTGTGTGAACCCTTTGTAAATCCTTTCCTCCCGCCGGGGGCCGTGCAACCCGTCCCAAGGTACGGTCCGTTTTTTGGGTCCTTCTCGAAAAATCGTTTGAGAAAATCCTTCACCGTGTACTTGACATCTCTGCCGAAACGTGGTATCTTAGGGGACGAGTTCGAACAGTGGTTTCATGGCAAGAAAAGGAGGTTCGGAAGAATGAATGGTTTGTTTGCACTGGGCCGGTGCCCTCCCCCCAGCGTCTTTCGGCGAGATAAAAAAGTCGCCGCAAGCGATATGACGCTTGCGACGGCGTGAATGGGGGCCCCCGCAAAGCCGCCCTTTGGCTTTGTGGGGAGAGGAGCCGCAGCAGAATGAGCGAGCGGTGACTTTAAAAAAAGTCGCCGCGAGCGATATGACGCTTGCGGCGACGTGGTGGAGGAGGATGGATTCGAACCATCGAAGGCGAAGCCAGCAGATTTACAGTCTGTCCCCTTTGGCCACTTGGGTACTCCTCCATATTCAGTTGAACGAGAGAAGTGGAGCTGGTGGACGGATTCGAACCCCCGACCTGCTGATTACAAATCAGCTGCTC
>CAJUEC010000060.1 GCA_910585155.1 uncultured Oscillospiraceae bacterium
CCATGCTGGGCGACCTGGGGAACCTGGGCGGCAAGGTTCGTTTCCCCGAAGTAGGCACCTACACCCTGACCGCATCCGCTGTGGACGCGCTGAGCCGGGAGTATAGCTGTTCGCAGACCATCCGCATTTACCCCGTTGTCGGCCTGACCGTATCCACCAGCGACATGAGCCATACCGATACTGCGGAGGATGTGAAGCTGACCACGGAAAACCTGGGCAGTAATGAAGTGGTCTGGACGGTGCTGCGGGACGGCAAAGAGATCATGCCGCCCTTTGATCTGACTACCAGGGGCGGACACGGCTTCTTCACAGAACCCGGTCTTTACACCTTCACCGCCAGCGTAACGGACGAGCTGGGCCGGGTGACCACCGCCAGCGATTCTATTCAAATTTACCCTGTGGGCGTGTCCGGCTTCTATCTGCCGAAGATGTTCCACACCGATTCCGTTGTCACTCTGGTAACAGGTTTTGAGGAATTGGGCGAGAATCCTCTGCGCTGGTCCCTGACCCGGAACGGTGAGAACGTCCCCGTTTCCGACTATGTGACCGGGGAGCTGACCGCTGACGGCGGCAAAGTCCAGTTCAAGCAGGCGGGTGAGTACAAGCTGAAAGCCAGCTTCAAGGACGCCGGGGGACGCTCCTACTCCTATGAGCAGTCCTTCACTGTCTATCCCATTCCTGTCATGGCCTGGACCATGCCTAACTACGCCCACACGGACAGCACCTTCACCGTGGCCGTGGAATCCAAGAATGTGATTGCGGATGCCTCCATCCAGTGGCACATTGACGACACCTACGGCCTCCGCCAAAATTGGGGGACCTACGTTGCCGGAAATCTGACCACCATCCCCGGCGATATTCGGATCAAGCACGCGGGCGTGTTCACCCTGGGCTGTGAGATCACCGACCCCACCGGGCGCGTGTTCTCCTTTGACGGCCCCGCCATCGAAGTCCTGGCAGATCAGGAATTGCAGGTAAGCATCATCGAGCAGCAGGTCTACACCGGCGAGACGGTCCAGGTGCGAACCCTGGGCAATAACATTGAGCTGCCTGTGGAGTGGTCCTTGGAGAAGGACGGCAAGCCCGCTGACATTTCCACCTACGTCACCGGGGACCTCAACAACCTGGGCGGCGCGATTCAGTTCACCCAGGGCGGCACGTTCCGGCTGATCGGCACCCTCCGGGACGGCCTAGGAAGGACCTTCACCGCCAGCGATACCATCATGGTCCTGCCCGTTGGCTCCCTGCAATTCTCCATGGCGGATATGGAGTATGTGGGCAATCGCGTCCCCGTGGTCATGGATAAGCTCTTTAACCCGGACGGGGCAACTATTACATGGTCCGCGCAGAAGGACGGAGCGGCCTGCCTGATCGACCTGTCCAGTCTGGACAATGACGGCGGCACCGTGATCTTCCCCGAACCCGACGAGTACACACTGACTGCTACCCTCCGGGACAGCAACGGTAAGACTGCCACCGCCAGCCAGTCCATCACCATCATTTTCAAGGCCGCTTTGAACGTGACAGCCCCCGATTCTATCCATATCGGCGCGAAATTCCCCGTGGGTATCAGCGGAGCGGGCAGTCTGCCCGTGAGCTGGGGCGTGAAGCTGGGCGGCAGGCCCGTTACCCTGGACAGCAACACCGGCTTCCTCTCCAATGACGGCGGCGATCTGGCCCTCTATGCCGAGGGGACCTACACCATTACCGCCACTGTGCGGGATGATGCGGGCAACCTGACCAGCGCCTTTGCTAACATCACCGTGACCAACACCGCCCCGGTGATCGAGAGTTTCACCGCCAACGCCACCCGGAATATGAAGGATGGCCGCTTCTATGCCGACCTCAACGCCGTGGCCTCCGACCCGGACGGGGACGCTGTGCATCTGGAATGGAGCAGCGAGTACCAGCAGGACGGCTATTACGAGGTTGGGACCCATACCATCCGCGTCCGTGCGGTGGATGAGTGGGGTGCGGCTTCTGCCTGGGAGAGCCGGACGATTGAGTTTATCAACAATGCCCCGGTTATCACCAGCTTCACCGCCAGCGTGACCCGGCAGACCAGCGGCAACAACTTCTTTGCCAACGTCTCCGCCACCGGCAGCGACCCGGACGGCGATAACGTGACCCTGGAATGGGGCGGGGACTACAATCCCTCCGGCTGGTACTCCCGGAACGGCTCTCATACGATCAAGGTCCGGGCGGTAGACGCTTACGGCGCTACTTCTGCGTGGCAGGAAAAGACCATTGAATTTGTCAATCAGGCCCCCAGCAAGCCGGTGATCTCCCGGAACCCCGCCAACGGCGTGGTGCGGCCCAGCCAAGCGGTGACAATCACCGCCAGCTCCACCGACCCGGAGGGTGATTCCATCACCTACGAATGGGACGGCAGGGACAAGGAAACCACCACCTATGGCTACGGCAAGCATCTGGTGAAGTGCAGAGCTGTTGACGCTTACGGGGCCGCTTCTCCCTGGTCCGCTATCGTGTTCTTTGTGGCGGACGATGTGGGCGGCGGCATGACCCTGACCTCCGCCAATTCCTTCATTGAGGAAACCGGCATCAGCTTTAATGACGATGGGGAGACGATCTATGGCTACATCACCGAGTACACCTTTGATGTGCCGCCCGTCAGCGGTCACAACGGCAGCGATTACGGCAGGATCGAAGCCTACAACATCCTTACCGGCCAATGGGACGAGATCGCCTACAAGACCACCAACAACGGCGTGACCCTCTCCGGCCAACTGCCCACCGGCACCTACACGCAGATGCGGTTCTATTACTACACGAACCACGACTGTATGTATAACAAGAGCAACATCACCTATTCCATCGTGTTTGATTTTTGAGAAAGCTGAAAGGAGAATTTTCTGCCTATGCACAGAACGAAAAACCTCTCTCGCGTCCTGAGTATGGTCCTGGCGTTCTGCCTGAGCGTGGCCCTGCTGCCCGCCCAGGCGTTCGCCGCCACGAAGAATGATGACCCGGCTACATGGCCCGCCCCGGATTCCATCTATACCGCCCCGGAGAAGAACCCGGTCTATCTCATGGTGGACTTCACCGATGAGGACAACGGCGGCATTGCGGCCTCCCACTACTGCGCCTCCGGCGCAACCCTGACGGCGGATATTGTCAAGGCCACCGCCACCACCGGCGGTCATGTGAAGTACACCTGCGACACCTGCGGGAGCTGGGCGCAGATCAATGTCCCCGCCCTGACCCTGAGCGCGTTCACCCTGGACCCCGCCTACACCGGCATCATGTCTACCGGCGTGGAGTACAGCGGCAATGCCTACACGGTGGTCTATGACGTTGCCCCGGCTTTCCGCCGCTATGTGGGTACGAAGCTGGACAACCATGTTTCCGTCACCGCTCCCGGCTCCTATGGCATCGTCATTACGGTGGACAGCGCCATTTATGACAATGTGGAACTGAACACAGCGGAGCGGCTTCTGGTGTTGCCCAAGGCCATTCCCTGGACGGCCACTTTTGACAGCAAGATTTATGACGGGAACAGCCTGCTGGACGGCAAGACTGTCACCTATCTGGATGTGAACGGCGCTTCTGTCCCCGCCGCCCTGTCCGCCTGCCAAGTGAAGGTGGAGAACGGCGAGCTGACGGTGGACACCTCCGCTCCCGTCACCCGGCCCGTGGCCGCTGGTCCCTACGCCATCGGCGCGACCATCACGGATAACAACTATGTCTGGCAGACGGAGGACGGCAAATTTAACACCGTCTATTCCCTAGTCTGGATTTTCCCCGCCACCAATCAGATTTATGTGGGCGATACCGTCCAGGCGGTGAAGCTGACCACCGGGAATACCGTCTATGCCTCTCCCTACACCTGGACTATTGATCCCAGCTATGCCGGATTCAATTCCAGTAAGCCCGGAACCACCGAGGTCCAGGCGGTCATTACCAAGGGCGGCGCATCCTTTGGCCGGGCGACCATCCCCGTGACCGTCATTCCCCGGCCCATTCTCAGCGTGGAGGAAGTGGTGCGGACCGCTCCCATGGGGACGGCGTTCAATAAGCTGGGCCTGCCCACCACCGTCAGCGTGGTAGCCGAGGGCGGCACCGGCAACGCGCAGACCGTCACCGGCGTTCCCGTTACCTGGAGCAGTACGGGCTACGACCCCTATGCCCTGACACAGACCGTCAAGGGAACGCTGAACCTCTCTAAATTCCCCCAGCTTTCCAGCAGTAACATCCCCGCTGTCACCGCCAAGATCAATCTGACCTACGGCACCGTGGAGGCCCCCAGCATCAGCGACTACTCCAAGACCTACGATGGGCAGTCCACCCCTCTGCCCATGCCCGGACTGCCGGACGGCATCCAGTCTGTCACCGTGGCCTATAAGGGGACGGCCAACAATGGCAGACCGTATAGCAGCGCCTCCGCCCCGGTGAACGCTGGCAGCTACACCGCCACCGTCTCCTTTGTTATGGAGCAGGGCTATCCCCAGCTCTCCGCCGCCACGGTACAGTATGTGATTGAAAAGGCGGCGCAGACCTGCCCCGCGCCCACGCTGGCGGCGGCAACGGTCAACTCCCTGACGCTGAACACGGTGGAGAACGCCGAGTACAGTATGGACGGGAAGGTGTGGCAGGACGGCCCCGTGTTCAAGAATCTGGACGCTGGAACCGGCTACACCCTCTATCAGCGGCTGAAAGCTACCGAGGACGGCAACTATGACGCCTCTCCCGCCGCCTCCGCGCAGTTCTCCACGGAGTACACCACCGTGAACCCCGGAGATCTGTCCGCCGTCCTCAAACCACAGTCCTATCCCTACACCGGCAATCCCATCGCCTATCAGGTCCCCACGATCTCCCACGTTACGAAAAGCACCGTGACTTATACCGTGGACGGCCAGACCACCACCGCTGCGCCCACCAACGCCGGGACCTACCCCGTGGCCGTCAGCTTCACCATGCAGGCGGGGACCGCACCCCTGGACCCGGTGACTTCCACGCTGACCATCACAAAGGTGGAGCAGAACGCCCCCGCCGCTCCCCGCGCCAGCAATACCGCCACCAACAGCATTACGATCACCGCCATTCCTGGGGTAGTGTTTTCTATTGATGGGGGCAAAACGTGGCAGGCCAACACCATCTTTGAGGGCTTGACCCCCGACACGGCCTATACCATCCAGGCCAAATACCCCGGCGACCGCAACCATGAGGAAAGTCCCACATCCTCCGCGATCATCCGCACCACCCGGCAGAACACCTCCGCCGGTACGGTCCAGTCTGCGGTCTATACCTACGATGGGACGCCCAAGTCCCTTGTGGCAGATGTTCCCACCGGATGTACTCAGGTGGTCCAGACCTTCACCGGGACCAACGGCACCGCCTACGGTCCCACCACCGAGCCGCCCGCCAATCCCGGCGTTTACAATGTGAAGGTAAGCTACACCATGCAGAACGGTTATGCGGAGTTACAGCCGCAGTACGCCACCCTGACCATCAACAAGGCCACCCCCGCTATGCCTCTGGCTCCCGTTGTCACCGGCGTTACGGATTCCTCCATCACCATTGCGGTCATGGACGGCATGGCCTATTCCATTGACGGCGGCGTGACTTGGCAGACCACCGACACCTTCACCGGCCTGACCCGCGATACCACATACGAGATCAAGGTTAAAGCGGTGGAGACGGCCTGTTACAAGGAGCTGGAGGGACCCTCCACCATGCAGGCCACCGAGAAAACGCTGGTGACATTTGAACGCTTTGCCGATCAGACGGTGGAGTACAACGGCCACGCGCAGACCTACACCCTGCCCAAGTCTGTCCCCGGTATCGCCTCCATGACCATCACCGGCTATGACGGCATTGCCACCCCACCCGTCACCGTGGGCGATTACGAGGTCAATATCGACTTTGTGGCGGCGGAGGGGTACAAGCTGCCCGATCAGCTCCCCGCCCCGGTGCTGCACATCACCCGCGCCAGCGGCGAGGCCGGGACTGTCCGGCCCGTGCTGAAGGATGAAACTGTCACCTACACCGGCGTTCCCCAGCGTTACCACGGGGCCGATGGCATTGAGGGCATCGCCTCCGTTGCGCTGACCTACACCGGCGCGGACGGCGTGGAGAGTACCACCGCGCCCACCAATGCCGGAATGTACCATGTGACCGCTATTTTCTCCCCCGATGCAAACCACACCCTGGCTGCTGGTGATTACACCGCCACCCTGACCATCCGCAAGGCTGGGCAGGACACGCCCATGGCCTCCCTGGAGAGCAGCAGCGCCCATTCTCTGACCGTCTCCGCCATTCCCGGCGCGGAGTACAGTATTGACGGCGGGGCGACATGGCAGACCGGCAATACCTTTGACGGGCTGGAGGCTGACAAGAGCTATACCATCCTGGTCCGCATGGCCGAGGACGAAAATCATACCGCCTCCGGCACACGGCCCGTCTCCGGCAGGACCACCGATACCCCGGTAAACATTCTGGATACGGATATGCCCTCTTACAGTACCACTTATAACGGCAACCGACAGCCCTATCCCTACACCAGCCTTTTGACTGATACGGAGGGCATCAGGAGCGTCAGCATCATGTATGTCGGCACTCTCGCCAGCGGCAAGCCCTATGAAACCTCCGAGGCTCCCGTGAACGCTGGCACCTATAAGGTCCGCTTCTATCTGGTGGCCGAGGATACCTATGATCTCAGCGCCGAACAGGTCTATGCGGATATGACCATCTCTAAGGCCCCGCAGACCATGACTGCCGCTCCTACCATCGCCCGCCGCACAACGACCACTATCGCGCTGAACC
>CAJUEC010000061.1 GCA_910585155.1 uncultured Oscillospiraceae bacterium
TTTCGACATTCCATGTTCGGCGAAAAACTACAAAATCGCACCGGCGTTGACACCCGGTCGCCCCCGTTGGGGTTTGGGTAGCGGGTTTACTTGTCAGGTGGCCCCGCTGCCCTTTTTACTTGGTTTCGTCAAGTACTGCCTTGACTGCCTCCCGGAGCTCGTCCAGCGTCTTGCACTTGTCAATCAGCTCAAGCACCATCCGCAGGATGTACTCCGTGTTGGTGTCCATCTCGTCCATGTCCTCCCTCCTTCCGTAAGGGGTTGGCCGCCCCTGCCTTACGAGTGTTATTATAGCACGGTTAAACAGTGTGTGCAGGTGGCGAAATAAACAAAAGTTAAACCGTGTATTTGTCGAGATTATACATTGTTAAGCCGTGCAATTTGAGTTATAATAAGGGCGAGGTGATTTTATGGGATTGTCTGAATCAAAGCGCCGGGCAAACAATAAATGGGATGCCGCCAATATGACCGTATTGGGCTGCAAAGTCCGCAGGGACAGGGCCGAACAGTTTAAGGCCGCCTGTAAAAAGAATGGCACATCACCGAATGCGATCTTTCTAGCGGCTATGGAGAAATTCATGGAGGAGTATGGAGAGGCCGGGGAGGATACCGAGCCTTGAAATTCGCAACCGGTTACGAATTTGAAAAGGGTATAAAAAATCCCCGGACGCTTTCACGTCCGGGGTCAAGAAGCAAGGTCAATCCTCGCCCTTGGAGCGGGGGGCACCAGTTCGGGTTTTCACCCGCGGCTCACTGTTGGGTGTCAGCACAATCAAATCAGTCAGGTCACAGCCCAGGGCCTCACAGATCAAGTCTAGGTGATCCAGGCTTATCCGGGTGGCAACCTCGTTTAAAGCTCGCTGATTGTGTTGGGGCGTATCCCCGTCATCCGGGCAAGGTCTGCTTGGGTCAACCGTCGTTCGCCAAGTCGGGTTGACAGTAAAATCCTAACCATAACCAGGCTCCTTTGCGATACAGTATAGCGATATTCATACCGCCTCTCTTGATTTTGGTACAGAATATCGAAAATCGATACACAAATTATGGAGCGGGGGCGTGTTATCTGTGTGTTACTACCGGCCCCGTTTCCCCCGGTTTTGAGCGGTTCCAAAAATTCAGCAAAGCCTTGAATTTCAAGGGCCGCAACGGATTGAAAATTGAACTAATTCATGGTACAATGAACATGAACGAACCCGCGCAGTGCGCGCCGGTTCGACCCGCGTCCCATGGCCCGCCGCCCTGCGGAGACGCGTCTCCGCTCCCCGCAAAAATGCGTGCCGGGGCCATTGGTACAGCTTCTAAAAATGACAGGAGGCGAGGGCCCATGGTGTGTAATGTGACCTCACTGGGGCTGAACGGGGTGACGGGCTATCCCGTCGCCGCGGAGTGCGCCCTGTCCGGGGGGCTGCCCGCCTTCGACGTGGTGGGCCTGCCCGACGCGTCGGTGAAGGAGGCCCGGGAGCGGGTGCGCTCCGCCGTCAAGTCCAGCGGCTTTGACTTCCCCGTCTCCCGGATCACGGTGAACCTGGCCCCCGCCGACCGGCGCAAGGGGGGCACGGTGTACGACCTGCCCATCCTGGTGGGCATCCTGGCCGCCGGCGGACAGCTCTCTCTGAAGGGCGAGCGGGACTCCGCCTTTCTGGGCGAGCTGTCCCTGGACGGGCGGCTGCGTCCGGTGTCCGGGGTGCTGCCTATGGCGCTGGCCGCCCGCCGCTCAGGCGTCGCCCGGCTGTTCGTCCCCGCCGACAACGCCCCCGAGGCCACCCTTGCCGACGGCCTGGAGGTGCTGCCCCTCCGCACGGTGCGGGAGCTGGCGGATCACCTCACCGGGGAGCGGCCCATCTCCCCCGTACCCCCCTGGCAGCCGGCGGACCGCCCCGTCCAGGGGCCGGACTTCGCCGAGGTGAAGGGCCAGGAGCACGCCAAGCGGGCCCTGGAGGTGGCCGCCGCCGGGGGCCACCACGTGCTGATGTCGGGCAGCCCCGGCTCGGGCAAGTCCATGATGGCCAAGCGTCTGCCCGGCATACTCCCCGACCTCACCCGGGCGGAGGCGCTGGCCTCCACGGAGATCTACTCCGTCATGGGCCTCACCTCCCGGGAGCGGCCCATGGTGACCCGCCGGCCCTTCCGCTCCCCCCATCACACCATCTCCGCCGCCGGCATGGCCGGGGGCGGCTCCTCCCCCCGTCCGGGGGAGATCTCCCTGGCCCACAACGGCGTGCTCTTCCTGGACGAGCTGCCCGAGTTCTCCTCCGACGTGCTGGAGGTGCTCCGCCAGCCCTTGGAGGACGGGCAGACCCAGGTCTCCCGGGTGTCCGGCTCGGTGACCTATCCCAGCCGGTTCATGCTGGTGTGCGCCATGAACCCCTGCAAGTGCGGCTGGTACGGCCACCCGTCGGGGCGGTGCGCCTGCACGGAGCAGGCGGTGCGGCGGTATCTGTCCCGGCTGTCTGGCCCCATGCTGGATCGCATCGACATCTGCGTGGACGTGCCCTCCCTGGACTACGATGAGCTGTCCGGCAACACGCCCCCGGCGGTGTCCTCCGCAGACATCCGGGCCCGGGTGAACGCGGCCCGGGCGGTCCAGACCGCCCGGTACGGCCCGGACGGCCCCGCCTGCAACGCCCAGATGGGCCCCCGGGAGCTGCGGACCCATTGTAGGCTGGACCAGGACTGCCAACAGCTCATCCGGGGGGCCTACGACCGGCTGGGCCTCACCGCCCGGGGGTATGACCGTATTCTGCGGGTGGCCCGAACCATCGCCGATCTGGACGGGGCGGAGGACATCGCAGTCCACCATCTGGCGGAGGCCCTGCAATACAGGCCGCCGGAGCATCTGCGCACATAGGGGCAAATGCCCGGCCAGCCCTGAGGCCCCCGATACAAAAAAGACCAGTCCCGGCCTGCGGCCAGGGCTGGTCTCGTCTTTTCAGAACCGCCTCGCGGGCTTCACCCCCAGCGGCGGAGGATTTAAAACCTGTATTCTCAACCGAAACCGCCGGACGGCGGGGTCGTGTGAGCTTGGGCATACAGGTTTTCAGCTGCTACGCCAATCCCCCTCCAAGCCAAAGGCCTGGGCCGGGAGCAGATCGCTGAGGGCCACCACCGTCTCGTCAAAGCCCCCCCGGTCCCAGGGCAGGCCCGGGCTCTCCAGGCCGGCCCCATCCCCCTCTCCCAGGGGGATGGATGCCGCCGCCTTCAGCCCCTGGCCCGGCCCGGCCACCAGCGCTCCGCCGTGGAGCTCCGCCACCCGCCGGGCAATGGACACCCCCACGCCCCCGCGCCGCCAGTCGGGGACGGCCTCTTCCGCGCTGGAAAACAGGTAGTCCAGCCGTTCCGGCGGGATGCCCGGGCCGTCGTCCTCCACGGTGAACACCGCCCGGTCCCCCTGGCGGGTCAGGCTCAGCGCCACATGCCTGCCCGCCTTGGCTCCGTTGGACACCAGCTCCATCAGCATCTGCCGGACCAGTCCCTCGTCCACCCAGGCGGGCAGCCGCTCGGGGACGTCCACCGTCAGCTCCACCCCGCTGTAGGCCAGCAGCCCGGCCAGCCGCTCCCCCAGCTCCGCCGTGAGCTGGGCCAGGTCGGCGTGGGTCCGCATCAGCCGGGGCGGGTCCTCCTCCCCCAGCCGGGCGGTGAATTCCAGCCGCCCCACAATGCGGAGCATCCGGCAGATGCTCTGGTTCAGCGCCGCCAGATAACGCCTGCTCTTCTCATCCTGGGCGCCGCGCTCCAGCAGCTGGCTGGCCGCCGTCATCTGGGCCAGCTGAAGGCGCAGCTCTGCCGCCGTCCGGGCGGTTCCCTGATCCAGCCTCTCTGTGTCCATCTCTGCGCCCCCTTTGCGTCTCTCTTACTCTATGCTATGCAGATCTGCCCCGGCCTCTCCTGGGAATGCCTTCCGTCCGGGCACTGTTTGAACCTTGGCAGGGCGATTTGACCCATAACCTGGAAACACTTTGTATATTTCAACTCAAATCAATGCCTTATGGCAGAAAAAAACCTGTCAATTGGATATGCCGGCCATGCTTCAACGGGCCTTACTGTCGAATCAAAACGAATTCTGTCGAATCTTGTCTATTGTAGCAGACTGCCGCCGGTTTGGCAAGCCGGAACGAAAAAACCGCCCGGAGCCTTTGGCTCCGGACGGTCAAAGCTCCTAAAATCCCTTTGAATCCAAATCTATTTCGGATTCCGGCGGATTTTCCCTGAAAACAGGGTGTTTTGACGGCTTTCGCCCTCAGCCATCCAGCCGCTGGGCCACCTGGGCCATGGGGTTGGGCTGATAGCTCTCCACCCGGCCCTCGTCCACCGCCTGAGCCAGTGCCGGATCGATGGGCAGCTTGGCCAGCACCGGCAGGGACAGAGACTCCCCCAGCCCGTCGATGGTGCTCTCACCGAATACCGGGTGCTCCCTGCCGCAGTCCGGGCAGCGGAAGGTGGAGTAGTTCTCCACCAGCCCCAGCACGGGAACCTCCAGCAGCTCCGCCATGCGCACCGCCTTGGTGACGATCATGCCCACCAGGGCCTGGGGGGCGGTGACCACAATCACCCCGTCCACCGCCAGGGACTGGAACACCGTCAGCGGCACGTCCCCCGTCCCGGGAGGCATATCCACAAACAGGTAGTCCAGCTCCCCCCACACCACATCGGTCCAGAACTGCTCCACCGCCCCGGCGATGACGGGCCCCCGCCACACCACCGGGTCGGTCTCCCGCTCGATGAGCAGGTTGAGGCTCATTACCTTGATGCCCCCCTGGGTGACGGCGGGCAGGATGCCGTCCTCGTCCCCCAGGGCCCGCTTGTGGATGTTGAAGGCCTGGGGCACCGACGGCCCGGTGATGTCCGCGTCCAGCACACCCACCTTTCTCCCCCGCTGGGCCATGGCGGCGGCCAGGGTGCAGGTCACCGCAGACTTGCCCACGCCCCCCTTGCCGCTGACCACGGCGATCACCTTCTTGATGTGGGAGTGGGCGTTGGCCGGCTTGCGCAGATCCTGGGGCTGGGTGCGCTCCCCGCAGCTCTCGCCGCAGGCGGAGCAGTCGTGGCTGCATTCGCTCATTTTTGCAACATCTCCTTATCCTGCCCCCGCATAAAATAGAGGGCAAAAATTTTTTGAAAAAATACCTTGACAGGCGAGGTACCTCGTGCTATATTAAACTCACAAAGTTACTTCGCGTAACGAGGTATCTTGAACAGCCGGGTATCTCAGAGCTTGTATCCACATGTTTTCACTTGTGAACACAGGTTCTCAATGCCCGGAAATCCACAGGGAATGGAAGGGAGGACGCCATGTCGATTTCTGCGGACACCCTGCGCGGACACACAGACACCATTATTTTAGCACAATTGATGCGCGGGGACAACTATGGTTATGAGATCAACAAAAACATTCAGCAGCTGACCCAGGGAGAGTACGGCCTCAAGGAGGCCACGCTGTACACCGCCTTCAAGCGGCTGGAGCAGGGCGGGCTCATCGCCTCCTACTGGGGGGACGACGGGCCGGGCGCCCGCCGGCGCTACTACGGCATCACCGACGCGGGCCGGCAGCGCTGGGCGGACAGCCGCCAGGAGTGGGAAAACACCCGGGCGCTTTTGGACGCCCTGATTTCTGTGGAGGAGGATCAACGCAATGGATAACATCAAACTGAAGCTGGTCCAGGCTGTGGCCGCCCAGCTGGCCGCCGCCCCCGACAGCCCGGCCAAGGCCGAGCTGGTGGAGGAGCTGTCCGACAACCTGTACCGCCGCTTTCTGGACATGACCTGCGCGGGCATGGGGGAGGAGGAGGCCTTCCGCCGGGCTATGGACGACCTGGGGGACGTGGACGAACTGCTCTCCTACCTGGGCGCGAGCTCCTCCAAGGACGACACCACCATCACCACCCAGGGCGGGCAGACCCGCATTGAGCGCCCGGACGGCCGCGCCGTGGTCATCAACCACGGGGACAGCCAGCCCATCATCATCAACCGCACCGGGGCAGACCAGTCCCAGAGCGGCGCTGGCGGGGACGGGCAGCCCCAGGGCCAACCCCAGTCCGGCCCCGACGCCGCCCAGAACGACCTGGACGCCATCCTGGCCAACGTGTCCGAGATCTGCCGCATCGCCATGGACCAGGCCAAGGACGCGGTGCGTCAGGCCAAGGAGTCCATCCGGCAGCGCACCAGCTGGGAGAGCGGCGACGGCCACGTGCACGTCCGCTTCGATGCCTCCACTCCCTCCGCTCCCCCCGAGCCGCCCGAGCCGCCTGAGCCCCCCGCTCCGCCTGCGCCCGAGTCCCCCGAGTCTCCCGAGCCGCCTGAGCCCCCCGAGCCTCTCACCTCCACCGGCTGGGCGTTCGAGGCCGAGGCGGATACCGACCAGGGCAAGTTCTTTGTGGGCGGCGGGCCCAAGCAGCAGCGGGACGTGATCTATGGCTTCGGCTACGACAAGAACAAGGGCGGCTTCTTCGCCCAGTGGGGTGAATGGAGGGGCGGCCCAGAGGCCAGAGGTCCCCGCTTTTCCGGCCAGGACGCCTCCATGGAGAGCAATGAGGACGGCTCCTACTCCGTGGGCGCGCTGAGGGACCTGCGGGGCATCGTGGTGCAGACCATCGCCGGGGATG
>CAJUEC010000062.1 GCA_910585155.1 uncultured Oscillospiraceae bacterium
AATCCCGCCTCGCCTGACGAGAAAATCTCTCGTCAGCTGGCATTCTTCGAGATATGAAACAGTCTCTTAGAGGGCGGGCCGGGAGCGGAGGATATCGGCGCCATTGGGGCCGCTTTTCAGGCCTGGGGGGTGCCTGCGGCCTGACGGCTGTCGGGCTGCGGGACCCCGGCGGGGTGCGACAGCCGGCTGTGAGCGGGCGCGGACTCCTCCATCGGCAGCAGGACGTCCAGGTGGAACACCTGCCCGTCGGTCCGCACGCTGAGCACGCCGCCCAGCCGCTCCACCATCAGCTGGATGCTCTTCATGCCGAAGCCGTGGATCCGGCTGTCCTGGCGGGTCACGGGCAGCCCGTCCGCAAACTCCAGCTGCCCGGTGTAGTAATTCCAGATGTGAATGACCGCACAGCCGCCGAACTGGCGGATGCTCACATCGATGATCCGCTTGTCCGGGTCCTCCACCAGGGCCGTGCTCTTGATGGCGTTGTCAATGGCGTTGACGAACAGGAAATAGAGGCTCATGCCGTCAAACCGGCTCAGCTGGTCGGTGCAGACCGTGCAGCACAGGGTAATCTGGTCCTGGGCGCACAGGGCGTTCATGTTGCGCAGGAGGACGTCCAGCACGTCGCTGCCGGTGCGCACCGAGGCGGAATAGCTGTCCACCGCCTGGCGCACCATATTCAGATCGGGCAGCACCACCTGGTTCCGGTCCGCCAGCGCCTGGGCGTGGGCCAGCACGTGCTTGATGTCGTGGACGGCGATGTTGACCTGCTCCACGCTGCTCTTCCACTGCTCGTACTGCCGCTCGGAGTCGGCCAGCAGGCGCCGCATGATCAGGGCCTGGGACCGCTCCTCCTCCCAGCGGGAGATATAGATTTGAATGATGAGGGCAAAGACGCAGCCAATGATGGCGTAGACGCACACGGCGGCCTCGTACTGTACGCTCTCCCCGGTGTGGTCCGCCACCAGCCGGTTGACGCCGATGCACAGAAAGATGATGGTGGCGGACAGCACATTCAGGGGCCGGTTTCTGCCGCCGGGGCGGATATGTTTGGCAAACAGCGCGTAAACTAGGATGTAGACCCCGGCAAAGACCAGTACCTCCAGAGGGACGCCCAGGGCGGGGACCCGCGCCAGCACCGCGCCCACCGGCGGGATCAGGCGGAACAGGATGGTGAGCTTGTTGGCGATGTGCTGGGTGGCGAAGCCCGCCATGCAGGCGGAGACCACGGTGGAGGCCTTCCCCTCAAAGCAGACCACGGCGCACAGCACCCGCCAGGCCATGAGCAGGAAGTACCAGAGAAACCGGAGCATGCTGGAGCCCTGGGGGATGCCGGTGAGGGTACCCACCAGGAACATGAGGGGCAGTCCAAGCCAGTGGTACAGCCTGGGGTGCTTCCGCTTTTTAAAATGGCCCAGGAAGAGGCCCTCCGCGATGACGATTTCACACAGGTAGGCGAAGGCCTCCAGATGGGGGAGCAGCGTGTGAAAGGAAAATCCCATCCCTGTTCAGCCCCCCAGATATTGGTTGAGCCGGGTCAGAAACTCCTTCTTCCTGGACCGGCCGATCTTCACCCGCTCCGTCCCCACGGTGATCTCATCCCCGTGGAGGCCGGTGACATAGCGCAGGTTTACCAGCACCGAGGCGCTGCACCGGGCAAACTCCCGGGCCTGGAGCTCCCGCTCCCGGTCGCTCAGGCCGCCGTAGGAGCAGATCACCTCCTGGGCGGTGTGGAACATCAGGTTGTGGCCCTTTACCTCTATATAGAGAATGTCCGAGGAGGAGGCCACCCGGAGGCCCTCCTTGGTCTTGATCCGGACGGGGATGCCCTGCCGCTGGCCCAGCACCCGCACCGCCTTGTCCAGCTTCACCGACAGGCTGTTGTAGTTGATGGGCTTGATGCAGTAGTCGATGGCGTCCACCTCATAGCCGCTGGGGGCGTACTGGGGCATGTTGGTGATGAAAAACAGCACGGCCATGCTGCCCCGCTCCCGCAGGACCCGGGCGGCCCCCAGGCCGTCCATCCAGCCGTCACCCAAGTCCACATCCATGAACACCATGTCGTCGATGCTCCGGCTGTCCGCCAGGAAGGCCTCCGCCCGGCCGTAGGTGCGGATGTGGAACAGGCATTCACGCTCGGCGCTGTAGCGGGCGAGACACTCCTCCAGATAAGCGGCGTAGCTGGGGTCATCCTCTATAATGGCGGCGAAATACTGCTTCATCGGGCAGCCCTCCCTTCCTCTGGTTTCCTCTATTTTATCCACTCCCGGAACCCTTGTCAATAGTGCCAGATTGAGTCGGGAGGGGTTTGGAACTTTGTGCAAATTGTAAATTGCGCCGTAAATCATGCAGTTTATTCCACTGCTCTTGAAATGAAAACTCCGGCAGAATAAAGTGGTAAACGACACGAAAGAGGGGGGACTCCAAGTGCGAAAAATGGTAAATATCAACAAGGATTGGGTGTTCACCGGGCCGGACGGCTCAACCCGCCCGGTGAATGTGCCCCACACCTGGAACAGCGTGGACGGCCAGGACGGGGGCAACGACTACTGGCGGGGGACCTGCGTCTATGAAAAGAACTTCCCCAGGCCGGATTTCGCCCCGGACCAGCGGGTTTACCTGGAATTCCAGGGAGTGAACGCCTCGGCCGCGGTGGAGCTGAACGGCTCGGAGGTGGGCAGCCACGACGGGGGCTACTCCACCTTCCGCTGGGACGTGACGGACCTGCTCCAGGCCGAAAACCGGCTCACCGTCCGGGCGGACAACAGCCGGAACGACCGGGTGTACCCTCAGAAGGCGGATTTCACCTTCTACGGCGGCATCTACCGGGACGTGAATCTCATCATCGTGAACAAGGACCACTTCGACCTGGACTACTACGGCGGCCCCGGTCTGAAGATCACCCCGGGGGTGGACGGCAAGGACGGCCGGGTGCGGGTGGAGACCTTCCATCAGGTCAGCGGCGCCCAGGTCAAGATCAAGCTGCTGGACGCCGAGGGCAGGACGGTGGCCGTGGGCACCGGGACGGACATCACCCTGGCGGTGGCCAACGTCCATCTGTGGGATGGGGTGGAGGACCCGTACCTCTACACCTGTGAGGCGGAGCTGATGGTGGACGGCGCGGCGGTGGACCGAATCAGCGCCCGGTTCGGGGTGCGGACCTTCTCGGTGGACCCCCAGAAGGGCTTCTTCCTCAATGGGCGCAGCTATCCCCTCAGGGGGGTGAGCCGCCACCAGGACTGGAGGGGCCTGGGCAACGCCCTGACGCGGGAGCACCACGACGCGGACATGGCCATGATCCGGGAGATGGGGGCCAACACCATCCGGCTGGCCCACTATCAGCACGACCAGTATTTCTATGACCTGTGCGACCAGTACGGCATGGTGGTGTGGGCGGAGATCCCCTATATCTCCGAGCACATGCCCAACGGCCGGGAGAACACCCTCTCCCAGGCCAGGGAGCTGGTGATTCAGAACTACAACCACCCCTCCATCGTGGTTTGGGGTGTGTCCAATGAGATCACCATCTCCACCAAGGATAAAAAGGATATGCTGGACAACCACCGGGCGCTCAACGACCTGTACCATGAGCTGGACCCCAGCCGGCTGACCACCCTGGCCTGCTACGCCATGTGCGGGCCCTTCAACCGCTCCGCCCACATCACCGACGTGGTGAGCTGGAACCTGTACCTTGGCTGGTACGTGCCGGGGCTGTTCCTCAACGACCTGTGGATGGATTTTTTCCATCTGCGCTATCCCAACCGGGCGCTGGGCTACTCGGAGTACGGCTGCGAGGCCATGCCCAACCTCCACTCCTCCAAGCCCCGCCGGGGAGACCACACCGAGGAGTACCAGTGCGTGTACCACGAGTACATGCTGCGGTGCTTCGACAGGCACCCCTATCTGTGGGCCACCCACGTGTGGAACATGTTCGACTTTGCCGCCGATGCCCGGGACCAGGGGGGCGAGCCGGGGATGAACCACAAGGGGCTGGTGACCTTTGACCGCAAGACAAGGAAGGACAGCTTCTACCTGTACAAGGCGTGGTGGAGCGGCGAGCCCTTCGTCCACATCTGCGGCAGCCGGTATGTGGACCGGTCGGAGGAAGTGGCCACGGTGAAGGTGTACTCCAACCAGGAGCGGGTGGCGCTGTACGCCAACGGGGAGCTGGTGGAGGAGAAGACCGGGGACAAGGTGTTCGAGTTCCAGGTGCCGCTGGAGGGCACGGTGGAGCTGGAGGCGGAGGCGGGCAGATTCACCGACCGGTGCCTGATCCGGAGGGTGGACACCCCCAACCCGGCCTATAAACTCCAGGGGAAAAGTTCTAATAGTGCCAACTGGGTCTGACGCAGACAAAATGCGATTTAAAGGAGGAGAATCCATGAGCCAAGAACCCAATACCGGCCTGAACAGGGCCAAGCCGTACCAATTGGTGCTGTTTCCCCTGAACAACGGCGCCACCAACGTGTATTTCGTCCTGATCTTGTCCTACGTAGCTCAGTTTGGCTCCAGTATTCTGAAGCTGGGCATGTTCGCCTCTATCATGGTCACCGTGATGCGGGTGGCCGACGCTGTCACCGACCCCATCATCGGGGCCATGATGGACCGCACCAGCACCAAGATCGGCAAATTCCGGCCCTTCATGATTCTGGGCAGCGCAGTCATGGCGGTGAGCGTGGTCTGCCTGTACGTGCTCACCCCGCTGATCCCCGAGACCATGATGTGGCTGCGCTACGTGGCCTTCGTGGTGGTCTACTTCGTGTGGGTCATCGGCTACACCTTCCAGACCTCCTGCACCCGGGCGGGCCAGACGGTGCTCACCAACGACCCCAACCAGCGGCCCATGTTTACCATCTTCAACACGGTGGGCAGCCTCTTGGGTATGGGCGTGATGCAGTTCATGATTCCCCTCATCAAGGGGATGTACGACGTGAAGGACGCGGCGGGCAACGTCATCGTGTCCGGCTACTCCGACCCCATGGTGTTCCGCATCATCACCCCCATCGGCATCGCCATCTCCGTGCTGCTCACCGCCCTGGCCATCATCGGCATCGCCGAGAAGGACAACCCCAAATACTACGGCATCGGCGGGGACAAGCAGGAAAAGGTGAAAATGTCCGAGTATCTGGAGATCATCAAGGACAACAAGCCCATGCAGCGGCTCATGGTGGCGGGCGCGGGGTGCAAGCTGGCCCTGGCCATCGCCACCAACACCACCGTCCTGCTGGCCCTGTACGGCATTCTGATGGGCAATTACAACTCCCTGTACCTGCCCATGATGGTGCTGGGCTACGTGTGCGCGGTGCCCTTCTTCCTGCTGAGTATGCGCACATCCCAGAAGCTGGGCCAGCGGGCCTCCCTGATCCGCTACGTGTCGGTGGCCCTGGTCTGCTACGTGGGCGTACTGGCCCTGCTGCTGTTCAGCCAGAACGGCGACCCGGCCCGGATGCTGTCCTTCCCCTTCCAGGGCGGCGGCGCCATCAATCTGTACACCATCCTGTTCATCGTGTGCTTCGGCATCGGCTACGGTGCCTACTACGCCACCGCCGACATGCCCATACCCATGGTGGCGGACTGCTCCGATTACGAGACCTACCGCTCCGGCAAGTATATCCCCGGCATCATGGGGACCCTGTTCTCCCTGGTGGATAAGCTGGTGTCCTCCCTGGCCCAGACCCTGGTGGCGTTCATCTTCCTCATCTGCGCGGGGCTCAGTGACCTGCCCACCGACAGCACCCCCTACTCCGGCGGCATCAAGGTGGCGGTGATCGTCATGTTCTGCGTCATCCCCATGCTGGCCTGGGCGGCGACGCTGATTGCCATGAAGGGCTACACCCTGACGGGGGAGAAGATGAAGACCATCCAGGCGGTAAACGCCGCCCGCAAGGAGGCGCTGGCCGGCGGCATGAGCCTGGAGCAGGCAATGAAGAGCATTACCGACGATACAGTAAAAGTAAAATAAGGAGGGAAAGCCCGTGAAAATGACCTGGCGGTGGTACGGCGAGGGCAACGACCAGATCAAGCTGAGCGACATCAAACAGATCCCCGGGGTGGAGGGCATCGTGTGGGCGCTCCACGACAAAATGCCCGGCGAGGTGTGGCAGCCCGACGAGATCGCGGCCGTGAAAAAGCAGCTGGACGAGTACGGCTTCAACATGGACGTGGTGGAGAGCGTGAACGTCCACGACGACATCAAAATCGGCCTGCCCACCCGGGACCAGTATATTGAGAACTACATGCAGACCATCCGCAACCTGGCGCCCTTTGGGGTGAAGGTGATCTGCTACAACTTCATGCCGGTGTTCGACTGGACCCGCACCGACCTGTTCCACCCGGTGGGGGACGGCTCCACGGCGCTGTACTATGAGGCGGCGAAAATCAAGCAGGACCCCAAGGAGATGGCGGATTACGTCATGTCCTTCACGGAAAAGTACCACATGACCTTCCCGGGCTGGGAGCCGGAGCGGATGGCCAAGCTGGACGAGCTGTTCGAGAAGTACCGCC
>CAJUEC010000063.1 GCA_910585155.1 uncultured Oscillospiraceae bacterium
ATCACCCGCAGGGCCTCGGCGGTCTTGGCGGCGATGACAATGCCCCCGGTGTTGCGGTCGATGCGGTTGCACAGGGCGGGGGCGAAGGAGCTCTCCCGGTAGGGGGACCACTCCTTTTTCTGGTAGAGGTACGCCTGGATGTGGGTGATGAGGGTGTTCACCCGCTCCTTCTCGTCGGGGTGGACCACCATGCCGGGGCGCTTGTTGAGGAGCAGAAGGTGTTCGTCCTCGTACAGAATGTCCAGCTGGGGCTTGAACACGGACAAAAAGGCGTTTTCCGGGGTGGGCCGGTCAAAGAACTCGTCGTTGATGTACAGCTGGAGCAGGTCCCCCTTCAGGAGCCGCGCGTCCCCCTTGGAGCCCTTGCCGTTCACCTTCACCCGCTTGAGCCGGATGTACTTTTGGGCCAGCGGGGCGGGGAGGAGGGGCAGGGTTTTGGCCAGCCAGCGGTCCAGCCGCTGGCCCGCGTCGTTGGGGCCGATGGTGAATTCCTTCAAAGTACGCGCCTCCTCCGGGCAGTTCAGATTCCCGGACATTGTAGCAGAAAACGGGGGAAAAAGCAAGGGAGCGCGGCAGGCGCCGCGCCCCCTTTTTCGTCATGCATCGCTTCACGCATACCACCTCGTTTGAGAAAGGATGGCCCAATGATAGCACAGATCCCGGCGATGTTCAAGGGTCCGCCCGCTCCCGGCGCTCCTGCTCCTCCCGCATTCTCCTGTGCAGGCACTCCAGCGCGTCGGACAGCCCCCCCAGGTGGTCGATGAGCCCCAGCTCCACCGCCTCTCTGCCGTAGATGACGCTGCCCACGTCGGCGGCCATCTCGCCGGTGTTCAGCATCAGGTGCTCGAAGTCCTTCCGGCTGATCCGGCTGTTCCGGGTGACAAAGTCGCAGATCCGGTCCTGAATGCGCTCGAAGTAGTGGAAGGTCTGGCTCACCCCGATGACCAGGCCGTTGAGCCGCACCGGGTGGATGGTCATGGCCCCGGAGGGGACGATGAAGGACTCCTTGGCCGCCACCGCCAGGGGCACGCCGATGGAGTGCCCGCCCCCCAGCACCAGGGATACCGTGGGCTTGCGCATCCCGGAGATCATCTCCGCGATGGCAAGGCCCGCCTCAATGTCGCCCCCCATGGTGTTGAGCAGGATGAGCAGGCCGTCCGCCTCGTCGCTCTCCTCCAGGTTGGCCAGAAAGGGCAGGATGTGCTCATATTTGGTGGTCTTGGCCCCGGAGCGCTCCTCCTGGTGGCCCTCGATGGTGCCCACGATGGTGAGCGTGTGGATGACGCCGTCCTTTGTCTTGACGGTGCTGGCCCCCAGGTCCACGATGTCCTGCCGGAGCTGGTCCTGCTCCTCGCTGTCGTTTTCTTCTGCCGGTCTGGTCTCCTCGGTCATAAAACAACCCCCTTTTGCGGTAGCTTTTCCGCAAAAGGGGGCTTTTATCCGCTACAGCAGGTCCAGCACCATGATGATCTCGTCGCTGTCCGCCTCGTCCACCTCGCCGGTGTGGCGGAAGCCCAGCTTTTCATACAGCAGCCGGGCGGGCTCGTCGCCCTCCACATAGCACAGGCTGACCTGGGAATAGCGGCCGTCCGCCCGCATCTCGTCCAGGGCCAGCCGGGCGGCGGCCTCGCCGAAGCCCCGGCGCTGGTACCGCTGGTCGATGAGCAGATGGCTGAACACATACTGCCCGTCCTCGGGCCAGTCGTAGTAGAGCAGCAGGCCCACCGAGGTATCGCCGTCCAAAATCAGCCTTGCCTGGGCCCTGCGCTCCCGGTAGGCGTAGGCCCGGGCCAGGATGCCGGTGGAGCTGCCCACAAACCGCTGCTGATCCTCCCGGACGGCCAGCTTATGCCGCCAGTTGTCCGGGCCGATGGGTGCCAGGCGGACCATGGCTCAGCCCTGATAGACCGCCTTGCAGGCGGCGTAGGTCATATAGCAGTCCAGCTTGGACACGGTCTCAAAGGGGGCGTGCATGGACAGCACGGGCACGCCGGCGTCCAGGGTGTCGATGTTGCGGTTGGCCATGTAGCAGGCCACGGTGCCGCCGCCGCCCTGGTCGGTCTTGCCCAGCTCGGCCATCTGCCACAGCACGCCTTTGTCGTCCAGCAGGCGGCGGACATAGGCCACCAGCTCGGCCCCGGCGTCGGAGGCGCCCCCCTTGCCCCGGGAGCCGGTGTACTTGCACAGCCCCACGCCGTAGTTCACCCGGGCGGAGTTGTTTTTCTCGTACACGTCGGCGAAGTTGGGGTCGAAGGCCGCGGTCACGTCGGTGGACAGGCAGAAGGACTTCTCCAGGCACACCCGCAGGGGCACCTTCTGGCTGGCGCACAGGTCGCCCACAAAGGTGTCAAAGAAGGCGGACTGCATCCCGCTGACGCCCTCGGAGCCGATCTCCTCCTTGTCGGCCAGCACGCACACCGCGGTGCGCACGGGCACCCCCTCCAGGTCCAGCAGGGCGCGCAGGCCGGCGTAGGCGCACACCCGGTCGTCATGGCCGTAGGCCCCGATGAGGGTGCGGTCAAAGCCGATGTCCACCGCGTTGAAGGCGGGGACGGCCTCGATCTCGGCGGAGATGAAGTCCGCCTCCCGGATGCCGTAGTGGTCGTAGAGCATCTTCATCACCGCCAGCTTCACCCGGTCCTTGCCGTCGTCGTCCTTCAGGGGGCGGCTGCCCACCAGGATGTTCAGGCTCTCGGCGGGGATGGCCTCGCCCAGGGGCTTCTTGGCCTGGTCGGCCCCCAGGTGGGGCAGCAGGTCGTCAATGGTGAACAGGGGGTCGCCGGGGTGGGAGCCTACCGCCACGTTGACAATGGACCCGTCCTTCATGCACACCACGCCCCGCAGCTCCAGGGGGATGGTCACCCACTGGTACTTGCGGATGCCGCCGTAGTAGTGGGTCTTGAAGAAGGCCAGCTCGCTGTCCTCGTACAGGGGGGTGGGCTTCAGGTCCAGCCGGGGGCTGTCGATGTGGGAGGCGGTGATGGACACGCCCAGGTCCAGGGGGGCGGAGCCGATGACCGCCAGGCTGATGGCCCGGCCCCGGTTCACCCGGTACACCTTGGCGCCGGGCTGGAGCTCCATGCCCCGCTCCAGGGGGACGAAGCCCAGGTCCTGGATCAGCTCCAGGGTGTAGTCCACGCAGGTGCGCTCCGTCTTGCCCCGGTCCAGGAAGGTCTTATACCCCTCGCAGTAGTCCTGAATGGCCTTTTCCGTGGCCTCGTCCACCACGTCCCAGCCGTTCTTTTTCTGGTTCAGCAGCGCCTCCCGCAGCTGCTGGCCCGGTGTTTTCTCTTCCATGTTTATGTGTCCTCCTTCATCAGAATTGACTCAAATAGCTGCCGCGCCCCGGCCTCCAGCGCCCCCTTCTCCCCGTCGTTGCGCAGGGTGAAGGCGCACCGCTCCTCAAACCAGGAGGCGGGCTTCTGGGCGCGGACCCGGGCCCGGGCGTACGCCTCGCCGATGCCCTCCCGGGCCATGATCCGCCGCACCCGGGTTTCCTCGGAGGCGGTGACGGCGACGGTCACATCGCACAGCGCCCCCGCGCCGCTCTCCATCAGGGCGATGGCGTCCAGGGCGATGGCGGGGCGGCCTTCGGCCTCCGCCTGGGCGATGAGCCGCTCCAGCTCGGCGAGCACGTGCCGGTGGGTGATGGCGTTCAGGTCGGCCAGCGCCCCGGCGTCCTCAAATACAATAGCACCAAGCGCCTTCCGGCGCAAGTCCCCATTTTCATCAAAAACTGCCCCGCCGAACCGGGCCCGCAGCTCCGCCCGCAGGGGGGCGCTGGTCCGCAGCAGCTCGTGGTACACCGCGTCGCAGTCCGCCACCGCCCCGCCCATATCCCGCAGAACGTTGAGTACGGTGGTCTTGCCCGCGCCGGTGGGGCCGGTGATGCCGATGACAATCATGCCCCCGCCTGCTCCAGCCAGGCCAGGGCCGATTCCTCGTCGGGCTGGAAGCAGATCTGGCGGCCCTCATTGCTCTCCCGGATGAAGTCCCGGAGGGGCTTGCTGTCGCAGCGGTCAAAGTCGCCCACGATGGCCAGCTTCATCTGGTAGTTCACAAATTTTTGCAGCACCTCCCCCGCCAGCCCGGTGGACAGGCGGAAAAAGGACTCGTCCAGCTGCTCCTTGAACAGCACCAGAGCGGAGCAGCCCGTCTCATAGCGGGCGGTGGCCAGCAGGTCCATGGCGGAGGGGCCATCGGTGATGAGCACCCCCGGCTCCCGCACAATTGCGGTTTGTTTTTTCGTCTCTATGTTCATTTTGATTCAATTTCCTCTCAAATATGCTCCAATTTTCCGCGGCCCAGCACGGCCTCCAGCTTCTCCCGGCTCAGCCCGCCCTGCCGCAGGACGCGGTAGGGGATCACGGTGAGGTCTAAAAGGGTGGACTCCACCCCCACCGCGCAGGGCCCCCCGTCCAGCACCGCGTCAATCCTCCCCGCCAGCTGGGCCAGCACGTCCCCGGCGCTCCTGGGGCTGGGCTCTCCCGACCGGTTGGCGGAGGGGCAGGCCAGGGGCTTTCCCAGCGCCTGGATCACCGCCAGGGTGTCCGGGTGGTGGGGGCAGCGCACCCCCTGGGTGTCCCCCCCGGCGGTGACAATGGGGGGCAGGGTCCCGTTCCCCCGCAGAATCATGGTCAGCGGCCCCGGCCAGAAGGCGGAGGCCAGCTGATAGGCGTCCTCCGGGACGTCCCGGCAGACGCGCTCCACCATGTCCATGCCGTCCACCAGCACGGCCAGGGGCTTGGCCTCGGGCCGGCCCTTGGCCTCGTAGACCGCCTGGACGGCGCTCTCCTGGGAGGCGTCGGCGGCCAGGCCGTACACCGTCTCGGTGGGCAGGGCGGCCAGCCGGCCCATGCGCAGCAGCTCCGCGGCCAGGGCGGCCTGCCCGGCGGGGAGCAGGGCGGTGCCGGTGGCGATGGCGGCCAGCTGGTCGGGGCTGTGGATGATCCAGTCCGCCCCGGCGTCCTTCAGCTCCTCCCGGTCCCGGAAGCCCCACAGCACCCCCGCCACCGTGAGCCCGCCGTTCTTGCCCGTCAGCACGTCCACGCCGCTGTCCCCCACAAAGAGGGTGGTCTCAGGCCGGGCCCCGATGTGGGCCATCAGGGCGCGGAGCAGGGCGGGGTCTGGCTTCAGCGGCGCGTCGGGCAGGGCGCCCTGGACGTAGTCGAACACCCCGGGGAAGTAGTGCTCCACCACCGGCCCGGCCAGGGCGTGGGCCTTGTTGGACAGCACCGCCAGCCGGATCCCAGCCCCCTTCAGCGCGTCCAGCAGGGCGGCCACGCCGGGGTAGGGGGCGGTTTTGTCCTCCTTGTGGGCGGCGTAGTAGGCGGAGAACTCCTCCAGCGCCCCGGAAAGCTCGTCCTCACTGAGCCCCTCGGGGGTGAACCGGGACACCAGGTTGGGGATGCCGTTGCCCACCATCCGCTTGAACTGGTCCACGGTGTGGACGGGCCAGCCATGGGCGGCGCACACGTGGTTGCCCGCGTCCGCCAGGTCGTCGATGGTGTTCAACAAAGTGCCGTCCAGGTCAAAGATGATATGAGAAAACATTTAAATACTCTTTTCCGGGGTGGCGGCGCGTTCCTTTCTCTCGGCCCGGGCCAGTCCCCCCTTTATTTGTATGTTGAGGTCTGCGCCAAACGCGCCCAACCGCCGTAGCTGGCCCGGGCGCTCCTTCAAGGAACGCGCCGCTATCCCCGTTCAGCCAGCTGCTCCGCCTGCCGGGCGGCGGCCAGCGCGTCGATGATTTCTTCCAAATCGCCGTCCATCACCGCGTCCAGCTTGTACAGGGTCAGCCCCACCCGGTGGTCGGTGAGCCGGCCCTGGGGGAAGTTGTAGGTGCGGATGCGCTCATTGCGCATTCCGGAGCCCACCTGGCTGCGGCGGTTCTCGCCGTACTCGGATTCAATGCGCTCCTGCTCCCGGTCATAGAGGATGGAGGCCAAGAGCCGCATGGCCTTCTCCCGGTTCTGGAACTGGGAGCGCTCCTGCTGGCACTCCACCACCGTCCCGGTGGGCTTGTGGATGAGCCGGACG
>CAJUEC010000064.1 GCA_910585155.1 uncultured Oscillospiraceae bacterium
GGGTCGCCCTCGCGAATGCGCATGGTGCGGCGGATCTCCTTGGGAATCACCACCCGGCCCAGGTCGTCGATACGGCGTACGATCCCAGTTGCTTTCATGGTTTTCCTCCTGCGTTCTGCCGCGGCTTCCCACGGCATTTTTTGTATCGTTCCTCTTGTATTATCCGCAGGATTTGGAAGGGTATTCAAAATCAGCCGCTGGTTTTCTTTGGAAGACGCCGCTCCTCCGGCCCTCAGCCGCTCGCCGCCCCCGCTGGTTTCCGAGACGGAAAAGCGCCCCCGACCTGCGTCGGGAGCGCTTTGCGCCGCTGGCTCAGAGCTCCTGCTCCTTGAAAATTCCCAGGATTGCGTCGGCCGCCGCCTGCTCGTCTCCGCCTTCCACAGACACGGTGATGGTGTCCCCCTGCTTCACCTGGAGCCCCATCACGGCAAACATCCGCTTGGCGTCCGCCGTCTTGCCGTTGAAGCCAATGGTGATCTGGGAGTCGGCGTAGGCCTTGACCGCCTTCACCACCACCCCCACCGGGCGGGCGTGCAGGCCCATCGCGTCGTGAATCTGGTACTCAAAAGAAACCATCGTTCTCGTCCTCCTTCGTTTTCTCGCGGGGGGCTGAGCGCTCCTCCGCCGCTGCTTTTATCATAAACTGCTTCGCGGAATTTTGCAAGTTTTTGTGCACATTTCTGTATCCCATTGAAATCATTCCCCATTTTCCGCATTACCTCTCCAATCAGCTCCTATTCCATACAAATTATTCCAAAAATCAGATATTTTACCCTTTTCGCGCCGGCAGAAAAAAATTTATCTTTTTTCGTCATACCCATTGCAGAAAACCCAATTATATGATATACCCAAATAGAAGCCATTAATACCCGTCCGGCTTTATGAAACCCCCCAAAAGGAACGGAGGTCACATTATGTTAAAAGGTATCGCCGCCTCGGCCGGCGCGGCCGTCGCCCCGCTGTATCACCTGGAGGAGCCCGACCTGTCCGTCACCCGGGAGTCCGGGCTGGACCCCGCCGCCCAGCATCAACGCTACGACCAGGCCGCCGCCCAGGCCATCGGGGAGCTGGACGCTCTGTATGAGAAGGCCCGGGCCACCGACGAGAACGTGGCCCAGGTGTTTGACATCCACCGCATGATGCTGGAGGACCCGGATCTCATCGACGGCATCGACGCCCTGCTGGACCAGGGCTTCAACGCGGAGTACGCCGTACGGGAGACGGCGGACGGCCTGGCGGCCATGTTCAAGGCCATGGAGGGCGACGAATACATGCAGGCCCGGGCCGCCGACGTGATGGACGTGGGCAACCGGCTGATCCGGGTGCTCAAGGGCATCCCGGACACCGCCGAGTTCCCCGACGAGCCGGTGATCGTGGCCGCCGTTGACCTGCTGCCCAGCCAAACCGTCCGGCTGGACAAGGACAAGGTGGCCGGCTTCGTCACCAAGCTGGGCTCATCCACCTCCCACTCCGTCATTCTGGCCCGCACCCTGGGCATCCCCTGCATCGTGGGCATGGGGGAGGACTACGACAAGCTGCCCCAGTCCGGCCTGGCGGCCATCGACGGCTCCACCGGCGAGGTGGTCCCCCACCCAGACGAGGCCTCCCAGCGGGAGTTCCGCCGCCGCCGGGAGGTGTTCCTGGCGGACCAGGCGGCGCTGGAGGCGTACAAGGACCGCAAGGCGGTGACCAAGAGCGGCCACAGAGTGCTGGTGTGCGCCAACATCGGCGGCCTGGACGACATCGACGCCGTCATCGCCCGGGGCGGCGGCGGGGTTGGCCTGTTCCGCAGCGAGTTCGTCTACCTGAACAGCGACAGCTTCCCCGCCGAGGAGGCCCAGTTCCAGATTTACAAGGAGGTGCTGGCCCGGCTGGCCCCCCGGCCCGTGGTGGTGCGCACCCTGGACCTGGGCAGCGACAAACAGGCCCCCTATTTCGGCATTGAGGGGGAGGAAAACCCCGCCATGGGCTACCGGGCCATCCGCATCTGCCTGAAGCGGCCCGACATCTTCCGCACCCAGCTGCGGGCCCTGCTCCGGGCGTCGGTGTACGGCAAGCTGAACATCATGTTCCCCATGATCACCCACGTGGAGCAGGTGCTGGAGATCAAAACCATCCTGGCCCAGGTCCGGCAGGAGCTGGACAAGGAGGGCGTGCCCTACAGCCAGGAGGTGGAGTACGGCATCATGATTGAGACCCCCGCCGCCGCGGTGATGGCCGACGTGCTGGCCAAGGAGGTGGACTTCTTCTCCATCGGCACCAATGACCTGACCCAGTACACCCTGGCCGCCGACCGGATGAACGCCAACATCAGCGAGCTGTTTGACTCCGGCCACCCCGCCATCCTCCGCCTCATTGAGCGCACCGCCCGGGCCGCCCACGACGCGGGCATCTGGGTGGGCATCTGCGGCGAGTCCGCCGCCAACACCGCCCTCACCGCCTTCTACATGTCGGTGGGCATCGACGAGCTTTCCGTCTCCCCCGCCTCCATCCCTGCGGTGAAGCGGGCTGTGATCGAGTGCGATTGACCCCCTCCACGCCGGGGAGCGGACGGCCTGTGCCGTCCGCTCCCCGTTTTCTGTGTCAGCCCTTCTCCTGGGCGGCGCTGGCCTTCCACAGGCCGTGGAGGTTGCAGTAGGCGTACACCGCCTCCACCTCGTCCGCGTCGCACAAAGCGAAGCAGGCCTCCGGCCCCCGCCCCGGGAGCAGAGCCTTGAACTGCCCGCCCTGCCTGGTCTGCAGGAACACCCACTCGATGGAGTGCTCCTGGGTCATGGGGTGCTCCGCCGAGCCCACGCACACCTTCACCCGGTTGCCCTCCACCTGGTACACGGGGATGTGCTTCTCCGCGGCGCCCTCCGTGGTGCCGGGGACCAGCTCCCGCATCCGCTCGCCGCAGCACTGGATGGGCACCCCGGCGTTCTTCATCAGAAACACCACGTTCCCGCAGTGGGCACAGCTGAAAAATTTTTGATCCATTCTGGGTCACCTCCTTTTTACACGCGTGGTTAGGGAAGGACTGATTAAATCGACAAGAGCGATTTGCGAGAGATTTTTCGCCACAGCGAGGCGGGATTTCGCAGGAATAATTGTGTTTATTTCAAGAAATCACAACGAAGTTATGGCGGAAAAGATCCGAAAAGCGCCGCAGACGCATTTAATCAGTGCTTCCTTAGTATGCGCAGAAAGGCCCCCGGCATTCTCCGCAAAAAATGGCCGCCATAGAAGCATGGCGGCCGTTTTTTTATTTGACGCAGCGCAGGTAGGCCCGCTCCCCCTCCAGAACCGCCTCCACCAGGTCCCTGGGGGTCCGCAGGCGCTCCCGTCCCATGAGAAACCGCCGGCCCAGGCTGCAATAGAGCTGGAGGGCGTGGAGCTTCCGCCCCTCGTCCCCAATCACCTCGAACTCCTGGGTGAAGCCGAAGGAGCTGACGCACAGGGTGAACATGGGCATGGCGGCAAACCCCGCCGTGTCGGGGACCAGCCCCTCCAGGAAGGCGTCCCGGAAGCCGGGGCAGGCCCGGTAGACCTCCTTGGCCTCCCCGTCCCAGTGGGCGGCAAAGCGGCGCTGGTAGCGGTCCACCAGGGTGTAGACGCAGGCCAGCAGGTAGGTCTTGAACTCTCTGCGCTCCCCCTCCGACGGGAAGGGCCGGAACACCGCCGAGCAGTACTGAGACACCAGGCTGGCCAGGAAATAGCCCAAGTCGTAGGCGCAGGGCCCGGCGAAGGTGTACTCCATGTCGATGACCTTGATCTGGCTGCCGTCGGCGAAAATGTTGGAGGTGTGCACGTCGGAGTGGATGAAGGCCTGGGTGGAGTTCATGTACTGATGGCGCAGGAGGTGGGACTGGACCACCACGTCCGGGGCGAATATGTGGGGCAGGAGGTGGCGGGTGAGGGGCGGGCACTGGTGGGTGGGGGTGTCCCGGAGGAAGAGCCAGTTCTCCATGATGGCCCGCATCCCGGTGTTGACAAAGCACCGGCCCAGCTCCCGGAACTGCTGGGTGTCCAGGTAGAACTCCGTGGTATAAAAATGGTTATCGCACAAGAACCGGGCCACCCGCTCCCCCAGGCCATCAATCATCACGCCCCGGGCCAGCTGGCTGCGGCTGGGCTGGAGGTAGTTCACGTCCTCCATGAGGAACACGTGGTTCTCCCGGTCGGCGAAATAGACCTGGGGCACGCAGTCCGGGGTGATGGCCCGGCGCAGCCTCATGGACAGGTATTCCGAATAGTTGCGGTCCTGGGGCGGGCGGTAGCTGGAGCTGGTGGAGGGGACGTCGTCGTCCAGGCGCATATGGTCCCGGGCCTGCTTGAGGATGAGGGAGCCTTGGCCGTTCCGGACCCGGAACAGGTAGTTGATCAGCCCCTGGGAGTCCCCCTCGTCGTCGCCGATGGCGGACACGGACACCGCCCCAGAGGTGTCAAAGGCGGGATAGCGCTCCCGCAGGTAGGGGATGATATTGTCCTTGTCCAGTACGATCATCTCATCACCGCCGCCCTTTGCGCAACATACACTGACTCAGCTTTAAGGAAGCACTGATTCAGTATACCCCGCCCGCCGCCGGACGAACAGCGAATTCCTTGACCTGTGATGGTATTTTTCCGCTCTCAGCCCTACAGTTTGCAGAACAGAGGCGTGCGCCGCCGGTACACGCACAGCCAGCGCAAGCCCGCCTCCCGGGCCAGCTCCACCGCCTGGGGGAAGGCGGCGGCCATGTGGGCGGGGCGGTGGGCGTCGGAGCCCAGGGTGAGCACCTCGCCCCCCAGCTCCCGGTAGAGCTCCAGCACCTCCCGCCACTGCTCCACCGTGGCCCCGGCGCTGGTGTTCAGCTCGATGCCCTTCCCCCGCCCGATGACCACCCGGAACACCCCGGCCAGCCGGTCCCACCAGGGGCGCAGGTCCAGCCCGAACTCCGGGGGCAGGTAGCGCAGGGGGTAGATCACATGGCCCAGCACGTCGTAGCCGTCGGTCCGGGCCAGCTGCTCCAGCATGTCCATGTAGTCCTCCAGAATGGCGGCGCCCTCCTCCCGGCTGGCGCTGGCCCGGGCGGCGGTGAAGATGCCCCGGCCGCCCGCCCCGGCGCTCTGACTGTGGAGGGAGCCGATGACAAAGTCCAGCTGGGGCAGAGCGAGGCTGGCGTCCACCGCCTCCGGGTTCAGGATCCCGTTGCCCACCTCCACCCCCAGCCGGACCTCCAGCTCCCCGGGCCAGCGGTCCCGGACCTGCTCCCACTGCTCCAGCGGCCCGCTCCAGTCGTAGACGGTGGGCAGGCGGTTTCCCTGCTGGTCCAGCAGGTTCCAGTGGTCGGTGACGCAGATCTCCCGCACCCCCGCCGCCATGGCCGCCTGGGCCTGCTGGGCCAGCGGGGCGGTGGAGTCGGTGGAGCACTGTGTGTGAAAATGGTAGTCGGACAGATACATATTCCCCTCCCCTTTCGGCAATTCCTGCCGCGCAGCCGTTCCAAGCCGGCGGGGCCTTTCCCCTGGCTTCGGCTGGCAGCACAGGCTTTACGGAATTTTTCTCCCGTGTCCTCAGCTTGTCCAATCCGCCCCTCTCCCATACCGGGAAAAGGCGGGCCGGTCACCGACCGGCCCGCCCTGGCGTTTATTCCTCGCTCTGCTCCTCGCCGGCGTCCTCGTCCAGCTCGATGGACAGGACCTCGTCCTCCTCCGGCTCGTCGTCGGTGAGCGCGGAGTCCTCCGGCTCGTCGTCCTCCTCCGGCCGCTCGGCGGCCAGCGAAGCCACATCCCGGAAGCGGTCGTTCTCGTGGACCTCGTCCTCGATCTCGTCCAGCTTGCGGTAGGCGGCAAGGCCCGAGCCCGCGGGGATCAGCTTGCCGATGATCACGTTCTCCTTCAGGCCCAGCAGATGGTCCACCTTGCCCTTGATGGCCGCCTCGGTGAGCACCTTGGTGGTCTCCTGGAAGGAGGCGGCGGACAGGAAGGA
>CAJUEC010000065.1 GCA_910585155.1 uncultured Oscillospiraceae bacterium
TTTGGGGCGTTGTCAATCTGCTGGAGGGCTACGGCTCGGACAACCCCGGCTCAAAAAGCCAGGGCATGAAACAGCTTATGGCCGGAGGCGGCATCATCGTCATCGGCACGACCCTCATCCCGCTGCTGTCGGGGCTGTTTTAAGGGCGGCGGCTTATGGACTTTCTCACCGACTGGCTCACGGACTGGCTGAAAGAGCTGCTGATTGGCGGCATCATGGGGAACCTTGAGGGGCTCTTTGATACCGTCAATGCCCAGGTCGGAGAGATTGCGGTGCAGGTAGGGACGACCCCGGCGGCATGGAACGCCGGGGTTTTCTCCCTTATCCGCCAGCTTTCCGAGACGGTGATTTTACCCATCGCCGGGCTGGTGCTGACCTTTGTAGCCACCTATGAGCTGATACAGATGCTCCTTGAAAAAAACAATATGCACGAAGTAGACGTGGCGAACCTCTATAAATGGATGTTCAAGACCGCGTGTGCGGTGCTGATACTTTCCAACACGTTCAATATCGTGATGGCCGTCTTTGACGTGTCGCAGAGCGTGATTTCCCGCTCTGCCGGGCTGATACAGGGCTCCACGGCGGTTTCGCCGGATATGCTGAACGACCTCCAGACCACGCTGGAGGGGATGGACTTGGGCCCGCTTTTGGGGCTGTGGCTCCAGTCCTCGGTCATCGGGCTCACCATGCAGGCGCTGGGCATCATCATTTTCGTGCTGGTGTACGGAAGAATGATAGAAATATATCTGCTGACCAGCCTTGCGCCCATCCCCGTGGCGACCCTCTCCAACCGGGAGGTGGGCGGCATGGGCCAGAACTACTTAAAATCCCTTTTTGCCGTGGGCTTTCAAGGGATGCTGATTTTAGTCTGTGTCGGCATCTATGCGGTGCTGGTGCAGGGTATCGCTACCGGGGGCGACCCCATCAGCGCGATATGGGGAACCGTGGGCTATACGGTGCTCCTCTGCTTCATGCTGTTCAAGACCGGGACAATCGCCCGGAGCATCTTCGGGGCCCACTGATTTAGCGGCACTTCGGGACATTTTTTCCCAAAGTCCGGGAAAGGAGGCCGGATATGCCGAGACGGTACAAGCTGGGCCCGGAGGGTGAAATGCGCCGGGCATGGGGCGGAAAGCTCCCGGAGGAATTTGACCAGCGGGATATGCTGGCGTTCATGGCTGAAACCGACCTGCAACTGCATGGGGCGGTATCAGCGGAAACACTGTCCGCAATACACGCGGCAGGCTACGACTATACGGGCGGGGCGGTCATCCCCCGGCCCGGAAAGGAGGATTTATCTATGGCGAACACACAGACGGCGGTGCAGACCGCTGAAATGGCGGAGGCCGCCCAGGAGGAAATGCGCCGTCTGATTTTCGAGGCCCCCATCGCGGAGCTGGCCGAGCACCAGGGCATCACCATTGACGAGGCCGTGGCCCTGCGGGTGGAGCAGAACCTTGCCGCCGCCACTATCCCCATCGAGGTGACGGTGCGGCCCATTGAGCCCCAGAACAAACTGATAGGCTTTGCCAGCGTCAACTTCGGCGGAGTGGTGGTGGACGACTTCAAGGTGGTGAACGGGCAGAACGGCATCTTTTTGGGTGCGCCCTCAAAGCCCGACCCCACCAGCAGGACGGGCTACCGGGCCACGGTGCGTATCAATGACCGGGCCACCCAGGAGCGGCTGAACGCGGCGGGGGTGGAGGCGTACCATTCGGCGGTTGAGAAACTTATCGCCCGGGCCGAGGCGGTGCGCCCCGCGCCCATTCGGGAGCAGATGGATAAGGCGGGAAAGGAGGCCGCGCAGAAAAATGCCGTCCGCCCCGCCCCGGCAAAGGGAAAGGAGGGACGGGATGCCAGATAGCCCGGCTTTGGGACAAAATGTCCCAAACCTTACCCCGGAACCCTCCGGGCTCTACCTTATGGACGGCATCGCGGGCCTGCGTTCCCTCCCGGAGCACTCAGTAGATATGCTGCTGACCGACCCGCCCTACGGCACGACCCGCAACTATTGGGACGTGCCTTTGCCGCTCCCGGAGCTGTGGGAGGCGGTGCGCTGGGCGGTCAAACCCTCCGGGGCGGTGCTGTTCTTCGCGCAGTGCCCCTATGACAAAATCCTCGGCGCGTCCAACCTCTCCATGCTCCGCTATGAGTGGGTGTGGTATAAAAGCCGCTGTACGGGATTTCTCAACGCCCGCCGCGCCCCGCTGAAAAAGACGGAGAATATTCTGGTGTTCTATCGGCGGCTCCCCTTATACAACCCGCAGTTTGAACAGGGCAAGCCCTACAAAAAGATTGCGTCCCAGCGCGACCAGAGCCCCAACTACGGAAAGTTCGTCCGCTCCGGGAGCGGCTCGGAGGACGGGCGGCGGTTCCCGGGGAACCTGCTTTCGTTCCAGACCGTGGCCCATACCGTCCACCCCACCCAAAAGCCCGTGGAGCTGTGCGAATATCTGATAAAGACCTACACCGCCCCCGGCGAGGTGGTGGCGGACATCTGCGCTGGCTCCGGCACGACGGCCATCGCCGCGCTGAACACGGGCCGGGAGTTTATCTGCTTTGAGACGGCCCCGGCCTTTTACGGCCCGGCCACGGAGCGCATCATGCAGGCGCGGGCGGCTGTGGCCGCTGGCGGGAAAGGAGTGTGAAAAATCAAGAGCTATTCTGTTATCTATGCCGACCCGCCGTGGCGGTACGCCCAAAAGGGCCTGCAAGGTGCGGCGGAGCGGCACTACCCCACGATGGGGATTGAGGAATTATGCGCGTTGCCCGTGGCGGATTTGGCGGCCCCGGACAGCGTTCTTTTTCTGTGGGCCACGTTCCCCCAGCTCCCGGAGGCCCTGCGGCTTATCAAGGCGTGGGGCTTTCAGTATAAGTCCGTGGGCTTTGTCTGGCTGAAAAAGAACAAGAAAGCCGATAGCTGGTTTTATGGGCTGGGCTTTTGGACGCGGGCCAACGCGGAGGTGTGCCTGCTGGCGACCCGTGGGCATCCCCGGCGCAAGGCCCCCAACGTCCACCAGTTCATCATCTCCCCTATCGAGGGCCACAGCAAAAAGCCGGACGAGGCCCGTGAAAAAATCGTGGCCCTTATGGGGGACGTGCCCCGGGTGGAGCTGTTCGCCCGCCAGACGGCCCCCGGCTGGGACGTGTGGGGGAACGAGGTGGAGCCCACCGAGGGACTTCGGGACATTTTGTCCCAAAGGAAAGGAGGCTAAAAATGCCCTATGTGAACGTACCTAACGACCTATCGAAAATCAAGACCAAAATCGCTTTCAATCTGACAAAACGCCAGCTTGTGTGTTTCGGCGGTGCGGCCCTTGTGGGAGTCCCCTCCTACCTGCTGGCCCGGAGCTCGCTGGGGAACACGGCGGCGCTTTTTTTGATGCTGGGCATCATGCTCCCGGCGTTTCTGCTGGCGATGTACGAGAAAGACGGCCTGCCGCTGGAAAAGGTGGTAAAGAACATTATCCGGGCCAAGTACCTGCGGCCCGGCGTGAGGCCCTACAAGACCGGGAATATCTACGCGCCCTTTACCGGGCAGGCGGGAAAGGAGGCAGTGAATGGAAAACCGAAAAAGCAAAAGAAAGAATAAGGCGGCCTTATCTGCCCAGCAGTCCATCCCCTATGTGGCGATGCACCCGGACGGGGTGTGCCAGCTCCCCGGCGGGCTCTACACAAAGACCGTGGAATATGAGGACATCAACTACTCCGTGGCATCCACCGAGGATCAGTCCGCGATATTCAGCGGGTGGAGCTCGTTCCTCAACTACTTCGACAGCGCCCTCCCCGTCCAGCTCTCCTTTATCAACCGCCGCTCCCACTCCACCAGCCGCTACCATGTGAACATCCCCGCCCAGGCGGACGATTTTGACAGCATCCGGGGCGAGTTCGTGGGGATGCTCAAACGCCAGATTGCCCGGAGCAACAACGGCATCGAACGCTCCAAATATATCACCTTTGGCGTGCCTGCCGAGGGCATCGCCGCCGCCCGGCCCCGGCTTGACCGGGTGGAGGCGGACGTGATGGGGAACCTCCACCGACTGGGCGTTCCCTCGTCTGCGCTGGACGGGCGGGAGCGGCTGGCCTTACTGCATGGGCAGATGCACCCCGGACGGCGGGAGCCGTTCCGCTTTTCGTGGGCGGACATTTCCAAAACCGGGATGGGGACAAAGGACTTTATCACCCCCAGCGGCGGCTTTGACTTCCGGGGCTCCCGGTTCTTCCGTGTGGGCGGCTTTTGGGGTGCGGCGTCCTATCTTCAGATTTTGGCGTCCGAGCTCTCTGACCGCCTTTTGCGGGAAATTCTGGAGCTTGACGCGGAGCTCACCGTCACCATGCACATCCAGACCGTTGACCAGTTAAAGGCGATAAAGACCATCAAGGGGAAAATCTCGGACATTGACAAGATGAAAGTGGAGGAGCAGAAAAAAGCCGTCCGCGCCGGGTATGACATGGATATACTTCCCCCCGACCTTATCACCTTTTCCAAGGACGCGGCGGAGCTTTTGGGGGATTTGCAGTCAAGGAATGAGCGGATGTTCCTCTTGACGTTCACCGTCATCAACCTCGCCCCCACCCGCCAGCGGCTGGAAAATGACGTGTTCACCGTCTCCGGCATCGCGCAGAAATACAACTGTGCATTAAAGCGGCTGGACTGGCAGCAGGAACAGGGCTTTATGTCCTCGCTGGCCCTCGGCTATAACGAGGTGCAGATACAGCGGGGCATGACCACCAGCTCCACCGCGATTTTCATTCCCTTTATGACGCGGGAGCTCCGCATGGGCGGGCAGGCCCTCTACTACGGCATGAACGCGCTTTCCCACAATGTCATCATGGCTGACCGGAAAAAGCTGAAATCCGCCAATGGGATGTATCTCGGCTCCACGGGCTCCGGCAAGAGCTTTGCCGCCAAGCGGGAATTGATAAACGTCTTTCTTGCCACAAGTGACCGCATCGTTATCGTTGACCCGATGGGGGAATATTCCCCGCTGGTGCGGCGGCTGGGCGGGCAGGTCATTGAGATTGCCCCGGACAGCCCCCACCATATCAACCCGATGGATATTGAAATCGGTTTGAATGACGAGGACAGCCCCCTTTCCATGAAAGCGGATTTTCTGCTTTCCCTCTGTGAGCTGGTGGTAGGCGGCAAGGACGGCCTGCAACCTATTGAAAAGACCGTGATTGACCGCTGTGTGCGGCTGGTGTACCGGGAGCTTGCGCTGGGGCTGGAGGGCGCAAAGATGCCTTTGCTCCAGAGCTTGTACGAGGAATTACTCAAACAGCCGGAGCCGGAGGCGAAACGTGTGGCGACTGCGCTGGAGCTCTACTGTACGGGCTCCCTTAATCTTTTCAACCACCCGACCAACGTGGACTTGAGCTCCCGGGTGGTGTGCATCGTGCTGAAAGGGCTGGGGGAGAACCTCCGCAAGATTGCGATGCACGTCACCAACGAGTTTGTCACCTCGGCGGTGAATACCAACTATCAAAACGGCGCGGCGACGTGGTGCTACTTTGACGAGTTCCACATCCTCCTGCGCGACCCGCTGACCGCCAGCTACTTTGTGGCGGTGTGGAAGATGCTCCGCAAAAAGGGCTGTGTGCCCTCGGCCCTCACGCAGAACGTGAAAGACCTTTTGGCCAGCCGGGAAATCGAGAACATACTGGATAACACCGATTTTCTTGTTCTGCTCTCCCAGGCCCAGAGCGACCGGGCCATCATCGCAAAACAGCTCGGCATTTCCGAGCACCAGCTCTCCTATATCACCCACAGCAATTCCGGCGAGGGCCTGCTGTTCTATGGGAATGTGACCATCCCCTTTGTTGACCGTTTCCCCAAGGGTGAGATTTACAACCTGCTCACCACCCGCCCGGAGGACATAGCCAATGACCAGAGGAACGAATAACGCCGGGCCCGCCGGGGACAA
>CAJUEC010000066.1 GCA_910585155.1 uncultured Oscillospiraceae bacterium
CGCTGAAAAGTCTGGGGCCCTTTTTGATTTTGCCTGTTTTGAAAACAGGCGCTGGGAGTATTGCGTTTTCCTGGAAAACAAAAAGCACCGGTCTGTCAATTCCCTTGGGATTGACGGACCGACGCCCGATGCAGGCGCTCAAAATCTTAGCGCCTTTTTTGAATGGTGTATTACGAGGGTTCGAACCCCGCCAGTTCCTCAAAAAACCTCATTTACATCTCCGGTTTGACTGGTGAAAATTTGGGGGTTAAAATCCCCGGAAACCACTGATGCCGTAGGCGTTTAGCCTACGGCATCTAAAGTGGGCATTTACTTTGGTCCGGGTGACACGATTTGAACGTGCGACCTCCTGCTCCCAAAGCAGGCGCGCTACCCCTGCGCAACACCCGGATATGAAATTCTCGCCCGGTCCGCCATGCTGTTCCAGCAAGCAAAAAACCGCGCTCTGGCTTCCAACCAAACTATTATACTCGATATTCTTGCGCTTTGCAAGGGGTTATGATATGATATGCGGGAAAACAAACGAGGTGAACCAGAATGCGGATGCGGAAAAAGAAAAATTTAGCCTTCCGGATGGAGGCGTGCGCCGAGCTGTGGGTCAAGGACCCGGCCGGGGAGTGGGGCCGGTGGAGGGCGCGCAAGCCGGACGCCCACCGGCTCCGCCTGGAGCTGGGCTGCGGCAAGGGGCGCTTCACCGCCGAGACCGCCGCCGCCCATCCGGAGGACCTCTATGTGGCGGTGGAGCGGGTGCCCGACGCCATGGTCATCGCCATGGAGCGCTGCCAGGCCCTGGGCTTGACCAACGTGTTCTTCATCGACGGGGACGCCGCCGCGCTGGAGGAGTACTTCGCCCCCGGGGAGGTGGACCTCCTCTACATCAATTTCTGCGACCCCTGGCCTTCGGTGAAGCACTCCCGCCGCCGCCTCACCCACGAGGGCTTTCTGCGGGGCTACCGCCGAGTGCTCCGGGAGGGGGGACAGATCCATTTTAAAACCGACAACCGGGCCCTGTTCGACTGGTCCCAGTTCCAGTTCCCCAAGGCGGGCTTTGCCCTGTCCCAGGTCACCCGGGACCTCCACGGGGACGGCGTTCAGGGGATCATGACCGATTACGAGGAAAAATTCCACGCCCTGGGCGTGCCCATCAACCGGTGCGTGGCCACCATGGAGGCCCTGCCCGACGTGCCCCTGGAGGAGGGGCTGCGCCGCCGCCTGCCCCGCTGGGACATCCGCCCCGTGGAAAAGGGGGAGGTGGCCGCGGTGGCCGGCCTGCTGCGGGGGGACCCGGACTATTTTGCCCTGGAGGGCAGGCAGCCCACCCCCCAGTCGGTGAAGGAGGACCGGGCCCTCCTGCCGCCCCGGTGCACGGCGGAGCAGAAGCACTATCTGGCCCTGTGGGAGGGGGACGCCCCCCAGGCGGTGCTGGACCTGGTGGAGGGCTACCCCAGGGAGCGCACGCTGTTTGTGGGCTTTCTGTTCCTGGCCCCCGGGCTGCGCGGGCAGGGGACGGGCCGGGAGCTCATGGACGCGGTGCTCAGCGCGGCGGGGGACGCCGGCTTTGACAGCGCCCGGCTGGCCTGCCTGCTCCAAAACGACGCCGGACATGCCTTTTGGCGGGCCATGGGCTTCGGGGACCTGCGGGAAGACCGGACCATAGGGGAGCGCGCCAACCCGGTGTGGATCATGGAGCGGCTGCTCTGAAAAAAGAAGACCTGCCCCCGCCTCTTGCGGGGGCAGGTCCTTTTTGCTCACAGACCCAGCTTGAACAGGTTGTTGTCGGTGTTAAAATTGCTGCCTGAGTAGAGCACCAGCACCTGGTCAATGCCGTTGTCGGCCACATACTGCTTCAGGGATTTGCTGTTGTACCGCAGATCGAACAGGTGGACCTCCTGGAACTCCTCTGCCAGGAAGGGGGCCAGGGAGTCGGAGTAGGAGTCCCGGATCAGCAGCAGCTTCCCGCCCGCCGCGTCGGGGTTTCTGATGATGCACAGGGGCTGGTTGCCCCCCAGGAAGTAGGCGTACTTGTCCTTGACCTCCAGCTTTTCCTCGTGGTACAGGCTGCTCTCAATGGGCTGGCCCTCGGGGTAGCCGGTGACGGTGATATTTCCCCGCGTGCCCCCCTCTGGGATGATGGTATAGATGCTGTCCGGCTCCACCCAGCCCGCGCCGGAGGAGGAGTAAGTGGTGCCGTAGAACTGGTCGGATATCAGCTCCGGCTCGTGATACCAGTCGCCGCTGCCCCCCCCGGAGATGTCCTGTATCAGGCTGAAATAGGCCTGCATGGCTCCCATGGTGGTCCAGTGGTGATCGGTGCGGTAGAAGCTGTCGTAATCCAACGCGCCCCGCAGGTCGATATACGTTACGTTTTCCCCACACAGCCCCATGGCCCGCTCAATGGTGGACCCGTCGTCCACATTGGGGGCGTAATCCGGCAGATAATCCGCCCACACCCAACTCTTGTCCGGCACCAGGGAGAAGTACACCGGCACGTCCAGGTTGGCCCCCAGCTTGTTCACATAGCCCACCCGGGTGGCCAGGTCCTCGTCTGAGATTTTCGTGAAGTGGGCGAACAGGGTCTGGCCGTCGGTGCCGAAATAGACCCTGTTGTTCTCCTGCTTGCCCAAGGCCCGCTCCGAGTAGGCCTTCAGCTGCACCCACTGGTCCCGCAGGGGGAACTGGTGGTTATAGTACTTCTCAAACTTCTTCATGAACTCCCCGGAGCGCACCGTCTCCCAGGTGGGGGGCTTGAACTGCTCCAGGAAGGTGTTCTCCTGCTCGGAGAAGTCCCGGTCGGGCAAAATGAAGTGGAATATCCCGAACCCGAAAATGAAGGTGCAGAACAAGGCCGTGATAAAAATCGAATATTTTTTGCTCATACGCTCGCCCCCTTAGAAACGGAAGTAGAGGAAGGGGTTATAGGTCCCGTCCACCAGATAGGCGGTGGTCAGGGCCAGCCCCCCCAGCATCAGTACCGGGAAGGCAATCTGCCGGGCCCGCTCCGGGAGCTTGTGCCAGAGGTTCCTGCCCAGCGGGGTGGCCGCCGCGATGGCGATGACCAGGATGGGCAGATAGTTGCGCAGGTAGTAGAGGAAGTCGGTATCCAGCACGCCCGCGCCAAAGCCGAACATGGCGGCCAGGTAGGGGCCCATGGCGGCAAAGTCCTCCACGGCGAAGATGGCCCAGCCCACCACGGCGATGACCACGCCGTAGATGTGGCAGAGCCAGGCCGGAGCCCGGTCCAGCGCCCTGCCCAGCCACAGCTTCTCCAGCCCGATCCACACGAACCAGTACAGCCCCCAGAGCAGGAAGTTCCAGCTGGCCCCGTGCCAGATGCCGGTGGCGGCCCAGACGACCAGCAGGTTGAACACCATCCGGGCGGGCTTCACCCGGCTGCCCCCCAGGGGGAAGTACAGGTACTCCCGAAACCAGCTGCCCAGGGAGATGTGCCACCGCCGCCAGAACTCGCTGGCGGACTTGGACAGGTAGGGATAGTTGAAGTTCTCCAAAAACTCAAAGCCCAGCATCCGCCCCAGGCCGATGGCCATGTCGGAGTAGCCGGAGAAGTCAAAGTAGAGCTGGAGGGAGAAGGCGACGATGCCCAGCCAGGCCCCCAGGGTGGTGAGCTGGGCGGACGGCGTGGCCAGGTATACGTCCCACAGGGGGCCCAGGGCGTTGGCCAGCAGCACCTTTTTGCAGGCCCCGATGGTGAAGCGCTGGACGCCGGAGGCGAACTTCTCCACCGTGTGGTCCCGGTGCTCCAGCTGGTCGTCCAGGTCCTTGTACTTGATGATGGGTCCGGCGATGAGCTGGGGGAACAGGGTGACGAAGGTGCCGAAGGTGATGATGTTCTTCTGGCACCGGGCGTCCCCCCGGTACACGTCGATGGTGTAGCTCATGGTTTGGAAGGTGTAAAAGGAGATGCCGATGGGCAGGGTGAAGGGGATGGTCCCGCCGGGCAGGGGCAGGCTGTCGATGATGGGCAGGAAGCTCAGCCCCACCGCCGCCAGACTGCCGGCGATAAAGTTGTAATACTTGAAGAAGCCCAGCAGGGCCAGGTTAAAGATCACCGACGAGGCCACCGCCATCCGGGCCCCCCCGTCATTCCCCTCCGCCTTGCACCGGGTGACAATGCGCCCGTGGGAGTAGTCGATGGCGATGGACAGGAACATGATGAGCACATACACCGGCTCGCCCCAGCCGTAGAAGACCAGGTTGGCGACCAGCAGCACCAGATTGCGCCACCGCAGGGGGGAGACGTAGTAGAGGAGCAATACAACGGGGAAATAGAGGAACAAAAAATACGGACTGGAAAAAATCACAGGCAGTCACCTCGCAGGACAGATTTGCGGGAAGGGAGCGGTTTCCCGCTCCCCTCCCGGCCGTTTATCACTGGAATAAGGCGTTGAACGCTGACACGATGTCGTCGCAGTTCTCGTGGACCACCATCATGACGTAATTGCCGTTGGAGACCACCCGGGAGTTATTGGTCCACTGCTCAATGGGCCCGGGATACCATGCGCCGCCGGGGCCGTTGCCGTCGCCCGCCATGTAGTCGATCCGGGCCTGGAAGATGGCCTTCACCGCGTCCACGTCGGCGCTGTCCTTCACCTGCACCAGGCCAAACTCGCCATTGTTCATAGAGATCATCGTGATATAGACAAGGCACTGCTGGGCATCAATCCCGGTCAGGCCGGGATAGTAGCCGTCCAGCAGCTCCTGATTGGCCAGCTCCAGGAAGCCGAACTCATACTGGCTGGTCACATCCGCGTAGAAGGCGGACAGGTCCACCCCGTCGGCGGGGGCGGCCGTGGGCTCCGGCGCGGGTGTGGGAGTGGGAGCGGGCGTGGGGCTGGGCAGAGGCGCGGGGGTGGGATTGGCGGAGGGCGCCTGACTGGGCTCAGCGGAGGGCTCCTGGCTGGGCTCGGCGGAAGGCTCCTCACTGGGCTCAGCGGAGGGCTCCTGGCTGGGCTCGGCAGAGGGCTCCTCGCTGGGCTCAGTGGAGGGCTCCTGACTGGGCTCCACGGACTGAGAGGGCTCAGACGGCTCGGAGGGCTGAGCATTGTTGCGGCTGCACGCGCTCAGCAGGCCCACGATCAGGGCCAGGACCAGAGCGGAAGAGAGAATGATGGAAAGTGTACGTTTCATATGTCGTAAAGCTCCTTACTTCAATTATGTGTTGTCACGCTGCGCCTAATGCGCAATTGGGGCCCCGCAAAGCCGTCCCTTGGCTTTGCGGGGAAAGGAGGAGCGGCGTAGTGAACGAGCTTTCGGCAAAGCCGGAAGCGAGTGTACGCAGCTTGCTCCGACGCTGTCACGCTGCAAAGCGGCCAGGGCGCTCGGTTGCTTTCGCTTCGGCTCGGACAAAATCCACCTGCGCTGCGCGGCGGCTGGGGTTTTGTCCTCGCTCCGCTCCAAGCGCCCTCGC
>CAJUEC010000067.1 GCA_910585155.1 uncultured Oscillospiraceae bacterium
TTTTTCGACATTCCATGTTCGGCGAAAAACTACAAAATCGCACCGGCGTTGACAATTTTCCCTTCTTGATAGCAATTCGACATTATTTTACCATTTTTAAATTGCAAACACCTACCGAATATGGTAGGTGTTTGTGGAAAAGAGCAAAGGTAGACACCCAATAGGAAGAAATACAACTAGGAAGAACCATTTGAAATATCCCATATGGATATAGAACTGAGAATTCTGACCTCGCCACCCTCAACTGACTATCAATCAGCTATGGGTGGTTTTTTTCGTTTACGGACAAAACAAGCGGCAGGAGCATAAGCGCCCCGGTGACTAACGCAGTCACCGAGGCGCTTATTTGTTTCTCCGCGCATTATCAAAGGAGGCAATCACCATGCCGTCAAACTTGAATTTGGACTACTACTACGGCACCGAAGCGGATCAGTACAGCTTCTACCGCATCCCCAAAACCCTGCTCACAGACCCTCGCTACAAAAGTGTTTCCATTGAGGCAAAGGTCCTCTATGGCCTCCTGCTGGACCGGATGGGGCTGTCCGTCAAAAACGGCTGGATGGACAGCGAGAAGCGCGTCTACATCTACTTCACCCAGGAGGACGCTATGAACCTTATGAGCTGCGGCAAGGACAAGGCCACGAAATTGTTCCGGGAGTTGGACAAGGACGGCATCGGCCTGATCGAGCGGAAGAAGCAGGGCCAGGGACGGCCCACGCGGATCTACGTCAAGAACTTCATCCTGCCCCCGGACCTCACCGTCGCAAGCTCCGCATCCCTCACTTCGCCGCAAGCGGCAAAGCTCACTCGCTGCGCTGCTCCGGCTTTCCCCACCGAACCCGCTTCGCTGGCTTCGGCGGGGGCCCCGATTGGCCCCAGCAGCCGGAACAGGCACCCCCGCCCCCGGCCCCTCAGACTGCGGAAAATCAGCAGTCTGGACCGCTGGACAGTACCGCACTCTTGACTGCGGAAATTCCGCAGTCTACACCGCTGGAAATGCGCGGTCAAGACGGCGGTTTTTCCGCTGCAAATAAGACTGAGAAGAAAAATACTGAACTGAACGATACTGACCTATCCATCTTTCCCCCTACCCCCGCGCCGTCTGCCCGTGCCAGACCCAAAGGGCAGATGAGGATGGATGAGATGGATAGATACCGAGAGCTGATAAAAGAAAATATTGACTTTGACCTCCTGCTCCAAGAGCATCCCTACGATGAAGAAACGCTGGAGGGGTATGTGGAGCTTATGGTGGAGGTTTGCTGCTCCCGGCGGGACTTCATCCGCATTGCCGGAGAGGAAGTTGCCACCGGCGTAGTCAAGAGCCGCTTTCTGAAGCTGAACCATGAGCATATCGCCTACGTTCTGGACAGTCTGAGCCAGAACACCACGCTGGTGAAGAACATCAAGGCGTACACCCTGGCGGCGCTTTACAACGCACCCACAACCATCGGCCAGTATTACACATCCCTGGTCAGCCACGATCTGGCGCAGGATGTCGCTGGAATATAAACGAAACGGAGGACGTTACATGGCAAACGAGATCAACATTCTGGTGGTGGAACCCGGCAAGGCTCCCTACCCCACCAAGGTGGAGGACACGCTGGACGCCTTTCAGCAGATCGTGGGCGGACCCATCGAGGCGGGGTGCTACCTGCCCCAGCGGGTGATGCTGGTCTGCAACGGCGAGGGGAAGAACATGGGGCTTATGCCCAACCGGGAGAACCCCACGGACAGCGGGGACTTCATCGCCGGGACCTTCCTGCTGTGCAGCTTCGAGGGAGAGCATTTCGCCTCCCTGACCCCCGCCCAGCAGAAGGAATTTGAAGCCTACTTTGCCACGTCCGGCCCGGAGGGAGGCGATAAGGAGTGACAGCCCGCCACCTGCTTCGCCGCCTGCTGGTTCCGCCCTAGTACATAGCTGCCCCGAACATTCTAACAATCGAAAGGAGGACGCATGAGCATCAAATTTCCCAATATGAAGCGATTCTTTTCCCTGTTCCTGGCAGCGGTAATGATGGTCACTCTGCTGGCCGTCAACGCCCACGCCGCCAATGCCAACAAAATAACCGACTACGGCGACGCCTACGGCCATTGGGCATACGAGGCCCTGACCTGGGCGGTGGACAACGGCGTGTTGGTAGGTACGTCCGAGGACAAGCTGAACCCGGACGGCTATCTCACCCGCGCTCAGATGGCCGCGATGATCGACCGGCTTTTCGGCACTTACAAGAGCGCCGATATTTCCCGGTACACGGATGTGTCCCGTGGGAGCTGGTATTATGACTACATCGCCCAGGCGGTCCACATGGGGACCTTCGCCGGGTACTCCAACCGCCGCATGGGACCGAACGACAACATCACCCGCGAACAGGCCATTGTAGTGCTGGCGCGGACGGTTTGCCTGCCCTCTGCCGGTAGCTCCGCCCTTGCCCGGTTCCCGGACCGGAACCAGGTAGGCGCGTGGGCGGCGGACGGCGTTGCCGCTATGGTGGAGCGCGGCTATGTCAGCGGCTACAATGATGGCCGTCTGAACCCCAAGGGCCAGATCACCCGTGCGGAGATGGCACAGATCATGTGCAACATTTTCCAGAGCGTCCATGATTCCGGCGATCTCACCGGGACCTACCGGGACACCGTTCTGGTGCGGGGTGCTGTGAACATCAAGGATGCTGTGTTTGAAAGCGACCTGATCCTCGCCAACGGCCTGGGGGAAAAATCCCTGGACCTCACCAACATCACCGTCAAGGGACGGCTGGTGGTGTGGGGCGGCTCCGCCGTCAACATCACCGGAAAATCCACCGTGGCGGGCGTGGTCACGCCCCGGAATGACGGCCCGGTGCAGGTGGTCTTTGACGCTGCGGCCACGGAGCTGTCCGAGAAGGGCTGCTCCATCGTCTACCCCAGCGGCATGGACAAGGGCAACAAGGTCCTGTTCACCGACAAGGCCGACAAGCCCACCATCGCCTTTGACCTCCCGGCGTATCGGTACGTTGGGGATTCCGTCTCTGTGAAAACTACCCTCACCGGCGCGGATGCCGTCACCTGGGAGCTGACCCGTGACGGGAAATCTGTTGCCATGCCGGAGGGCTTCACCAAAGACGGCGGCATCTGCTACTTCATGGAGGCTGGGCGGTATGTACTGCGCGGCACCGTGGAGAACAGCGGCGGCACCGCCTACTGCGAGAAGGTGGTGGAGGTCCTGCCTATCGGGGACATTGCTTTCTCCCTGCCGGAGTACGGCTACACCGACCGGGCAGAAGATGTGAAGCTGCTGACCAAGAACGATCTGACCGGCTCCGTGGCCTGGACGCTGACCCGTGACGGGAACAGCGTTCCCATGCCGAAGGACTTCACCAAGGATGGCGGCACTCTGGCCCTGCCCGAACCGGGCAAGTACACCCTGACGGCCACCCTCACGGACGCTGCCGGGAAGCAGTACACCGCCAGTCAGACCATTACCATCCTGCCGGTGATCTCCCTCACCGTGACCGCCAACGCAGACAAGGCGCATGAGGACGATACGGTGGAGATTGGCCTGACGGTGGAGGGCGGCAAGCCCGATTCCATCCGCTGGGAGCTGACCCGTGACGGCAAAGAGGCCGCTGTCACCCTGGAGGACAATGGCGGCGCTCTTACATTTGATGGCGCTGGAGACTATGCCCTCACCGCTATCGCCAAGGACGCCCAGGGCCGGGAGTTTTCTTCCGAGCCTGTGATGATTAAGGTTATCCCCAACCTGTCCCTCTCCCTGACTGCTGACGCAGATAAACTCCATGAGGACGAATCGGCGGCAATCAGCCTGACCGTGGAGCATGGCACACCCTCGACTGTTGCATGGGCCTTGACCCGTGACGGCGAGGGTGTTTCCGTTTCTCTGGACGATCACGGCGGCAAGCTGGCTTTTGACGGAGCCGGGGCCTACGTCCTGACCGCCGCTGTCACGGATGAGCTGGGGAAGGAGTACACCGCCGCCCTGCCGCTGGAGGTCTGCCCGGTAATCGTCCTGACCCTGGACGCGCCGGAGACGGCCCATATCGACCAGCCCGCCGCCATCAGCCTCTCCGGGACTGACCTGGACGTGACCTGGGAAGTGACCTCCGAGGACGGCGCTGTGGTTGAGAACGCCCTGACCAACAGCGGCGGCGAGATCGCTTTCCCCTCTGCCGGTAACTACACCGTGACCGCCAACGTGACGGACCACCTGGGCCGGACGTTCAGCGCCAGCACCGCCATCAGCGTATGGGACACCATGGGCCTGTCGTTTAAGCTCCCGGAGTTCGCCCACCCGGATGAGGCGGTGAAGGTGAAAATGACCTCCGAGAATGTGGGGGACAGCAAAATTGAGTGGTCCCTGACCGTGGACGGTCAGCCCGTCTCCCTCCCTGCCGGTATCAGCGGGACCCTCGACAACGCCGGGGGCAGCGTGAAATTCAACCAGACCGGCACCAACGTCCTGACCGCCTCCGTGACGGACGGCCTGGGCCGTGCGTTCACCTACGAGCAGACCATCCAGATCTATCCCGTTCTCCATCTGGAGCTGATGGCGAACGCTGCCGCCCATACGGATGAACAGATCAGCGTTACGCTGGAAAAGGACACCGCCCTGCCCGTGGCATGGAGCGTGACCCCCTCCAATGACCCCGGCACCGCTGCCGCCTACTCTGGCACCCTGGCCGATAACGGCGGCACTATCCAGATCACCAGCGCCGGGACCTATGACATTGCCGCCAGCGTGACAGACGCCACCGGGCGGGTGTTCGCCGCTCCCGCCGTCACAGTCATGGTCTACCCTGTGGCTGGCCTGGACTTCACCCTCCCCGTTGCCGCATGGACGGACAGCAGCACCCCCGTGGACCTCCTGACCTCCGACTTGCAGGGGCAGGACGTGACCTGGACGCTGACAAAGGACGGCGCGGCGGTTTCCCTGACCGGCTCCATGCTGGGCGACCTGGGGAACC
>CAJUEC010000068.1:0-1121 GCA_910585155.1 uncultured Oscillospiraceae bacterium
ATGGACGCAATCAATCTCCTGAAAGAATTGGAGTTTGAAAACCGGCAGGCCACGCCGGAGGAACAGGAAACCCTTTCCCGGTATGTGGGCTGGGGCGGTCTGGCAGACGCTTTTGACGAGAGCAAGCCCGCCTGGGCCAAGGAGTTTGCGGAACTCTACGCAACGCTGTCCCCGGAGGAATATGAAGCCGCCAAAGGGACCACCTTAAACGCCCATTACACCAGCCCTACCGTTATCCAGGCCATTTATGAAGCGGTGGGGAAAATGGGATTCCAGACCGGCAACATCCTGGAACCCTCCTGCGGCGTGGGCAATTTCTTCGGTATGCTGCCGGAGGAAATGCGGGGCAGCAAACTGTACGGCGTGGAACTGGATTCCATCACCGGGCGCATCGCAAAACAGCTCTATCCCAAAGCAGACATCACTATCGCGGGCTTTCAAACCACTGACCGGCGGGATTTTTATGATTTAGCCGTAGGAAACGTGCCGTTTGGCCAGTATTCCGTCAATGACCGGGCCTATAACAAGCTGAACTTCAACATCCACAACTACTTTTTCGCCAAATCGCTGGACCAGGTGCGTCCAGGCGGCGTCGTGGCCTTTGTCACCAGCCGCTACACGATGGATTCCAAGGATTCTACGGTGCGCCGGTATCTGGCGCAGCGGGCGGAGCTGTTAGGCGCGATCCGTCTGCCCAACAATGCGTTTAAGGCCAATGCCGGGACAGAGGTGGTATCCGACATCATTTTCCTGCAAAAACGTGACCGCCCGATTGACATTGCCCCGGACTGGACGCAGACCGGACAGACCGAAGATGATTTTACCATCAACCGCTATTTCCTGGACCACCCGGAAATGGTGCTGGGCAGGCAGGAGCCGGAAAGCACCGCTCATGGCATGGATTACACCGTAAATCCCATTGAGGGATTGGAACTTTCCGACCAACTGCATGATGCCATCAAATACATTCGCGGGACCTACCAGGAGGCCGAACTGCCGGAGCTGGGCGAGGGGGAAGAAATTGATACTTCTATCCCCGCTGACCCTGATGTAAAAAACTATTCCTATACCGTTGTGGACGGTGCGGTGTACTATCGGGAAAACAGCCGCATGGTGCGCCC
>CAJUEC010000068.1:1221-4898 GCA_910585155.1 uncultured Oscillospiraceae bacterium
CGGTAGATACCGCCAGTGAAGCCCTGGCTGTTTCCATCGCGGAAAAGGCCGAGGTGGATATGGCGTACATGGCCGAACTGAGCGGCAAAACCCAGGAGGAATTGGCGCAGGAGCTGCGGGGCGTAATCTTCCGTCTGCCCGGACCATTGGCGGAGGGGGAATCGCCCCGTTATGTGACAGCGGATGAATACCTCTCCGGCAACGTGCGCCGGAAACTGCGGCAGGCGCAGCGGGCGGCAGATAAAGACACCGCCTTTTCTGTCAATGTGGAGGCGCTGACCGCCGCCCAGCCAAAGGATTTGGACGCATCGGAAATCGAGGTGCGCCTGGGCGCTACCTGGATTGACAAAGACTACATCCAGCAATTCATGTACGAAACCTTCCACACCCCGTACTATCTGCAAGGGAAGATTGAGGTCAAGTATGTCCCCTACACCGCCGAGTGGCAGATCACCGGCAAAAACGCCGTTGGGTACGGCGATGTAGCAGCCAACACCACCTACGGAACCGACCGGGCCAACGCCTACAAGATTCTGGAGGACAGCTTAAACCTGCGGGATGTCCGCATCTATGACACCATTGAGGACGCGGAGGGGCGGGAGCGCCGGGTACTCAACGCCAAAGAAACCACCCTTGCCGCCCAGAAGCAGATGGCGATCCGTGAAGCCTTCCGGGACTGGATTTGGAAGGACCCACAGCGGCGGCAGACGCTGGTGCGCCAGTACAACGAGGAAATGAACAGCATCCGCCCCCGCGAGTATGACGGGCAGCATATCCGGTTTGCGGGCATGAACCCGGAAATTACGTTACGGGAACACCAGAAAAACGCCATCGCCCATGTGCTGTACGGCGGGAACACCCTGCTGGCCCATGAGGTGGGCGCAGGCAAGACCTTTGAAATGGTAGCCGCCGCGATGGAATCCAAGCGGCTGGGCCTGTGCCAGAAATCCCTCTTTGTGGTGCCGAACCACCTGACCGAGCAGTGGGCCTCCGAGTTTTTACGGCTCTACCCTTCCGCGAATATCCTTGTCACCACCAAAAAGGATTTTGAAAGCCACAACCGCAAGAAATTCTGCGCCCGTATCGCCACCGGGGACTATGACGCGGTGATTATCGGACACTCCCAGTTTGAGCGTATTCCCATCAGCCGGGAACGGCAGGAGCGCCTGCTGCGGGAGCAGATCAACGAGATTACCGACGGGATTGCCGAGGTGGAGGCCAGCGGCGGGGAACGCTTTACCGTCAAGCAGCTGGAACGCACCAAAAAATCGTTGGAGGCAAGGCTGGAAAAATTGCAGGCCGAGGGCCGCAAGGACGATGTGATTACCTTTGAGCAGCTGGGCGTGGACCGGCTGTTTGTGGACGAGAGCCACAATTATAAGAACCTCTTTTTATACACCAAAATGCGGAATGTGGCGGGGCTTTCCACCACAGACGCGCAGAAATCCTCCGATATGTTTGCCAAATGCCGCTACATGGACGAGATCACCGGCAGCCGGGGCGTTGTGTTCGCCACCGGAACGCCGGTCAGCAACAGTATGACCGAACTTTACACCATCCAACGCTACCTCCAGTATGAGCGGCTCCAGGAATTGAACATGACCCATTTCGACTGCTGGGCCAGCCGGTTCGGGGAAACGGTGACAGCCCTGGAACTGGCCCCGGAGGGAACCGGCTACCGGGCGCGGACAAGATTTTCCAAGTTCTTTAACCTGCCGGAGCTGATGAACCTGTTCAAAGAGGTGGCGGACATCAAGACCGCCGACCAGCTGGACCTGCCCACCCCGGAGGTGGAATACCACAACATCGTAGCAAAGCCCACCGGACACCAGCAGGATATGGTGAAGGCCCTCTCCGAGCGCGCCGCCAAAGTCCATTCGGGAACCGTTGACCCATCAACCGACAATATGCTGAAAATCACCTCGGATGGCCGAAAGCTGGGGCTGGACCAGCGCATCATCAACCCCATGCTGCCGGACGAACCCGGCACAAAAGTCAACCAGTGCGTGGACAATATCCTGCAAATCTGGCGGGACGGACAGCCGGAAAAGCTGACCCAGCTGGTGTTTTGCGATATTTCCACACCCCAGGCTGCTGGCTCCAAAAAGGTGGCTAAAACGCTGGATAACCCGATGCTTCACGCGCTGGAACAAGCAATTCCAGAGCCGGAGAAACCGCTGGCCTTTACGGTCTATGAGGACATCCGGCAGAAACTCATCGCACAGGGTATGCCCGCCAGCCAGATCGCGTTTATCCATGAGGCCAATACCGAAGTCCGCAAAAAGGAGCTGTTTTCCAAAGTCCGCTCCGGCCAGGTGCGCGTCCTGTTAGGCTCCACCCAGAAGATGGGGGCCGGGACCAACGTGCAGGATTTGCTGGTGGCGCTTCACGATCTGGACTGCCCCTGGAGGCCCGGAGATCTGGCCCAGCGAAAAGGGCGGATCGAGCGCCAGGGCAACCAGAACCCGCTGGTTCATGTTTACCGCTATGTGACCGAAGGGACCTTCGACGCATACCTCTGGCAGACGGTGGAGAACAAGCAGAAATTCATCTCCCAGATCATGACCTCAAAATCCCCGGTCCGCAGCTGTGACGATGTGGACGAAACCGCCCTGTCCTTTGCGGAGATCAAGGCCCTGTGTGCCGGGGACCCCCGCATCAAGGAGCGTATGGATTTGGATGTGGAGGTATCCCGCTTAAAGCTGATGAAGGCCGACCACCAGAGCAAGCAGTACCGGCTGGAAGATCAGCTGTTAAAGCACTTCCCGGAGGAGATTGAGAAACACAAAGGCTTTATCCAGGGACTGGAAACGGATATGGAAACCCTGGCGGCGCACCCCCACCCGACAGACGGATTTACCGGCATGGAAGTCCGGGGCGATACGCTCACCGACAAAGAGAACGCCGGAGCCGCCCTTCTGGACGCCTGCAAGGAGGTTAAAGGCTCCGAGCCGGTGCAGGTCGGCAGCTACCGGGGATTTGCTATGTTTGTAACCTTTGACGCTTTTCAGAAGGAATATATGCTCCAACTGAAAGGCAGGATGACCCACCGTACCGCCCTGGGCGCGGACCCGCGCGGCAACCTGACCCGGATTGACAACGCGCTTTCCCAGATGCCCCAGCGGTTGGAAAGCGTCAAAGTCCAGCTGGATAACCTTTACCAGCAGCAGGCCGCCGCGAAGGAGGAAGTGGGCAAAGCCTTCCCCTATGAGGAGGAATTGCGGGTCAAGAACGCCCGTCTGGTGGAGCTGGATATGGAGCTGAACATGGACAGCAAGGGGCAGTCCCGTCCAGAAGCGGCGATTGCCAAGCGCGCAAGGCCCTCGGTGCTGGAAGGGCTGAAACGCCCCATCCCGCCCCGCAACATGGAAAAGAAACCCAGACAACAGGAACAGGAGGCAAGATAATATGAACAGCAATGAAAAGAATACGGCCCTTTATGAGAAGATGGCCGCTGAACAGGATACCTTCCGGGATTGGCTGAAAAGCCAGTCCCCGGAGGAGGTCCTAAACCATGCCTATGAGTACACCGTCCGGGAGGACATTGTGATGGCGATGGAGGAACTGGAACTTTCCGATAAGCAGGCCCAGGCGCTGCTGGATTCCCCCTCCCCGCTGGCTGATGTGTACCGCCATTTTGAAAAGCTGGAAACCGGCTATATGGATGTGATCCGGGA
>CAJUEC010000069.1 GCA_910585155.1 uncultured Oscillospiraceae bacterium
CAGAAGCTGTACCAATAGACCCCAGCACACATCCTTGCGGCCCAAATTGCCGCCATGCTGCGTTAAAAAATCTTGAAATACACAAAGTATTCCTGCGATTTTTTGCCTTGCCGGCGGCAATTTTTCCTCGCAAGTCTGCATACTTCGGCTATTGGTACAGCTTCTCAGTTCCCGGAATAGGCAGTCCTGTATTTTGAATTGATGCTTGCAAAGGACCAGGCCCCGCCGCATGCGCGGCGGAGCCTGGTCCCTTCTGATTCCCGGGAAAAGGCGGGGGGCGTCTCCCGGCGGAACGGTCTCAGATATCTCTGGTCCACAGGCTGCACAGAGAGGGGCCGCTTCCGACGCACAGCGAGGCGCCGCCGGTGCGAAAGCCGCTGCGCCTCATCTCATAGAGCATGGTCACGACGATGCGCAGGGCGGTGCAGCCCACCGGGTGGCCCAGGGAGATGCCCGAGCCGTTCACATTCACCCGGTCCATGGGCAGGACAATGCCCTGCTCCTCCTTCAGCATCCGGGCCACGCCCAGGAACTGGGCGGCAAAGGCCTCGTTGATTTCCCAATAATCGATGTCATCGAAGCGCAGTCCCGCCGCCTTCAGGCATTTGGGAATGGCGCGGGCGGGGCCCAGGCCCATATACTTTGGATCCACGCCCTCCCCGCAGATGTGTATCATCTTCACCAGCGGCTCCAGGCCCAGCGCCGCCGCCCGCTCCCGGCTCATCACGATGACGGCGGCCGCCGCGTCGTTGATTCCGGAGGCGTTGCCCGCCGTGGTGACGCCGTCGGGCCGGAAGCCCGGTCTCATTTGGGACAGCGCCTCCATGCTGCATCCCCGCACCGGGTGCTCGTCGGTGTCAACGAGCTGCGGGCCCCCTCTGCCTTGAACCGTCACAGGGACAATTTCCTCCCGGAATCTGCCGTTGTCGATGGCGGCGCACGCGCGCATGTGGCTTTGGACCGCCAGGGCGTCGCATTCCTCCCGGGTAATGCCATACCGCTTTGCCACGTTGTCCGCCGTCGTTCCCATGTGCCCGCCGGCCAGCTCGTCTACCAGGCCGTCATGGAGCATGCCGTCCACCAGCGCGCCGTCGCCCATGCGCATTCCGCCGCGGGCTCTGGGCAGCAGGTAGGGGATATTGCTCATGCTCTCCACCCCCACCACCAGCCCCACATCTGTCTTTCCCAGCTGGATGTTATGACATGCGATTTCCAGCGCCCGCATTCCGGAAGCGCAGTTTTGATTTACGCTGACCGCGTTGCTCCGGGGGGCCATTCCGAGGCGCATGGCCACCTGCCGGGCGGGCAGGGAGCCCTGCATGGCGGTATACAGCTGCCCCATCACAATTTCGTCAATGACCTCTGCCGCAATTCCGGCCCGCCTGATGGCCTCTGACGCCGCTGTTATGGCCAGGTCTCTGGCTGGAACGGCGGCAAACTGCCCCTGAAATTTCCCAATCGGGGTTCTGCACGCGCTGACAATGACTGCTTCATGAAGTTTCATACGTTGAATTGCCTCCCATCGCCGGTATTGATGCTTAAACTGCTCCATATTCGCGGATGGGCACAGATCTCGAGGACCTGTGCCCATCCACGCTTTTGCCTCCCAGGCCGGCTGCGCTCACCGCTGGATATTGCGGGGGAATTCCTCCCTGGGGAACCAGGGATAGCTCTTGGGCATATCGGCGGCAGGGTCGGTCTTCCAGTCGGGCGCCCTCTTCTCCAGGAAGGCCTTGGCGCCCTCCTCCGCATCCGGGGACTGGGCCACATAGTGGTAGCACACGGACTCCAGCTTGTGGGACAGCATGGGGGTCGCCGCGCCCATGCCCTGCATGATCAGCTGGCGGCACATGGCCACAGACATGGGGGAGCAGTTGATATACATCTCCTTGGCCACCTCAACCGCCCGCTCATACACCTTGTCCTCGGGGACCACCTCGGTCACCAGGCCCATTTGCAGCGCCTCCTGAGCGCTGAAGATCCGGCCGGTGCAGCACAGCTCCACCGCCTTGGAGGGGCCCACGATTTTGGGCAGGAACCAGCTGGAGGCCGCGTCGCACACGAAACCCCGGCGGGCAAACACGAAGCCCATTTTGGCCTTCTCGGAGCAGATCTTCACGTCCATGGGCAGGGTGATGGTCAGGCCGACCCCCACGGCGGAGCCGTTGATGGCGGCGATGACCGGCTTTTTCATCTCCCAGATGCGGATGGTGTTCATGCCGCCGGTGTCCTCCGCCTCAAAGACGGAGTAGTCGGTGAGGTAGGAAAACGGGTTGTCGCTGTAGTTGAGGTCGAAGCCGGCGCAGAAGGTGGGCTTCTTTGTCCCCGGCCCGCCTGTGAAAATGACGGCGCGCACCCCGGGGTCGTTGTCCGCCGCGTCCAGAGCCATATTGATCTCATCGCACATGAGCGGCGTATAGGAGTTCATGCTGTCCGGCCTGCTGAAGCGGATGGTTGCGATTTTGTCCTTGACTTCATACTGAATCTGCTGATAATCCATGATATCCCACTCCTTTTATCAATGTTTTGTGCTCACCACTCAAAATAGCTGTCCTGGCTGCGCAGGATATAACCGCCGGCAATCAGCCGCTGAATGTCCGCGGAGCCCTCGATGTTGGGCGCCACCAGGGAGTCCCGCACCATGCGCTCCACCTTGTATTCGTCCGTCACGCCATAGGCGCCGTGGATGTTCAGGGCCATCACGTTGGTCTCCACCGCCAGGTCGGAGATGTACCCCTTGATCAAGGCCGTGCTGCACTGGATTTTTCGGATATCGTCGCGGTACTCGTCGGCGTCGGAGGCCGCCTTATACAGGCACATTTTCGCCGCCAGCACGTGGGCCGCGATTTGGGCGATCCGGGATTGGATGGTGGGGAACTTGGCGATGGGCTTGCCCCGGTGCAGCTTCTCCTGGGCGTATTTCACCGCCATGTCGTAGGAGCCGCCCATTGTCCCCGCAAAGACGGCGGAAAACGCCAGCTTGCCGTAGGCCGTGGTGGCAATGAGAATATCGAAGCCCTGACCATGCTCGCCCAGCACGTCCTCCTCGCCCACCTCCACGTCGTCCAGGAATACGTCGTAGACGTGGCTGCCGTGGAGGCTGGCCTTCTCCCAGGGGGTGGAGAGGGAGTAGCCCTTGCAGAACTTCTGGATGATGAAGCCTGTGCAGGTGTCGGTTCCCTCCTCCCGGGCGAAGACCACCATGGGGCCCTCGTAGGAGGCGTTGGAGATGAAGCGCTTTGTGCCGCTGAGGTGCCATTTGCCGTCCACCCTGCGGGCAATGGTGGTCAGCTGCTTGGGGTCGGACCCGGTGCCGGGCTCCGTGAACGCGAAGGACCCCCGGTATTCACCGGCGATGCCCGGGGCGAGGTACTGTTCCAGCTGCTTCTCATTGCCGTAGAGGTGCAGCGCGTCCAGCGCCAGATAGCACACGCACAGCAGGGTGGCCGCGCTGGCGGAGACCCTGCCGATCTCCTCCAGGGCCAGGGCGGCGGAGAGGTATCCGGCCTCCAGCCCGCCGTGGGCCTCGGGGTAGGGAATCCCCAGAAGTCCCATCTCGGCCATCGTCCGGAACAGGTCCTCCGGATAGCTCTCCGCCTGTTCGATCTCCTCCGCCCGGGGCAGAACGTACTTCTGGGCATACGTCCGCGCGCTGGAGCGGACGGCCTCCTGCATCTCAGTCAGTTTGAAATTCATAATGATCCGGCCTCCTTTTGATTTTGACTTGCTGTGGTGGTCAGGTACCTGCCCTATATGAAGAGCACATTCCGTGCCAAGCGGGGCCGGAACGGCACCTCTGCCGCTTTAACGGCGTTTTCGCCAAAATCATCCTCCTGCTTTTGTGCCATCTGGACAATTTGGGCGGGCCCTGCGGGGCTGCGTCCATGCTGGCGAAGGGGGACGGCCGGTGCGCTCCCGCCCATATGTATCGTTGTGAGTACAGCGTGTATTGTTTTCCCCACAAAGCCCCGCGGCGGCGGAAAGGGAACCTTGACTTTTGGCGGAATCAGAATATAATGGGTTCAGAAAGATGGAAGAATGATACATTGCTCCAGGTTCAGCCCTGGTTCTGTGCAAAAGCGGAACGGCGCTGAGCCCAGACCATTGGGGAGGTGCGTGGATTGAGGCCGCAGGATATGCTAAAGCTGCTGCCCAAGGGGCCCAGGACGCCGGACAGCGAGATCGACTGGCTGAGCCTGTACAAAACCGTGCTGGACAACATGAACGGCAGTATCTTTATCATTGACCAAAACGCCAATGTGCTGTACTGCAACGGCGTTGGCGCGCACATGATGGCCCACACGGTGGACGAGGTAGTCCAGATGTCCATGCAGGATATTCTCATTAATAACCTGGCTGAGGACAGCGGCGGCATGCGCGCGCTGATCACCCACGAGCCTGTGGATACCTACATTCGAAATTCCAGGGGGGAGGGGATGCTGATTCATTCCGTCCCGCTGAACTTCCAGGATGGAAAGCCCGC
>CAJUEC010000070.1 GCA_910585155.1 uncultured Oscillospiraceae bacterium
TTGGTGGGCTTGGCGAAGGTGTTGAGGCTGCCCTCGGTGAACAGCTCGATTGCCAGTGCCACATCCCGCGCCTCCGGCTCAGACTGGCGGAGCAGTTCGGCGTGGAAGTCCTGGAGGGTGGGGGCTTTGCCCTGGTAGCCGCCCTTGATGTAGCTGTGGTAGACGCTGGCGGTGCAGCGGTCGATGATGGATTTCTCTTTGGCGGACAGCAGCCGGTCCCCCATGAGCTGCTCACACAGGGACAGCAAAAACTCAGACTTCAGCACCACCGGGTTCTCCCCATCGCCATACCCTTGCTCCATGTCCATGGCGTTGATGTGGTTGGGGGAGGTAGCGGAGATATTCACCACTTCGCCGCCCAGCCCTTCGATGAGGGGCCGGTACTCCGATTCGGGATCTATGATAATGATGTCATCGTCGGTGGAGAGTGCCAGATTGACCATCTCCCGCTTGGCGGTGAAGGACTTGCCGGAGCCGGATACACCCAGGACGAAGCCGTTGCCGTTGAGCAGTTCCTTCCGGTTGGCGATGATGAGGTTCTTGCTGATGACGTTTTGCCCGTAATACACCCCGCCCTGGTCACGCACCTCCTGGGCCTTGAAGGGCATGAGGACGGCCAGGGCCTCGGTGGTTAGTGTCCGCAGGGCGTCGATCCGCCGCAGGCCCAGGGGGAGCGCCGTCACCAGCCCGTCCGCCTGCTGCCAGTTCAGAGTGGCCAGTTGGCACAGGTGCTTCCGGGCAGCGGACTGGAGGGCATCGGTGTCGCTGTCCAGTTCCTCCTTGGAGTCCGCCAGATGCACCAGCGTGACCACGGCGAACATCATCCGCTGGTCACGGGTGGTGAGATCATCCAGCATCTCACGGGTTTCTTTCCGCTGCTGCTCCAGATCATACGGCACCACGGCAGAGAAATTATTGTTGCTGTTCTGCCGACGCTGCCAGTTGGTCACGTTCGTCTCTACACCGAGGAGCCGGTTCTGCATCTCCCGGACGGCCTCGTCCGTGGGGACGGGAATCACGTCAATGGACAGCATCATGGTGCGGTTCAGGGCCGTAAGCTCGGAGATCATACTGTCCTTGATATAGCTGGCGTACTCCTTCAGGAACAGCACCCGGCCAAACTTGTCCCCCATGACAAAATAGTCCTTCTTGAACTCCAAGCTGTCCGGGCAGATGGAGTCTTTGAAACTGTGGCCCTTCCGCATCAGGTCCCGCAGATCCACATGGAAATCCGTTTCCTCGCCGGTGCGGTAGAAGTCATGCAGCACCCGGAGCCGCTCCACCGCATCCAGCTCCTCGCTGTGGGCATCCAAGTGGCTCAGGCGGGTGGTGACGTCCGCCGCCACCCGGTCGAAGAAGGTGCGTGCCTCCTCGATACTCTTGCGGTGGACGGAGAGGGTGATGTACCGCTCCTGTACCACGCTGTTGGAGCTGTCGGTCACCTTGTCCATCAGCATGGCGTTGTACTCCGCCCGGTAACCGTCCAGGTAATCATCCTGCCGGGGCAGGAGGATCTTCTGCTCGAAGTCCTGGCGGTTGAGCCGTTTGTTGTTGATGGTCAGCTTGGTGGTGGAGCCGGTGTCCAGGGCGTTCAGCAGTTCGGAGTAGCCCAGGAACATGGACGTTTTGTCCTCTTTCGAGGCGATGGCGTAGTTGATATCCGAGAAGCGGATGGTCTTGGAGAATTTGCTCCCGAACTGAAAAATCCCATCCGGCCAGAGGCGGCGGATGGGGATGGCGTCCTGCACGGACTTGGGAAGGCCGAAGCCCTCCCGATCCTGCTTCAGCGTATTTTGTAGGGTTTTAATCAAGCCGTAAAGCCTCCTTTACTGTGGAATGCTCCATCGCCTGGGCGTACAGATTTTCCGCCCGGAACACCAGTTTTCTGGGGTACAGCAGCTCCGAGCGGATGACGGCGAGGAGAAATTTCTCAAAGGTCATGCCGTTGTAAGTGAAAAAGCCACAGAGGGCGAAGGGGAACGCTGCCAGGACGCAGATCCAGCCGATCTCCCCGCTGTCCACCACGTTGCGCAGGCCGAAATACAGCCCCACCGCCACCAGCACGGCCAGCAGGGCGAACAGGAACTGCCGCAGGGACAGCCCGAAGAACAGGCTTTCCTGATAGTCCCGGACTTCTTTGTTGATACGGACTTCTATGGGTGATCACCTCCAGAATGAAAGAATCGGCAGACAGACCGTTGCAAGGCCCGCCTGCCTATGGTAAGATGCGACAAACCAGAAAAAGGGAGGTCTGTCACATGACGCTGTTTATATTTGGATTTGGTTTGATGTTGCTGCCCATCCTGTTCCGTCTGGCCCTGAAGCTCCGATTGGGCATCCCCATCCTCTACACGCTCCTGATGCTCACCGTGTTCCACGGCTGGTATCAGGCCCATGCGGCCCTGGCGGACGGCATCTTCTTCGCTCTGGTCGGCGTTGCCGCCCTGTCCTGGTTGGTGACGCTGCTCCGCCGCCTCTGGGGTCTGCTGGAGGACTGGCGGGAGGAGCGAACCATGGCGGAGCTGCTGGCCTACCGCGTCCGGCAAGCCAGGGCCGCCGGCGAGTATGCCATTGACACCCAAGGACTGTGGCGTTGATTTTATCGCTCTCCTGTGCTACAATAAGGCAGCTTATTTAAGGGCGAGGAGGCGGATTAGTGAAGGGTTTCAGCCGAAATAATCTATTGTTTTCCCTGTGCGGACTTAACTGCGGACTGTGTACCATGCGCTTGGGCGGACATTGCGGCGGATGCGGCAATGGAAACCAATCCTGCAAAATTGCCCGATGCAGTTTGGAACATGGGGGCATGGAGTATTGTTGCGAGTGCCCTCAGTATCCTTGCGAAAAGTACGAGAAGATTGGCGAATACGACTCCTTTATCACCGCACGGAGGCAAAAAGCCGATATGGAAAAACTGCGGGATATCGGAGCTGAGCGCTATAATGCCGAACAGGGGGAGAAGGTGCAGTTGCTGGAGTATCTGCTTTCTTCCTGCAATGACGGGCGCAGGAAAACGCTCTTTTGTCTGGCAGTCAATCTGCTGGAGCTTTCCGATGTGCAAAGTGTCGTTGATCAGCTTATGGCATCTGATCTGCCAACCGTGAAAGAGCGTGCCGTGTATGCAGCGTCACTGTTCCAAAAAGCTGCCGATGAAAAAGGAATTTCCTTGAAATTGAACAGGAAAAAGTAACCGTATTTCTTGATTTGTCAGCCCAGCCCCATCAGTTCCCGGATCAGCCTATCGCTCATTTTGATGCAGCCCACCAAGACAAGCATATTAAAAATCACCTCGCC
>CAJUEC010000071.1 GCA_910585155.1 uncultured Oscillospiraceae bacterium
ACGTCCACCGCATCCCGGACGCGCCGGTTGGCCGCGGAGCCGCTCTCCATCTGGGCCAGGATGGAGGCTTTTTTTTCCTTCAGTGTCCCCATTTCCTCCGTGATCCGCTTGAAAGTGTCGGCGTGGCCCAGGTATCCGCCGTCCTCCTTGGACATCTGGAACAGCTCCTTAAACTCCCGGTCCAGATCGGCCAGCCGCTGGTCGATGTCGGACAGGCTCATGGCCTCGCCGGGGACGGGGGCCGCCTCCACGCGTATGGCGTCCTCGATCTGCCCCAGCAGATAACCTTTCTGACTCATCACCGAGCTGAGGACGGCAAGAATGGCGGCCTGTAAGGGCCCTTCCTGGAGGGTGGGGGACTCGTGGCAGTAGGTGGAGCCGTAGTCGATCCGGCTGGCGCACCGCCACACCGCCTTCTTCTGCCCCCGCTTGCTCCACACGCACCTGCGGTAGAGCGTGCCGCACTCCCCACACACCAGCCGCCCGGTAAGGGCGTACTTGGCGCTGTAACAGGATCGCCCGGTGGGGGCCTGCTTCTGGCTGGGGGCGTGTCCGGCGTTGCGGCGGGCGAACTCCGCCTTGGCCGCGTGGAAGGTGTCCCGGCTGACGATGCCCTCGTGGTGGTCACGGGTCAGGTACATGGGGAGCTGCCCCACGTTCCGCACGTGCTTGTGGCTGATGCAGTCGGCCACGAAGCTCTTTTGCTGGAGGACGTCGCCGCAGTATTTTTCATTTTGAAGAATCCCCCGGATGACGGCGATGGACCAGTCCGAACCGCCGCTGACGGTGGGGACGGCCTGCCGCTCCAGCGTGTCCTTGATCATCCGCAGGCTCTGCCCGCCCAGGAAGCTGTCGTAGATCTGACGCACCACCTCCGCCTGTTCCGGGATGATCCGGGGCTTGCCGTCCGGCCCTTTCTCATAGGCGTACAGCCGCTTGTACTGGATGGCGGCCTTGCCCTCCCGCATGGCCTGACGCTTGCCCCACTTCACGTTTTCGCTGATGGCTTCGCTCTCCCCCTGGGACACGGCCCCCAGCAGGGTGATCAGCAGTTCCCCGTCGCTTTCCAGGGTGTTGATGTTCTGCTCCTCGAAGATGATGGCGATGCCCAGCTCCCGCAGGGCGCGCACGTAGTTGAGGCAGTCCACCGTATTCCGGGCAAACCGGGAGATGGACTTCACCAGCACCATGTCGATCTTCTTCTGCCTGCACTGGCGGATCATCCGCAGGAACTGGGGCCGCTTGGCGGCCTGGGTGCCGGAGATCCCCTCATCCGCGAAGATCCCGGCCATGGTCCAGGCCGGGTTGGTCATGATCTTGTCGGTGTAGTATTTCTTCTGGGCCTCGTAGCTGGTGAGCTGCTCCTCGCTGTCGGTGGACACCCGGCAGTAGGCGGCGACCCGGAGCTGACGCCGGACGGCCCTGGCCTTGGCCAGAGCGGGGTTGGCGGGGATGACGATCACATTGGACGCAGTGGCTGTCATTTAGAATCCCTCCTTTCATTGGCTGTTTGCAATGTGTTGCCCCTGCAATAATATGGGCAGGTAAGGCAAATGGTGCTGTTGGGTAGTTCATAATGCCTGCCGTTGAAGATTCGCACCCTTCCGCCGCATCCGCTGGTTACCCGCCACGGAGCCGCAGTCCGTTTCATGCTGTCGGCACAGGTACTGTAGGTGTGGGAGTAGTTTGGCTTCGGCATTGCGTTGATCCCTCCAAATATGGTATTGATGATCCTGCCACAACAATACCAGCTTCAGGGCCGCCAAGCTATCACGATATCCACCAAAGATAGGGCGCGGAAAGCAAGCAATACCAACAATACCACAACTATCTCACCCCGCTGGGCTCTCCAGCGTCTGCCCGTTCTTCAGCTTCAGGCCCACCGCCCCGGAGGGATGGATCAGGACGGCGGCAGCGACCTGCCGGAGCAGGGCGGTATCCAGACCATCGCAGGGCTTTGCACTGTCCAGCAGATAGCGCAGCCGCATGGTTTCATAGTCCCCGGAGTCCAGAGCGTCGAACCGGGCGGAGGCCAGGGCTTTGGCCAGGGCTTTGGCGGCGGCTTCATCGAACTCGGCGCACTCCAGTTCATCGTCCAGACGCTCCTGGGCCGCTTGGACGGCTTCGCTTTCACCCTTAGACGCGGGGGCGGGGGCGATGGTCTCGGGGTGTTCCCGGAGGTGGTGGAGCAACCGCCCCACGGACAGGATCAGGTTTTCATCCCTGATTTTTACGGGGGTATCCGCACAGTGGGGGCAGCGCCAGTCATTTGCCCGAAACCGCCGCATGGGGCCGTGGCACCGGGCGCACCGGGCTAGGACGCGGATGTCCTTGATCTCCGTGTGGTTCGCCCTGCCGGACACGTCCGGCTTTGCCGCCGCAGCCTGTTGGAAGGACTCGGGGGGGATGATTTGCGGGTATGCGCCCCGCCTATGTAGCGCCCGTCTTGCAAAACCCGCGCCACCATGTTCTTGTTCCAGGGCCTGCCGGGGGCGTAGGGGCAGCCGGTGGCGTTGAGCTCGTCAGCCAGCTTCCCGTAAGAGGTGCCCTCCCCGTAGCGGCGAAAGATCAGCCGCACCATCTCCGCTTCTGTTGTTTCCTCCCGCACCTGCCCGTCCCGCAGGCAGTAGCCGAAGGGCAGCTTCCGGTTTGCCATCAGCGTACGCTCCTTTCGGTGGCCTCAGTCAGCTCCAGCCCGTTTTTCAGCCGGAACCGCAGGGTGCCGTCCCCCTCCGCCGTGATCCGCGCCACCAGGTCGGTGAAGATCTCGCCGTCAAAGGCGGGGAGGAACTCGGGCAGGGTTTCAAGCGTTTCCAGCAGCTCCCGCGTCCTGGGGAGGGTGTCGTCGTCCCCATCCGCCAGGAGCCGCTCCTTTTCCTGTTTGGCGGCCTGGATCTGACGGGTCAGCTCATTGCTTTGGGATATAAAAATATCAGGGTCGACCAGGCCGCACTTGTTCATGTCGGCCAGCATTCGACCCTGATCGGAGAGATCAGCGATTGTTTGGTTCAGCGCAACGATGTCCCGGCTCCAGAGCATCCGCCGCTCCCGGACAGACTGGAGGTCTGAGAGCATCTGCTTGAGGATGGGTTCCCCGTGGAGCCGGAGCTTGTGGTATGCCCGGAGGAAGGCGGCGTGGATCTCCTCCTCGGGGATCCGCCCGGAGGGGCA
>CAJUEC010000072.1 GCA_910585155.1 uncultured Oscillospiraceae bacterium
GCTGGTGGACGGATTCGAACCCCCGACCTGCTGATTACAAATCAGCTGCTCTACCAGCTGAGCTACACCAGCACGGTTTTGCTTCCACGTTCACAACGGAGCTTATTATAACAGCAGGAGGGGAACTTGTCAACCATTTTTTCAAAAGATTTCAAAATTCGATTTTGCGTTGGAGGAGGGCGGAGGAACACGGCCATATGGGAGCTTCAGGCGGACCGGGAGGAGCGGTGCAGCCTGTGCAGAGGGGAGCTCTACCCCGGAGACCCCTACTTTGAATTGGAGGACCGGGCTGTCTGCGAGGACTGTCTGGCCCGCTATGCCAGAAGATATTTTGCCCACCGGCTGCGCCGGGTGGGCCGGAACAGAAAAGAGGAAGTATGACACTGCATGATCTATCTTTGGAATATGCCCAGACGGCGGCCTGCCTGCGCCGCCGCATCACCCAGCTGGAGGGAGAGCGGAAGCTGGCCCAGGACGAGGGCCGCCGCGTCCAGCTGGACCGGCGCATCCGCCCCCTGCGCTCCATGTACCGGGACGTGCGGGCGGTGGAGCGCCATCTGACCCGGTACTATGACCGCACATCCATCCGTGAAAGGAGGCCCCGCCCGTGAGCTCCATTTCCTACGACAACACCTTCGGCCTGGTGGACCTGGCGGTATACACCCGGCTGATGGCGGAGGACAACAGCCAGCAGATCAACCGCCTCAAGCGCAATCTGACCCACGCCCTGCGCCAGGACGTCACCCAGCGCCAGCGGGAGTACATGGTCCTCTACTACGGCCAGGGCATGAGCATGGAGGCCATTGCCCGGCAGTGCGGGGTGAACAAGTCCACCGTCTCCCGCACCCTGAAGCGGGGACGGCAGCGGCTGTACCGCTGCCTGCGCTACGGCGCGGCAAACCTCCTGGAGCAGGCGGAGAGCTGAGCGGACTGGAGCGCTTTTCCGCCGGCGCAAAACCCGCAGGAATCCTTTGGGTATTCAGGGCTTTGGGGCAGGACGGCAAAAAAACTCCGGCGGGACAGGCGCCGGCACCGTCCCAGAGGTTCTTTAAATGTTTTAAGTGTTGAAAACCGCCCCAGCCTGTGATATGATTCCAAACGGCCCGCAGGCCAATTTAAAAAACCGAGGTCATATCATGAACTATCAAGGGGTATTTTTTGACTTTGATTACACCCTGGGCGACTCCACCCCCGCCATCACCCAGGGCTACCGCCTGGGCTTTCAGGCCCTCGGCCTGGCTCCCCCCACCATGGACCAGGTGCGCACCACCATCGGCCTCACCCTGGAGGACGGCTATTCCCTGCTCACCGGGGACCACGATCCAGGCCGGCAGCAGGCGTTCCATAAGTCCTTTCAGCACACGGTGGGCGTGAAGGCGGAGGGCCCGGGCCGGGAGCTCATGATTCAGGGCACCACCCTCTTCCCCGGCGCGGCGGAGCTCCTCCAGGCCCTGCGGGACGCCGGGGTGCGCACCGCCGTCGTGTCCACCAAGCCGGGGATCACCATCCGGCAGATTTTTGAGCACCAGGGCCGGGCAGACCTGCTGGATCTGGTGGTGGGCGGGGACGAGGTATCCCACGCCAAGCCCAACCCCCAGGGGCTGCGGCTGGCCCTGGAGCGGCTGGGTCTGGCGGCGGAGCGGGTGCTGTTCTGCGGCGACACCGTTATCGACGCCGCCACCGCCCAGGCGGGCCGCTGCGATTTCTGCGCCATCCTCAACGGCGCCACCCCGGCGGATGCCTTTGCCCGGTTCCCCTGCGTACATATCGCCCCCAACCTGTCCCGGCTGCGGGAATGGCTGGGACTGTGAAAAGCACCGCCCCCGAAGCGCGCTTCGGGGGCGGTGCTTTTTGTCATCCGTATCAATCCTGCCGCGCAGCCGCTCAGAGCGCCCCGTCCCCCGCCGCACCCAGCAGCTCCCGGGCGTAGGGCAGCTCCAGAATGGCCGCGCACAGGGTGTGCCACTCCTCCAGCTTGTGGTCCCGCCGGGCGAAGTAGATGTGGACCAGCACCTCGTAGTTCATGGTCACCGTCCGCATCTGGTTGTAGCTGGAGGGCAGCAGCTGGATCAGGTCGTACCAGTCCGCCCGGTCCTTGCCCGCCACAAAGCGCCGCCGCACCTCCTCCAGATAGCCCACGTACCGCTCAAACTCCGCCAAAGAGGCCGGGGTGAGGTGGTCGGTGGAGAAGTCCTCCAGCGCCAGGGGCCTGGCGTGGAGCTTGTGCATGGTGGAGGTGGAGTTGGCCACGGTGCCCACCTTATAGGTATCGAACTCCTTCCACCAGTACAGGGGGGCGGTGATGTCCATGGTCACCAGGATCTGGCGGAGGAACTTGCGGTGGTCGCTGCCCGCGGCGCACAGACGCCGGGCCAGGTCCAGGTCCCGCTCCCCCAGCACGTACTCCCCCGCTTCGTTATAGCCGCTGTCCATCCTGTCCCAGCTGTTCAGCGGGTTGCGGGCCCCCCGCATGGCGTTTTCCAGGTTCATCACGCCGGCGCGTTCCACTTTCAGCATAAAAGTCCTCCTCTGCAAGGGGAGCGCCGCCCCATCGGACGGCGCTCCCTGGTGGTCTGTTACGGGGTGGAGATGTACTCACCCATGATGTAGCCATACATGGTGGCCCCGCCGCTGCCGGTAAAGCTGATCTGATACCAGCCGCCGCCCGCGTCGGCCACCACCTGGACGGTGTTGCCGTTGAGCAGGGTGGCAATCGGGGGGTTGGACGTGCTGGGATCGGGGCGCACCCGCAGGCCGCCGTCGGCGCCCACGATGGTGCCCGCCCGGCCCACGGTGACGGTCCCGCCGCCGCTGGGGGGTGTGGTGCTGATCACGGGGGGATCGCTGGCCGGCGGATTGGAGGCGGGCGGATTGGTCCCGCTGCCCGAGGTGGCCGGCACCCGCACGATGCACTGGGTGCTGATGCCGCCGGCCTCCACAGTGAGGTACACGTTGTGGAAGGTCCCGCTGGTGTTCACATTGGTGACATTGCCCGTCTCGCTCACGGTGATATAGCCCTCCGGGGCGGCGGTCCAG
>CAJUEC010000073.1 GCA_910585155.1 uncultured Oscillospiraceae bacterium
CTGGCGGCAATTTGGGCCGCAAGGATGTGTGCTGGGGTCTATTGGTACAGCTTCTTAGAAATCCGCCAGGGTGATGGTCTTTCCGCCCGCCTGGCGGGAGGCCTCGGCGGCCAGGGCCATCACATGGCTCTCCACCGAGGCGTCTACCCCGGTGAGCCCCTGGGTGCCGCCCTGGGCGATGAGGCGGCAGAAGCTCTTCATCAGCCCGCCGTCCCCGCCGCCGTGGCCGGAGAACTGGCCGTTCTCCTCCCGCAGGTCGATGACCTCCTCCGGCTGGCCGAACCGGCGCAGGTGGAGCAGATTTTCCTCCATGTCTCCCTCCACCTCGCCCAGGGTGCCGGTGACCTTGATGGTGCGGTGGCAGTCCTGGGTGAAGGCGGTCATGGTGAAGGTGGCGTGGATGTTGTGGGCAAACTCCAGGTTCACCGTCTGATGGTCCACCACATCGTTGTCACAGTGGAACACACAGCGGCCGTAGGGGCCCGTGCGCAGGGCGTCCCAGATCTTTTCCTCGGTGGGCTCGCTGGCCAGCACGCCGCAGGGCCAGCCCTTCCCCCGGCCACGGATGCCGGTGTGGGGGCTGGTGATGTAGATTTTTTCCGCGTCATAGGGGCAGGCGTCCTTGCAGGCGCACCCGTCCAGGCACCGCTGGGCCGCGCCCTCCGGGGCGTTCTCCCGCCGGAAGCAGTCCAGGGAGCCAAAGCTCTGCACCTTCAGGCAGGGCTCGCCGGCCAGCCAGCGCAGGATATCCATGTCGTGGCAGCTCTTGGCCAGGATCATGGGACTGGTCTCATCCGAGCGCCGCCAGTTGCCCCGGACAAAGCTGTGGGCCTGGTGCCAGTAGGCCACGTGCTCTATGGCGTCAATGGTCTCGATCTTCCCGATCTCCCCCCGGCGCAGGAGGTCCTCCAGGGCGGCGTAGAACCTGGTATACCGCAGCACATGGCACACCACCACGGCCCTGCCGGCCTCGCGGGCCTTTTCCTGCAGGGCGCGGCACTCCTCCAGGCTGGGGGAGATGGGCTTTTCCAGCAGCACGTGGTAGCCCTTGTCCAGGGCGGCCAGGGCGGCGGGGACGTGCTGCCGGTCCTGGGTGGCGATGATCATCACGTCGGCCAGGCGGGGCTGGGCCAGTAGCGCCTCGTCGGAGGGGTAGCACCGCTCCTGGGGCACGCCGTACCGCTCCCGCAGCATGGCCAGGCGCTCCGGGCGGGTATCCGCTCCGGCCACGATCTTCATCTCCTCCGGGTGCCGCTCCTGATAGGGGGCATAGGCCTCCAGGCCCCGGGCTCCGCAGCCGCAGATGGCAAAGGTAACAGGTTGTGGCATAGGGATTCCTCTCTTTCATGTCAGGCGTCACGCCGGGCAGTCCCGGCGGGTGATTTCAATATAGTATAGCGCGGCGGCTGTGTCAAGTGGGAAGGGCCGGCGGAGCTGGGCCTCACCCCGTCTCCTCGTCCACCAGCTCCAGCCAAGGGGTGTTCTGGGCCGCGTCCCGCAGCACCCGCAGCAGGCGGCTGCCGAAGGGGGTGGCCTCCATGGCCCGCCGCCGGCGCAGCACCAGCCGGGTCGGGCGGCCCATACCCGTCAGGCAGTCGTAGAGGGCGTCCAGATTCCGGCCCCACCAGTTCGGGAGGGCCAGGGCCCGGTCCAGCAGCTCCATGGCCTCCTCCCGGCGGCAGAGCCGGGCGCCGTCCAGCAGAATGATCTCCATGGCTACGGCTCCCCGTACAGCAGCTCAAAGCTGGCGTAGTGGTCCTCGGTGTAGTAGATCAGCCCGTCATTGGAGAACACGATCCGCTTGGCCCCCCGGGAGGAGGCCCCCACGGTGTCGATGTCGCACTCCTGATAGGTGCGTCCGTCCGCCTCCGGGAGCAGACCCTCATAGTTGCCGAAGCGGCTTCCGCCGATGGCGGTGCCCTGGCCGGTGTAGTCCTCCACGCTGCCGCCGGACCAGCCGGCGTCCTGGGCCTGGCGCTTGGTGACGTAGTTGTCGGGCAGATGGCCGAAGAGGTGGAGATACAGCGCCACCTCCTCCTTGCTGCTGTACCAGCCGTCCTCGGAGACCGTGAGCTCCGGGCTCTGCTGGGCGGGGGGCGCCGATTCCTCGGGGGAGAGGGTGGGGGCTTCCCCGATGGGGGAAGGGGCGGGGGAGGGGGTCTCCGCCGCCTGGGACTGGACGGGAGAGGGCGCGGGCAGGGGCTGGGAGGGGAGAGCCTGCGGTCCGCCGCAGGCCGTCAGGGCCAGGGCGGCCAGCAGGGAGAGCAGGAGCGCGGCAGGGCGTTTCAGCATGTCAAATCACTCAAATCTGTTGGAATAGGCGGGCCGTCAAGGCACGCCGTCTCCATGATACGGGAAAATCCGCCGCCTGTCAACCTGCTTTGGCGGGACGGGGGAAGGGGGTTGACAAACGTATGATTTCGTACTATAATCGCGATACGATTTCGGACATAGAGGGGGACGCGCGGTGGACGTGCAGATGTCGAGAGAGCTGAGGCGCTTCAACCAGCTGATTGGGGAGACCGACAGGCTGTACCACGAGGCTGCGGTGAGGCTGGGGGTGTCGGACAGCGAGATGAATATCCTGTACGCCGTGTGCGGGGAGGGGGAGCGCTGCCCCCTCCGGCAGATCTGCCGCCAGTACGGCGTCAGCAAGCAGACGGTGAACTCCGCCCTGCGCAAGCTGGAGGCGGCGGGTATGATCTATCTGGAGTCGTCCGGCCCCAGGAGCAAGGATGTGTGCCTCACGCAGCGGGGCAGGGAGCTGGCCCGCCGCACCGCCATCCCCCTGATGGAGGTGGAAAATGAAATCTTTGCTGGCTGGGAGCCCGGAGAGGTGGAGCAGTACCTCCGTCTGACCCAGCGGTATTTGGACGCCTTCCGGGAGAAGGCGTCGCGATTGGAAAGGAGGGGGCCGGGAAAGGCCGGCCCTGAAGGCTCGTCATGAAAATTCAGTTGTCAGACCATTTCACCTGTTCCAAGCTGCTGCGGCTCACCCTGCCGTCCATTGTAGATCGGAAGAGCGTCGTGTAGGG
>CAJUEC010000074.1 GCA_910585155.1 uncultured Oscillospiraceae bacterium
TCAGACGTGTGCTCTTCCGATCTCCCTGTTGGTCCGGGGCCCCTACACCATTCAGTGAGCAGTTGGAATTCATAAAATTTTAACAAATTTTTCGCAAATTATCCCTGGTTTCTTTGGCGCTTCTGTGCTACACTGGAATTGTCAGGAAGGAAAGCCAGACCAATGCCGCAATCTCCTCTTTTCTCCTTCACCGGGGCTGCTCCGGCCCGCGCCGGAGCCCCCCGGACCAATTTCTCCGAAGCCTCCCATGGCTCCGTCCGCCGCCCGTGAGGGCGGCTTTTTCTGTCCCCGCTCCCGTTTGGACAGCCTCGAGTTCAAACTAATGTTTCACGTGAAACACTCCGCTGTTTTGCCCCTTGAAAAATTGCGCCCCACCTCTTATAATGGTGGCAAACGAGTTTACGGAGGTTTTTACCATGTCCATAGACAACAACTGGTTCCACGAGATGGAGGCCCGCATCCCCAAGGGGGAGATCCGCACCCGGTTCGCCCCCTCCCCCACCGGCTACATGCACGTGGGCAACCTGCGCACCGCCCTGTACACCTGGCTCATCGCCCGCCACGGGGGGGGCAAATTTCTCCTGCGCATCGAGGACACCGACCAGGGCCGGCTGGTGGAGGGGGCGGTGGACGTAATCTACGCCACCATGCGCCGCTGCGGCCTCACCTGGGACGAGGGCCCCGACGTGGGCGGCCCGGTGGGCCCCTACATCCAGACCCAGCGGCGGGACCTGTATGGGAAGTACGCCCAGCTGCTCATTGAGAGGGGCCACGCCTACCGCTGCTTCTGCACCGAGGAGCGGCTGGCCCAGCTCCGCCAGGACGACCCCAACGCCAAATACGACCGGCACTGCCTCTCCCTCACCCCCGAGGAAATCCAGGCCAAGCTGGAGGCCGGGGAGCCCTATGTGATCCGCCAGCGCATCCCGGAGGGGACCACCACCTTCCACGACGCGGTGTACGGCGACATCACCGTGGACAACGCCGAGCTGGACGACCAGATCCTCATCAAGTCCGACGGCCTGCCCACCTACAACTTCGCCAACGTCATCGACGACCACCTGATGGGCATCACCCACGTGGTCCGGGGGGCGGAATACCTCTCCTCCGCCCCCAAGTACAACCTGCTCTATGAGGCCTTCGGCTGGGATATCCCCACCTATGTCCACTGCTCCTCCGTCATGTTCAGCGACCCGGCCACCGGCACGGTGCGCAAGATGTCCAAGCGCCACGGCGACCCCTCCTACGAGGACCTGGTGGCCCAGGGCTATCTGTCCCACGCGGTGGTGAACTACGTGGCCCTGCTGGGCTGGGCCCCCCATGGGGACATCGCCGAGCAGGAGTTCTTCACCATGGATGAGCTGGTGCGGGCCTTTGAGATCGAGGGCATTTCCAAGTCCCCCTCCGCCTTCGACATGGACAAGCTGAACTACTTCAACGCCGCCTACCTGCGCGGCCTCTCCCCCGAGGACTTCGCCCGGGAGGCCCAGCCCTGGATCAGGCAGGCGGTGAAAAACGAGGCCTACGACGCCGCGGCCATCGCCGCCCTGCTCCAGGCCCGGTGCGATAAGCTGTCCGACATCCCGGAGAAGGTGGACTTCTTCGACGCCCTGCCGGACTACGGCCCGGAGCTGTTCACCAACAAGAAGTCCAAGACCGACGCCCAGGTGTCCCTGCGGATGCTCCAGGAGACGGTCCCCGTGCTGGAGGGGCTGGCCCAGTGGAGCCAGGACGCCATTCACGGGGCGCTGGTGGCGCTGGCGGAGCGGCTGGAGGTGAAAAACGCCACCCTCATGTGGCCCCTGCGCATCGCGGCGGCGGGCAAGGCGGTCACCCCCGGCGGGGCGGTGGAGCTGTGCCGCATTCTGGGGAAGGACGAGACCCTGCGCCGGGTGGCGCTGGGCATGGAAAAGCTGCGCTGAATTCGGGAGCGCCCGGCATGTGCCAGGCGCTTTCGCATGGCCCGAAACCGTTGATACAGGCCGACTTTCCTGACAGTCGAGTTGGTATTTCGCCCCAAGCTCTTGACTTTTTTACACCCAGGAGGTAGGGTGAAGACAGATCCGACAAGGAGGAATGCCGTACATGAACGAGAAAAAACCCTTCGGCGAGTACATCCGCAAAAAGCGGCTGGAGGCGGGGCTGACCCAGCGGGAGCTGGCGGAGCAGCTGTTTGTCACCGAGTCCACCATCAGCAAGTGGGAGCGGGCGCTGTCCTACCCGGACGTGTCCATGGTCACCTCCATCTGCGCCGCCCTGCACATCACCGAGCACGAGTTCTTCACCGCCTGCGACGACGACCAGGCCCACACCCAGGAGCGGCAGGCGGCGGTGTGGCGGGGGGTGGTGAAGGGGACCCGGCGGTTCTTCGCCGCGGGCTACGCCATCGCCATCGTGGTGTGCTTCATCTGCGACCTGGCCATCTTTCACACATTGGACTGGTTTTGGATCGTGCTGGCCTCCTGCGCCCTGGCCTTCTGCTTCACCAACCTGCCCTTCCTGCTCCAGCGCAGCCGGCTGACCATCTCCCTGGGGGCGGCGTCCGGCTGTCTGATCCTGCTGCTGCTGGCCTGCTGGGTCAACGTGGGCGGCTGGTGGATCATCGGCGGGCTGGCCATCACGGCGGCGTCTATGGCCCTGCCCTGGGCCTGGTGGGCCGTGTGGCGGTTTTACGGCAGGCATGTGCTGCCGCTGTGTATGGCGGTGCTGACGGTGTGGGTGTTTTTCCTGCTGGCCGTCATCTGGGTGTTCGCCGGCGGGAGCTGGCTGTTCACCCTGGCCTATCCCCTGGCGGCGGTGGCGGTGGTCTTTTTGTGGGCGGGGTTCGCGGCTCTCTACTGGCTGCCCGCGGGGCCGTGGCTGAAGGCGGGCGTCATCGCCCTGCTGGTCAGTCTGGCCACCCCGGTGTTCAACAGCCTGTGCGACCTGCTCATTGAGGACATGGGCGGGCCCACCTTCTGGGAATACTTCTCGGTGCGGCACATGCTGATCCGCCGGG
>CAJUEC010000075.1 GCA_910585155.1 uncultured Oscillospiraceae bacterium
CCGCCTCGGTGAGCACCTTGGTGGTCTCCTGGAAGGAGGCGGCGGACAGGAAGGACTCGGTGGCCAGCGACGCCTTGGTGATGCCCAGCAGCAACCGGGTGCAGGTGGGCAGGAGCAGCTCCTCGCCGTCCTCCCGCTTCTCCCCCTGGGCCATGCGCGCCCGGACGGCGGCGCAGGCGTCCCGGTACTCGATGATATCGACGGTGGAGCCGGACAGCAGGGTGGAATCCCCGGCCTCCTCCACCCGGACCTTGCGCATCATCTGGCGCACAATGACCTCGATGTGCTTGTCGTTGATGTCCACGCCCTGCTGGCGGTAGGGCTTCTGGACCTCCTGAATCAGGTAGTTGTGCACCGCGTCCACCCCCCGGATGCGCAGCACCTCGTGGGGGGACAGCGCGCCGTCGGTGAGGCGCTGGCCCCTGTTCACCCGGTCCCCGTTTTTCACCCGGATGCCGGAGCTGTAGGGCACATTGTAGCTGACCACCTCGCCGTCGTCGGCGGTGATGGTGATGGCGCACAGGGTGGCCCGCTTGGTCTCCTCCACGGTGACCGTGCCGGTGATCTCGGCCAGCTGGGCCATCTTCTTGGGCTTGCGGGCCTCCAGCAGCTCCTCCACGCGGGGCAGACCCTGGGTGATATCGCCGCCGGCCACGCCGCCGGTGTGGAAGGTACGCATGGTCAGCTGGGTGCCCGGCTCGCCGATGGACTGGGCGGCGATGATGCCCACCGCCTCGCCCATGCCCACGGGCTCGTTGAAGGCCAGGTTCATGCCGTAGCACTTGGCGCACACGCCGGAGTGGGCCTCACAGGTGAGCACGGAGCGCACCTTGATGGCGGGCTTGCCCTCCCCGCCCTCGGCCTGCGCCTGCTCGTTCAGCCTGCGCTCAACGAACTCGGCCAAATCGCCGTCCAGCAGGGTATTCCGGCCCACCAGCACCTGGCCGGTGGCGGGATCGATCAGGTCCTCTGCCAGGTAGCGGCCCTTCAGGCGCTCCACCAGCGGCTCAATGATCTGGCCGTTCTCCCCGATCTCGGACACGGTGATGCCGTCGGCCGTGCCGCAGTCCTCCTCCCGGATGATGACCTCCTGGGACACGTCCACCAGACGGCGGGTGAGGTAGCCCGAGTCGGCGGTACGCAGGGCGGTGTCGGCCATGCCCTTTCGGGCGCCCCTGGAGGAGATGAAGTACTCCAGCACCGACAGGCCCTCCCGGAAATTGGCCTTGATGGGGATCTCGATGGTGCGTCCGGCAGTGTCGGCCATCAGGCCGCGCATACCGGCCAGCTGGCGGATCTGCTTCATGGAGCCGCGGGCGCCGGAGTCGGCCATCATGAAGATGGGGTTGAACTTATCCATGCTCTTCTGGAGCGCGTCGGACACCGCGTCGGTGGTCTTTTCCCAGGCGGACACCACCAGGCGGTAGCGCTCGTCGTTGGTGAGGAAGCCCCGCTTGTACTGGTTCTCAATCTTGACGATATCCCGCTCCGTCTCGGAGATGAGGGTGCGCTTCTCGTCGGGCACAGTCATGTCCGCGATGGCCACGGTGAGGGCGCCCCGGGTGGAGAACTTGTACCCCCGGGCCTTGATGGTGTCCAGCACCTCGGCGGAGCGGGTGAAGCCGTGCTTGGCGATGCAGCGGTCCACAATGGCGTTGAGCTGCTTCTTGCCGCAGATGAAGTTGATCTCGGGCTCAAAAATCTGCTCGGGGTCGCTGCGGTCCACAAAGTCCAGGTCCTGGGGGATGCCCTCGTTGAACAGCAGGCGTCCCACGGTGGTGCGCACCAGCTTGTGGCGGATCTCGCCGTTGATTTCGGCGGACCGCCGGACCAGGATGGGCTCGTGGAGGTCCAGAATGCCCTCCGCGTAGGCCAGCTGGGCCTCGTTGTCGTCGGAGAACACGCTGTAGACCTCCTGGGCCTTCCCGTCCCCGGCGGCGGCGCACAGCGCGGGGGTGGTGCGGTACCAGCGGCCCGCCTCCTCGTCCCGGACCCACACCCGGTCGTTCTCGGCCACCGCGCCCTCCGCCAGGGCCTTGGCGGCGTCGGCGGGGGTCTGGTAGGTGAAATCGGGATCGGGCTTGGGGTCCCGCTCATAGGTGAGGTAGTAGGAGCCCAGCACCATGTCCTGGGTGGGCACGGTGACCGGCCCGCCGTCGGAGGGCTTGAGCAGGTTGTTGGCCGCCAGCATCAGCAGGCGGGCCTCCGCCTGGGCCTCGGCGGACAGGGGGACGTGAATGGCCATCTGGTCGCCGTCGAAGTCGGCGTTGAAGGCGGTGCACACCAGGGGGTGGAGCTTCATGGCCCGGCCCTCCACCAGCACCGGCTCGAAAGCCTGAATGCCCAGGCGGTGGAGGGTGGGGGCGCGGTTGAGCATCACGGGGTGCTCCTTGATGACGGACTCCAGGGCGTCCCACACGGCGGGGGTGCCCTTGTCCACCTCCTTCTTGGCGGCCTTGATGTTGCTGATGCCGCTCTCCACCAGCTTCTTCATGACGAAGGGCCGGAACAGCTCGATGGCCATCTCCTTGGGCACGCCGCACTGGTAGATTTTCAGCTCGGGGCCCACCACAATGACGGAGCGGCCGGAGTAGTCCACCCGCTTGCCCAGCAGGTTCTGGCGGAACCGGCCCTGCTTGCCCTTGAGCAGGTCGGACAGGGACTTGAGGGCCCGGTTGTTGGCCCCGGTGACGGCGCGGCCCCGGCGGCCGTTGTCGATGAGGGCGTCCACCGCCTCCTGGAGCATCCGCTTCTC
>CAJUEC010000076.1 GCA_910585155.1 uncultured Oscillospiraceae bacterium
GGTGACATTGCCCGTCTCGCTCACGGTGATATAGCCCTCCGGGGCGGCGGTCCAGGTGAAGGGCCCGGTGTAGTCCGCCGGGCTGGTGGTCACCTTCATCTGGTGGGACTGGCCCACATAGATGGTGAAGTCATAGGTGTCCAGCGCAATGCTGGTCAGGACGGGCTGCGCCGGCGTGGGGTCCACCGGCGGGTCGGAGGGCGGGACCACGGGCTGGCTGGGGGCCTCCGAGGGCGGAACCACGGGGGCGCTGGGCTCCCCGCTGGGCGTCACGGTCTGGGACTCGCCGGGCTTGGGGTCCCCCCGGAGCTGGGGATAGATCACCGTGAACACGATGACCAGCGCCGCCACGATGATCACCAGGGAGCACAGGAAGGTGATCAGCCTGGGCCAGTTGATGGGGGGCAGGTCCATCCCCCGCCCGCTCTGCTTGGGGGCCAGCCGCTTGCCCCCCTTGGGCCGGGGGGTGTAGTACTCCTCCTCCGGCTCCTCCTCAAAGGCGCTCTGCCCGTCAAAAATGTAGCCGTCGTCCAGCTCGTCCTCCCCTCCCACCGAGGCGGGGGGGACGGTCTCCCGGTTGGGAACCCGGCGGGGGTCGTTGCGCGCCCCGCAGAAGGGACAGCGGCGGTAGGTGGCACTGTAGTCCTCGCCGCAGCTCTGGCAGTGGATCAGCATATCGTGAGAAGGCTTGGGGGCCATGTTGGGATTCCTCCTTCGCAAAGCAGCTCGAAGCTTGTCATGTACCCTTTATCTTACACGCTTCGGCCCCGTTCGTCAATCTTTTTATGTCCGTTAATTTGTAAAGCTGTTGTAAACGTTTTTCCCCTTGCGGCCGGGAGAAAAAAGGATTATACTGAGAGGGTATTGATTCCAGCCATCCGGCGGGCCCGCCGCCGTACAGACAGAAACAAAGGAGCGTGCCCGCCATGTCCCAGCCCATGACCCCCGCCGCCGTCCACAAGCAGTATGACGAGGCGATGACCGCCTTCCGCCGCCAGATCACCGACTCCGCCGCCCGGGTGGCCTTCGGCCGGGAGGCCGACGCCTTCATGCGGCAGTGCGCCTGCGGCGTGTGGCGCGCGGACCAGGGGATGACCCCCCTCCATGTGGAGTACTACAACGCCATCTACTCCAAGGGAAACTCGGTGCCCACCGCCCTGTACTGGGAGCTTGCCTCGCTGGTGGAAAACTATGACCGCTTTGTGCTGCCCAATTTCTTCCGCCGCCTCATCAAGGCCGACCTGGAGCGGGGGCTCAGCCAGAGCCGCCGGTTTGTGGACACCTTTACCCTCATGCTGCTGCTCTTCGCCGCCGTAGACGGCAAGGTGAGCGAGGCGGAGGCCGGCTTTGTCAACGCCTGCGCCGATTCCCTGTCCGACTACTGCGACCACTGCGGGGTGCGGGGGGGCAAGTCCGGGCTGGACGTGAGCGAGTTCGTGGCCCGCCGCACCGACGGCGAGCCCGTCAAGACGGGCCGCCCGGAGGACGAGGCGGTGTCCCCCGCCCCCGCCAAGGCGGAGGCCCGGGAGGAGACCCCCCCGAAGCCCGAGCCCACCCTGGAGGAGCTGCTGGCCGAGCTGGACGGGCTGTGCGGCCTGCAAAAGGTGAAGGAGGACGTAAAGGGGCTGATCAACCTGGTGAAGGTGCGCAGGCTGCGCCAGGAGGCGGGGCTGCCCGTGCCCCCCATGTCCCTGCACCTGGTGTTCATGGGCAACCCGGGCACCGGCAAGACCACCGTGGCCCGGCTGCTGGCCAAGATCTACCACGCGGTGGGCGTGCTGTCCAAGGGCCAGCTGGTGGAGGTGGACCGGTCCGGGCTGGTGGCGGGCTTCGTGGGCCAGACCGCCCTCAAGACCCAGGAGGCCGTGGACAAGGCCCTGGGCGGCGTGCTGTTCATCGACGAGGCCTACGCCCTGGCCAACCAGGACAACGCCAACGACTTCGGCCGGGAGGCCATTGAGGTGCTGCTCAAGGGGATGGAGGACCACCGGGATGATTTGATCGTCATCGTGGCGGGGTACACCGACCTGATGGGGAATTTCATCCACGCCAACCCCGGCCTGGAGAGCCGGTTCAACAAGTATTTCTACTTTGAGGACTACGACGGCACACAGCTGGCGGAGATCTTCCGGTCGGTGTGCAAAAAGAACGGCTACACCCTGGACGAGGAGACGGACAAGGCCGCAGCGGAGGCCTTCCAGGTGATGTATGACCGCCGGGACGAGAACTTTGGCAACGCCCGGGACGTGCGCAACGTGTTCGAGGCGGCGGTGGCCCGTCAGGCCAACCGAGTGGCGGCCATGGAGGCACCCAAGATGGAGGACCTGATGGCCCTCACCGTGGTGGACCTGGATTTGGAGGAAGAGGAAAATTCTGAAAAAGAGCGCGGTTAGCCCTTGCGTTTGGGGGAAAAGTGTAGTATAATCCTCCTGCGCGCCGGTGTGATGGAATTGGTAGACGTGACGGACTCAAAATCCGTTGGGCTAATCCCCCGTGTGGGTTCGAGTCCCACCACCGGCACCAAGTTCATGTGGTGAAAATGCTATCTTGCCCGTCAAGCCAGTGTTTTCAACCCATTCAAGGCCCTCGGAAAGTGAATTCCGAGGGCCGCGAAATTTTGCTATCCGCAAGCTGTTTTCCCAAACAGGAGGGTC
>CAJUEC010000077.1 GCA_910585155.1 uncultured Oscillospiraceae bacterium
GTTTTGTCCTCGCTCCGCTCCAAGCGCCCTCGCTGTCCGCTTCTCCGCGCTTCTTCGCTGTCACGCTGCGAAGCGGCCAGGGCGCTCGGTTGCTTTCGCTTCGGCTCGGACAAAATCCGCCTGCGCTGCGCGGCGGCTGGGGTTTTGTCCTCGCTCCGCTCCAAGCGCCCTCGCTGTCCGCTTCTCCGCGCTTCTTCGCTGTCACGCTGCGAAGCGGCCAGGGCGCTCGGTTGCTTTCGCTTCGGCTCGGACAAAATCCGCCTGCGCTGCGCGGCGGCTGGGGTTTTGTCCTCGCTCCGCTCCAAGCGCCCTCGCTGTCCGCTTCTCCGCGCTTCTTGCTTACGCAAACAGGGCGTTAAACTCGCCCACAATGGCCTCCGCGTCGTCGTGGCAGATCAGCATGATATAGTTGCCCTGCTCCACCAGATTGGCGCTGCGCTGCCACATCTCCACCTCCTCAGGGTAGTTGCCCACCCCCTCGGTGGTCTTGGAGTCAATGCGGGCCTGGAACATTTCCTTCACCTTCGCGGCGTCCTCGGCGCTCTTGGCCTGGGCCAAAACGAACTCGCCGCCGCTGAAGGAGACCATGGCCATATAGGCCTCCAGCTGCTCCAGGTCCATGTCCTTCAGGCCGGGGTAATAGTTCTCCAGCATGATTGCCCCCAACTCCTCGTCCTTGGGGTCCAGACGCTCCAGGTAGTCGGCCATGTTGTGGTTTTTCAGCACGTCCTGGCCAAAGGCGGCCAGGTCCGGCGCGCTGGCCTCGGGAGCGGAGCTGCTTTGGACGTTCTCACTCTGCGCCGGGGGCGCGGAGGGGGCGTCGGACTGGTTGGCGTTGCTGTTGCCGCAGGAGGCCAGCAGGGACAGGCACAGCACCGCGGAGGTGCACAGAGCGATTGCTTTTTTCATTCTTGTATTCTCCTTTTCCATAATCAGCTTGCAAATTTGGGTTCTTACTCAAACAGAGCGTTGAACTCGTCCACGATCTGGCCGCACTCCTCGGCCACCACCATCATGACGTAATTGCCGTGCGAGACCACCCGGGAGCTGTTCTTCCACAGCTCCGTGGGGCCGGGATACCAGGCTCCGCCGGGGCTCTCCCCGTCGCCCACCATGTAGTCTACCCGGTTTTGGAACAACTCCTTCACCGTTTCGGCATCCTGGGCGTTTTTGGTCTGAACCAGGGAGAATTCGCCGTTGTTCAGCCGCATCATGGACATGCAGATCACCCGCTGCTCCAGGTCCATGTCCAGCAGGCCGGGAAGGTACTGCTTGATGGACTGCTTGGCAAACTCCTCGGCGTCCGGGTCCATTGCGGAGAGGTGCTGGGCGAATTCATATGTCTCCCGGAGCGTCTGAGCGAAAGCGGACAGGTCCACCGGCTCCTGCTGCGTCTCCCCTGCGCAGGCGGACAGCAGGGACAGGGTCAGGACGGCGGCCAGAACCGCGCACAGTGCTTTTTTCACAATCAGATTTCCTCCTTAGAACGGCGGAGCCCTTCCGGGCGGGAGCGGTTCCCGACGGCTCTCAAGATGGCTTTGGCGCGCTGGGCGGCCAGGCTTGCCCACCCGCCAGCGCCGCAGAGCGGGCGGCTGGCGCGAGGACGGGACGGACTGCTCCTGCATGGACCTGAGGGGATGAGGCCATTCCCGCGCACTCCTTTTATAAAAGGAGCGCCGGGCACACCGCCCCGGTAATCCCAGGGCATTTTAGCACACGGGCGCGAAAATGGCAACCATCTTCCCACTGGGCCCATTTTGTCCGTCTGTTCACAATACCCGCCGGGAAGGCAAAAGGTTGCGCTGGATCAAAAAATCACTTTGAGGCTGGGTTGTTCCCGCCCGGCAGCTGGAAATTGGGGGGATCAGAGGGCTCCTGGGCAAAGTGACAGCAAAAATGGGTAAAATTTTGACAGTTTCGCCACATTTTCTCTTGCTATTTTTTTGTCAAGCGACTATAATGTGCATGGCTAAGAGAGGATTTGGGAGATATTATGGTCAATATCGTTTTGGTGGAGCCCGAGATTCCGCAAAACTGCGGCAATATCGCCCGCACCTGCGCCGCCACCCGCAGCCGCCTTCATCTGGTGGAGCCCCTGGGCTTTGAGATCAGCGAGAAGGCGGTTCGCCGGGCGGGGCTGGACTACTGGCCCATGGTGGACCTCACCGTGTACCCCTGCTTGGAGGAGCTGTTCCGCCGCAGCCAGGTCTCCGACCCCTGGCTGGCCACCACCAAGGCTCCCCGAGACTACTCCCAAGCGCAATTCCAAGACGGCTGCTGGCTGTTCTTCGGCAAGGAGACGGCCGGACTGCCTGAGGCATTCCGCCGGGCTCACGCGGAGCGCTGCATCCGCATCCCCATGCGCGCCGACGCCCGCAGCCTGAACCTGTCCAACTCCGTGGCTATTCTGGCCTACGAGGCCCTCAGGCAGCAGGGGTTCCCCGGCCTGTCCGGTGTGGGAGAGATGGCGGAGGGAAGCGCGGAGCCGTCGTGAGCAGCGGGCTAACTCCGGAGCGGAGCGAAAGCAGGGAGGCCCCAAAGGGGGCGGACGGCTTTTGCGCAGGCGGAGGAGTTAGAACCGCGTCGCGAACAGGCGCAGCGTGACACCGCAGGAAGCGCGGAGCCGTCGTGA
>CAJUEC010000078.1 GCA_910585155.1 uncultured Oscillospiraceae bacterium
GGAATGCTGTCCGCCCTGCTCCCGCTGACGGCGGCGGGGGTGGCCCTGGGCGGCGTGTTGGGCGGACTGCTGTACGGCAGTGTGTGCCAGGCGGTGCTGTCTGAAACCCTGGCCCCAGACTGGCCGGGGCTGGCGGTGTGCGCGGGACTGGAGTTCGCGGCGCTGGCCGTGGTGTCGGCAGTCTGGGCCGCCCTGGCCGCACGGCAGAGCCTCATGCGCCGCAAACGGGAGTGAGGGGGAATGACCATGCGGGAAAAAAGACGGGGTCCGGGCTACCTGCCCCTGCTGTCTCTGCGGGTGCTGCTGCGCCGACCGGGGGCCAGCCTGCTGCTGGCGGCGGTGGCGGCCCTGGGGGTGTACGCCGGGTGCGGGCTGCAAAGCCTGGTCCTCCACCAGGAGCGGGCCATCCGGGACACCGTGGAGAACACCGTGATTCACTGCACCGTCACCGACGTGCGGGGGATGAACGCCGACCAGCTCAACCTGTTCAGCTCCTATGTGGAGGCCCTGCTGGGACGCCGGGCCCACCGGGACCCCAGTCTGGCGGACCTGGATCAGGCGGTAACCAATATCAAGGCCCAGGCGGAGTGGGAGCTGGCCCAGCCCCGCGACACGGTGCTGTGCCGCCTGCTCAGCCAGGCCAGCGACAGCCGTCTGGCCAACGCCAAAATCACCTTTGAGCCCGGCTGGGACGAGAGCCGCCTGATGGACGCCAACCCCGACCTGGTCTGCCTGCTGCCCGAGGGCATGGAGGCGGGGGAATCTCTTGACATCCGGACCGCCGCCCCCCTGGACCACAGCCTGAGCCTGCGGGTGGTGGGCCGGGTGTCCGGCGGGCCGGACAACGTGATCTACTGCCCCTTCTTCATGGGCTGGGGGGACGGGCTGAGCCACGCCTTTACCATCCAGACGTGTACCTTCGACATCCGGGACACCGCCCGGCTGGAGGCGTGCAAGGCCAAGCTGTTCTCCACCCCCTACTTTGTGGAGCCCTCGGTGTACGCCGCCCCCGACGGCACCGCCGTGGGCGTGCTGGTCCACGACGAGGTGTATCTGAAATCCCTGGAGGAGCTGCGCTCCAACCTGGACATGCTGCGGCTTTTGCAGCCGCTGCTGCTGGTGCTGATGGGCGGAATCAGCTTCTTTGCCGGATTTTTGACCAACCGCCGCCGGAAGCGGGAGTTTGCCGTGATGCGCTGCCTGGGGCTGCGCCGCCGGGCCATTTTCGGCCAGGTCCTGGGGGAGCAGCTGGCCCTGGGGCTGGCGGGCGGGCTCGCTGGGCTGTGCGCCGCCCTGGTCACGGGCCTGGAGGTGTGCTCCGGGGGGCTGGCCTTCTCCGGGGCGGTCATTGGGATGTTTCTGCTGGGCGCGGCGGTGTGCGCCGGCATCGCCGCCAGCGGCAGCGTAATGCAATTGATGAAAACGGAGGAATGAGCCATGGCGATTCTCACTGTCAACCAGGTGGAGTACACCTACCAGACCAAGTACCAGACCGTCTACGCTCTGCGGGGGGTGGACTGCTCCTTCGAGCCCGGCCAGATGACCGCCATTGTGGGCTCCTCCGGCAGCGGCAAAACCACGCTGCTGTCCCTGCTGGCGGGGCTGGACGTGCCCACCGCCGGGTCCATCTGCTTCCGGGACAAATCCACGGCGGAGATGGACCGGGACGCCTGGCGGCTGGAGAGCGTCTCGGTGATCTATCAGAATTTCAACCTCTTCGCCCACCTGACGGCGCTGGAGAACGCCGCCTATCCCCTCTACCTCCAGAAGCGCCCCAAAAAGGAGGCGGAGGAGGCCGCCGCCTCCCAGCTGACCGCCGTGGGCATCCGTCCCGACCAGTTCGGCCGGTTCCCCCGGATGCTGTCCGGCGGCGAGCAGCAGCGGGTGGCCATCGCCCGGGCCCTGGCGGCGGGCAGCGAGCTGATTTTGGCCGACGAGCCCACCGGCAACCTGGACGAGGAAAACAGCCGGAATATCTTCACCATCCTGCGGGAGCTGGCCCATGAGCGGGAGCGCTGTGTGGTGGTGGTCACCCACGATATGGACTTGGCGGAGCGGACGGACCGGATTTTGAAGATTCAGGACGGAAAGATTGCCTGAACGCGGCTGGACCTGTTGTTCCTTTCTGCCTGTGCAGAAAGGAACCAAAGACACACTCAAGGGGGGAAATCCGGTTCGCGCAAGCGCTCTCAGGATTTTCCCCCTTGAGAATCCCCGGGATGACGGGGGACCAATTTACGGGGGAGTGGTTATGACCCTTCCGGCGCGATGGGCCTTCGAACGCGGTGTCCCATTGGCGCCGCTCAGCCGCTTCCCTTGCTCAGATTACTCCCCGGGCGCAGGTCACCCTCCGCGCCTGGGGGGTGGGTTTTTACCTCGGGTTCCCGGCGTTTGAACAGGCCCTCCGGCGCGGACGGAAAAAAGCGCCCCCCGGCTCCGCCGGGGGCGTTTGAAAAGGCCCTCCGGCATCGCCGGAGGGCCTTTTCTGGGAGGATTTCAGGG
>CAJUEC010000079.1 GCA_910585155.1 uncultured Oscillospiraceae bacterium
TCATAGCGCCCTCCTTTTCCTGAAATACCAGCCTACCAGGGCGGCGGTCAGGTTGACCGCCAGCGTCAGGAGCATCAGGATCGCGGCGATGGCAAATGCCACGCCAAATTCTCCCTGCTCTTTTGCGTAGACGTACAGCGCCACGGTGAGGGTGGCCCCCGGACTGGTCAGGCCGGTAATAAAGCCGTTCAGCGCATGGGCAAAGCCCGCTGTGAACAGCAGCGCCGCCGATTCCCCCAAAATGCGCCCCACCGACAGGATACAGCCGGTGATGATGCCGTCCGCGCACCCAGGCAGTACCACGGTGCGGATGACCCGCCACTTTCCGGCCCCCAGGCCAAAGGCCCCCTCGCGGTAGCTCTGGGGCACAGTTCTCAGGCTCTCCTGGGTCGTTCGCATGATGGTGGGCAGGTTCATGATAACCAGCGTCAGCGCACCCGCCAGCAGAGAGGTTCCCAACACGCCGGTAAACACCAGCATCCCCACAAGGCCGTAGATGATGGACGGGATGCCGGAGAGGGTTTCCGCCGCGTACTCGATGACAGACACCAGACGCTTATTTGCGGCGTACTCGGTCAGATAGACCGCCGCCCCTGCCCCCAAAGGCAGGACGATCAGCAGGGCGGCAAGGATGATGTAGATGGTGTTCAAAATGTCCGGCAGGATACCGATGGTGTCCGACAGGTAGCTGGGTTTGGTGGTCAGCAGCTCCCAGGACAGGTTGGGGAGGCCCGCAGCCAGCACATAGCCTATGAGGAACAACGCCAGAGCGCACACCAGCAGCACCGACAGGGCGCACAGCAGCCCCATTACACCGATATAGGCCCTCCGGGATGGGGAGATTGGTCTGTCCAGCATAATCAGCCCTCCTTTTGCCCCTTGAGGAAGAAATTCAACACGGCGTTGATCAGCATGATGAACAGAAACAGCACCAGGGCGATGGAGAACAGCGCCTGCCTCTGTAGGCCGCTGGAATAGGACATTTCGCTGGATACCGCCGTGGTAAGAAATCGGACGCTTTCAAACAGTGAGGGCATATTTGCCGCGTTGCCGGATACCATCATCACCGCCATAGCCTCCCCGATGGCCCGGCCTACTCCCAGCACCACCGCCGCCGCGATGCCGCTTCGCGCCGCAGGGACGGATACCCGAAAATAGGTTTCTATCGAGGTCGCGCCGAGGGCCAGGGATGCGTCCTCGTACTCTTTCGGGACTGCCTCCAGCGCGGTAATGGATACTTTGATGATGGAGGGCAGGATCATGACCGACAGGACGATGATTGCCGCCAGCAGGCTGGCCCCGTCCGGCACATGGAACAGCGCCCGGGTACCCGGCACAAGCACCAGCATCCCCACCAGACCGTAGACCACAGATGGAATACCCGCCAGGAGGCTGACAGCGGCCTCAACGATGGATTTTACTTGGGTTGGAGCCAGCTTCGCCAGATAAACCGCCGCGAAAAATCCTACCGGGACACCGAACAGGATAGCGCCCGCTGTGCCGTAAATGCTGGTGAGAATGAACGGGAGGATGCCGTATGAGGGCTGTGCGGCGGTAGATTCCCAGGTGTCACCCAGTAGAAAGGGCACAAGCCCGATCTGCCGGATGGCAGGGATGCCGGAGACCACCAAATATACGGTAATCAGCAAGACACAGCCTACCGTAACCAATCCCAGCATCAGAAATATCCCGTGGACTGCGGTTTCCAGCAGTTGCTTTCTACTGCGCATAGTCAATTTGCCGCCACAGCGCCCGCGCCAGAGATCAGCTCCGCCGCATCAGGGGAGGTTGCGAAGTCGAAGAACTTTTGCGCTTGCTCCGAAAGGGGCGTGTCCGTCTTGGTGACCAGGACAAAGGGCCGCTGAATGACATAGCTGCCGTCCTTCACCGCATCCTCTGTGGGTGCTACGCCGCCTACTGTGACGGCCCGCACGGTGTCCTTGACGGAGGCGAGGGAGGCGTAGCCGATGGCATCCGGGTTCTGGGACACGGCGGTAATCACATCGCCGGTGGAGGTCAGCTCCTGGCGGTACTGGCAGTTGTCTGCTGTGCCGGTGATGGATTCAAAGCCGTCCCTGGTTCCGCTGCCGGCTTCCCGGCCAATCAGGACAATCTCCGCATCCTGTCCGCCGATGTCCTTCCAGTTGGTGATCTCGCCGGTGTAGATTCTGGCGATGGTATCTACATCAAGTTCGGATACAGGATTGTCGGGATTCACGATCACCGCGATACCGTCATAGGCCAGCACCGTTCCGGTCAGCCCCTGGGCGGATTCTTCCTCCTTCAGATTGCGGCTGCTGAGGCCGATGTCGCAGCGCCCCTCCAAGACTGCCTGGATGCCAGAGCCGGAGCCGGTGGGGTTGTAGGTGAAGGTCACACGGTCGTTCTGCGCCTCAAACGCCTCACCCAACGCACCGATCACCTTCTCCATAGAGGTAGAGCCATCAGTGGTGACGGTGCCGGACGTTTTCTG
>CAJUEC010000080.1 GCA_910585155.1 uncultured Oscillospiraceae bacterium
AAAAATGACATTCTATTTCGGCGAAAATCGACATTTTCTGCTTGGCGTTGACAATGTACCCGGACTGTACCGTGTAGCTGCCAAGCGCCTTGGACAACACGTCCGCAGTCTGGCTGTTGGGAGCGAAGCCGCCAAAAATGGTGTCCTGCACGTTGTCCTGGATAATCTCCGAGCCCTCGCGACCATAATTCTTCTCCAGCTGGGCGAGGCTCTGGATGATGGGCACCAGAGTCAGGCGGCGGGAGCGGCCCGCGCTGAACAGCGGGAGGATGTCAAAGGGCGGCATGGTGCCCAGCTCGTCGCAGAACAGCACCACCCGATTCTTCAGCTTGCCGCCGTTCTCATCGGCCACGGAGAACAGCTCGCGGGCCAAATTCTGGATCATAAGCCCCGCCATGAAATTCTTCGTCTGATCTTCCTCGGGAAGAATCAGAAAGATGGCGGATTTGCGGCTGGCGAAGGTCTCGGCGTCCAGCGGGCTGTCGAAGCAGATGGTCTGCTCCAGCTCTGTATCGAGGAAGGCGTTCAGCCGGGACAGCACGGTGGACAGCACCGAGGCCATGGCCTGCTCCGAGGTGTTCAGCGCCGCTCCGGCGAACCATCGTGCCTTGTGCTCCGAGGGCAGGCGACCCATCAGCACCTGGAAACAACTCTTGCCCTTGGTGCCGGACGGTTCCAGCAGGTCCTGCACCAGCTTGAACACCGACACGATGTGGCGGCGCTCCCGGGGCTGGCCGTCGATCTCTCGGGGCGGCAAAAACTCCGCCAGGAGAAGAATCACAGCGGTGAGGAGTCCCTCGGCGGAATCGTAAAAAAACGCGTTCTGGCCTCGGCTCCCGCTGTCCCCGTCTGGGCTGATGATGGTCTTGGAGAGGATCTTGGCATATTTCTCTGCCTTGGCCCGGGCCGCCAGATTGTCCGGGTGATGGTTCGCCTCGTCCATGTAGTAGTTCACCAGCGTCAGGAAGTTGAAGCCGTCCGAGCGGGTGGGGTTTCGCAGGTCGATCACCGACACTGCGTAGCCATAGCACCGCTGGGCGATGGCCCCATAGTTCCGGGCCAGATCGCCCTTGGTGTCCAGGGCCAGAAAGCTCATCCCACAGGCGCAGGCGTATTCCAGATTGGGATACAGGAAGAACGCTGTCTTGCCCACGCCGGACGCGCCGATCATCAGGCAGTGGATGTCATCTTCGTCCACCAGGGCGGTAATTTTGCCCTTCTTTCCCTGGGATCCCAGCACCAGCCCCTGAGCCTTGGGCAGGTCTTTGCCCTGCCGCCACTGGGCGGGGTTGAAGGAGACGCGGGCGAAGGTCTTGCCGATCTCGGCGGGGGTGGCCCATCGGGCGGTGCCGTGCTGGCCGTCCCCCACGGGCTTGGACTTGATGCTGTCCAGCGAACCCCGCCCAGACAAAAAAGAAACGCCGCCAATGACCAGCAGGGCCACCGCGGCGACGATCAGGATGATGAATTGCTGGGGCATAATGCACCGTTCCTTTCACGATAATTTCTGTTCATGCTGAACCTCCTGCTCCTGTTCAAAATTCGCGCACAGATCGTCATTCCAGTCTTTCAGCACGGGCACCAGCGCGTTCACCGCCAGCCCCTTCTCCCGGACCAGCTTCGCCAGCCGCCGAGTGGCAAGCTGTCCCGCCTGGTCGTTGTCCAGCGCAAAGTGGACGGTGTCGATCTGCGGGCACCGCTCCAGCATCCCCAGCATGGGCTGGGAGGACGTGCCGCACAGCGCCACATAGCTGTACTTCGCCCAGGCGCTGTCATGAAACTTTGAGATAAACGACAGCATATCAATGGGCGCCTCGAACACCAGCAGGTGGTTGTTGGAGCCGGGCCAGTTGAAGGCGTAACGGAAGTCGCTGCCCTCCGCCGTCATGCGGAAGGACTTCCCCTGGCTGTTGGTGCTGCGCTTGTGGGCGTGGCGGGGCGTACCATCCCTGTCCATACCCACGAAGACGGCATTGTGGTATTTCTGATCCTCGTAGACCAGCCCCGCCCGGACGAAGGTGGTGAGGACGTCCCGATCCAGGTGGCGGTGCTTGAGGAGGTAAGCGAACACCCGCCGGTTATCTTTGTTGGCGGGCGGCAGTTCGAAGGGCTTCTTCACTTTTTCCCGGGGTGTATCTATCGGCGGATCGAGGATGGCCAGATCCTCGTTGAGCAGGGTGATCACAGCCTGTGGGTAGTTCATGCCGTAAAATTCCTTTAGGAACGTCACAGGTCCGCCACCCTTCTCGGCGGCGTGGTCGTACCACTCATTACCCCGGACGGTGTGTCAACGCCAATTTGAAATTGTAAGAAAACGCCGAAGAAATTTTGTAGTTTT
>CAJUEC010000081.1 GCA_910585155.1 uncultured Oscillospiraceae bacterium
GAAAACACCGCCCCAGGAATGGCGGTGACGGTGATGGAGTTGGTGGCGGTATTGCTGGCACGGGGCGGGTTGGGTGCGTTCTGCTCCACCTTCGTAATGGTGAGGGTGGAAGTGACAGGCTCCAACTGCGCCGTACCCGCCTGCATGGTGAAGCTAACGGTCACAGGATAGGTCCCGGCGTTGGTGGGGGCGGCGGTAGTGGTCTGGCCGTCCACGGTATAGGTCACGGTGGACCGGGTAACGTGGGAAATGGCCGGGACCTGATAGGCAATGGGATTGCCGGTATAGGGGTGGGTCTGCGGCTGAAGGACCGCGCTCAGATCTCCGGGGTCCACGGTGGTGTACTCAGTGGAGAACTGCGCGGAGACGGTGGGAGAATCGTCATAGTTGCCGTCCTCGGTGGCCTTCAACCGCTGGTAGAGGGTGTAGGCGGTGCCAGCATCCAGATTCTTGAACACGGGGCTGTCCTGCCACACCTGCCCGTCCATGCTGTACTCGGCGTTCTCCACCGCGTTCAGCGTCAGGGAATTGGTGTCGGATGCCGCCAGCGTGGGGGCGGGACAGGTCTGCGCCGCCTTTTCAATCACATACTGCGCGGTCACGCTGGAGAGCTGGGGATAACCCGGCTCCATAACAAAGGAGACAGTAGCGGTGTAGCTGCCCGCATTCACCGGGGCGGAGGCGCTGCTGTAAGGCCGTCCATTGTTGGCAGTTCCTTTATAGGCCACGGCCACGGACCGGATGCCGTCCGGCAGTCCGGGCATGGGCAAGGCGGTGGACTGCCCATCATAGGTTTTGGCGTAGTCGCTGACGGTGGGGGCCTCCACCGTGCCGTAGGTCAGATTGACCGTGGCGGTGACAGCGGGAATATTGTCGCCGGAGAGCTGGGGGAAGTTGGTGAGGTTCAGCGTCCCCTTGACGGTCTGCGTCAGGGCATAGGGATCATAGCCGGTGCTGCTCCATGTGACAGGAACGCCGGTGACGGTCTGGGCGTTGCCGGTGCCGCCCTCGGCCACAACAGAGACGGTGGAGGGCAGGCCCAGCTTATTGAACGCCGTCCCCATGGGAGCGGTCCGCACCACTTCCTCAATGCTGAGAATGGGCCGGGGAATCACGGTCACGGGGATGGTAGCACGCCCGAAAGATGCGCCGCCCTTGGTGATAACCGCCTGTACCTCGGTAGTTCCGGGCTTGCTGGAATTGAACCCGGCATAGCTGGGGTCAATGGTCCAGGTGTAGGGAGAGGGATACAGGCTGCTGCCGGTGGTCAGCCTCACCGCCTGGACGGTATCGCCCACATAAATCCGATTGGTGGCGGGGAAAATCCAGGCCAGAGAGTAGACAGTGTTATATTTGCCGTCCTCGGTCTGCCAGACGTAGTTATCATTCGTGATGGTCGCGCCGATGGCATAGGGACCAGCGGCCACGGGCCGGGTGACAGGCGAGGCGGTATCCACCGTCAGCTCCCCATTCTCAACCTTCACATTGCAGGCGGAGAGGGCGGCGGGGACAGACGCGCCGTTTACATCCAGATAGGTGACGGTCTTGCCGTCCAGCAGGCTGTTCCCATCATAAATCTTGCTGCTAAAGTCGGCTGTCCAGGGGATAGCCTTGGGCAGCACCAGCAGCCGTTCCGCCGTGGTCAGTTCCACATTGTCATAGATGGCGTTGTCCACGGTAATGATGATGCCGTAGGAGCCGGTAGAGGTGACGGAAACATGGTTGTCCAGCGTGGTGCCGACATAGCGGTGGAACGCCGGGGCCACGTTATAGACCACTGTGTAGGCGCTGCCGCTGAACTCCACGCCGGTAGTCATGTGGGTCTTGTAGGCCGGGTCCAGGGTAAACGCGCTCAGGGTCAGGGCGGGGACATTGATCTGCGCCCAGCTTCCGCAGGTATCGCAGGTGTACTTGACCCACCCGCCAGCGGAGGCGGTGGCCTTGACAATATCTGGGTTCAGCTCCGCGCCGGAGAGGCAGCGGTGAGCAGCCGCAATACCGCCGTTGTCCTCATCGGTGAAGTCCACCATGAGATAGACGGGGTTCTTGTCCGGGGCCGTGTAGTGGGAATCCGGCGCGGGCCATGTGGCCGGGTCGTCATTTGTGGTGGCGGCAAAGGCCTGGGCGGGCAGCAGGGCCACGCTCAGGCAGAACGCCAGGATCATGCTCATTACGCGGGAAAGGTTTTTCGTTTTTCGCATAGGCAGAAAATTCTCCT
>CAJUEC010000082.1 GCA_910585155.1 uncultured Oscillospiraceae bacterium
GGAAACCGGGCCTTTGGAAATTCGTTCCAGAATAGCCGTCGTCCACATAGGTCTGGACAAGGTGCCAGCCCCGCTGACGCACATAGTCGGTGAGGATGGCCTTTTGCGTCCCAATGCTGGCGCTCTCGTCCCGGTCGCCGTCCTCTTTCAAGTCCTCTTTTGACAGTCTGCAATAAATCGCCACATCATAAATGGTGCTGTCTTTTTTCGTTCCCATCGTGATACCTCCTTGTGTTGAACAGACTTTACGGACAGTTTATCCGCTCTCGCCCTCCTTGTCCAAGGTGCGGCGGCGTTCAAGCTGCCGCCGCAAATCCTCATAAATAACGGGGAAAAGAACATCTTCCATGCTCTTTTCCCCGGTGAATACCCGCTGAACAATAAGACGGGGCTTCTGCCGCCTGGGGGCGGTCTGCTTCGCCATGCCCCTCACCTCCCGTCCCGGCTGGAACGTTGGCGCTCCAGATGGCGGGCGTAAAAGGCCAGGGCCTTCAAAATGAAGTCCTCCTTCTGCTGGGGGGTACGCAGCTTGCCCAGGTACTTCCCGACCTTATCACTGGACAGCTTGATGTACTCCTTTTGATTGCCCTTGACCTCCGACATGATGTGGAAGATACCGTCCATATCAAGCTGGCCCGCTTCGCTCAGCTTCCGCATACGGATGGCCTGGGACAGAGAGGGGGTACAGTCCTCGCTCTCGATGGTTTCCAGCAAATCAAGCTGTTCCCGCTGGTTCAGATAGGACAATTCCACGGCGGGGGTAAAGGCGATCCTGCCCTCGTCCACCAGGGACAGGAGGGGCTTTTCCAGATTGGTCAGGCGGATATACCGCTGCACCTGTGTCTCGCTCTCCCCGGCGTTCTCCGCCACAGCGCCCCTTGACGACTTCTGTCCAGGTTGGACAGACCTTTTCCCCTGGTGCCGCAGGGCTTCCACTTTCATCTTGTAGGCGAACGCCTTTTCAGAGGGTAAAAGGCCCTCCCGCTGGATGTTGGAATCCACCATGAAGATCACGGCGCTGTCACGCTCCATATCACGGACAAGGGCGGGGATTTTCTCAATCCCCGCCCTCCGGCAAGCGTGTATCCTGCGGTGCCCGCTGACGATCTCATAGCCGCCCTCCTTGACCGGGCGCACCACAACGGGCGTCATGACGCCAAACTCCTTGATACTCTGGACAAGCAGCTCCATCCCCTCGTCGTCCCTGACCTGAAAGGGGTTGTCCTGAAAGGCGGCGCATTCCGACACCTTGATTTCTTGAATGTTCATCTATTTTTCCCTCTTTCCTGATTTTTGCGGGCGTCCCGCTCAGTTTTCGTCAACTGGGCCAGCAGTTCCGGGGGGATTTGGGAGATAATACCCTCCAGCTTTTTCTGCTCCCGGTTCAGTTGATACAGCTTGTAGTTGGCTTCCTCCAACTCCTGTTTGTAGTCCTGGTTGGCTCGCCATGCCGTGGCCCTGCCCTCCGTCACATAGGCCAACTCCCGTTCCAGGTCTGCGATCTGCTTGTCCGTGCTGGCGACCTGGGCCTTTAGCTGGGTCATTTCCGGGGCATACCTGCCGAGAAGGGCGATAGCTTCCTCCTTTTTCCTGCCGCTGTTCAGAACGCCGATACTGTTGATGGCCTGACAAATCTCGTCATAATGCTTGTATAGCTCCGCCGTCAGCTTGAACATATAGGGCGGGACGTGCTTGCGGTGGGTCAGCTTTTTGGGCAACCCACGGGACAGGTCTGGATACCGCTGGCGCATATGCTCATAGAACCTGTCCTGCCATTTCACAAGGCCCTGCGGCCCGCCGATCACGTCCTTGGAGGACAAGCGGCCCTTGGGGGTGATGGGGACAAAACAAAGGTGCATATGGGGAGTAGCCTCGTCCATATGCACCACGGCGGAGATGATATTCTCTTTTCCAAAATTGTCCTCAAAGAATTGATAGGCGTGGCTGAAATACGCCCGCTGTTCCTCCTGGCTCTTTGCCTTCAGCCAGTCAGGAGTGCCGCCCACAAAGCAGTCCTGAAGCACCACGCTGTCCTTGCGCCGCCGTGCCCCGGCCTGTTCGATACGGGCCAGCGCCGCTTCCCGGTAGGGGCCTGGGGGCTGGACGATGTGGTAATTCAGGCCGGTGCGCTCCCGGTCGATGTCGGGGTTGCTCTTGTATTCCTCTTTCTGCCGTTCGTGGTGCTTGTTGATACGGCCCACCGAGGGCAGCTTTCGT
>CAJUEC010000083.1 GCA_910585155.1 uncultured Oscillospiraceae bacterium
GCACCGGCTCGGCGTTCTTCTGCTTGTAGGCCACCATGGCGTGGCCCACCTCGTGATAGGCCACCAGCTTCTTCTCATACTCGGTGAGTACGGAGTTCTTCTTCTCGCTGCCGGCGATGACGAACTCGAAGGAGGCCAGCAGGTCCTCCTGGGTGACCAGGCGGCGGCCCTTGCGCACCGCCCGCAGGGCGGCCTCGTTTACCAGATTGGCCAGGTCCGCCCCCACGCAGCCCGCGGTGGCCAGGGCGATCTTGTTCAGGTCCACGTCCTCCGCCAGCTTGATCTTCCGGGTGTGGACCTGGAGGGTGGCCAGCCGCCCCGCCAGATTGGGCCGGTCGATGGTGATGCGCCGGTCGAAGCGGCCGGGCCGCAGCAGGGCCTTGTCCAGCACCTCGGGCCGGTTGGTGGCCCCCAGCACGATGACGCCCTTGCCCGGGTCGAAGCCGTCCAGCTCGGCTAAAAGCTGATTCAGGGTCTGCTCCCGCTCGTCGTTGCCCCCCATGCGGTTGTCCCGGGACTTGCCGATGGTGTCGATCTCATCGATGAAGATGATGCAGGGGGCCATCTTGCTGGCCTCCTTGAACAGGTCCCGGACCCGGGACGCGCCCACGCCCACGAACATCTCCACGAAGTCGGAGCCGGAGATGGAGAAGAAGGGAACGTTGGCCTCGCCGGCCACGGCCTTGGCCAGCAGGGTCTTGCCGGTGCCCGGCGGGCCCACCAGCAGCGCACCCTTGGGCAGCTTGGCGCCGATCTCGGTGTACTTGCCCGGGTTGTGGAGGAAGTCGATGATCTCCTCCAGGCTCTCCTTGGCCTCGTCCTGGCCCGCCACGTCCTTGAAGGTGACGCCGGTCTTTTTCTCCACGTACACCTTGGCGTTGGCCTTGCCCACGCCCCCGATGCCGCCGAAGCCGCCGCCGGATCCCATCTTCTTGAACATATAGCGGTAGAGCAGCAGCAGCCCGCCCACCATCAGCACAATGGGCAGCACATAGCTGACGATGGCGGAGACCATATACTGCTCCTCCGTCACCGGGTCCCGGTGGAACTCCACATCGTGCTCATCCAGCCACTGCACAAAATTCTCCTGATTCACCGGGCCCACCCGGAATTTGATGGCGCTGCTGGCGGCGCTCTCCAGGTCCTTGCGGTCAAACTGGCTGAACAGCCCCTGGAGCGCCCCGCTGCCGTAGGCGTCCTCCATCTGGTCCACCAGCTCCTTGAGCGGCGGGGCGTCCTCCTTCAGGACAAAGGTATAGACGTTGGCGTCCAGCTTCACCTCCGCCACGTAGCCCTCCTCCACCCAGTTATAAAAGTCGGAGTAATTCACCGTCTGCACAGAGGCGCTCTCCACCGTGCTGCGGCAGGTGTTCAGCAGAAACACCAGCATGATCGCCCACAGGACGATGCTGAAAAAGCCCAGCGGAGTGCGTTTTTTGTCGTCGCTTCCATTTGAATCCCCCCGCCGGTTGGGGTCGTTTGGCTTCAACGGGCCGGCCATAGGCGCAGCCTCCTTTCTGTAACCGGGGCACTGCCCCGGGCCGATTTTGAGACACTGTTATGGCAGTATACCACACATTCCCAACAAAAACAAGAAATGTTCTTAGCTGCGGTGTAAACTTTCTATGACGAAATTTGTCGCCCGCCCCGCCGGAGCGGATTTCCCTCTCCGCCGGGCGCATTTTCTCTTTCCCCATGGACACTTTTATGATATACTGTAACGCGGCTATCTAAACATTCCACAGGCAGAAGGAGTTTTTTCCATGCGCAGTGATAAAAACCAGCGCCCGGCCCAGGAGGCGGAGGCCGACGGCCTCATTGAGGGGCGCAACGCGGTGATCGAGGCCCTTCGGGCCGGAACCACCATCGACAAAATTTACATCGCCCGGGGGGAGACCGACGCCGCCCTGGGCCATATCGCCTCCGCCGCCCGGGAAAAGGGCGTCGTGGTGGTGGAGGCCGACCGGCGCAAGCTGGACGGCATGAGCCGCACCAAGAGCCACCAGGGGGTGGTGGCCATCGCCGCCGTCCGGGAATACGCGGACGTGGACGACATTCTGGCCGCCGCCCGGGAACGGGGGGAGGCCCCCCTCATCGTGGTGTGCGACGAGCTCAGCGACCCCCACAACCTGGGGGCGGTCATCCGCAC
>CAJUEC010000084.1:0-904 GCA_910585155.1 uncultured Oscillospiraceae bacterium
TCTGGACCCCGGCAGCTCCCAGATGGGCAAGAAGGAGTCCATCGCCGACACCGCCCGGGTGCTGGGCCGGATGTACGACGGCATCGAGTACCGGGGGTTCGGGCAGACCCTGGTGGAGGAGCTGGCCGCCCACGCGGGCGTGCCGGTGTTCAACGGTCTGACCAACGAGTTCCACCCCACCCAGATCCTGGCGGACTTCCTCACCGTCCGGGAGCACTTCGGGAAGCTGGAGGGCGTGAAGCTGGTGTATCTGGGAGACGCCCGGTTTAACATGGGCAACAGCCTGATGGTGGGCTGCGCCAAGATGGGGATGCACTTCGTGGCCTGCGCCCCCAAGGCGTATATGCCGTCTCCCGCCCTGGTGGAGACCTGCCGGGAGATTGCCGGGGAGACCGGCGCGGTGCTGGAGTTCATTGAGGACCCCATGGAGGCGACAAAGAACGCGGATGTGCTCTACACCGATGTGTGGGTCTCCATGGGCGAGCCTGTGGAGGTCTGGCAGGAGCGCATCGAGGCCCTGGGGCCCTATCAGGTGACAAAGGCCCTGATGGACAACGCCGGCCCCCGGTGCAGATTCATGCACTGCCTGCCCGCCTATCACGACCACAAGACCAAGGTGGGACGCGAGATGGGCGAGAAGTTTGGCCGGGACGCCATGGAGGTCACCGACGAGGTCTTCGAGTCCCCGGCCTCCATCGTCTTTGACGAGGCGGAGAATCGGATGCACACCATCAAGGCGGTCATGTACGAGCTGATGAAATAAGAGCCTCAAAACCGGGGGATGCCGGACAGATTGACCCGCTCCCTCTATGAGAGACAGTGACACGAGAAACTGTCCCTCATAGAGGGAGCGTTTTTTCGAGATCGGAAGAGCGTCGTGTAGGGAAAGAGTGTAGATCTCGGT
>CAJUEC010000084.1:914-2145 GCA_910585155.1 uncultured Oscillospiraceae bacterium
GGCCAAAACAGGCGGGGGCGGCCAAAAGCGGGGGAGCGGGCCCCCACCGGAGGGCGTATTCAGACCGTCGGAGACCGCGGGTCCGGGGGGAACGCCATGGCGGGATTACAATACCGGAGGGGCATGCCACATGCCGCGGCCTGTGCGGTCCGCCGCATCAAAAACGGCAGACAGCGCATGCGCTGTCTGCCGAATCAGTTTTGAATCAAACGATATCTAACTTTGTGGGGCGGCCAGTCCCTGCCGCAGGGCGTTCTCCACCGCCTTTTTGATGATGGTGCTGGAGTTTGTCGCCCCAGACACGGCGTCAACCTCGATTCTCTGCTGGCTGACAATGGCCTCTGTCACCGCCTCCGCAGGGCCGCCCCGTTCATTTTTGTGCTCCAGGATGCGGATGTCCGTGATCTCTCCGCTCTCCACCCGTACCTCCACTCTGGCGGACACAAGGCCCGTGTCATACTCCCCGGTATAAGTCCCGTCGGAGACCCGGGAGAGGTCGACTTCCTCAATCCTCGTCTCCCGTACCGCCCGCTGGTAATCCACCACCCGTTTTAAGTAGACCGCCCCGCAGAGCAGGCCCGCCAGAAGGCAGGCCGCCCCGGCGGTCAAAAGACTCCGCATCCTCATGCGGTCACCTCCCTTTTCCTGGCGATGGAACGGTACAGCATCCGAAACCCGCGCTCCAGAAACTGCTCTTGGGACAGCCCCGCCGCCTGCGCGATATACGGCTCTTTGCTGGCCGCAAGCTGGATCAGTCCGGAGATCATCCCCCAGAAGAGCAGGATTGTGGGGATGATTTCTAGGTCCTCCCGCAGGGCGCCCTGCGCCATGCCCGCCCTCAAAAAGTTCCCCAGCTGTGCGTTGACAGCCTCCCCGACCTGCCAGGTCTCCCGTTCCTCGGGCAGGACGTCGCAGTTTTTAAAGCTGACGTCAATCCGCTCCAGCGCCATCCTGAAATAGAGGGGGTGTTCCCGCTGATACCGGACCAGTTCCCGGCAGATGCCCCCGTATCCGGCCTCCACGGTCTCCGCCCCCGCCAGGGCGGCGGAGATGCAGCCGTGAAGCGTTTTCATGCTCTCCAGCGTCAGGAGGCAGACGATCTCCTCCTTGTTCTCAAAGTATACGTACAGCGTTGCCTTGCTGTACCCCGCCGCCCTGGCGATCTCGTCCATGGTGACCGCCGCCGTGCCCCGTTTCAGAAACAGCTCCGATGCCGCAGCGGCGATTTTCG
>CAJUEC010000085.1 GCA_910585155.1 uncultured Oscillospiraceae bacterium
AGTTCAGACGTGTGCTCTTCCGATCTCGGCCACGGTGGAATCGCTGTTGGCCTGGAAGGGGATGGTTTTGCGCAGATAGACCCGGCCATTGGAGTTGGTCACCGTTATGGTGCGGTGACCGGAGTGGACCAGGCCGCAGCCGGTGACCGAGGCGTAGCGCATCCGGGCGGCAAAACGGCTGCCGTCCACAAGAATCCGCAGCGCGGGGTAGTTGTAGGCCGCGTTGAGAAAGCGGACTCGGGCGGTGCTGGGCGGTACAGGTTGGATCACCGTCCCGCCGCCGGGGTAGACGGGGCCTCCCTCGCCGGGATAGGGGAGAGGGATGACAGGCTCGCCCGCCGGATCGTTTCCGGGGTAGACGGGGCCTCCTTCGCCGGGGTAGGGCAGAGGGATCACTGGCTCCGAGCCGGAGGCAGAACGCCCGGCGGAGGCGATCACGTAATAAAAGCGGTTAGGGTCCATATATGAATCGGAACAATAGTTCCGGCAGCCTCCTTTCAGATGGTGCTGTACCAGCTTATGCGCGGACCCCTGAAGGTGCGCCTGCTGCTGCCCGGCAAAAAAGCCGCAGGACCCAAAAGGGTCCTGCGGCTGGCGTGCGGTTGGATTGGGGATTTTTAGAAGATGCCCTGCGCCATCATGGCGTCCGCGACCTTCTGGAAGCCCACGATGTTGGCGCCGGCCACCAGGTCGTAGCCCAGGCCGTAGCGCTCGGCCACCTCCACGGAGGAGTGGTAGATGTTCTTCATGATGCCCTTCAGCTTCTCGTCCACCTCTTCGGCGGTCCAGTACAGGCGCTCGGCGTTCTGCGCCATCTCCAGCTCGGACACGGACACGCCGCCGGCGTTGACGGCCTTGGAGGGAGCCACCACGATGTGGGGCTGCTTCTTCAGAAACTCCAGGGCGTCGTTGGTGGTGGGCATGTTGGCCACCTCAATGTAGTACTTCACGCCGGAGGCGGCGATCTTCTCGGCCCAGTCCATGTTCACGTCGTTCTGGGTGGCGGCGGGCATGTAGATGTCCACGTCCTTCACGCCCCAGCACTTCTCGCCGGGCACGAACTCGCAGCCGAACTTCTCGGCGTAGGAGGCGCAGTGCATGGGGTCCTTGGCCCGCATCTCCAGGATGTAGTTCAGCTTCTCCTCGGTGTCCACGCCGTCGGGATCGTGGATGTAGCCGTCGGGGCCGGCGAAATAGGTGACCTTGGCCCCCAGCTCGGCGGCCTTCTTCATGATGCCCCAGCCCACGTTGCCGTAGCCGGACATGGCGATCCGCTTGCCCTTGATGTCCTCGCCGTCGTGCTTCAGGGCCTCGACCAGATAGTAGACCGCGCCGTAGCCGGTGGCCTCGGGACGCATCAGGGAGCCGCCGGTGCACACCGCCTTGCCGGACAGAGCGCCGAACTCGGAAGCGCCCACGATGCGGCGGTACTGGCCGTACATGTAGCCGATCTCACGGCCGCCGCAGCCCAGGTCGCCGGCGGGGCAGTCGATGTCCTGGCCGATGTGGCGGTACAGCTCGGTGATGAAGGCCTGGCAGAAGCGCATGACCTCCGCGTCGGACTTGCCCCGGGGGTCGAAGTCGGAGCCGCCCTTGGCGCCGCCGATGGGCAGGCCGGTCATGGCGTCCTTGAACACCTGCTCAAAGCCCAGGAACTTGATGATGGACAGGTTGACGGAGGGGTCGAAGCGGATGCCGCCCTTGTAGGGACCCAGGGCTCCGTTGTACTGCACGCGGTAGCCCCGGTTGACCTGCCACACGTGGTTGTCGTCCTCCCAGGTCACGCGGAACTCCACCAGACGCTCGGGCTCCACCATGCGCTCCAGCAGGGCGACCTTCTCGTACTCGGGATGGGCGTTGATGACGGGCTCCAGCGAGGAGAGGACCTCCTCCACGGTCTGCAGGAACTCGGGCTCGTTGGCGTTCTTGGCCTTGGTGGCGTTCAGGACTCTCTCGATGTACTGGTTCATAGCGGCATTCCTCCTATAAAATATATCGTGTTTTTGACGGGACACTTTCATATTTGGGATCAGCAGGTCCCGCTTGTGCTCTGATATGTACATTATACCAGAAAATCCGCTTAAGTAAAGCA
>CAJUEC010000086.1:0-1238 GCA_910585155.1 uncultured Oscillospiraceae bacterium
GTTCCAATCCGCCCTCAGAGCTGGTATAATGCAGGGGAATCCCATTACGAAAGGACTGGTTTTATGAATCGTTCCGCACTGGTCACCGGCTCCTCCCGGGGCATTGGCCGGGCATCGGCCCTGGAGCTGGCCCGGCGGGGCTGGCCCGTCTGCGTCAACTACATGGAGCACCGGCAGGCCGCGGAAGAGCTGGTGGACCTCCTCCGCGGGGAGGGACGCATGGCCATGGCCTTTCGGGCCGATGTCTCCGACCGCGCCGCCGTAAACAAGATGGTCCGCGCCGCGGCGGAGACCCTGGGCCCTGTGGAGCTGCTGGTGAACAACGCCGGCGTGGCGGGCCAGTGCCTGTTCCAGGACATCACGGACGAGCTGTGGGAGCGATACCTGGGCGTGAACCTGGGGGGCGCCCGGAACGCCATCCAGGCGGTCCTGCCCCATATGATCTCGGAAAAGCGGGGCTGCATTGACAACATCTCCTCCATCTGGGGCCTCCGGGGGGCCTCCTGCGAGGCGGCCTACGCCTGTACCAAGGCGGCTCTCATCGGCCTGACCCGTTCCCTGGCCCTGGAGCTGGCCCCCTCCGGCATCCGGGTGAACTGCGTGGCCCCCGGCGTCATCGACACGGACATGGTGCAGGTCCTGGGACAAGAGACTCTGCGGGACCTGGCGGAGCAGACGCCTCTGGGCCGTCTGGGCACGCCGGAGGATGTGGCGCACGCCGTGGCTTTTTTTGCCTCCGAGGGCGCCTCTTTTGTCACCGGACAGATTCTCTCCGCCGACGGCGGCTTCATCGTCTGAGAGCCCGTATTCACAGGCGGGGAATTCTGTGAACACAGGTTCTGAAACCCGGCATATTTTTTCCGCCCGTGGGAAACACTGAGAAAAATACACGGGAGGCAGGAATATGGAATATCTCAATGCGTTTCTCTGCGGCGGCATTCTCTGTGCCATCGGTCAGATCCTGATCGACAAGACTCAGCTCACCCCTGCCCGCATCCTGACGGGCTATGTGGCAGCCGGAGTGCTGGTCAGCGCTGTGGGACTCTATCAGCCCCTGGCGGACTGGGGCGGCGCCGGGGCCACGGTGCCCCTCACCGGCTTCGGCCACGCCCTGGCCAAGGGCGTGAAAAAGGCCGTGGGCGAACAGGGCTGGCTGGGGGTCCTCACCGGCGGCCTCAGCGCCACGGCCGGCGGCATCACCATGGCGGTGACGGCCGGCGTGGCGATGGCGCTGATCT
>CAJUEC010000086.1:1248-2079 GCA_910585155.1 uncultured Oscillospiraceae bacterium
TTAGCTTGTGTGACTGGAGTTCAGACGTGTGCTCTTCCGATCTTAGACGCGGATGCAGGCCGCCGGAGGGGAGCCCCCTCCGGCGGCTTTTCGCAATTGTGACAATTTACTCAGATTTTGTCTTTTTTTTGTCACTTTTTTGTGATTCTTTTTTTCGCCATTTCTGTCATACTGTATCTGTCAGAAAATTCGACAGAAAGGACGTTTTTTCGATGCCCCGTTTCACTGCCCTTCTCCTTCTGCTGGCCCTGCTGCTGTCCCTGACCGCCTGCGGCCAGACGCCCTCCGCCGCGCCTCCGGCTGAGGACCCCGCGCCCCCTGTCCGGGATGAGACCCCGGAGCCGGAACCGGAACGTGAGCCGGAACCCGCGCCCTACGAGATTTTAGACCCCACGGTGATGCCGGCGGGCGGCAGCCGGGACGGCGTGGTCTACGCCGCCTGGGACGGGATTGTGGAGCACCTGTTTTTCCACCCCGTGGTGGCCTACCCGGAGCTGGCCTTCGACGGAGACGCCCAGGCCGACGGCATTGACGACTACATGGTTACGGCGGACGAGTTCAGCAAAATTCTCCAGAGCGTCTACGACAAGGGTTATGTGCTGGTGGATATCGGCGATGTGTGGCGGGAGGACGCCGGAGAGGACGGCCAGCCCGGAATGGTCCGCAACACCCTGTACCTCCCCGAGGGGAAAAAGCCGGTGATCTTCTCCTATGACGACACCAACTACTACCCCTATATGCTGGAAAACGGTTTTACTTACAAGCTCGTCATAGGCGACGACGGCAAAATCGCCTCCTGGGGCAGGAACCCGGAGGGCGGCGAGGTGGTCA
>CAJUEC010000087.1 GCA_910585155.1 uncultured Oscillospiraceae bacterium
CTGGTTATAGACCTCCACAAAGCGCTCCTTTGCCATTGCGTTTCCCTCCTTTCTCATCCCGCCTGTCTGCGAAAGGAAGCATACCACGCTCCCGGCCCGCTGTGGGAGTTATTTCCTGAACGGACAAAATTTTTCCTGAACGGCAAAAAACTGGGGAGAGGCCTCACGGGCCTCCCCCCAGTTTCTTTTTCAGCTCCGCCTTCCCGGCCCGGGACAGCAGGCACTCCCGGCCCCCCACCCGGACCCGGTTTTCCCTACAGTCCACCGACTCAATTTTATCCCAGGCCGCCAGATAGGCCCGGTGGACCCGGACAAAGCGGCCGGCCAGCTCCTGCTCCAGCTCGTTCAGACTGCCCACGAAGTCCAGACGGCTGCTGGCCGTGTGGAGAAATACGTGGTGGGCTTTGGGGGCAGTCTCGAAAAACAAGATGTCGGCCAGGGGGACGTGGCGGGTCTCATCCCCAGTCCGCAGGGAGAACACCTCCGCCGGGTCGTGACGCTCGTCCAAAAGCCGGGCATGGACGGCCTCCAGGCACCGGGCGGCGGCGGAGCCGGTTTGCTCCCCCTCCTTTACGATGTAGTCAAAGGCCTCCAAATGGTACTGGAAGGTCTTCCAGGCCAGGTCGCCATAGCTGGTGATGTAGACCAGCGTGCCGTGGGGGTCCCGCCGCCGCAGCTCCCGGCCCAGCTTGAAGCCATCCCAGTCCCCGTCCCGCAAATCCACGTCCAGGAAGTAGATGTTCCGGCGGCTGTCCCCCACCGCATCCAGCAGGGCCTGGGCGGCGGAGGCGGCATGGGCCACCACCATATCGTAATTCTCCACGAGGATTTTCCACTCCAGGGCGATTTTGAGCTGGTGGAGCACGGCCTCCTCGTCGTCACACAGGTAAATACGGATCATGCGCGCCCTCCCGTGGTCAGTTCCTGGACAAACACGCCGTCCGCCCAGCTGGTGGAGGCGGAGGCGCTGGAGTGCCCCTCCAAAATCCGCTGGTAGCCGGGCAGGCCCAGCCCCCGCCCCTCCCCCTTGGTGGAGCCGCCCTCCGCCCAAATCTGCTCGGGGTCAATGGTCCCGGCGTAGGGGTTGGATACCCGCAGAAACAGACCCTCCCCCTGGGCCAGCAGCACAATCTCCACCCAGGGCGTCCCGGTGTCCAGGGCGGCCTCGGCGGCGTTGTCCAGCAGGATGCCCAGGCAGCGGGTGAAGTCCCACACGTCCATTCCCACCGTCTCCACGGGGTAGAGCGCCTCCAGGCGGCAGTCCACCCCCTGCGCCCCCATGGCCGCCAGCTTGGACAGCAGCAGGCTGCGTACCTGGGGCACGCGCACATTGCCGATCTGGGTGGAGGCCCGGATCTTCTCCCCGATGCGCCGGTCGAAGCCCGCGTCCAGCTGGGACAAAGCGGCGCGCAGCTCGTCCAGCTCCCCCTCGTCTGCCTGCTGGGACAGCCCGGCCAGCAGGTTTTTGTAGTCGTGGCGGAAGGAGCGCACCTCCCGGCGGATGTCCTCCAGGTCCCGCTCGTAGAGCTGCTGCTGGGCGATGACATCCCGCTGGGCCTCCATTTTCCGGGCGGCGTCCAGCCGCTGGGACAGGTAAATGACCAGCCCCACCGCCAGCCCCGCCATCACCAGCACAAGCGCGTAGTAGGGAACCAGATATTCCGGCTGGATTCCGTCCTGTAAAAGAGAGAATGCCTCCATAGCCGCCTCCAGGCCAAAGAAGAACAGGGCCATGCGGCGCTGGACGGAGCTGTCCTCCAGCAGAAGGCGGAACCAGCGCCCGAAGTGGAGCCGGTGCAGCAGCGCGGCGGAGACCAGCGCCACAGCGCCATAGACGGCGATCAACGCCGCGTACGGGATCTCGCTGTCCAGAAGCAATATCTGGGCCAGGCCGGACGCGGCCACCTGGAACATGCCCGCCATGCACGCGGCGGCAAAGGCATACCAGAACCCGATCCGCCACGCCCACCGAATCCACAGGGTACACATCAGCAGGATGGC
>CAJUEC010000088.1 GCA_910585155.1 uncultured Oscillospiraceae bacterium
GAGCATTTCCCTTGAGGAGCTCCCGCTGGTGCTCCAGCGCATCAAGGCCGGGGACGCTTTGGGACAAAATGTCCCGAAGTCCGCCGGGCCGGAAAAGGAGGACGCGGAATGAAACTGAAAAAATATCGTGTAGTGGCGGCGGCTCTGTGCGCCGCTTTTTTGCTGTGCGGCATCACCACCACGGCCTACGCCGGGGGCGGCGAGGAATGGGAGGACGGTACGGGCGGCCCGGAGTGGGAGGGGCTTGACCCCGTGGAGCCCACCGAGCCCCCGGCCACCCCGGAGCCCGAGCCCAATCCGTTCACCCCGGACGGCCAGGGGACGATGGTGGATAACGCCACCGACCAGGACGGCAAGGAATTTTTCACCATCATGGCGGCGGATGAGTCCGTGTTCTATCTGGTGATTGACCGCCAGCGGGAGACGGAAAATGTGTACTTCCTGAACGCCGTCACCGTGGCCGATTTGATGGCCCTTGCGGAGCCCTCCCCGGAGGCCGTACCCGAACCGCTCCCGGAGCCGGAGCCCGAACCTGCTACCGAGCCGGAGCCGGAGCCGGAAAAATCCGGCGGGGCGGGGACGCTCTTGCTGGTGCTGGCGGTGCTGGCCCTCGGCGGCGGGGCCGGGTGGTACTTCAAGATTTACCGCCCCAAACAGCAGGCCGCCGCTCCCGGCGAGGATTTTGAAGAGGCCGAGGAATACGGCGAGGACTATGGCGGCGGTGAGTATGACGACCTCCCCCCGTGGGATGAGGAAGAAGAAAAGGAGGACGGAGAATGAATTTCACATCGAACCCTTTGGAACGGGAAATGAAACGCCACCCACGGCCCCGGGCTCCCCGCCCGGAACAGCCCCGGGAGGACTCCCGGTGCTGTGGCTGTCCCTACTGGCGCGGCATCCCCTGCGGCTCCTGCTTTCAGAGCCTTTTGAAAAAACCGGGCGGGAGGTGATATTTTGCGCGAGCTGACCCGTGAGGAAAAGGCCGCTATCCGCTCCCTTGTAGTAAAATGGTGCGCCAACTATGACCGGGAAATGGGATGCTTGCCTTTGGACTGTGAGTGCTATATGCTGGGGAAGTGCTGGACGGGGGCCTATTGCAGATACTTCCGGGAGGCCGTCCTGCCGCTGAACCCGGTGCTGGAGGCCGCCCTCAATACCGAGGGGCCCGCCCCGGAAACGCGGCCCTGTCCTGTCTGCGGGCGGCCCTTTCTCCCGGACGGGCGACGGCGCTATTGCTCCGAGGCTTGCTCCAAGGCCGCAAGGCAGAAGAAACAGCGGGGATATATGCGGAAATACCGGGGGTGAGGCGTGAGCATTTGGGGGTATAGAACCCCGCTGTTTTCAAGGCTTTCCGGGGCCACTTTTGGGGCGGGGCGTACTTTTACACGTCCTGCCCCGATTTCCCAAAATAGTGCTAACATTTCGAGAGGAGGTTCCTATGGACAGAAATCAAGGCTATACAATCTTAAAGGCCGTCATGCTGGAGAATGGCCGGGGCTTTGCGCTGGGGGAGCATCCCCGGGCCCCCTCCCCCTTTGTGACGTGGGCCTGCTATGATGACGAACACGGCGCAAGGCAGTATGAATGGGGGCATTATGGCAGTGACCGGGCCGCGCTGGAGCAGGACTTGCTGGAGCGTGTGGAAAACTACCAGCAGCAGTTCTCCGTCAAGGTGGCGCAGATTGAGGCCCCCGGCCTTTACAAGTATTATTCCACCCAGCGGCCCGTTGACATCGGTACGTTCCCCAAGCCTGCAGGCAACGCCCCGGACGAAATCGTAAACTACGACAAGCGCGTATCCGTGGAGGGCGGCGCGTTCCTTGCGTGGGGGCATCTGACCTACACAAAGCCCTTGACGGAAAAGCAGGCGGCGGACTATGAGCTCCGGCCCGCCCCGGAGGTGTCCGGCCTACTGCGGGAGGGCAGGCCCCGTCCGATTGCCGAGCAGATGAAAGAGGCGGCAAGGCTGGCCGGGGAACGGCAGGCCCCCTCTGCGCC
>CAJUEC010000089.1 GCA_910585155.1 uncultured Oscillospiraceae bacterium
CGTTGCCGAGCTGGGAGAGGGCCACCACCACGATCTCCCCGTCGCCCACGCCGATACCGTATAGGGCGCTGCTCCACATACTGCGGTTTTCTTCAGCCAGTAATTCCGCAAGCTGCGCCCGCTGGTCGGCGGTGAAGTTGTAGGCGTCCGCCATTTCATCGGCGGTCTTGTGGGTCACGGTTATATAGAGGGTCGTTGTCGTTACCTCAACTTCTTCCTCAATGATGTTGCCCGCCCCATCGTCGGTTTCCACGGTTTGGGTGGTGGTGGCGGTTTCGGTGCGGCTACTTATCTCGTTCATAGCCCAAAATATCTCTTTCAACAGCTCTTTTTTGCTGTCGTCCATCGTGGCGACTTCCTGGGGGTTGTCCGGGTCGGTGGTGGTCTTAACGGCGTATATTGCCAGTACCTCCGGCCAGACGGCGCGGGAGCCGGACATTTCAAGTGTGTCATGGGCGGTGCTGTTCTTGATCTCGTCCAGCTTGCCCTCATACTCTTGATTGATCTCCCGGACAACGGCGGGCATGGTCTGTCCCGTGCCGCTGTCCTCCCCGGAGAAGAAGATACCGAAGCAGGAGCCGACGATCAGGCCAATCAAGCAGATAATCACAACGGCGAGGATGGCAACCCAGCCCCCAGCGGCAATAGCGGCCACCAGCGCCTTAACGGACGCAATCATGGCCTTTACCGTAGCGGAAACACCCTTTGCGGCGGCTTTCGCGGTGGTGGCGGCGGTCTTGGCCGTGGCACGGGCGGCGTGGGCGGTCATTTTTGCCGCCTTTGCGGTGGCCTGGGCCGTTTTCTGTGCCGACTTTGCCGTATGGTCTGCGGTCTTGATGGCGGTTTTAGACGTATGCTGGGCGGTTTTCACGGTGCCTTTTGCGGTGCGCTGTGCCGTCTTTACCGTCCGCTGTGCGCTCTTGATGGTGCCCTTTGCGCCCCTGCCGGTGGCCTTTGCGGTCTGCCCCATAGCCTGGGCGGGCCGTTTCGCCGTTTTTACGGGCGTTTCCACGGTGTTGACCGCCGTTTCCACCTGCCGGGGCGCTTTGGCGGCGTCCTGGGGCTTTACCTGCGGTGGCCGGTCAGACTGGACAGGCCGGTTTTTCATCTGCCGTTTCCGTTCGGCCCACTTTGCGGCCTGCTTCTTGGCAAAAGTCCGCCCACGCTCTACAAAAGAGCTTACTGTATCGGTGGGGCGCTCAACGTCAACATGGGCCGGGGGCCGCTCCGCTGTGCGCTCATACCGTGGGAGGGGCTGACGCTCCGGGGCTGTCCCGGTTCGCTGGCGTGGGAGCTGTCTGTCCTGGGCGGGGCCGGTGCCCTGCCGGGGGCGCTGCCCATCCCTGGGCGGGTCGGTTCGCTGACGGGGTAATCGCCCCTCCGGGGCCGTCCCGCTGTGCCGCTGCGGGGTCTGCCCCTCCGGGGCCGTACCCTGGGACGGTTCGGGGGCGGGGGCCTGTTCCGTGGGGGCGGTGTTCTCCCGGCGCTTCTCCGCTGCCCGCTTCTCCCGCTGGCGCTGAAACAGGTTCTTCCCCTGGCGTACCGCCGTCTTTGTGCCGGACACGGCCACATTCGCCGTATCATGGGCCAGATCGTCGGCGGCAAACTCCACCTTATCCTCGGCGTACTCGCTGGGGGTGGCCTGCCGGTCGTCCATCAGCGCCGCAACGTTCCGCTTGGAGCGGATAAAGGCGTTTTTCATGCGCTGGCCCACAACAGCGGACTTGTCCAGCACTTTAATGTCCTTGCCCGTTTCACGGGTCTTGATCTTGCTCATGGCCGCTCACCTGCCCGTCTTTTCATCCAGCGGTGTTTCAGTTCGGCGGGGGCCACATAGTAGCCCCTGCGCCGCTGGCCTGTCCACTCCCGGCCCCCGGCCACACCGTCAAAGGCAAAGCCAGCGGCCCGCAGGTGGCAGGGCTTGATTTTCAATGGCATTTTCATCCCTCCAATCA
>CAJUEC010000090.1 GCA_910585155.1 uncultured Oscillospiraceae bacterium
GCCGCCAGCTGTACCTTGAAAACCGAATACTGACGAAGAGAACCAAACGATGGGGGAGACCCCATCGGACATCGAGCAAATAGAAATGCCGCCGGGAGGCGGGGGGAAGTGCGCCCATGGGTGCGGCGCATGGAACCGGTATCCAAAGGAGCCGGGCCAAAGCCCGGGACGACCCGAGGAAGCGCCACGCTAGGCGCGGAGGCGGGAGCAATCGGTTAAGCGAAGAAGGGCACAGGGCGGATGCCTTGGCGCCAGGAGCCGACGAAAGGCGCGACAAGCTGCGAAAAGCCGCGGGGAGGGGCACATACCCATCGATCCGCGGGTGCCTGAATGGGGAGACCCGGCGGGGGAAGACCCCGCCACCCCATGCCGAACACATAGGCATGGAGGAGGGAACCCGGCGAACTGAAACATCTAAGTAGCCGGAGGAAGAGAAAGAAACATCGATTCCGGGAGTAGCGGCGAGCGGAACCGGAAGAGCCCAAACCGCCGTGCGTGCACGGCGGGGTTCGGACTGCGCAAGCGACTGGAGGAGCCAGCCGAACGGCCCTGGGAAGGCCGGCCATAGGGGGTGAGAGCCCCGTAGGCGAAGGCGAGGCCAGCGCGGCAGGATCCAGAGTACCACGGGGCACGTGAAACCCTGTGGGAACACGCGGGGACCACCCCGCAAGGCTAAATACTACCTGGCGACCGATAGAGCAGAGTACTGTGAAGGAAAGGTGAAAAGGACCCCGGGAGGGGAGTGAAAGAGAGCCTGAAACCCTGTGTCTACAAGCTGTGGGAGCGCCGTATGCGCGCGGCCGCGTACTTTCTGTAGAACGGTCCGGCGAGCTGCGCGGGCAGGCGAGGCTAAGCGCCTAAGGCGCGGAGCCGAAGGGAAACCGAGTCTGAACAGGGCAAAGAATGCTCTGCATTCTTTAGTCTGCCCGTGCAGGCCCGAAACCGGGTGATCTACCCATGTCCAGGCTGAAGCCGCCGTAAAAGGCGATGGAGGGCCGCACGCACATCCGTTGAAAAGGGTGGCGATGAGGCGTGGGTAGGGGAGAAATTCCAATCGAACCCGGAGATAGCTGGTTCTCCCCGAAATAGCTTTAGGGCTAGCCCTGGGGCATCCTCACGGAGGTAGAGCACTGAATTCCCGCGGGGGCGTCAAAGCCTACCAAAGGATATCAAACTCCGAATGCCGCGCAGGAGGTCCCCAGGAGTCAGGCCGCACGAGACAAGTCGGGCGGCCGAGAGGGAAAGAGCCCAGACCCGCGGCCAAGGCCCCAAAGTGCATGTTAAGTGGATAAGGATGTGGGGCTTCGAAGACAGCCAGGACGTTGGCTCAGAAGCAGCCATGCATTGAAAGAGTGCGTAATAGCTCACTGGCCGAGAGGCCCCGCGCCGAAAATGTCCGGGGCTGAAACATGCCGCCGAAGCCCGGGAAGGGCGGCCTTGCGCCGCCCTTGGTAGGGGAGCATTGCCATGCCGGCGAAGCCGCACCGTAAGGAGCGGTGGAGGCATGGGAAGGGAGAATGCCGGAATGAGTAGCGAGATGGGGGTGGGAATCCCCCAGGCCGGATATCCAAGGTCTCCAGGGTGAAGCCGATCTTCCCTGGGACAGTCGGGGCCTAAGGCGAGGCCGGGAGGCGCAGCCGATGGACAGCAGGTGGACATTCCTGCACCGCGCGCGGCCAGAACTGCGGGGACGCATGCGCATAGGGCGTGCCGGGAGCGAAGAGACCGGTGCGAGAGCGGACCGAAACGAGAGTAGGGAAGCGCCCGGAGCGCGTGCCGAGAAAAGCCG
>CAJUEC010000091.1 GCA_910585155.1 uncultured Oscillospiraceae bacterium
GGGTTCAGCGCAATGGTGGTCGTTGTGCGGCGGGCAATGGTGGGAGGGTTGGTCATGGTCTGCGGGGCCTTGGAGATGGTCATATCCGCATAGACCTGTTCGGCACTCAGATCGTAGCCGTCCTCGGCCACCAGATAGAAGCGGACCTTATAGGTGCCAGCATCCACGGGGGCCTCGGAAGTCTCATAGGGCTTGCCGCTGGCGAGAGTGCCGACATACATGACGCTGACGGACTTCACGCCCTCCATATCAGTCAAAAGGCTGGTGTACGGATAGGGCTGGCGGTTGCCGTTATAGATGGTACTATAAGAGGGCATATCCGTGTCCAGAATGTTCACCGGCGTATCGGTGGTCCTACCGGAAACAGGCCGGGTGCCAGAGGCGGTGTGATTTTCGTCCTCGGCCATGCGGACCAGGATGGTATAGCTCTTGTCAGCGTCCAGCCCGCTGAAGGTATTGCCGGTCTGCCATGTGGTGCCGCCGTCAATACTGTACTCTGCGCCGGGAATAGCGGAGACGGTCAGCGAATGGGAAGAACTGCTTTCCAGAGAAGCCATGGGCGTATCCTGCCCCGCCTTGCGAATGGTCAGGGTGGCGGAATAGCCGCCAGGGGCCAGGGTGTGATTGGCGTCCGGGGAGAAGATGGCGGTCACATGGTAAACTCCGGCGTTGGTGGGAGCGGAGGTACTCTCCACGCCGTCCGCGCCAGTGTAGGTCAGGGCAACGGAGGAAATGCCCTCAATGCCGTCCGCCCCGTGGTAACGCTGGGGGTCGCCGGTGTAGGTGACAGTCTCATCCTTCAGCACGGGCCGGATCGTCCCGGCCTCGCCGGAGGCGCGGGTGATATGCAGCACCGGGGCGGGCAGGGTTTCGGGCAGCTTATACCCCTCTGCCGCCACAAAGTCGATGTTGACCACATAATCGCCCACGGTGACGGGCGGAGTAGCGATGCCGTCATAGCCGGTGATGGTCATGGAGGCGATGCCGGGTACAGACTTCGGCAGCGTATAGGTCTGCGCGTGGCCGGTGTACTCCACCGTCTGATCCGCGAACCGCTCAAAGGTGACGGTGGTTTTCTCCGTGGCCTGCATGGTGGAGGGACCTTCCATCTCCTTATAACAGGCCGTCTCCACCGCCTTGACCTTGATCTCATAGGTGGTGTCCCGGTTCAGGCCGGTGAAGGTGCCGGTGGTCTGCCACGTCACGCCGCCGTCAATGGAGTAGGCCATGCCGTCCACCACTTCAATGGTGATGGAGGAATCGGTCACGCCAGTGACCACAGGGGCCAGGGGCTTGGCGGGAGTAGCCTTGTTGATGGTCAGGGTGGCGTACTGCGGCTGCAATTCCTCATATCCGCTCTGCATGGTGTAGCTGACCTTCACATTGTAAACGCCGGGATTGGTGGGCGGCTCGGTGGTGGGGCCGTAGGAGGTCCCGTTGGTCCCGGTGAAGGTCTGGACCACTTCGGTACATCCGGCGGGAACGTCCGCCACAAGGGACTTGGACGTACCGTCATAGGTATAGACGGCGGACTGGACCGTACCGGCGGAAGCGTTCTGCCGGGTGGTGCGGATGATGGCAGAGGAAGTCGGGCTTTCCTCATGGTTGCGGTCGCCGGGGTACTTGGCCTGGATGGTGTAGGCCGTGTCGGGGGTCAGGCCGTCAAAAATGGTGCTGGCCTGCCACGTCTCTCCGCCGTCAATAGAAAACACCGCCCCAGGAATGGCGGTGACGGTGATGGAGTTGGTGGCGGTATTGC
>CAJUEC010000092.1 GCA_910585155.1 uncultured Oscillospiraceae bacterium
ACTCCACCTCCCGCTGGGCCGAGGCCCTGCGCGAGATGTCCGGCCGTCTGGAGGAAATGCCCGGCGAGGAGGGCTATCCCGCCTACCTGGCCTCCCGCCTGGCCCAGTTCTACGAGCGGGCCGGCTCCGTGTCCTGCCTGGGCTCCGACGAGGACCGCCGGGGCTCCCTCACCGCCGTGGGCGCCGTGTCCCCCCCGGGCGGCGACCTGGCCGAGCCCGTCTCCCAGGGCACCATGCGCATCGTGAAGGTGTTCTGGGCCCTGGACGCCCAGCTGGCCTACAAGCGCCACTTCCCCGCCATCAACTGGCTCACCTCCCACTCCCTGTACCTGGACTCCCTGAAGCCCTGGTTTGACGAGAACCTGGGCCGGGAATTCCTCCAGAACCGGGAGCAGGCCATGAGCGTGCTCCAGCAGGAGTCCAGCCTGAACGAGATCGTGCAGCTGGTGGGTAAGGATTCCCTGTCCCCCGCCGACCAGCTCACCCTGGAGACCGCCCGCATGGTCCGCGAGGACTTCCTCCAGCAAAACTCCTTCGTGGACATCGACTCCTTCTCCACCTACGACCGGCAGGAGAAGCTGCTGGCCATGATTCTGGACTACGACAAGCTGTGCCGCGCCGCCATCACCAAGGGCGCCCCCGCCGCCAAGCTGTTCGAGATCCCCGCCCGTGAGCGCATCGGCCGCGCCAAGAGCGTGCCCGCCGAGGAGTACGTCCAGGTGTACGCCGACATCTCCTCCGACATGGAGCGGGAGATCGACGAGGTCGTCAGAAAGGCAGGTGAGGAGCTGTGATCCGAGAGTATAAAACCATCCAGGAGATCGCGTCCCCGCTGATGATGGTCAAGATGGTTGAAAACGTCACCTATGATGAGCTGGTGGAGGTGGAGCTGCCCGACGGCGGCATCCGCCGGGGCAAGGTGCTGGAGGTCAACGGCGACACCGCCGTGGTCCAGCTCTTCGAGTCCGCCGCCGGCATCAACCTGGCCCAGTCCAAGGTCCGCTTCCTGGGCCATCCCCTCCAGCTGGGAGTGTCCGGCGACATGCTGGGCCGGGTGTTCAACGGCATGGGCGCGCCCATCGACGGCGGCCCCGCCATCCTGGCCGAGGAGTACCGGGACATCAACGGCCTGCCCATGAACCCCGCCGCCCGGGACTACCCCGACGAGTTTATCCAGACCGGCGTGTCCACCATCGACGGACTGAACACCCTGGTCCGCGGGCAGAAGCTGCCCATCTTCTCCGGCTCCGGCCTGCCCCACGCCAACCTGGCCGCCCAGATCGCCCGACAGGCCCGGGTGCTGGGGGATGACGCGGGCAATTTCGCCGTGGTGTTCGCCGCCATCGGCATCACCTTTGAGGAGTCTGAGTTCTTCGTCCAGGAGTTCAAGCGCACCGGCGCCATCGACCGCACCGTGCTGTTCACCAACCTGGCCAACGACCCCGCCGTGGAGCGCATCTCCACCCCCCGTATGGCGCTGACCGCCGCGGAGTACCTGGCCTTTGAAAAGAACATGCACGTGCTGGTCATTCTCACCGATATCACCAACTACGCCGAGGCCCTGCGCGAGGTGTCCGCCGCCAAGAAGGAGGTCCCGGGCCGCCGCGGCTTCCCCGGCTACCTGTACACCGACCTGGCCACCATGTACGAGCGGGCCGGCCGCCAGCTGGGCAAGCCCGGCTCCATCACCATGATCCCCATCCTCACCATGCCCGAGGACGACAAGACCCACCCCATCCCCGACCT
>CAJUEC010000093.1 GCA_910585155.1 uncultured Oscillospiraceae bacterium
ACTCCTGGGGCACCGCCGTCAACGTCCAGTCCATGGCCTTCGGCAACATGGGCGAGGACTGCGGCACCGGCGTGGCCTTCACCCGGGACCCCGCCACCGGCGAGAAGAAGCTGTTCGGCGAGTTCCTGACCAATGCCCAGGGCGAGGACGTGGTGGCCGGCGTGCGCACCCCCATGCCCATCAGCGAGATGGCCAGCAAGTTCCCCGAGGCCTTCGCCCAGTTTGAGAACGTGTGCAAGACCCTGGAGGACCACTACCGCGACATGCAGGACATGGAGTTCACCGTGGAGGCGGGCAAGCTCTACATGCTCCAGACCCGCAACGGCAAGCGCACCCCCGCCGCCGCCCTGAAGATCGCCTGCGACCTGGTGGACGAGGGCATGATCGACGAGAAGAAGGCCGTGGCCATGATCGAGCCCCGGGCCCTGGACGCCCTGCTCCATCCCCAGTTTGACGCCCAGGCCCTGAAGGAGGCCCCCGTGCTGGCCAGCGCCCTGGGCGCCTCCCCCGGCGCCGCCTGCGGTCGCATCGTGTTCTCCGCCGAGGAGGCCAAGGAGTGGGCCGCCCGGGGCGAGAAGGTGGTGCTGGTCCGGCTGGAGACCTCTCCCGAGGACATCGAGGGCATGAAGGCCGCCCAGGGCATCCTCACCGTCCGGGGCGGGCGCACCTCCCACGCCGCCGTGGTGGCCCGGGGCATGGGCCGCTGCTGCGTGTCCGGCTGCGGCGAGATCAAGATGGACGAGGCCAACAAGCAGTTCGAGCTGAAGGGTAAGACCTTCCACGAGGGCGACTGGCTTTCCCTGGACGGCTCCACCGGCAACATCTACGACGGCGCCATCGCCACCGTCCCCGCCACCATCAGCGGCGAGTTCGCCCGGGTGATGGGCTGGGCGGACAAGTACCGCCGCCTGGAGGTGCGCACCAACGCCGACACCCCCCACGACGCCGCCCAGGCCAAGAAGTTCGGCGCCCAGGGCATCGGCCTGTGCCGCACCGAGCACATGTTCTTCGACGATGACCGCATCCCCGCCATCCGGGAGATGATCTGCTCCGACACCGTGGAGCAGCGGGAGAAGGCCCTGAGCAAGCTGGAACCCATGCAGCAGTCCGACTTTGAGGGCATCTACGAGGCCATGGAGGGCCTGCCCGTCACCATCCGCTTCCTGGATCCCCCGCTGCACGAGTTCGTCCCCACCGAGGAGGCCGACATTGAGAAGCTGGCCGCCGACATGGGCAAGAGCGTGGCCGACATCAAGGCCATCATCGCCGGCCTCCACGAGTTCAACCCCATGATGGGCCACCGGGGCTGCCGTCTGGCGGTCACCTACCCCGAGATCGCCGTGATGCAGACCAACGCCGTCATCAAGGCCGCCCTGGCCGTCCAGGCCCGCCACCCCGAGTGGAATCTGGTCCCCGAGATCATGATCCCCCTGGTGGGTGAGGTGAAGGAGTTCCTCTTCGTCAAGAGCATCGTCACCTCCACCGCCGACAAGCTCATTGCCGAGGCCGGCTCCGCCATGAAGTACAAGGTGGGCACCATGATCGAGATCCCCCGGGCCGCCATGACCGCCGACGAGATCTCCCCCCACGCCGACTTCTTCTCCTTCGGCTCCAACGACCTGACCCAGATGACCTTCGGCTTCAGCCGGGACGACGCGGGCAAGTTCCTGGACGCCTACTACGACAAGAAGATCTACGAGAGCGATCCCTTCGCCAAGCTGGACCAGCACGGCGTGGGCCG
>CAJUEC010000094.1 GCA_910585155.1 uncultured Oscillospiraceae bacterium
CTGCCCAGCAGACGGTCAAGACCGCCCAGAGATCCGCCCAGGCCACCGTAAAGGCCACCCAGCGGGCCGTACAGACCGCCCGTGCCACGGCAAAAGCGGCGGCGGTCACCGCCAAGGCCACGGCGAAAGCCACCGTGGCGGCGATAAAAGCGGCCATTGCGGCCATGCAGGAGCTGATCGCCGCCATCGCCGCCGGGGGCTGGGTGGTGATTGTGGTGGTGCTGGTGATCTGCATGATCGGATTGCTCATCGCCTCGCCCTTCGGCATCTTTTTCTCGGACGGCGGAGGTTCCCCGGACGCGGCGTCCCCCACCGCGGTGATCGCCCAGATCAACAGCGAGTACGCGGACAGGCTGTCCGCCCTCCAGGCCGGGGGAACCTATGACCGGGTGGAGATCCAGGGCCGCCCGCCGTCCTGGGCAGATGTGTTCGCAGTGTTTGCCGCCAAGACTGCCAGCGGATCAGACGGTGCGTCTGTGGCCGTCCTGGACACGGCTACAGTGGAGAAGCTGCGGACAGTGTTCTGGGACATGACCAAAATTACTACGGCTGAGACAGAGGTAGAATATCCTGCCGAGGGTGAGACTGAAGCCTGGACGGAGAAGGTACTGACCATCACGGTCACGCCCAGGACGCCGGACGATATGCGGGTGTTTTATGCGTTCACGGATCAGCAGAACGCCGCCCTGGACGAGCTGCTGACGGCGGCCACCCGTGATATGTGGAATACCCTCCTCTACGGCTCCAGCGGCGAGATCGTGGCCGTGGCGCTGTCCCAGGTGGGCAACGTGGGCGGCCAGCCCTACTGGAGCTGGTACGGCTTCAACAGCCGGGTGGAGTGGTGCGCCTGCTTTGTCAGCTGGTGTGCCAACGAGTGCGGCTACATTGACGCCGGGGTGATCCCCAAGTTCGCCGGATGCACAGGCGGCTCTAATTGGTTTAAAGACCGGGGCCAGTGGCAGGATGGCGACTATGAGCCACGTCCTGGAGACCTGATATTTTTTGATTGGAACGAAAAAGGCGGCTCCGGGCCGCAGGACGATGTACCTGACCATGTGGGCATCGTGGAACGGGTGGAGAATGGCGTGGTCTACACCGTGGAGGGCAATACCAGCGATAGCTGCCGGCAGCGCAGCTACAGTGTGGGGCATTATGAAATCTGGGGTTACGGCTGCCCTGCCTACAATTAAAACAACAAGTCTTTACCAATCGCAAGCGGCGGAGAAGCAGTTTCTCCGCCGCTTAACTATTATGAAGGAGCGAAATATTATGGCAGTTTTTCGTGTGGAGCGCACCAGCAATTACACCGTCATGAGCAACTATCACCTGCGGGACAAGACGATTTCCTTCAAAGCCAAGGGCCTGCTGTCTATGATGCTCAGTCTCCCGGAAAATTGGGATTATACCTTGGCCGGCCTCGCCCGGATCAGCCTGGAGGGCAAGGACGCCGTCCGTGCCACCGTAGTGGAGCTGGAGAAAGCTGGGTACATCCACCGCCACCAGACCACCGATAAGGCCGGGAAATTCGGCAGCAACGAGTACATCATCCGGGAGTACCCCGCTTCTCACGAGCCGCCCCCGGAAGGGCCGTCTCCGGCCCAGCCGTTGCCGGAAAACCCGACAACGGAGAATCCGTCTACGGGTTAAAGTGTACCCAATGTCAAGGACAAATAGAAATACAGATGAAAAGATAAGCAAAGTCAAATGGGATCGAGCTTTACATCGGATGATGGTTTGCCC
>CAJUEC010000095.1:0-1075 GCA_910585155.1 uncultured Oscillospiraceae bacterium
GAAAATTTTGTCGTATTCAAAAGCCAGTATACCATACAAGCGGGAGACAATAAAGTGGAATTCACAGAAATTTCATAGAAAAAACACTCCTGGTCCTTGTAGCTTTCCGGGTTGTGTGTTATACTGCGATATACTGCCTGCCATATAGGCATATGGAGGATCACCGTGATTTTGGGCTGATTTTCCTCTGAAAGGAGTTCCAATAAATGGATCAAAACGACAACAAGAACAAACGAGGCGGCGGCAAGAACGGCGGCAGCTGGCGGGGCGTGGTACAGCTGGTGTGCTGGGCGCTGCTGCTGACCATCGTCATCAGCTACGCCTCCACCTACATGACCAGCGCGGGCCGGCAGGCCTCCTCCGTGGAGCTGGAGTACAGTGATTTTCTGGATATGCTTCAGTTCGGCGACGTCGCCTCCATAGATTTTGACAACGCCGAGAGCATCCTGATCATCACGCCGGTGGACGGGTATGTCTACACCGACAAGGAGGGCGCGGAGTACAAGAAGATTACCCTGGAGGACGGCACCGCCGCCTACACGGTCTCCGTCCCCGCTGCGGGGGAGTCCGGGGCCTACACCCAGTCGGACCGGCCGGTCTCCCTGCGGTTTTTTACGGTGCAGCTGGAGTCCTACGCGAAGATCATTGAACGTGTGGAGGAGATTGACGCCCTGTCCGGCGGCTCTGAAAGGGGCGCCGGCATCCGTGTGAATAAGGACTACCAGGCTCAGGTCAGTCCCATCATGCTCTTCCTGGTGGAGTACATTCTGCCCTTCGTCATCCTGATGCTGGTGTTCATGCTGGTGATGCGCTGGATTGCGGGCAAGAGCGGCATGGGCGGCATGGGCGGCATCGGCGGCGTGGGCAAGTCCAACGCCAAGGTCTATATGGAAAAGCAGACCGGCGTCACCTTCGCCGACGTGGCGGGCCAGGACGAGGCCAAGGAGTCCCTGACGGAGATCATCGACTTCCTCCACAACCCCGGCAAGTACACCGAGATCGGCGCGAAGCTCCCCAAGGGCGCGCTGCTGGAGATCGGAAGAGCACACGTCTGAACTCCAGTCACACAAGCTAA
>CAJUEC010000095.1:1085-1737 GCA_910585155.1 uncultured Oscillospiraceae bacterium
CCCTACACGACGCTCTTCCGATCTCCGGGCACCGGTAAGACGCTCCTCGCCAAGGCCGTGGCAGGAGAGGCCAGCGTACCCTTCTTCTCTATCAGCGGTTCCGACTTTGTGGAGATGTTCGTGGGCGTGGGAGCCAGCCGCGTGCGGGATCTCTTCAAGGAGGCCAGCAAGGTGGCCCCCTGCATCGTGTTTATCGACGAGGTGGATACCATCGGCAAGTCCCGCGACAACCGCATGGGCGGCAACGACGAACGGGAGCAGACCTTAAACCAGCTTCTGGCGGAGATGGACGGCTTCGACCCCACCAAGGGCGTCATCCTCCTGGCGGCCACCAACCGCCCGGAGGTGCTGGACCAGGCGCTGCTGCGGCCGGGGCGGTTTGACCGCCGGATCACCATCGACCGGCCCAATCTGGCAGGGCGGATCTCCACCCTCCAGGTCCACACCCGCAATATCAAGCTGGCGGAGGACGTGAACCTCAAGAAAGTGGCGCTGGCCACCGCCGGATGCGTGGGCGCGGACCTTGCCAATCTCGTGAACGAGGCCGCCCTGCGGGCCGTCCGCAAGGGGCGTAAGCTGGTGACCCAGGAGGATATGCTGGCGGCCTTCGAGCTGGTCATCGCCGGCACGGAGAAAAAGGGCAGCGTTCTGA
>CAJUEC010000096.1 GCA_910585155.1 uncultured Oscillospiraceae bacterium
ACAAAACTACATTTTTTCCTCGGCGTTTTCTTACATTTTATCACTGGCGATGACAGCCAGCAGCGCGTCAAAGTGCAGCAGCGTCCCGATGTAGACGATGTCCGTGTAGGTGTCGCCAGCCTTGGAGACCGCCTTATAAAACCAGTCCCGGAGCTTCTTGCGCTGCTCCGGCGTGTTGACGTTCTCGTCGTTCTCCAGATCGTCGCAGACGATGAGGTCGGGCCTCCACTGCTTGTGGCGGCGACCACGGATTTTCTTGCCGGAACCGATCGCCTCGATCTTGACCCCGTTGGCGGTCAGGATGACCGACGACTTCCAGACCTTCCCCTCCAGCTCCCCGAAGTCCTCCCGGAGAGCTGCGTTCTCCTCAAACTCGGTCTTGATGTCCGCCAGGAAGCCCTCGGCCTGTTCGGAGCTGTCGGAGAGGATGATCTCGTAGTGCTTGTAGGCATAGACCGCCGCGTGGATGGAGTCCTTGAAGGTAAAGGTCGTGCTCTTGGCGTGGCCACGGGGGGCTTCGATCGCCCTCCTGCATCCGTCCGCCCGGCTGATCTCCTTCGCGGCGACGGTGGGGTCGAGCCCCTTCAGGACGCCCTCCCGCCAGATGCGGTCGAGCTCGCCGTGGAACGCGGGGGATTTTCGGACAAAGTAGTGGGCGAGGTAGGCCCGCCCAAAATACTCCAGGTCGATCGCCCCCAGCTTCCGGCGCAGTCCCTTCGGCCCGGTCAGCTCCTGCCCGGCCTTGAAGTCCCGGAGAAGCTCCGCCCGACGCTCGGGGAAATTGCTGTCGCGGACAACATATTCGAGAAAGAGCTCCCGCTGGTAGTCGCGGTTGGCGACTGCTTCCCGGTCTTCCGGCTCCTCCAGTCGCTCCAGGTATTCCTTCAGGTCAATCTTCCCCATCCGTCAACACCTTCTCCCGCGCCCGGGCCAGGACGTCGTGCAGCTCACCCGCCAGCTCCGGGTGCTGCTTGATCGCCGCCATGAGCTCCGCCTCCATCTGCTCAAAGGCCAGCTCCGCCTTCTTCTTCAGATCGGCCCGGACGCGCTTTTCGTAGGTGGCGTTTCGGGCCAGGGATGCAATCAGCCGCCCGGCCTTATCCAGCGGCATTTCGTCAAATTCCTCCTCGGCGGTGCTGACCCGCTGCATGAGGCCGTCCATAAGCACCAGCTCCGCCGCCTTGGTGTAGTCCAGATCGGGGTGCGCTTCCACGGCCTGGGCGATCGCCTGGGTGCGCTGGAGGGTTTCGGCCACGCGCTGCGCGGCCTCCCTCGTCCGTACTGCGTACCGGCCAATCGCCGACTTGCTGATGGAGTAGCCCTCGCCCTTCAGCCACTCGGAGAGCTCGTTGTAGGTGTTCGCCGGGTTTGCCAGCTTTACCTCGAACTGCGACTTGAGGGGCTCCGGGAGGTCGTCTATGGTGGAGTGTACACGACCTCTTCGGCGTTTCTTTTCAGACATTGACCCCACCATCCTGGATGGTGTCCTCCACCAAGTCGATGCCCTTCTTGGTGAGCTGCACCACGGCGTCCTTCCGGTAGGCGTTGACGGAGCGGCTGGTGAACTCGATGTAACCGCCGTCCTCCAGGTACTTGAGATACTTGCCGATGTCCGGGGTCATAATGAGGTTGTCCGCCATGAGCGCGTTGACGATCTGTCGAACCAGTGTCAACGCCGATGCGATTTTGTAGTTTTTCGCCGAACATGGAATGTCGAAAAAT
>CAJUEC010000097.1 GCA_910585155.1 uncultured Oscillospiraceae bacterium
GGGGCCCGGTGCGCCGGGTGCTGGGGGCCGCCGGGTGGAGCGCACACGGCTTTGTGCATGGCAAAATCTACGAGGTGGAGCATGAAAACGTGGGAACCGAGGGGGCCCACCGCTCCGAGCTTTTGGGCGAGGCCGCTCTCCGGCAGGGGACGCGGTACGCAAAAAAGCGTATCCGGGAGCACCCGGCCCGGGCCGTCCATAAGGCCGAGGCGCAGTACATCAAGGCCCGGGCGGACTACCAGTTCCGCATGGCCGCCCAGGAGAACCCGGAGCTTGCAAAAAATGCAGTTACCCGCTACTGGCACAAGCAAAAGCTGAAAAAACAATACGCCAAACAAGCGCGGCAGGCGGCGAAACAGACCGCGAAACAAGGGGCCAAGGCTGCCGGGAAAACCGCCGCCGCCACGGAAAAGCTGGCGGAGCGGGCCGTGGCTTTCGTGAAACGGCATCCCGTGGGGGCGCTTATCGCGCTGGCCTGCGTGGTGCTCGTTTTATCCCTCCAGTCCTGCGCGTCCTCCCTTATCTCTTTGGGGAACACCGCCGCAGGCGCGGTTGGGGCCACCACCTACCCCGCCCAGGACGGGGATATGCTGGGGGCCGAGGCCGCCTACTGCTCACTGGAGGCAGAGCTCCAGCATTATCTCGATACCTACGAAAGTACCCACGACTATGACGAATACCATTTTGATTTGGACGCTATTGAGCACGACCCCTATGTGCTGATTTCCTTATTGAGCGCATGGCATGAGGGCGAGTGGACGCTGGCGGATGTCCAGCCTACGTTGCGGATGCTCTTTGACCGCCAGTACACGCTGACAGAGAACGTGGTAAAGGAGCGGCGGTACTACATCGAAACGGATACATGGACGGACGAGGAGGGCAACACCCACACTGACAGCTACCGGGTATATTACGATTACTTCATCTGCTATGTGACACTGGATAACTTCAACCTTTCCCATCTCCCTATCTACATCATGGGGGAGGACAAGGTTTCCCGGTATTCCCTCTATATGGCTACGCTGGGGAACCGCCCCGACCTCTTTCCCGGCTCGTCCTATGTGGGGAAATACACCAGCCCGCCGGAGGGCTACGAAGTGCCGGGGGAATATCTGGACGATGAAACATTCGCGGCGATGCTCTCCGAGGCCGAGAAATACCTCGGTTATCCCTATGTATGGGGCGGGAGCTCCCCGGCCACGTCCTTTGACTGCTCCGGCTTTGTTTCGTGGGTAGTCAATCATTCCGGCTGGAACGTGGGGCGGCTGGGGGCCCAGGGGCTCTACAACATCTGCACCAGAACCAGCTCCCCCCGCCCCGGCGATTTGGTATTTTTCAAGGGAACCTATGACACCCCGGGAGTCTCCCACTGTGGCATCTATGTGGGGGACGGGATGATGCTGCACTGTGGCGACCCTATCAGCTACGCCAACTTAAACAGCAGTTACTGGCAGGCCCACTTCTACGCCTACGGGCGTTTACCATGAAAAGGAGGTTTTCAATGGCGATAAGCAAGAGCGCAAAAATCATGGCCGAGATGGAAAAGGTCAAGGCCAAAATCAGCGACCAGCAGGCCCGGCTGAAAGAGCTGGAACAGAAACACAAGGAGGCCGAGAACGAGGAAATCGTGGACATCGTGCGGGGCATGAGCATTTCCCTTGAGGAGCTCCCGCTGGTGCTCCAGCGCATCAAGGCCGGGGAC
>CAJUEC010000098.1 GCA_910585155.1 uncultured Oscillospiraceae bacterium
CACGGTGAACTGCTCCCCGTCAAGTAGACAATGAAATAAGATGCAAAATTTTTTCAGGCTGCTCTGTATTGGATGAAGACCTCCATCGGTGTATGGATGCCCAAGCGGCGCTGGAGGCGGTTGAAATTGTAGTAGGCAATATACTCCCGGATCATCCGGTCCAGCTGCTCCCGGCTGGTGAATTTCCTTCCATAATAGAGCTCCCGCTTGAGGATGCCCCAGAAGCCCTCCATAGGCCCGTTGTCAATACACTTGCCCACCCGGGACATACTCTGTGTCATCCCAGCTGCGGCCAGCTTGTCGTGGAACACCCTGGTCGTATATTGAAAGCCCCTGTCGCTGTGGAACAGCGGGTGCGCATCAGGATTGGTGGCCAGAGCCTGATCCAGTGTCTCGTGGACCAGGGCGCTGTCGTTGGCGTCCCGGAGGACAAAGGAAACGATCCGCCGGTCATAAAGGTCCAGGATGGCGCTGAGGTAGAGCTTATGCACGCTTGGACCCACATAATATTTGAACTCCGTCACATCCGTCAGCCACTTTTCGTTGGGCTTTTCTGCGTAGAACTGGCGGTTCAGCACATTTTCCGCCAGACACTGTGGGTCTGAGGCCAGCCGGGTACAGCCGTGCCGGGCATATTTGATGGTGGAGCGGACACCCAGACTGCGGCAGATACGCAGCGCCCGCTTGTCGTTTATTGGCGCGCCGTAATAACGCGCCAGATCGTCTCGGATACGCCGGTATCCCTTATCCGGGTCCTTAGCGTGGATCTTCTTCACCAGTCCGGCCAGCCGCCTGTTTTCCACCGTGCGGGCGCTGGCTCTGCCGGAACGCCACTGGTAATAGCCGGCACGGGAGATATGCAGCGCACGGCACGCCTCTGTCACGGAATACTTCTGTTCCTCCGCAGCACGACGCACCGCCTCATACTGACGCTCCTGGCGAAACGGTCTCAGTGATCCCCCCTCTCCAGCTCTTTCACTTTTTTTAACAGGTCCAGCTCCATCTTCAACAGATAGTTTTCACGTTCCAGGCGGGCGTTCTCGATCCGCAGCGCCTCTTCCGGTGTCCGGGGGATCTGGTTTGCAAGACGTTTCCCTCGCCGGTCCTCCAGGCCGGCCACGCCCATTTCCTGGTATCGCTTTACCCAGTTTCGTACCACCTGGGCCGTTGTGCCATACCGCGCTGAGAGTTCAGAGCAGCTCTTTTCCTCCTCCAGGTGCTCTCTGACCGCCTGGACTCGCTCCTCCAGGGTGTGCTTCCGCTTCGTCATAGATACCCCTCCTGCCTCTTCAACAGAATTTCTATGACGATGATACTCCTTTGCCCAGTCCAGCACAAGGTTCCCGGAGCGCAGCTTGTACTTTTCCGCGATGGCCATGGCGCTGCCCTGGCCGGACAGATATTCCTCCACTGCCTTTTGCCGGATCTCCTCGCTGTATCTCCGCCTCTGGGCGTTCCCATTCTCAGAGAGCGCCGAAATGCCCTCCGCCCGATACCGGCTGATCCAGGTATGCATGGTGGAATGGCCTACCCCGGCACGCCGTGCTGCCTCTCGCATCCTCATCCGCCCCGCAAGGCACTCCTGGATGAGTTTTTCCTTTTCCGATAAATCCATTTCGATCCGTTTTCCCATCTTTCCTCCCTCTCCCTCTTATTATTTCCCTGTCTGCCTTTTAGGGAGCATATCA
>CAJUEC010000099.1 GCA_910585155.1 uncultured Oscillospiraceae bacterium
CAAAACTACATTTTTTCCTCGGCGTTTTCTTTCATTTTATCATCGGCGCTGACAGAATGGCTGCTCGTCAGGTCGTTCAGGGACACGTCCACATGGAGCCACTGGCCGTCCGTGTAGACCATATTCCAGGTGTGGTTGTCGGTGCTGATGGTGAAGCAGGGAATGCCAGCCGCCCCGCACAGGAACTTGAACGCTCTGGCGTAGGAGCCGCAGGCCGCTTGCAGTTCGCCGCTGTGCTGGGCAAAGGTGCGGGTCACGCCCGCCGTCTTGCCCTTTTTGTAGGCCAGCAGGGTACACAGGTAGTCGTTCAGGTACTCCACCTTCTCACTGTCCGTGTCCAGCTCCGCCGTTTCTGCGATGATGGGCTGGATGAAGTCAAAGGGCGCTTGGTAGTTCTCCGGCATGGCGGCGGACACGGCAAAGTAGTCCAGGTGTTGCCAGTAGTTGGTGAAGTTCTCCGGGACATGATGCTCATACCGCACAACGCCCTCCATCCGGCCCAGCAGGTTCTTCACGGCACTATACTCGCTGTCGCCCACCATCGTGTAGGCGGGGGCGGTATCGCTGGTGCCGTCCACCAACGTCTGACGGATGGCGTTGTAGAGCGCCCGGCCATAGGTGGCGGTGAACACGTCCGGGTTGGCGTCCTGGGAGAAGTCCTCACGGCCCCATTGAGCGGCGCTGATGGTGTAGGGTTCCGGCTGGGCTTGTGCGGCGTGGGCCGGAACGCTCAAACCGGCGATAAGGGCGGTGCAGGCGATCCCGGCAAACAAGCGGTTCAGACTGTTTTTCATTATGAACGACCTCCTTATGTGATATGTTGGGGGCTTTGCTGTCCCAACAGTACCACAAAGGGAGAAAACAGTCTAAGGTGCGAATTTCTTTTCAGCAGGTATCAGACCTCCACGGCCCGGACAGCCCAGCGGTAGGCCCGCTGGTTGCGGACGCAGGTAAACAGGGTCACGCAGTTTTCAGCGGTGGGGGCCAGCAGGGAGTTGTCCGTTTCGCTGATCTTGTTCACGCTGGTGACGGAGTAGGTGCGGGTGCCCAGCCGGGTGGTCAGGGTGATGGTGTCGCCCACGTTCAGGTTGTGGATGTCGCCAAAATAGCAGTTGGCCCCACGGTTGTGACCGGCGATGGCGCAGTTGCCGTCCCAAATGCTGGTGTCCTCAAAGTGGCCCGCCCCTTTTGCCAGGACGGAGCTGCCCGTACCCTCGTAGACCTTGACGTTCACGTTCAGGCTGGGGATCATCAGGGTAGCCAGATAGCCGCCGCTGTAATAGAGGTCAGATGTGACCTCCGTGTAGCCGGTGGTGGGGGTGGTGGTCGGCGTGTTTCCGCTGGACGTGCCGCCGCTGGGGATGCCGCCGAAGTTGGGCGGGGTGACGGTGATCCCGGAGCTGCCGTTGATAATAGCTCCCTCGCCCAGCATATAGCCGGGGGTCAGATTGGGGGTCAGGGGGTTGCCGGTGTTCAGGGTATAGGCTGTGGGGCTTCCGAACGTGGGCGGGATCAGGGCCGCGTTCTTGCTCACGTCTACGTTGGGCATCTCGTCCCGGTCAGCCGTTACTACCGGCTCAATGGAGGTGGACTTGCCGTACTCCGGGTCGCCGGGGCCGTCGATGTTGTAGTCCA
>CAJUEC010000100.1 GCA_910585155.1 uncultured Oscillospiraceae bacterium
GGTTCCAGTCCGATTCCGCCGCAATCCCGATGCCCAGCCGCTGGCAGAGCCCGGCGCAGAGGTACAGCCCCATGCCCGTGGCCCCGGCGGAGCCTGCGCCCCGGCCGTTGCTACCCACGAAGCCCTTGTCGAAGATGCGGGGAAGCTCGCTTGGCCGGATGCCCAGCCCGTTGTCCGTGACGGTCAGCTCCACGCAGCCCTCCGCCTCCCGGGAGGCGATGTCCAGGACGGGAGCCCTGTCGCTGCGGTATTTCAGGCTGTTGGAGATCAGTTGGGTCAGCAGGAAGGCCAGCCATCTGGAGTCGGAGCGCACGGTGTGGGAAAGGCGCTCCGTATGGATGCTGGCGCCGCTTTCCATGAGAATCTGCCTGTTCCGGGCCAGCACGTCCATGACGCAGTCCCGCAGGGAAATCTCCCGGATGAGGCAGTCCTTCTCCGCTGCGCCCAGGCGGGCGTAGAACAGCACCTTTTCCACATCCTGCCCGATGCGCTGGGTCTGGGCCAGGATCTTCCGGGTGACCTCCGTCTTGTTGTTCTCGCACAGTAGCTGGATGCCCGTCACAGGCAGCTTGATCTCATGCACCCACTGCTCCAGGAATTCCTGGTATTCCCGGGTCTGGCGCCTGGAGGCAGCCACCTCGTCCGTCATGGATTTCAGGGCTGTCCGCAGCAGCCGGAAGTAAGCCTCTTCCAGCGCGGAATCCGGCGCGTCGGCGATTTCTGCCAGCAGGTATTTGGAATCCAGCCCGTCCAGGACATCCCCCAGATAGGAGAGGCGGTTCCGCTTCCTGCGCCAGCAGCAGATCAGGGTGAGGAAGAGGATGAGGCAGAAGCAGGTCCAAAGCAGCGCAAGCCGCGCCGTGCCCATGCCGAAAGCGGCCAGGATGAGCGTGAAGAACAGGGCCGCGGAAAAACATACCAGAAGGACTCCTTTGATGTCGTCAATATAATCGGAAAATCGTATATTCATATCCCCTGCCTCTCATCCCCGCAGAACCCCTGAAGCCATATCTGCCCGGAAAGATGCCTGTATCTGGCATTCCCGGATTCCTTATGGACGTTTAGATTTGATACCCCATCCCCCTCCTGGTCTGGATGAAATCCTCCTCCCCCAGCGCCCGCAGCTTCTCCCGCAGGCGCATGACGTTCACGCTCAGGGTGTTGTCGTCGGTGTGGATCTCATTGTCCCACAGGTATTCTATGATGTCCGCTCTGGGCACAATCTCCCCCGGATGCCGGAAGAGCAGATACATGATCTTCAGCTCCGTTCTGGTCAGGTCGATGTCCCTGCCGCCTTTGGAAAGCGTACCCGCCAGGGTGTCCAGCCGGATGCCTCTGTGCTCCATGGGACAGGGCTGTGCCCCGGCGGGGGTGCGGCGGCGCAGCAGCAGGCCGATCCTGGCCAGCAGCACGGGGATGTTGTAGGGCTTGGAGACATAGTCGTCCCCGCCCAAAGTCAGGGCCTGGAGCTCGTCCATGGCAGTGTCCCGGCCTGTGAGGAACAGGATGGGCACGGTGGAAAAGCTGCGGATGGCAGTGCAGAGCTGATAGCCGTCCTGCCCCGGCAGGCTGATGTCCAGCAGGATCAGGTCCGGGGAAATCTCCCGCACCTGCCGGG
>CAJUEC010000101.1 GCA_910585155.1 uncultured Oscillospiraceae bacterium
TCCTCTTTCACGCTGAACGATTTGCCAGAGCCGGGGACGCCCAGCCGGAAGGACGACTGATTGAGCAGGTTCGCCTTGTTGCACATGATAAGGTTGTGGGAGATGGCGTTCTCACCGAAGTAGATGCCACCCCTGTCCATGATCTCCTGCACCTTAAAGGGCATGAACACAGCAAGGCTCTCGGTGGTCAGGGTGCGGAAAGCGTCGATCTTCCGGGTGCCGATGGGCAGGACGGTGTTCAGGCCGTCAAGCTGCTGGTATTTCAGCACCGCTAACTGGCACCGCCCGGACAGGGAGCGCACCTTTTCCGTGTCGCTGTCAAGCTGCTGTTTGCTGTCGGCGGTGATGACAAGGGTGAGGACGGCCTGCATCATCCGCTGGTCGCGGGTGGTGAGGTCGGCCAAAAACTCCTTGCTCTCCTTGCGCTGCAACTCCATGTCGTAGGGAACGATGGCGGAGAAGTTGTTGTTTTGGTTTTGGCGGCGCTGCCAGTTTGTGATATTGGTTTCTACCCCCAGCAGACGGTTCTCCACCTCCCGCACGGCCTCGTCGGTGGGGACGGAGAGGATGTCAATGGACAACATCATATTGCGGTTCAGGTCGGTCAAGTCGGCCACGATCTCGTCCTGGATATAGTTGGCGTAGTCCTTCAGGAACAGTACCCGGCAATAGCGGTCGCCCAGCTTCAAATAGTCGCTGTGCTTCTCAATACCATCCGGGCAGATATAGTCCCGGAAGTCGTGGCCCTTCCGGGCCATATCCGCCATATCGAAGTGAAAACTGCCCTCGTCCCCGGCCCGGTAGAAGTCGTGGAGGATACGCAGCCGGTCAGCGGCGTCCAGCTCCACGCACTTGGAACCGAGGGCGGCGAAGCGGGCGGTCAGGTCGGCCCCGATCCGGGTGAAGTAGGCGCGGGCGTCCTCAATGTCCCGTTTATAGACGGTCACGGTGACGAGTTTCTCCTGGATGATGCCGTTGGCCCCGGTCGCCTTGTCAATGAGCATTTGGTTATACTCCTGGCGGTACTTGTCCAGGCCGTCCCCCCGCATGGACATAAGGACAGACTGCTCAAAGTCCGCTTGGCTCTGGCGGCGGTTGCAAATGGTCAGCTTGGTAGTGGCGGCGCTGTCCAGGCTGTTCAGCAGCTCCGAGTAGGCCAGGAACATGGTTTCCTTGTCCTCCCGGCTTGCCACCTTGTAATTGATGTCGGTGAAACGGTAGGTCTTGGAGAACTTGATGCCCACCTTAAAAATGCCGTCCGGCCAGACGCATTGAATGGGTATCACGTCCTGCACCCTGCGGGGGACGCGGTACGGCTCCCGATCCTGCCGCATGATGGTCTTGATGCTCTTAATCATGGCGCTTGTATTCCTCCTTTTCCCGCTTTTCCATGCTGGACTTCAAAAGGTCGTAGTACAGCGTGGACGATTCAAAGCGCAGTTCCCTGGGTTCCAGCACCTCCGAGCGCAGCCACGCCCAAATGAACTGCTCCGCCGTCATGCCGTGGTAGGTGAAGAAGCCCAGGGCGGCAAAGGGGGCCGCGCCCAGGACGCACATCCAGGACAC
>CAJUEC010000102.1 GCA_910585155.1 uncultured Oscillospiraceae bacterium
GCCGAGGGTGTCCGGGCCGCTGGCGGCGAGGCGGAGCTGTTGGGGCCTGGGGATTTCTCGGCCAGTCAGTTCTCCGCTTACAGCACCGTGGCCTTTGGCTGTCCCGCCATGGGCAGCGAGGTGCTGGAGGAAGCGGAGTTTGAGCCGATGTTCTCCGTCCTGGAGGGTTCCCTCGGCGGCAAGCGGATCGCCCTGTTTGGCTCCTACGGCTGGGGAGACGGCCAGTGGATGCGGGACTGGTGCAAACGCTGTGACGATGCCGGGGCCAACCTGCTGGACGAAAACGGACTGATGGTCAACGAGGCCCCGGACGCAGAGGGCAAGGAAGCCTGCAAGGAGCTGGGCCGGAAGCTGGCGGTGTGGTGAGCCAGGACATTTCCCGGACCTTTGAGGCCGTGCTGGTTCGGCAGTGCGCCCCCACCCTGGCGGGGATGAAACCGGGAAGCATCTTCTGCTTTAAGAATCCCTCGCTGGAAGCCTCCCGCCAGAAGGTTTGCCAATGGAACCAGCAGCTGGCCCCTTTCGGGCTTACCGTTCAAATCCTTTTAGAGCGCCCCGGTTCCAGTTCGGCAATCGTCTTTGTATACCGGCGTGACCGCCTGGAGCAACTGCTGTCTGACGATGCTTACCAGAATTTTTTAGCGGAGGCGGGATATTCGGAGACAAACCTGGACGGCCTGTTGGCACAGCTTGCCTGCCGCCTGCGGACCCAGGCGGAGTTTCCCCATGAGATCGGTGTATTCCTGGGATACCCGCTCCGGGATGTGATCGGCTTTATCGAAAATCGTGGCCGAAACTTTACCTGCTGCGGGTTCTGGAAATCCTACGGCGATCCGGCGGAGATGCAGGTTTGCTTCGACTGCTACCGCAGGTGCATCCAGACCTATGTTGCCATGTTTGAGCAGGGAATCCCCATTGAGCGAATGGCTGTCCCGGCATAAGAGGTGATGATTGAAATGGAGTTACGGGCTTCCGGGGAGGACTATCTGGAAGCGGTCCTGATTTTAGGCCAGCGCATAGGACAGGTGCGGGCTATTGATGTGTCCCAACACCTGGGCTTCGCCAAAACCAGCGTCAGTCATGGACTGCGGCTTTTGCGCCAGGGCGGATTCCTCACCAGGGACGCAAACGGCTATCTGTACTTAACGGAGATTGGCCGGGAAACGGCGGAGAGGATCTACGCAAAGCATCGCTTTTTTACACAGTGGCTGATCCAGGCGGGCGTGGCTCCAGACACCGCTGAAAAAGACGCCTGCCGCATGGAACACGCCATCAGCGAAGAGAGTTTTCGCAAGCTGATGCAGGCGCTGGAGTCTCCATAAGATTCTTCTTGCAGCATGGCCGGATAAAAAGTATGGAAAAACGCACGGTTCGTCTTGACTCCCCAGGTTTTTGACAGATATAATTCACATCATCCAAGCAAACATCCCCCAACCCTGCCAGCAGAAAACGGCGGTTTCCCGCCAGATGGAGGTGATACCAATGAAGCAGCACAGGTTCTGGGCCTGGGGCGCCGTCTTTTGCATGGT
>CAJUEC010000103.1 GCA_910585155.1 uncultured Oscillospiraceae bacterium
GCATCGTCCGGGAGCTGACCGACGATGAAGCCATCATTATCATGGTGGACAGCAATCTCCAACGTGAGCGCGTTCTGCCCTCGGAAAAGGCGTTTGCCTATAAAATGAAGCTGGACGCCATGAAACGGCAGGGAGAGCGCACAGACTTAACTTGTGCCCCAACGGGGCACAAGTTAGAAAACCCTAAATCCCGTGACATTGTAGCGGCTGAATCAGGTGATAGCAAGAGCCAAATTCAACGCTATATCCGCCTGACGAACCTTGTGCCCGAACTGCTGGACATGGTGGACAATACTGTGCTGAAAGAAAAGGGCACGTTACAAATGGCCTTGCGCCCCGCCGTGGAGCTGTCCTATCTGCCGGAGAACGAGCAGAACGCCTTGTTGGAGGTCATGGAGAGCGAGGACTGCACCCCCTCCCATGCCCAGGCCATCAAAATCAGGGACTTTTCCGAAAAGGGCAAGCTGAACCCCGACGTGATCCTGTCCATCATGCAGGAGGAAAAGCCCAATCAGGTGGAACAATTCAAAATGCCCCGAAACCGCATCGACAAGTTTTTCCCTGCGGGGACGCCCGCACAGAAGATCGAGGACACCATCGTGAAGGCTTTGGAGATGTACCGCAAGCGGGAAAGGGCGAGGGAGCGATGAGAATGGGGCCCACGCAAAATCGGAGATTTTGTGGGGAGAGGAGGAGCAAGGGAGCGGGCGCAGTTTTCGCCTTTAGGCGGAAACGGAGCAGAGCGGACTTTGCGACGACGACGCCTGGGGGGCAGTCTGCCCTTTTGCGGCCCTGGCACTTTCCGCGCCCTCCCCCTCTCACACTCTCCCCCTCCAAACCTGCTGTACCTGCTGAAAGAAAGGCCCTGCCCATCCTTTTTTCAGCCGGTAAAACCCTTTGGAGAGAAGCGCGCCAGCGCACGAACCATCAAACACCGGGCAGCGTTTGACCCCGTGGATGCCACGGGCTTTTTTTGCGCCCAAAATCAACAATATGGAGGTAATTTATCTATGAAGCGGAAATCCCTGACCCATGCGGCGCGGCTGCTGTGCGTCCTGGCCCTGGCCTTGAGCATGACCACCGCCGCCTTTGCTGCCGACCCGCCTGAACCCGCCCAGCCGTCCCCCTGCTATCCCACCGCCGTTACCCGGAGCGAGGACGGCGGGGAGATCAGGAAGATGTACGACCTGGGGCGGTCGGACGACCCCGCTGGCATCCCCCGTTCCGACTTTGAGCAGGAGGGCTACCATTACACCCTGACTGACCTGCTGAAACAGGAACTTCCCGCCAACGAGAGCCGCCAGCACACGGAAACGGTGTCCGTTCCCAGCCAGAGCAAGGACATGGGCGCGGTGCTGGCCCTTCTCCCGCAGACAAAGGAGTTCATCACCGAGGATGGCCTTGCCGGGACGCTGGCCCTGAAGCTGGACACGGTGAACGTGGAGGTGGCTGGGTATGGCAGCTCCACCAAGACCCTGACCGCCA
>CAJUEC010000104.1 GCA_910585155.1 uncultured Oscillospiraceae bacterium
GCCCTTGCCCTCGGCCATGCGCTTTTGAATGTCAATGATAAGCCCCACCTGCCGGATCGGGGGCGGCGCGTCTTTGGGGAGCTCCGGGAGGGGCCGCTCCCCGGCGATAACCGCCCGGATGTCCTCGGGGTCAAAGCCCGCGCCCAGGGTGGATGCCCGGAGCCGGGTGTACTTGTCCTGCCCCGGAGCGAGGAACGACACCACGCCGCCCCGCCCGTGCTTGACGGCAAAGCCGGACTCCTCCATCAGCCGGAGGAACGCGGCAAAGTCGGCGGGCTTTTTTTCAAGAGCCGCGATGATTGCCAGCCGCACCCGCTGCTGCGCGGAGGGCGGCTTGTCGCCTATCCACTGGCCATAGTGGAGGAAACGGCCCTTGCTGTGCTGTTTGGGATTTTGTATCACGGACAAATCATGCTCCAGACATACCCGGTCAGACAGCCGCCGGAGGGCAAAGCTGGAGCCGAGGAAATTATGGAATTTCCGGGAGCAGTCAAAGGCCGTGGAATTGAAATAGATGTGGTTGTGAATGTGGCCCTTGTCGGTATGGGTGCAGACGAAAAACTGGTATTTGCCTTTCGTCCAGCGCATCGCCGTTTCAAAGCCCAGCTTGTTTGCCTCCTCCGCCGTCACCTCGCCGGGCGGGAACGCCTGCCGGATCTGGAAGAACAGAGCCCCGCGCTCCATGGGCCGGGCCGTGGCCGCCTGGTATTCGCTTTTCACCAGCAGGAACTCGGCGGCGGCTGTGGCCGGGTCGCAAAGGTGGGAGGACACGGCCCCCAGCTTTTGGGGTTTGAGCCCGTAGGCAAACCGCTCCTCCATCGTCTGGACGGCGCTCAGTCCCGCCGCCTGCTTGTAGGGCCGGATGTAGGTCGTGGCCGTGGTAGCACCTCCTCTCGTTGGGACTTTGGGACAAAATGTCCCGAAGTACGAAAAGCCGGGGAGCGGCACAGCACCGCTCCCCAGCAGGTCACAGCTCCACCAGCGCGGAAAGCTGTTTCAGCAAATCAGACAGAGGCCCCCACAAGGCGGAGTAGTCCCGCTGGAGGGCCGATATTTCCTCGGGGTAGATGCCCCCGTAGGTGTTGGCATGGATGGCCACTTGATTGAGATTGTTTGAGCACCGCCGCTGGAGGGACACCAGCTCCCGGACGGGGGCAAGGTCAATCTGGAGCACATAGCCGCAGAGGGCCATTTTCCGCATATACGCGCCCATGTTGCGGATGCCCGCCTGGGCCATGCGTTCCCGGATAAGCGCCTGCTCTTCCTCAGATACCATCACATGGAGATGGATGGGGCGGCGGCGCTTTTTGCCAGCCACGCTATCTGTCGCCCCGGTCGGGCGCGTTCCGTTTAGGCGCAGAGGGGGCCTGCCGTTCCCCGGCCAGCCTTGCCGCCTCTTTCATCTGCT
>CAJUEC010000105.1 GCA_910585155.1 uncultured Oscillospiraceae bacterium
GGCTTTTGAGATGAAGAAAAAGCTGATGGCGACTCTGCTGGCCCTGGCTCTGGTCCTGAGTCTGGTTCCCACGGTGTTTGCCGCTGAGGGCGAAAAGAAGGTCTGCACTCCTGCCGAAGGCGAGAATGCGGCTATTGTAGGCAATGAGCAGTGCGACGCGGCCAGCCATCTGGCTGGCTGCCCCAAGAAGTGCCAGAGCACTGACCCCGCGTGCGACAAGACCATCACCACCGGCAACTATTGTGATGATCACCAGCCCAAGGTGGACCCCACTCCCAGTGAGAATCCCGATCCCGACGTGGAGGTGTCCTTCGTTGTCGCCAGCATCCAGTACGACTGCAAGTGCGACAAGAGCACCCACGGCGAGGACAAGAACGCGACCTGCACCAACAAGGTCACCAAGACCAACGTCACCCTGAAGTACACCATCAAGACCTCTGAAAAGGATGACGCTGATAAGGTCCTGGAGGCCCAGACCATCGCCATCAATACGGAGAAGGCCAAGAAGCCCTACTTCTGCTCCGCCTGTGAAAATGTCGCCGGCTGCAACCCCTGCACCGTGGACAACTGCACCCTGCTGAACGGCCACAGAGGCGCCCACGAGAAGGCCGCCTGCACCCAGGCCGCCAACTGCCCCAACAAGGCCTTCAAGACCGCGGACGCTCACAGTGACAGCGGCTGTCTGGCCCTGTGCAGCGGCACCGCCAGCTGCCTGAGCACCGGTGACAAGCACAACGCCAACTGCGTTGCCAAGTGCACCGGCACGAATGCCTGCCCCAACACCAATGGCAACCCTGCCGTCCATAAGGCCAACTGCCCCCAGGGCTGCACCCAGAACGCCAACTGCCCCCAGACCTCCCACAAGACCCCCTGCACCAGCCAGTGCACTGGCGCCGCCGACTGCCCCTTTGCCGCCGACGCTCAGATTCTGGTGAAGGCGGCGGTTCCGGCTGAGGGTACGGAGGGTCAGGAGGGTTATAACCCTGGCACCCCCGCCGTCTACCGCAGCGCCCACAAGGATAACTGCATCAAGAAGTGCACCTATGTGGCTCCCACCCTGGATGCGAACGGCGATGTGACTAATCCTGGCAATCCCGGCACCAGCTGCCCCAACACCTCCGGCGACCCCACCGTTCACCATGCGGGCTGCATCAAGGCCACCGTGGAGAACAGCGTGGTGCTGGACGCCAACGGCAAGCCCGTTGAGAGCGAGAAGCCCGGCGAGATCACCAAGGCTGAGGACTTCAGCGACGTGAACGCCGGCGACTGGTTCGCCGCTGAGCTGACCACCGTCATCGAGAAGGGCTGGGTCAAGGGCAACGAGGACG
>CAJUEC010000106.1 GCA_910585155.1 uncultured Oscillospiraceae bacterium
AGAAGCGCGCCAGCGCACGAACCATCAAACACCGGGCAGCGTTTGACCCCGTGGACGCCACGGGCTTTTTTTGCGCCCAAAATCAACAACATGGAGGTAATTTTTCTATGAAGCGGAAAACCATCACCCACGCGGCTCGGCTGCTGTGCGTCCTGGCCCTTGCCATGACCATGACCACCGCCGCCTTTGCCGCCGACCCGCCTGAACCCGTCCAGCCGTCCCCCTGTTACCCCACCGCCGTTACCCGGAGCGAGGACGGCGGCGAGATCAGGAAGATGTACGACCTGGGGCGGTCGGACGACCCCGCTGGCATCCCCCGTTCCGACTTTGAGCAGGAGGGCTACCATTACACCCTGACTGACCTGCTGAAACAGGAACTTCCCGCCAACGAGAGCCGCCAGCACACGGAAACGGTGTCCGTTCCCAGCCAGAGCAAGGACATGGGCGCGGTGCTGGCCCTTCTGCCGCAGACAAAGGAGTTTATCACCGAGGACGGCCTTGCCGGGACGCTGGCCCTGAAGCTGGACACGGTGAAGGTGGAGGTGGCGGGGTATGGCAGCTCCACCAAGACCCTGACCGCCAGCCGCACTTACCCCGGCCTTGCCGACCAGGACACGCAGTATATCCCCAAGTCCATCACCGACAACGGCCACTCCCTGACACTCCAGACCGTCAACTGGCAGACCGAGGGGGACGGCCACTTCACCGCCGTGGCCTCCTACTCCGGCTCCGCCACCAGCTCCTATGTGAAGGGCTACACCGTCACCGCCGACTATGCGGGCACCGTCAGCCGTATCAACCTGAATAAGATACGCTATGTGGCGATCTTCGAGGGCACCGCCCTGGAACCCGCCCCCACGGAGGAACCCGGCGACACCCCCAGCCCTGACATGAACGACCCCGCCGACCCCACCGCTCCCGTTGACCCCACCGACCAGGATGCCCCGACCGGCGACAAGAACAGCGTCCTGCCCGTGGTGGCCGTTGTCGTGGTGGTGCTGCTGGGCGGCGGCGTGTTCTACTTCATCAAACGCAGGAGGTAATCTACCATGAAGAAACTGACCACGCTTTTTTCCCTGCTGTGCCTGACCCTGGCCCTGACGGTGCCCGCCAGCGCCCTTGAGTACAACATCGACGGCCCCGGCGACCCGGAGTACGGCAAGTCCACCTCCGTGGAGCCGGTCGTCACGGCTGACCGGGGCGAACTGCCCAACGTGGATGTGAGCAAGAACGCGGCCCTGATCCCGCCCGCGTTCGGAAGCCCCACCGCCTACACCCTGAACACCGGCAACCCCCTGACCCCCAA
>CAJUEC010000107.1 GCA_910585155.1 uncultured Oscillospiraceae bacterium
GCATAGCGTTTTGTGACCTTGATATGTAACTCGTTGGAGAGAACTCCAACGAATTTGTAGTAGATTTTGATGGTCTGCTCCACCGTGCCGTCCTCTTTCTGGACACGTTCTCCCACCGTGATTTTCTCGATCAGGGCGTTGACCATAGCGGCGGACAACTCGGCGGCGTCGGCGTACCCGGCAATCAGGGAGAAGAAGTCCGTTACCCCATTGTCGGAGGTTTCCTTTTCAGCCAGTGAAGCGTTGATTTCCTCAATCCGGCCCGAAAGCTGGGCCTGTTCCGTTTCGTACTTCCGGGAAACCATGTCAAAATTGCGCTCCGTGATACGCTCCATGACCTTATCTTCATACAGGGATGAAAATAGCTTGTCCAACTCACCCAGCCGCTTGGACAGCTTGCGCTTCTCCCGTTCCAGCGCCTTTTGCTCGGTGGCCCCGATGGAGGATAGCTGCTGCTGAAGCTGGCGCACCCGCTTTTCATCCCCCTCCACCGCCAGCCTTGCGTAATGGCGAATATCGGCCAGCACAGTGTCAAACAAGTCCCTGGCCTCGATGGTGTGGGCCGAACAGCCCCCGGTGCCGTTGGTGCCGTAGTTGTTGCACACATACTGCACACAGTCGATGGGATTGGGCCGCTTGCGGCGGTTGGCGCTCATGGCCCGCATGGCGTAGCCGCAGTCGGCGCATTTCAATATCCCGGAAAAGATGTTGTCAAATCCGCTCCCGCCCTTGTCCCGCCGTCTGCTGGTCATAAGCCTCTGGACGGTATCAAACTGCGCCTGGGTGACAATGCCCTCATGGGTGTTGGGTATCACCTCCCATTCCTCCGGCAGCTTGGAGGGGCGCTTCTTGCTTTTCATGCTCACCGCCACCCGCTTATACCCCACAAGGTTTCCAGCGTACACAGGGCTGCGTAGAATGGCCCTGACGCTGTTGTTGCTCCACTGGTATCGGTTATCCTCCTTGCCCTCAAAGTGCCGCTCATAGCCGCTCTCACCCCGCTCTGCGGCGGCGTAGGCGGCGGGGCGGAGGATATGGCTGGCGTTGAGGTGGTTGCGTATCTTGCCAATGCCAGCCCCATCCAGCGCCATTTGAAAAATCAGCTTCACCACCGGGGCCGCCTTTTCGTCGATGATAAGGTGGTTGTGGTCGGCGGGGTCTTTCAGGTAGCCGTAGGGGGGAGAGGTGGACACATACAAGCCGCTGTTGAACCTGGCACGGAGGGCCGATTTCACCTTCATGGACACGTCGGCGGCGTACATCTCGTT
>CAJUEC010000108.1 GCA_910585155.1 uncultured Oscillospiraceae bacterium
TGGGATAGCTGCGGCTGGCGGTGAGGGTGCTGGTCTTGGTGGCGTAGCCGTCCGTAGTGACTTGGACGCTGGTGTGGTCCAGCCGAAGGATGCCCACATAGCCGTCCTCGGTGGCCACCTCCATCTCCGCGTCCAGCCGCTGGAGGATGGCCTCCAGATTGTTGGTGTCGCTGGCCTTGGTGACCGTCTCGGTGTGGGTCTGGATGTCCACGCCAACCTCGTCCTTCCGGGTCATGTCCAGCAGGAAGTAGCGCCGCCCGTTGCGGACGAAGTCCTCGGTGGGGATGAGGCTGGGGTCGTCCGACAGGGAGAGCTGGTAGGTCTTGTTGACCCGCAGCTCGTCCAGGGGGCCATAGGTGTACTCCTCCACCGAGATGGGGTAGTAGATGGCGCTCTGGCCCGCCTCCGGTTCCGCCGCCATGGCGGTGGCGCTCCCGGCCATGACGAGGGCCAGGGCGCACAGGATGGTGAAAATGCGTTTCATGTGATAATTCCTCCGTTTTTTCGTTTGTTTTTAGCCTGGATGTGCGTTATCTGGCAATGGTTTTGCGCTGATCCCCCCTTTCTCTGGCCTGCCCGCGCTGCTGCAGGTAGGCGTTCCAGTCTTTCCCCTGGGCGGGCGTCCGGGTGGATACGTCATAGCCCTTTTTGCCATACTCCGCCCGGAACCTCTCTGCGGCCTCCCGGCCCGGAGCGTCCGCGTCCAGGCACAGGACTACGGCATTGCTGGTGACCGCCCGGTGCAGGGTGCAGAAGCTCATGAGGTCGATGGGGGCCTCGAACACCGCCACCCAATCCAGGGCGGGGTCACAGGGGAGCCGGAAGGCCACGCTCTTGTCGCTGCCGGGGGCATCCCGCTTGAAGCTGGAGCCGCCCAGGTCGTAGGTACCGCGCTTGCTGGCGAATACCGGCTTGCCGCCGCTGTCCCGGCCCACGAACACGCAGTTGTGGTGCAGGCTGTCCTCGTAGAGCAGGCCGGAGTCGATGAAGCCCCGGATCACCTGGGCGGCAACGCCCCTCTTTTGAAGATAGGCGAGCACCCGCCGATGATCCCGGTTGGCGATGGGCAGGGCGAAAACGGGCTTTTCCTCCTCCTGCACAGGCTTGTTGGGGCGCGGGGCGGGGGAGTCCCTGGCGCGCTTGCCGTTGAACTCCAGCAGGTAGTTCACCGCCTCCCGGAAGTCCTTGCCGCAGAACTCCTG
>CAJUEC010000109.1:0-714 GCA_910585155.1 uncultured Oscillospiraceae bacterium
GCGGGCCCCCGTCCTCCACGACGCCATCAACGCCGCCGTCATGAACAGCCGGTGGAACGTGAACTCTCAGGCCCTGTACGGCGGAATAAAGGTCTTCCGCACCAGAGAAGAGGCAGACCGGGCCTACTGTCTCTTAAAACGGATGCTGGACCTGGGAGCGGACACCGGCGGGGTGGACTCCTATGGAAACTCCTGTGTATGGCGGCTTTGCCTGCAAGCAAGGCAGATCCTGCCCGTATACCACCACAGCACCCGCACAGTGGGAACGGACCGCGTCCTGACCCCTGAGCTGCGCGAGGACCTGACGCGAATCTTCTCCTTGCTCCATGACCGCGGAATGGATTTGGACTATGCCAAGCCCGGGGACACCGCAACTGTGCACAGTCTCTACAAAAACGAGCCCGTCGCACAATTTCTGGTCTTTGACTAAAAGCAGTCTGGGCGCCTGCTACAAACCGCCTCCGGCCATTCGCGGGAACCCTGCCCGCCCTCGGATTCAAATGCGCTCCGCGCATAAGGTGGCGGCAGCGAGCTCAGCGTCTACCGAAAAAAACAGGACATCCAAACCGGATGTCCTGTTTCACTCTGGAGCGGGCAACGAGGCTCGAACTCGCCTCCCGGCATCCCGCGAACCGCCTCCGGCCATTCGCGGGAACCCTGCCCGCCCTCGGATTCAAATGAGATCGGAAGAGCGTCGTGTAGGGAAAGAGTGTA
>CAJUEC010000109.1:724-1186 GCA_910585155.1 uncultured Oscillospiraceae bacterium
TCCACCTTGGCAAGGTGGCGCTCTACCAGATGAGCTATGCCCGCGAACAAAGAGGATTATAGCAGACCTTCCCCTCTTTGTCAACCCTCTAAACCAAATTTTTCTTCATTTTCCGCAGATTCCTCCAGAGGCTCCTCTTCCGGCTCCTCTTCCGGCTCCCCCTCCAGCTCCGCCTGACCGTCCACAGGCTCTGTCTCCTCCGGGGGCACCTCCTGGTCCAGCAAAAACTCGATCAGCCCCACCGGGCCGCCGGCGGGATAGTAGAGCACCGGCCACATGGGCCGCTCCAGCAGGCCCCGCTCCTCCCGCACCCGGGCCAGGGCCTCCTCCACCTGGGTCTGGCCGTTCTCCGGACTCCAGTAGCCCAGGCGCACCGCCAGCTCCGTCCGTCCCTCGGACAGGGCCGTGTCCAGCAGGGCGTACAGCGCCTCCGGACTGGTGGCGTTCACCACAGCCTGGATC
>CAJUEC010000110.1:0-927 GCA_910585155.1 uncultured Oscillospiraceae bacterium
CCGATCTACCGCCCACATGCCCTTCTGCATTGGAGGGCACACCGCCATCCGCTGTCCCCTCCACAGCGGGGAGCGGTTTGAGGATTACGAGCTGCTCTTTGAGGAGCCGGAACATGCGTACAGCCATCTGCTCAGCCCCGAGGGCCTGATCCTCCACGATGGCTGGCGGCCCATGCTGAACGAAGGCGAGACCATCCCCCTGGATTACCGCCCCTTCCAGGAGATGGACACCATCATCTTCTCCATGCTGCGCTCCGGAAAGGTCTCCCTGGTCCACCGGAAGACCGGGCGCGGCGTCTGCCTGGACTTCCATGAGTTCCCCATGGTGGCCTTCTGGACCACCCCAGGCGCGCCCTACCTGTGCCTGGAGCCCTGGCAGGGCTGCGCCGCCTACGACAACGAGAGCGGCAAATTCGAGGATAAGCCCTTCTGCGTGATCCTGCCCCCCGACAGGGAAAAGTCCCTGACCTACGCCTTCCGCATCGAGTAACCTCACAAGCGCGGAGCCAGATCCCCTTGGACAAGGGGGCCTGGCTCCGCTACAGCGGGGACGAAGGGGCGGGAGCGCGCCTCCGCAGGGGGAAACCCTAAAAATTTTGCTGAAAAACATTGACATTTTGGGCACAACCCGCTATAGTGTATCTCGCTATCCGTGAAAGCCGGTCACCGTACCGCCGTCCCCCCAGGACGGTCTGGCCGCCCGGTGAATAAATCGAGGGAGCTGACAAAGTAACATACAAAAGAAATGGGGGAGGATACATGTCCAAGGAGTTGATCCGCCTGGCCAACTGCGTCATGGCGTTCGACAACGAGGTGGTACTCGACAAAATCAATTTAAGCATTCAGGATCAGGAATTCCTCACACTGCTCGGACCCAGCGGGTGAGATCGGAAGAGCGTCGTGTAGGGAAAGAGTGTAGATCTCGGT
>CAJUEC010000110.1:937-1182 GCA_910585155.1 uncultured Oscillospiraceae bacterium
TCTTCCGATCTTCGGTGGTTTTCAGACGCCCACCTCTGGAGATGTTTTGTTCGACGGGGTGAGGATTAATGCTGTCCCGCCCCACAAACGGACCATCAACACGGTGTTCCAGAAGTACGCCCTGTTCCCGCACCTGAACGTGTATGAGAACATCGCCTTTGGCCTGCGCATCCCCAAGACGGACGCCAAGGGGAGCAAGGTGAAGCTGCCCGAGGAGGAGATCGACCGGCGGGTGATGGAGATGC
>CAJUEC010000111.1 GCA_910585155.1 uncultured Oscillospiraceae bacterium
CGTCGCCCTCGGGATCGAAGGAGCCGTCCTCGTTGCCCTTGACCCAGCCCTTCTCAATGACGGTGTCCAGGTCGGCGGCGAACCAGTCGTCGGCGTTCACGTCGCTGAAGTCCTCGGCCTTGGTGATCTCACCGGGCTTTTCGCTCTCAACGGGCTTCTCGCTCTCCACGGGCTTGCCGTTGGCGTCCAGCACCACGCTGTCGGACACGGTGGCCTTCACGCAGCCGGTCTTATGGACGCTGGGGTCGCCGGAGGTGTTGGGGCAGGCATTGCTCACCGTGCACTGGCTGATGCAGTTGGCTTTGTGATAAATCACGGCGGGGACAGCGGGATTCTCACCCTCAGCGGGAGTGCCCGGAACATTGTCATCGTTGGGGCAGTCAGCGGAGCCGGTGCACAGCTTCACACAGTTGTCCTTGTGCTTGTCGCCGGTGTTGGGGCAGCTGGCGGTACCGGTGCACTGGGAGATGCAGTTGGCCTTGTGGCCGGCCTCGTTGGCGCAGTCAGCCGCGCCGGTGCACAGGGAGACACAGCCGGTGTCCTTGTGGTTGGCGGCGTCGGAGAACGCCGCGTTGGGGCAGCTGGCGGTGCCGGTGCAGGCGGCCTTGCTGTGGGCGCCCTCATGGTCCTTAGCATTCTCGCAGCCGGTCACGGGGCAGGGGTTGCAGGTGGCGTTTTCCTTGCAGGTGTCGCACAGGGCGGCGTCAGCAGCTTTCGTACCGCCGCACACCTTGCCCTCGGCATCCTTGTGCTCTTCGCTGTCGCAGGGGCACTTCTTGGAAGCGGCATCAGCGGCTACCTTCTTGCAGTTGTCCTGATGGTTGCCAGGAACGGGGTTGGGGCAGGTGAGCTCGCCGGTGCACTTGGTCTTGCAGCCAGCGACGTGGGTGTAGGTCACGGTAGCCTCAGCGCCCTGGCTGGCCACGGTGGAAACCTTCTTACAGGTAGCGTTGCCATCTGTGATGCAGCCTTGCAGATCACTCGTTGTCTCAGTTACCTGGGGATACTGGGGCTCTGCGGGAGTCTCATCAGCGGCAAACACAGTGGGCACCAGGCTCAAGACCAGAGCCAGGGCCAGCAGAGTCGCCATCAGCTTTTTCTTCATCTCAAAAGCCTCCTATTTCTTATTTTCCTTGCGTCTGGGTTTGGGGAGGAGATTCATGCCGCCCAAC
>CAJUEC010000112.1 GCA_910585155.1 uncultured Oscillospiraceae bacterium
TGAAGCTGGCCGAGGAGGACCCCACCTTCAAGACCTACACCGACGAGGAGACCGGCCAGACCATCATCGCCGGCATGGGCGAGCTCCACCTGGAGATCATCGTGGACCGGCTGCTCCGGGAGTACAAGGTGGAGGCCAACGTGGGCGCCCCCCAGGTGGCCTACAAGGAGACCATCAAGCAGTCCGTCAAGCAGGACACCAAGTACGCCCGCCAGTCCGGCGGCAAGGGCCAGTACGGCCACGTGGTCATCACCGTGGAGCCCAACGAGCCCGGCAAGGGCTACGAGTTCCTCAACGAGATCACCGGCGGCGTCATCCCCAAGGAGTTCATTCCGGCGGTTGACGCGGGCATCCAGGGGGCCATGCAGGCCGGCGTCATGGCCGGCTATCCCGTGGTTGACGTGAAGGTCCACCTGACCTTCGGCTCCTACCACGAGGTGGACTCCTCCGAGATGGCCTTCAAGATCGCCGGCTCCATGGCCTTCAAGGAGGCCTGCCGCAAGGCCGGGGCCTGCCTGCTGGAGCCCATCATGAAGGTGTCCGTCATCGCCCCTGAGGACTATCTGGGCAACGTCATCGGCGATCTGACCTCCCGCCGGGGCCAGATTCTGGGCCAGGAGGCCCGGCCCGGCGCCCAGCAGATCGACGCCCTGGTACCCTTGTCCGAGATGTTTGGCTACGCCACCGACCTGCGCTCCCGCACCCAGGGCCGCGGCCAGTACACCATGGAGCCCCACAGCTACGTGGAGATTCCCAGGAACATCGCGGAAAAGATCATCGCCCAGCGCGGGCGGAAAGAGGACGCCTGATTTTTGAAAATCATGGTTGCAATTTCCGCCGCCATAGGATAGAATAGGCCCATAAACCTTATTTGCTTCAACAATTTTATTTGACCATCACAAGGAGGAAAACGCAAAATGGCTAAGCAAAAGTTTGAGCGTAACAAGCCCCACGTCAACATCGGCACCATCGGCCACGTTGACCACGGCAAGACCACCCTGACCGCCGCCATCACCAAGTTCCTGGCTCTGAAGGGTCAGGCCCAGTACGAGGACTACTCCAGCATCGACAAGGCCCCCGAGGAGCGCGAGCGCGGCATCACCATCAACACCGCCCACGTGGAGTATGAGA
>CAJUEC010000113.1 GCA_910585155.1 uncultured Oscillospiraceae bacterium
GGCGACCCCTTGGAGATTTACACGGACCGGGAGGGCGGCGTCATTTTCAAAAAATACTCGCAGCTGGGAGATGTGTCCGATTTTGCCGCCCAGCTGTGCGACACCATCAGCCGGGTGGCGGGTCTGCCCGCCGTGATCACCGACCGGGACAGCGTCATTGCCGCCGGCGGCGTGCCTCGCCGGGAGGTGGTGGACAAGCGGGTGTCCCCCCAGGTGGAGCAGGTCATGGAGGAGCGCAGGGGCATTCAGGCGGAGCAGGCCCTGCCCCTGTGCGACGGCACCGACAAGTATCGGGTGCTCATCGCGGTGCCCATCCTGTCCGAGGGGGACGTGCTGGGCTGCGTGGCCTTTGTCACCGACGGAGAGGCCCCCGCGCTGGGGGACGTGGAGCTGAAGCTGGCCCAGACGGTGGCCGGGTTTTTGGGCCGCCACATGGAGAACTGAGCGGGGCCTGTGGGAGCCGCTCAGGAGCCCCTGGAGGCGCCCCAGGGGAGCGCAGAGGCCGCGGTTGGGAACAACCGCGGCCTCCGTCTGTATGGCCCGCAGGGGGGCGCGGGGCGCGTTTCTGCGGGGCATCTCCCGCCGGAACGCTGCGCTTGATTGTTTCGCCCCTGCGGGCTTTTCCGAGTAACAAAAATCCCCGCCCAGATGGGCGGGGATTTTCAGCAGCGGAAAGCTTACTCGTTCACGGCGATGACAACGCCGGAGCCAACGGTGCGGCCGCCCTCGCGGATGGCGAAGCGCAGGCCCTCCTCAATGGCGATGGGGGTGATCAGCTCCACGTTCATGTCCACGTTATCGCCGGGCATGCACATCTCGGTGCCCTCGGGCAGGGTGATGACGCCGGTCACGTCGGTGGTACGGAAGTAGAACTGGGGACGGTAGTTGTTGAAGAAGGGGGTGTGACGACCGCCCTCGTCCTTGGACAGAACGTACACCTGGCCCACGAACTTGGTGTGGGGGTGGATAGAGTTGGGCTTGCACAGCACCTGGCCGCGCTCAATCTCCTCCTTGTTGACGCCGCGCAGCAGGCAGCCCACGTTGTCGCCGGCCTCCACGTAGTCCAGAGTCTTGCGGAACATCTCCATGGAGGTGACCACGGTGCTCTTCTTCTC
>CAJUEC010000114.1 GCA_910585155.1 uncultured Oscillospiraceae bacterium
CCGGTCTCCTCGTCGGTGTAGGTCTTGAAGGTGGGGTCCTCCTCGGCCAGCTTCATCAGGGCGATGCCCATCTTCTCCTGGCCGGCCTTGGTCTTGGGCTCGATGGCCACCCGGATCACGGGCTCGGGGAACTCCATGGACTCCAGAATGACGGGGTGCTTCTCGTCGCACAGGGTGTCGCCGGTGGTGGAATTCTTCAGGCCGATGACGGCGGCGATGTCGCCGGAGTACACGGTCTCGATATCCTCCCGGTGGTTGGCGTGCATCTGAAGGATGCGGCCGATGCGCTCCTTCTGCCGCTTGGTGGAGTTGAGCACCTGGGTGCCGGTGTTCAGCGTGCCGGAGTAGACCCGGATGAAGGACAGCCGGCCCACAAAGGGATCGGTGGCAATCTTAAAGGCCAGGGCGGAGAAGGGCTCCTCATCGGAGGAGGGACGCTCCTCTTCCTCCTCCGTCTCGGGGTTGACGCCCTTGATGGGGGGGATGTCGGTGGGGGCGGGCATATAGTCCACGATGGCGTCCAGCAGCTTCTGCACGCCCTTGTTGCGGTACGAGGTGCCGCACACCACGGGCACGATCAGGTTGTCGATGGTGCCGCGGCGCAGGGCGCGGCGCAGCAGCTCGGTGGGGATGGGCTGCTCCTCCAGAGCCAGCTCCATGATCTCCTCGTCGATGTCGGCGCAGGCGTCCACCAGCTTGGTGCGGTACTCCTGGGCCAGCTCCATCATGTCGGCGGGGATCTCCTCCACCCGCATGTCCTTGCCCATCTCGTCGTAGTAGATGTCGGCGTTCATCTCCACCAGATCGATGATGCCCTTGAAGGTTTCCTCGGCGCCGATGGGCAGCTGAATGGGCACGGCGTTGGCCTTGAGCCGGTCGTGGATCATGTTCAGCACGTTGTAGAAGTCGGCGCCCATGATATCCATCTTGTTGACGTAGATCATGCGGGGGACCTTGTAGTGGTCCGCCTGGCGCCAGACGGTCTCGGACTGGGGCTCCACGCCGCCCTTGGCGCACATGACGGTGACAGAGCCGTCCAGCACCCGCAGGGAGCGCTCCACCTCCACGGTGAAGTCCACGTGGCCCGGGGTGTCGATGATGTTGAT
>CAJUEC010000115.1 GCA_910585155.1 uncultured Oscillospiraceae bacterium
GAAAGACCGCGTAAAGGAGGCCGCCCATGAGGACAGATAAGCTGAAAAAGTACCTTTTGCCGAACCTCCCCTATCTGTTCATCGGCTGGGCCTGCCTAAAGGTGGGGACGGCCTACCGTCTGGCGGCGGGGGCGGATTTGGCCCACAAGCTGGTGGGGATGGTGGTGGCCCTCGGCCCGGCCTTTGCCGACTTCGCGCCGGGGCTTGCTCCTTTTGACTGGCTCACTGGCATCGTGGGGGCCGTGGCGATCCGGCTGGTTATCTACCAGAAAAGCAAAAAAGCCCAAAAATATCGCCGGGATGAAGAGTATGGTTCGGCCCGCTGGGGAACGGAAAAAGACATCAAGCCGTTCACCGACCCCAGGTTTGAGAACAACATCATTCTGACCGGGACGGAATTTCTCACCACCAACACCCGGCCCGCCGTCCCCGCCAACGCCCGGAACCTGAATTGCTGTGTTGTCGGTTCCTCCGGCTCCGGCAAGACCCGGTTCTGGCTCACGCCCCAGCTTTTGCAGGCCCATTCCTCCTATGTGGTGGTAGACCCAAAAGGCGGGGTGCTGGAGCAGGCGGGCTTTTTCCTGCAACGGAAAAAGGGATATAAAATCAAGGTTTTCAACAGCATTGATTTTTCCCGCTCCATGCACTATAACCCGCTGGCCTATATCCGCAACGAGGCCGACATTCTGAAATTTGTCAATACCCTAATAGCAAACACCAAAGGCGAGGGCAAGGAGGGCGACCCGTTCTGGACGAAATCAGAAACGCTTTTATACTGCGCCCTTATCGCCTATATCATCTTCGAGGGCCCGGACGAGGACAAGAACATGAACACCCTTGTTGACATGATTTCCGGCATGGAGGTCAAGGAGGACGATGACGATTTTATGAACGCGGTGGACTATATGTTCGCCGGGCTGGAAAAGCGCAAGCCGGACTGTTTCGCGGTCAAGCAGTACAAAAAGTACAAGCTGGCCAGCGGCAAGACTGCCCGCTCCATACTGATTTCATGCGGTGCGCGGCTGGCCCCATTTGACATCCCGCAACTCCGGGAGATTATGAGCTATGACGAGAT
>CAJUEC010000116.1 GCA_910585155.1 uncultured Oscillospiraceae bacterium
GGGGTGGTGTCGGACCCGAACCCGCCCAGGTCCGTCCCCGCGAAGGGGAACCCGGACAGGCCCAGATTGCACAGCTGGGGTATGAGCATTTGCAGGTGGGCCCAGATGCTGTGGTTGTCCCCGGTCCAGGCGGTGGAATACTTCTGGGTCCCGGCGTAGCAGGCCCGGGTGATGACAAAGGGCCTGCGCCCGTCCAGCCTTTTCAGCCCCTCATAGCACGCCTTGGCCATAAAGTGGCCGTAGACGTTGTGGAGCTCGGCGTGGGTGGCCTTCCGCGCCCCGTCGGAGAACGCCACGTCCTCCGGCAGGGGGCCGTTGAAGCTGGCGGGCTCGTTCATGTCGTTCCAGATGCCCCGCACGCCCAGGTCCAGCAGGAATTTCTGGTGCTCCCCCCACCACGCCTGTACGGCGGGGTTTCCGAAGTCGGGATAGGCGGCGTCTCCTGGCCATACCGCGTTGATGTACACACCGCCCTCCGGGGCGGCGGCAAAGAACCCCCGCTCCACGCCCTCCTCGTAGATGGGATAGCCCGCCTCCTTCTTCACCCCGGGGTCGTTGATGACCACCGGTTTGAAGCCCCGGGCGGCCAGCCTGGACAGGAAGCCCCTGGGGTCCCCGTGGTAGCGGTCCTGATTCCAGGTGAACACCTTATAATCCTGCATGTAGTCGATGTCAAAGTGGATGGCGTCGCAGGGAATGTCGTGGTCTCTCAGGCCGCCGGCCACCGCCTCCACGTCCTCCTGGGTCATGTAGCCCCACCGTGACTGGTGGTAGCCCAGCGCCCATTTCTGGGGCAGGGGGCAGGTCCCCGTCAGATAGGCGTACCGCTCCAGAACCTGGGGCAGGCCGTCCCCGGCGATGTAGTAGTAATCCAGATTTCCCCCCGCAGCCCCGAACCAGAAGTAGTCCTCCGACTCCTTGCCCATGTCAAACCAGGAGCGGAAGGTATTGTCCAGGAAAATGCCGTAGGCGCAGCGGTCCGTCAGCGCCATAAAGAAGGGGATGGACTTGTACAGCGCCTTGAAGCTGTCCACATGGGGGTCGGGGATGTCGCTGTT
>CAJUEC010000117.1 GCA_910585155.1 uncultured Oscillospiraceae bacterium
GGTCATTCAGATAAATGTACCGCTGGACCGTCTTTCCACTCATGCCGTTGCGCTCACCCACTTTGTCCAGAGACAGCTTGCCCAGGTCCGCGCCGTCGCCCCGCGTCCCCTGGTGCTTGATGGCCTCATACTGCTGCTTCAAGGCCGCCGCCTTTTCGCTGGGTAAAATCGTTTCACGGTGGCGCAGGTTGTCGTCCGTCATGGCAAGGACCGCTTCATCATCCGTCATGTTGCGGACGATACAGGGCATATTTTTGTAGCCCGCCAGCTCGCTTGCCCGCTGCCGCCGATGGCCCGCTATGATCTCATAGCCCCCACCCTCACGGGGACGCACCAGGGCGGGCTGGTGGACGCCGCCTGCCTGCACAGACGACACAAGCCCTTTCATCTCATTATCGTCCCGGACGCCGAACGGGTGGTTCTGGAACGGGTGGAGCTGGTCCAGGTCCAGATAGACGATCTCCTCCTTTTCCCCACGGGAGGCGTCCTTGGGCTGGGTCGGCTCCTCCGGCGCAGGCACAGGCGGCGGGGCCTCCTCTTTCGCCGGGGCGGGCTGGCTGGCCGCCTTGCCCTGCCTGGGAGTTTTGGCCGCCCTGCCAGCGCCGCCCCCGCCGGGGGCCTGCTTCTCCGTCTTGGGCGGGCGGCCCTTGCGTTTGGGTTTCTCCCCCTGGGCCGGGGCCTCCTTGTTCTTGGGGCGGCGGCCACGGCGGGGAGGCTCCGGCTGCTCCTGGGGCTTCTCCCACTCCTGCCCGCCCTCCTTGGCCGGGTCCGTCTGCTCCTGCCCGGCTCCCGCCCGGACCGACGACAGGTCGATCACCTTGTTCTCCGGGGGCGGGGGACCCTCCATGCCGGGGATCACCCCCTGGGCCTCCGGCTCCGGGGCGGGCGGGTCCGGGATCGTCACGCCGGAAAGTTCAGAAGCGTCCGGGATTGCCTCGCCCATTTCTAAAAGGGCGGCCCGCCCCTCATGCTCCAAAATGAGCTGTTCCTCCACGGTCAGCACCTCCAGCCCCGGCGGGG
>CAJUEC010000118.1:0-742 GCA_910585155.1 uncultured Oscillospiraceae bacterium
TGGCGGGCGTTCCGCCGCCCTGGCCGTTTTCACCCTCTCCCGGCGCGTTCTGGCCACCCTGGGCGGCGTTTCCACCGTCGCCGTGGTCCTGCCCCTCCCCGGTGCCGCCGCCGTTCTGGAGGCCCCCAGGGGCGAACAGGGCGCGGATCTGTTCCTCCATGCTGGAGGCGCCCACAAACTCCCCGGCGGTGTCCTCGATGGTCACGCCCATGGCCCGGATGGCCTCCGCCGCCTGGTCGTTCACCCTGGAGCGCCGGGCGGCCTCCCGGATGGCGGCGCGGGCCGCGTCCTCCACGTCCGTGCCCGTCCACGCCGCGCTGTTGGCTTTCAGCCAGGCCGCCACCATTTTGGGATCCTGGGCGGGGATGGCCTCCCCGCGTTCATAGGTCCGGCCCATGTACTGGATCGGGCGCTGGGCAATCAGTTTTTTCATGCTCCAGCCCTCCGATCATCCCAGCAGCTTGACCAGCACACTGGTGGCAGTGGTGGCGGCGTCCGCCGCCGCATAGCCGGCGGGGGTGTTCCCGTCCGCCGTGGTGGTGATGGCCTCCGCCGCCGCGTCATAGTAGACGGCGGCGCCCTGTTTGATCTCCTCGGTGTTGGCCTTGGCCATGGCGAACACACCCACAACATGGACGGCTCCCTGTTCGCCGGCGCGGATAGGCGCGGCGGCCACCCCGATCCGGGTGCCCAGGCTCACTACCACACTAGATCGGAAGAGCGTCGTGTAGGGAAAGAGTGT
>CAJUEC010000118.1:752-1019 GCA_910585155.1 uncultured Oscillospiraceae bacterium
ATCCTGGTGCCCAGGCTCACCACCGCGCCGTTTTCCACGTTCTCGGTGGGGAAATAGTCCAGGGTTTCGCCTCTCTGGTAATAGGTCGCTTTCATGTTCTGTTCCTCCTTACTGCCCCATGGGCACACCGTTGTTACGCAGGATCCCCCGGAAATCCGCGTCATTGATCCCCCAGTCCAGCCAAATGTCCCACAGATAGCCCAAATAGCCGGCCTTTTCGGACCGCCGGAAACTGGGGGCGGTGGTTCCGTTCAGATAGTCCACCTG
>CAJUEC010000119.1 GCA_910585155.1 uncultured Oscillospiraceae bacterium
GCCCTACCAGGTTCCCGGCGAGACGGCCACCATCGGCGGCTCCGGCTGCGGACCTACCGCCGCCGCCATGCTCATCGAGACGCTGACCGGCAAGACCTTTACTCCGGTGGACGCCTGCCGGTGGAGCGTGGAACACGGCTACAAGGCCAAGGGGCAGGGGACCTATTACGGCTATTTTGCCCCTCAGTTCGAGGCATTCGGGATCAAGTGCTGGCAGCTCAGCTGGACCAACGTCTACCATAACCCCGCCAGCAAGGTCCACGACCAGGCCCTGGAGTATTTGAAGCAGGGGTATTACCTCATCGCCCTGATGAAAAAGGGTAACTGGACCAGCGGTGGACACTTCATCGTGGTCTGGTGGGCGGACGGGAAAATCCGCATCAACGATCCGGCCAGCACCAGGGACAGCCGGGTGAACGGCGACATCAACACCTTCCGCAATGAGGCGGCCTACTACTGGGTGGTGGACGCCAGGGCATACAACGGAGCGGCAGAACAGGAGGAAGACATGGATCAGGAGAAGTTCAATCAGATGTTTGCAACCGCCATGCAGCAGTACCGCCAGGAGCTGCGGGACAACGACTGCGGCGACTGGAGCCAGGCGGCCCGGCGGTTCGTGGCAGAGCGGGGCATTTTCGCTGGGGGTGACCCCGGCTCCGACGGCCAGCCCAACTACATGTGGGAGGACCTGCTCACCCGGGAGCAGGCGGCCCAGCTGCTGTACGCCTTCGCCCAGACCTTCGGCCTGGCGTGAGGGGGCGGCGTCAGGCCGCGCTGGAGCGGCAGGAGTTTTCCAAGCGGCTCATCGCCGACATCCGGGCCCTGCTGTGGGTGGTGACGGTGGGCGGGCTGGCCCTGGCGGCCTGCTGCATTCGCACCGGCTACACCGGAGCTCTGCCCTGGCTCACCGCCATGGTGGGCCTGCCCTGGACCGCCCACGGGACGGTCTGCGCCTTCTACCTGAACATGGCCAAGTCCGACCACAAGGAGGGCGGCATCACCTTCGAG